>CP048470.1:1225000-1825000 GCA_025559845.1 Agrobacterium tumefaciens
AGGAAAGCTTGTCCTAGGCATTTTTGTTGTTGGAACTGATGTTCCTCTGATGAAGATGCTGGATTGATGTTGCCTGACCGCGCATCACCGGATGATATCTCGAGAAGCTGGTCTTAATGGTATGGCTTCGAGGTGCACCGGCGTGCCCTCAATGAAGACCGTACCGAACACGTCGATGTCATCAAAGAATGACCTGGTTGTAAAAGGTAACCGGGTCTGTCGCTTATGGGCGACTATGTGGTGAGCATAGACAATGAGAACGAACAAGTGTTCTAAGGGCATTTGGTGGATGCCTTGGCATGCACAGGCGAAGAAGGACGTGATACGCTGCGATAAGCTGTGGGGAGCTGCGAATAAGCTTTGATCCATAGATCTCCGAATGGGGCAACCCACCTTAAATGCTTGGAAAATCCAGTCTGTTTTATGAACGGCCTGGGTTTCCAAGCATTGTGATAAGGTATCTGCACCTGAATACATAGGGTGTAAGAAGCGAACGCAGGGAACTGAAACATCTAAGTACCTGCAGGAAAGGACATCAACCGAGACTCCGCAAGTAGTGGCGAGCGAACGCGGACCAGGCCAGTGGCAATGCTGAATAAAGTGGAACGGAATGGAAAGTCCGGCCATAGAGGGTGATAGCCCCTTACACGTAGAACAGGCATTGTCCTTGAGTAGGGCGGGACACGTGAAATCCTGTCTGAACATGGGGAGACCACTCTCCAAGCCTAAGTACTCGTGCATGACCGATAGCGAACAAGTACCGTGAGGGAAAGGTGAAAAGCACCCCGACGAGGGGAGTGAAATAGAACCTGAAACCGGATGCCTACAAACAGTCGGAGGGCGCAAGCCTGACGGCGTACCTTTTGTATAATGGGTCAACGACTTAGTGTAACTAGCAAGCTTAAGCCGGTAGGTGTAGGCGCAGCGAAAGCGAGTCTGAATAGGGCGATTTAGTTAGTTGCATTAGACCCGAAACCGAGTGATCTAGCCATGAGCAGGCTGAAGGTTGGGTAACACCAACTGGAGGGCCGAACCCATAACTGTTGCAATAGTTCGGGATGACTTGTGGCTAGGGGTGAAAGGCCAATCAAACTCGGAAATAGCTGGTTCTCCGCGAAATCTATTTAGGTAGAGCGTCGACCGAATACCCTCGGGGGTAGAGCACTGGATGGGCTATGGGGACTCACCGTCTTACTGATCCTAACCAAACTCCGAATACCGAGGAGTACTAGTCGGCAGACACACGGCGGGTGCTAACGTCCGTCGTGAAAAGGGCAACAACCCTGACCTCCAGCTAAGGTCCCCAAGTCATGGCTAAGTGGGAAAGGATGTGAGGATCCCAAAACAACCAGGATGTTGGCTTAGAAGCAGCCATCATTTAAAGAAAGCGTAACAGCTCACTGGTCTAAATAAGGGTCTTTGCGCCGAAAATGTAACGGGGCTAAAGCCATGCACCGAAGCTGAGGATTTGCAGCAATGCAAGTGGTAGCGGAGCGTTCCGTAAGTCTGTGAAGGCGGACCCGTGAGGGCTGCTGGAGATATCGGAAGTGCGAATGTTGACATGAGTAACGATAAAGAGGGTGAGAGACCCTCTCGCCGAAAGACCAAGGGTTCCTGCTTAAAGTTAATCTGAGCAGGGTTAGCCGGCCCCTAAGACGAGGCGGACACGCGTAGTCGATGGGAACCACGTTAATATTCGTGGGCCTGGTGGTAGTGACGGATCTCGTGTGTTGTTCAACCTTATTGGATTGGTTGGGCGGCGAAGAGGTTCCAGGAAATAGCTCCACCGTATAGACCGTACCCGAAACCGACACAGGTGGTCAGGTAGAGTATACCAAGGCGCTTGAGAGAACTATGTTGAAGGAACTCGGCAAATTGCACGCGTAACTTCGGAAGAAGCGTGACCCCATTTTACGCAAGTATGATGGGGTGGCACAGACCAGGGGGTAGCGACTGTTTATCAAAAACACAGGGCTCTGCGAAGTAGCAATACGACGTATAGGGTCTGACGCCTGCCCGGTGCTGGAAGGTTAAAGGGAGGGGTGCAAGCTCTGAACTGAAGCCCCAGTAAACGGCGGCCGTAACTATAACGGTCCTAAGGTAGCGAAATTCCTTGTCGGGTAAGTTCCGACCTGCACGAATGGCGTAACGACTTCCCCGCTGTCTCCAACATAGACTCAGTGAAATTGAATTCCCCGTGAAGATGCGGGGTTCCTGCGGTCAGACGGAAAGACCCCGTGCACCTTTACTATAGCTTTACACTGGCATTCGCCAAGGCATGTGTAGGATAGGTGGTAGGCTTTGAAGCAGGGACGCCAGTTCTTGTGGAGCCATCCTTGAAATACCACCCTTATCTTCGTGGATGTCTAACCGCGGTCCGTTATCCGGATCCGGGACAGTGTATGGTGGGTAGTTTGACTGGGGCGGTCGCCTCCGAAAGAGTAACGGAGGCGCGCGATGGTTAGCTCAGACCGGTCGGAAATCGGTCGTCGAGTGCAATGGCATAAGCTAGCCTGACTGCGAGACTGACAAGTCGAGCAGAGACGAAAGTCGGTCATAGTGATCCGGTGGTCCCGTGTGGAAGGGCCATCGCTCAACGGATAAAAGGTACGCCGGGGATAACAGGCTGATGACCCCCAAGAGTCCATATCGACGGGGTTGTTTGGCACCTCGATGTCGACTCATCGCATCCTGGGGCTGGAGCAGGTCCCAAGGGTATGGCTGTTCGCCATTTAAAGCGGTACGTGAGTTGGGTTCAGAACGTCGTGAGACAGTTCGGTCCCTATCTGCCGTGGGTGTAGGAATATTGACAGGATCTGTCCCTAGTACGAGAGGACCGGGATGGACGTATCTCTGGTGGATCTGTTGTCCTGCCAAGGGCATAGCAGAGTAGCTATATACGGAATGGATAACCGCTGAAGGCATCTAAGCGGGAAACCAACCTGAAAACGAGTGTTCCCTATCAGAGCCGTGGAAGACGACCACGTTGATAGGACGGGTGTGGAAGTGCAGCAATGCATGAAGCTTACCGTTACTAATAGCTCGATCGGCTTGATCGTTCTCATTGTTCATGTTCATCAACGATGAATTGACGTGTTCAAATCAAACGAAGCAATCGCTTCCCAGCTTCTCGAAAAACAACGCTTGTTGCGTTTTGCCGACCTGGTGGTTATCGCGGGGCGGCTGCACCCGTTCCCTTTCCGAACACGGCCGTGAAACGCCCCAGCGCCAATGGTACTTCGTCTTAAGACGCGGGAGAGTAGGTCGCTGCCAGGTCTGCAAAACGCAACAACAAAATCTTCTCATCACATAAGGGCCTCAAGCCCATAACAGAGGCCGCACATCGCGGCCTTTTTTGTTATAATATCAACTCCTCAGCAGTCACCACTGCTGAATGAGACTTCGCCAAAGGCAAAGTCATGGTGCCGCGGGGTGGAGCAGCCCGGTAGCTCGTCAGGCTCATAACCTGAAGGCCGCAGGTTCAAATCCTGCCCCCGCAACCAATATCTCCCAACACCAAAAATCCCCTCCCAGAATAACCACAAACACAGCATCCACAAAGCACCCGCAAGGGGACTTGAACAACACAGGCTCAGTTGGTGATTAATTTAGAAATATAGGTTTTTTGCGCTGGTCTGCGCCTGAAAAAGCGACCTTCGCCGTCCCTGGCATGGCAGTCTTCTAGCTCGAATAAACCGATGAACGTCGCTAGCCCTACGATCTGCATAATTCTGTATGCAAAGATCGACAGACAGGCGCTCCAACATCTCAGCAATACTCCAACTTCACTTTTGACGCACTTGAAGATCGAGGACGAGGTGTCGTCGGACTACATTACGATACACTTCCGGGTGCCAATGAAATCCGGGAGATACATGGCTGCCTCAACCTGTGCCGCAATATCTAAAGGTGTAGGAGAAGATTGATGAAGCCGATATACGCAGTGCTGGGTGTCTGTTCAGTGTCCGTTGCAGTTTTTGGTGGTGCGGCATCCTATTCCAGAGCGACCGATGTTCCATCGGAGAACGCCTCGCCAATTTATGGTGTGACCATTCCGGCCGGTTATCGGGACTGGAAGTTCATTGCACCAGCGCAGGAGGCGCCGCCACTGGATGAGTTGCGGGCGGTTCTTGGAAATGACATTGCCGTCGATGCCTATAAAAAGGGGACATTGCCGTTCCCTGATGGCTCGGTTCTGGTCAAGCTGGCGTACAAGCGCCAGCAGTCGACCGAATTTCAGCCAGCGACTGTTCCTGGTGCATCAACAACCGTGCAGGTGATGGTCAAGGATTCGAAAAAATATCCCGACAGCCACGGATGGGGCTTTGGGCGGTTTGTTGACGGCAAACCGGTAGACATCGCGCAGCATGAGACCTGTCTTTCGTGCCATGTCGGCAACGTCAAGGATCATGACTACGTCTTTACGCGCTACGCCCCCTAAGCATTCCGGCGTCCATATCCCCCCACGATATTGGTTGAAAGTATTTCGCCCCGCGCTTCTGAGAAAGCGGGGCGATTTTATTTTTACGGCGAGATCGGTGTTTCCTGAAAAGTCTGGTGTCCCAAAGGCCATCGACAATGGCCAGACCAATTCATTTTTGGAATGCCGCGCGGCTCTTTCTCCAAGCCGCGCGGCGGCGATGTTAACGGACTGATTTAAAGGCTGCCCTGAGTTCTTCCGCAAAGATCTGCGGTTGTTCCCAGGCAGCGAAATGTCCGCCTTTGGCTACCTGGTTATAGTAGGTCAGATTTGGATAGGCCTGTCGGCTCCAGCTTTCCGGTGCCTGGTAGATTTCCTTCGGGAATACGGTGATTCCAACGGGGATCTTGATATCCCGCGTTTTCTGCGTCTCTGAACTGAAATTGTTGTTGTTATTTTCCCAGTAAAACCGCGATGACGAAGCCCCGGTGTTGGTCAGCCAATACAAGGTAATGTCATTGAGCATCTCGTCGCGCGACAGGACCTTTTCCGGTACGCCGTCACTGTCGCTCCACTGCGCGAATTTCTCGTACATGAAGGAAGCAAGCCCCGCAGGCGAGTCCGAGAGCGAGTAGCCGATTGTCTGCGGTCGCGTGACCATCATGGCACCATACGCTGCATTCCGGCCAAAAAATGTACTCAACGATTGAAACGCATCACGTTCCGGCGACGTCAATTCAGCAGGGGCGGGATCGCCGCTATTGATTGCCTTCATGAGGTTTCCAGGCACGGTCGCCGGCATGTTGAGGTGGATAGCCAGAAGGCCCTCCGGAGCCTGCCGCGCCAAGGCATCCGATATAACGGAGCCGTGGTCTCCGCCCTGAGAAACATAGTGCTTGTATCCAAGCCGCTTCATCAACCTATCCCAGGCACGGGCCGTCCGATCTGGACCCCAGCCCAACTCCGTTGGTTTGCCGGAGAAGCCATAACCGGGGATCGATGGAATGACCACGTCAAAGGCATCTTCCGCCCGGCCACCATAGGCGGTTGGATCGGTCAGAGGTCCGATTGTCTTCAGGAACTCAAAAGGGGAACCGGGCCAGCCGTGCGTCAGGATGACCGGCAGGGCATTCGGGTGACGAGAGCGGACATGGATGAACTGAATATCGACGCCGTCGATGTTCGTTATGAATTCAGGCAATGCATTGAGCTGTGCCTCGGCCTTGCGCCAGTCATAGTCTGTTCCCCAGTAACGAACGAGGGCCTGCACGTTGGCAAGCTGAATGCCCTGCGAGATGTCACCAACCGTTTCCTTGTCCGGCCAACGGGTGTCGGCGATGCGTCTGCGCAGGTCATCAAGCTGGGACTGAGGAACATGGACCTGGAATGGACGGATGCTTTCGTCGGCTGTGGCCACTTGGGGGTCTGCGGCCGCTGCATTCGAGATGTGGGCTGCTGACACGAGCATGGCTGCCGCAAGCGCTGCGAGGATGCGGCGAGCCTCGACGTGTCTTTCGGCGACATTATTCTTGATCACGGGCATAGGTGTTTCCTTCGTCGTTGTTCATGACGAAATCAGGCTATGCAGCCGACGTATCCCGAATGTTTTCAGATTTGCGGGAACTGTATCAAAGCGTAGCTCTCCCGATTGTCCGCTTTTAACTGTCTGCTGTTTAGTAACATTTGGTGCGGCAAACCAAACTGATTTAAGGCGGGACGATACACCCCGACCGACAACATATCAGCGGTCGACGAGCGCCTGTATTGCTGCAAGGGACAGTGTTCCGTCAAAGCCGCCATTTTGCTCCAGCTTGCCCGTTAGCAACTGAACCGCCGCATTATAGGGTGTCGGGACACCGTGTAGGCGGCCGAGGAGGACGATCTCGCCGTTGAGATAATCGACCTCGCTCGAAGCTCCACGTTTGAAGCTTTGCCATGTCGATTGCTGACCGGACTGGATGCCGCTGTTTTCCGCTGTTTTCCAGTTTGATATATCAATGGTCCTCTCAATCGGTGATGCGGGCGAATAGCCCGCAGCCTGCAAAACATCCCGAGCCTCCTGCCCGAGCGCTGCACCGATTGAACCGGCCTGGTCATCCGTGCCATCGAAGAGTTCGAGCGCGTTCCTGACGTTGTGCAGCAGCTTCGCCGATTTCCAGCGGCGAATGTCTGCGCTGGTTTCGGCAAGATAGCCTGCCCGGATCAGGTCGGTGACAATCAGTTCGCTCGTTGCATCATTCCGTGAAGGAAAGCGCCCAACTGTAACGATACCAAGTTGCGGGTCACCGCCCACTGCTACCTTGCCGGTTTCCGTAAACCGGGCGGGCGTCATAATGCTGGCGCCGTAGACATGGGAAAATGTCCTGAGAGCCGCAGCCTCCGTTGCGAGACCATTCTGGAACGTGACGATCGGCAGGCTGGCGGCCACACCGTCGTTTTGATCTTGTAGCGGACGCCAGGACCAGAAGGATAATGCCGTGGCTGCATCCTGCGATTTGACTGTCAGCAACAGGATGTCGTCGGAGTTGAGTTCCGGAGGATTGCTGAGATCAAAAGCGTTCAAGTTGATCTGTCGTGTTCCGGATGGGCGCTGGAAACTCAATCCGTTTTGTTGGATATGCTTGATCTGAGCGCCGCGACCGACGAGTGCATAGCTGATACCCGTCAGTTCGAATTGTGCGGCAAGGCTGGCCCCGATCGCACCTGCGCCGATAATTACGTAACGTGTCATGTTTGCAGATACTCCCGAAGTAAGCGGACTTCTCGCAACAAAATTGGCTGTCACCCCGTGATACGCGCAAAAACGCGATCCAGAGCCTGCTTCAGAGCTGTTGTGCCGCCGTCTTTGTCGAAATCCACCTGTACCTGTTCGTTCAGGCCACCCTTCGTCGCAAATTCACGGCTGAGTTCGCCAAAGGAGCTGGTACGCGACTTTTTGGCTCTTTCAGCGAGACCATGAAAGAGCGGCGCCAAATAGGCCTGTCCTTTCGACCGGTCGAGACCATTGTCTTCAAGCCAATCTGTTGCCGCGTCCAGAATGTGGAAATAGGTCGACATCAGTGCGCTGGCTGCAGCCAGCAGGTCGTATTCTTTTTTGCTTTCGCACTGAACGGCGCTGCCAAGTGCATCGAAAAGTGCCGCCGTCTCAACGTCCGGCGGAAAAATTGCGGTTACACCAATGCGGTCTTCAACGAAGGGCAGCGGGATAGCCTGAACCAGATGTACGTCAGCACCGATCCACTCCAAAAGGGTCTGCCGTTCGATTGCCGCGATGACACTGATTACCGACTGACCGTCCCGAAATGAAAGTGGCTCAATAACCTCTCTCGCGATCTGCGGGCGGACGGCGAGAACGACGACGTCGCTCTGGTCAACGACCGCCTGATTGTCCCTGGCGACCGATGCGGTCTCGAAGTCGGCAGCAAGGCGTGAAGATATATCGGCGCTGCGTGGAGAAAGGTGCACCTTGCCAGCATAGGCAGGCGTCGCCAGCAGTCCTCGGACCATGGCCTCGGTGATGGCACCCGTGCCGACAAAGCCAATCGATTCAATGGTCATGGTTTTTACTCCGCAGCGCGCAACGGGCCCAATGTAACGTCCGTCGCATAGTTTTCGCGCATGAAATTGATGAAGTTGTCCTGGAACTGCCGGGTGTGGGCGTGTGCCAGTTCGTCGGCGAGGTCGACATTCTTGTCGCGGATGGCATTGAGCATCAGGCTGTGCTCGTCGGTCAGGAGATAGCCCTCATGCGTGCGTTCGAGGTATTCGAAGTGCAGATGGAGCATGCGTTGCCCCTGCGAGAGCAGCTTCTCGTAGAAGGAGGCCAGGTACTGGTTCTTGCCGGCATGGGCAATCGCCATATGGAATTCCTTGTTGGCCTCGGACATCGCCAGGTGATTGCCCGTCTTTACCGCTGCGGCGAAAGCCTTGTCGCACTTGGCGATGATCTTCAGGTCGGCTTCCGTGCGCAGTGCGGCAGCAAGCCTGGTGTTCATGCGCTGGGCGATGTCGAGCGCTTCGACATATTTTGGGAACGTCGCGACCTCGATCGGGGCAACGATGGTGCTGCGGTTTGAAAGCGTCACGACAAGTTCGTCGGATCCCAACCGGATCAGCGCTTCGCGCACCGGCGCGCGCGACATGTTGAAACGCTCCGCCAAAGTCGTCTCATCAAGAAGCTGTCCAGGTGGCAACGCCAGCGACAGAATCTCGTTGCGCAGCGTTTCATAGACACTTCTCGAGCCTGTTCCCCGCACCCGCTTCACTTCAACTTCTTCAGACACTTAAGTCCCTTTCACTTTCAGAGCTCGCATTGGGCCAGAAATCCACCGTCACAGCAATGTAAAATTTCCGCTTGACTTTGTCGACACCATGTTGACTCATAATGCTCAGTCGACACGAAGCCGACAGAGATAAGCAATAGAAACGGCTCTAGCCGACGAGTGGAACAAACGCGCTTCGCGCACAGCAAAGAGGAATGCCGATGCTTTCGAAGATGATAACGTCCGCACTGCGGGCGCTGCCTGCGCTCGCCCTTCTGGGAGGTCTCGCCGTCACATCCGCCCACGCCCAGACCGCTGAAGGCTACTGGCAGGGCGTGCAAAAGGCGGGAGTGCTGAAATGCGGTGCCGCCGTCGCACCACCCTACATCATGCGCGATCCCGCCACCGGTGATTACTCCGGTTTCTATGCTGATCTGTGCCGTGAATTCGCTGACGTTCTGAAGGTGAAGCCGGAGTTTGTCGACACCACCTGGGACAACATCGTGGCGGGCCTTCAGGCTGGAAAATGGGACGTGTCGCTGGCGCTGAACAGGACGCCTGCTCGTGCCATGGCGGTCCAGTTTTCCATTCCGGCGATGGAGTATCAGATCTCTCTCGCCTACAACAAAAACAACCCGAAAATACCTCAAGGCGCCTCGTCCGTTGCTGAAGTCGACAAGGCAGGTGTCACCATCGCGGTGATGTCCGGTACCGCACAGGACAAGGCAATCTCCGCTGCCGTGAAGAACGCCACCATCATGCGGTTGCCCGGCAATGACGAGACGCGCCTGGCCTTGACCTCCAAACGCGCCGATATTCTCGTCGATGCTTCGGACACCAATCTGTTGCTGACCCAGGAAAATCCCGATTGGGCAATAGCGCTCAATCCCAAGCCGGCGCTTGCAAAACAGGGTGTGTCCTTTGGCCTCCCGCATGGAATGACGGCCTCTGACGTCGAGGTCGTGAACATCTTCCTAGAAGAACGGGTTGCAACCGGTCACGTCGACGAACTGATCAAGAAGGCAATTGATCAGGTTCTCAAGGGCTCGAACTGACTCCGCCGGCAGCCGGCGGTCTCTGCCGGCTGCCTCCTATCGACGCCACGATAAACCGAGATCGGCCATGACCATGTCATTCAGTCTTCCCCTCGTGAAAATGCAGTCGTTGCACAAGAGCTATGGCAATGGCGCAGTTCAGGTGCTCAAGGGCATCGATATTGAAATGAAGCCTGGCGACCGGGTCGTTGTCATCGGACCAAGTGGCGGCGGCAAGAGCACTCTGCTTCGCGTCATGATGGGGCTGGAGCAGATCGACAGCGGCGCCGTCAGTTTTGATGGAAAACCCTATATTTCCTCTGAGGGGACGGGCAAAAAAACCGTCATCGACACCGATGTTCGCCGTTCGATCGGCATGGTGTTTCAGCACTACACTTTGTTTCCGCACCTCAACGTCATCCAGAACCTCGTACTCGCACCCTGCAAGGTGCGCGGTGAAGCAAGGGCGAAAGCGGAAGCCCGGGCCCAGGCCCTGCTAGAACGGTTCGGACTTGGCGCCAAGGCAAAGGCCTATCCGGCGCAACTGTCAGGTGGACAGAAGCAGCGTGTTGCCATTGCCCGTGCGTTGATGCTGGACCCGAAGCTGATGCTTTTCGATGAGGTGACCTCGGCGCTTGATCCGGAACTTGTCAGCGAGGTGGAGCAGGTGATCATGCAACTGGCGGCGCAGAACATGCCGATGATGATCGTCACGCACGACATGTGGTTTGCCAAGAACATCGCCTCGCGGGTGATCTTCTGTGCGGGCGGCGTGGTGGTGGAAGACGGGCCGCCGGAACAGGTGCTCGGTTCGCCGAAGGAAGAGCGCACCAAGGAGTTCATCGACCGCGTTTTCCATATCAAGCAATAGGAGGGGGCCGTGAACTACACGTTCGACTTCAATGCCGTTTCCTTCGCACCGCTCCTTCGAGGGCTATGGGTTTCGCTTGAACTGACTGTCGCCGCAAACATCATGGGTATCGTCGCCGGTTTCGGTCTGGCGTTGCTGCTGCTGAGCCCCTATCGGTTGGTCAGAATGCCGTTCATGCTGTTTGTCGAATTCTTTCGCTGCACACCGGCAATCGTCCAGATTGTCTGGATCTTTTATTGCGTGCCTATGTTGTTCGACGTGTTTCTCGATCCGATCACGATGGGCATCATGGCGCTGGGGCTGAACCTGACCGCGTTCAATGCCGAGGCCTATCGCGCCTCGATCCAGGCGGTGCCGAAGGAGCAGATCGACGCGGGAATTGCGCTCGGCCTCAATCCCTGGCAGCGCATTCTCTACATCGTGTTTCCGACTGCCTTTCGCGCTTCCGTGCCAGTGCTGCTGACAAACGGCATCGTCATCTTCCAACAGAGCGCTCTGGTCGCGATCGTCGCGATTGCCGACCTCATGTACGAGGGCAAGTCGCTGGCGACCGAAACCTATCGCCCGATTGAAACCTTCACGGTCGTTGCCCTGATCTATTTCGCTGTCTCGTTTCCCGTCACCCAGATCGTTGGGTTTCTGGAGCGTCGACGCCAGTTGCTGGCAAGCTAGGAGGATGTGATGTCACTTGATTTCTCGGTCCTGGCGCGTTTCGAAAACGCATTGTTGCTTGGGCTTTTTACCACGCTGAAGCTGACTGTAGTCTGTATTTTGCTTGGATGCTCGCTGGGCTTTATCGTCGGCCTTGCCAGAACATCGCGAAGCACCGTCCTTCGTTTTGTTTCCGGGCTCTACGTGGAGTTCTTTCGCGGTACGCCGGTACTGATCCAGCTTTTCTGGATCTTCTTCTGCCTGCCGCTGATCCTCGGCGTCGAACTGTCGAACTTCATGTCCGGTGTCATTGCCCTGACGCTCTATATGGGCGCGATCACCAGTGAGACATTCCGCGCCAGCCTCAGGTCTGTCGGACCGGAACAGCGGGATGCCTGCGTCGCGCTTGGTCTTCCCCCACGTATCCAGGTCACAAGTGTCGTGCTGCCGCAGGCGGTTCTTCGGGCAATCCCGACGCTCCTCTCCAACTGCGTCAGCCTGTTCAAGGAGAGCGCGCTGGTGTCAGCCGTCGGCATGGCTGACCTGATGTTTGTCGGCCAGAACATCTCCAACAACACGGCGCGACCCGTCGAGGTTCTGACAGTGGTCGCGCTGATCTATTTCGTCATCGCTTTTCCAATCACCCGCGCCGTCACGCTTGTTGAAGGGCGAATCCTCAAGAAACTTGCCCTTTAGCGCATCTGCCACAGGAGAATGCATCCATGAAATTGTCTGGCGTAATGCCCGCTCTCATCACCCCGTTCGATGCCAATGGAAAGGTCGATTTCAAGGCCTATGAAAAGCACCTGACGGCACTGCGTGCCGCCGGTGTCACGGGTTGGGTGCCGATGGGCTCGACCGGAGAATATTCCGCCATGTCGAATGACGAACGGCTGGAGGTTTTGAAGTTCGTGAAGGATTTCGCCATTGAAGGCGAGGCCCTGATCGCCGGTACCAACGCCCCGGCAACCCGGGAGGTCATCGAAAATACGTTGAAGGCCAAGGAGATCGGCTACGACACGGTTCTGCTTGCGACCCCGTTCTACACACGCCCGACGCAGGACGAATTGCTGGCGCATTTCCAGAGGGTGCTCGATGAAACGGATATCAACCTCGTGCTCTACAGCTATCCCTACAAGGACGGTGTCGAGATTGGTTTCGACATTCTCGATGCGCTGGCTGATGACCCACGCGTCATCGGCATCAAGGAAAGCTCGGGCTCGCTTCAGCGCGCCGTCGATATTCATTCCCGTTACGACGGCCGTATCGGACTGGTCTCGGGCTCTGACGATATCGCTCTCGATTTCATGTTCTGGGGGGCGGATTCCTGGATTTGCGGCCCTGCCAACTGCATGGCCAAGGCCTGCGTCGACCTTGATCGGACATTCCGCTCCGGTGATCTCAAGGCGGCCCGCGACAAGATGATCGTGCTCTACAAGGCCATGAACATTCTCGAGAGCGGAAAGTTCGTTCAAAAGGTCAAATATGGTTGCGAGTTGCAGGGGCTGTCCGTCGGCAATTGCCGTGCACCGCTCGGCGAACTGACCGCCGAAGAGAAGGCCGAATTCAAGGCCGCCATGCAGCCCATCCTGAACTGGTGAAAAAAATCGGCGGGCGTTCTGGCGCCCACCGCCATGACATCAATGGAGAATGCGAGCATGACAACCGTGATTGTCGGCGCAGGGATCATCGGTACAGCCATCGCTTACGAGCTGCAGAAGCGCGGGCACCAGGTGGTTCTTGTCGACAAGGGTGAGATCGGACGCGGGGCGTCGTATGGCAACATGGCATCCATCGCCGTGACTGAATTCATGCCCGCCTCGCGTCCATCCATCTGGAAACAGATTCCCGGCTGGATGCTCGACCCTGAAGGGCCGGTGCGCGTTCGCCCCGGTTATATGCCAAAGCTTCTCCCTTGGTTCGCCCGTTTTGTCGCCGCCTCACGTCCGGGAAAATTGCGCCAGCTTGAAGCGCAGGGGGCGGCACTTTGCAAACGCGTCTTTGACGATCTCCTTCCTCTGCTTCGGGAAACCGGATTGGAAGGCGAGCTGACCGATGAAGGTTGCCTGTCGCTTTATCTCGATGAGAAGGAGTTTCGTGCCGACCGTGAACACATCGAGCTCCTCGAGCGGTTTGATTTTCCACACCAGCGCCTGAGTGGCGACGAGGCGCGTGAACTGGAGCCGGCGCTGGCAAAAAACATTGGCATGGCGGTTCTGTTCCCACAAAACCGCAGCCTGCGCGATCCTTTCCGCCTGGTGAACCGTCTGGCGGACAAGTTCACAGCTCTTGCTGGTACCGTCGCACGCGGCGAAGTGGTGGGGTTCGATAGGAACGATCGCATCACGGCCGTGAACCTCGCAGATGGCGGCTCGATCTCCGCCGACAAAGTCGTGATCTGCGGTGGTGCCCATAGTGGCCGCCTCTCGAAAATTCTTGGTGAGCCCATCCCGCTGGAGACCGAGCGGGGATATCATACCCAGATCATGACGCCCGGTATCTCCATGAGTCATTCCATTATCTGGCCGGCCCGCGCCTTCATGGTCACGCCCACGGCGGGTGGCATCAGGGTTGGTGGTACGGTCGAAATGGCGGGTCTCGATGCGGCCCCCGATTATCGGCGCTCAAAAGTGACGGTGCGACGGGCGCAGACCGCTCTGCCCAACCTCAAATGCGAGAATTTTTCCGAGTGGATGGGGCATCGTCCCGCCCTTCCTGACACGGTGCCGGTTCTGTCCGCCTCGGCAAAGACGTCAGGCATTTTCTACGCCACCGGTCACGGCCATCTCGGGGTCACTTACGCCGCCACGACTGCGCGGCTGATGGCTGATCTCATCACAGGCGCCCCACCACCTATCGACATGCACCCCTATCGTATCGACCGTTTCTGATGGACGTTCGGTCAGACATATTCATGTGAGGATACCATGCAGAACAGACTTTTCATCGACGGCCAATGGATCGCTCCTGCAGACGGTGCCATTCTTCCGGTGATCGATCCGGCAACGGAAGAGGTCTTTCATCACATTGCGGCTGCCGGTCGGACGGAGGCGGATGCTGCAGTAAAAGCTGCGCGTCAAGCGTTTGACCATGGGCCGTGGCCAAGACTGTCTGGCAAGGAGCGCGCCTCCTATCTGCGTGCCATTGCGCAGGGTATTCGAGACCGTCTGCCCGATCTGGCGCAGATGGAGACCCGTGACAACGGCAAGCCCCTGCCGGAATCCGAATGGGATCTTGCCGACGCTGCCGGCTGCTTCGACTTTTACGCCGATCTTGCCGAAGAGCTGGATGGCGAGGTTGAGGACATCAAGCTTGCCGATGCCCGCTTTATCTCGAAAGCTGTGCGTGAGCCGCTTGGTGTTGCCGTCGCGATCGTGCCGTGGAACTACCCGTTGCTGATGGCGTCGTGGAAGGTTGCTCCGGCCCTTGCCGCCGGCTGCACCATGATCCTCAAACCAGCGGAGACGACATCGCTTACGGCGCTCGAACTTGGTGTTATTGCGGAAGCTGCAGGGTTGCCGAAAGGCGTCCTTAATATCCTCTCCGGAAAGGGGTCGGTGGTCGGGCAAGCTCTGGTCGATCACCCCGACGTTGACAAGGTTGCCTTCACCGGTTCGGGTCCGGTCGGCTCGCGTATCATGGCGGCCGGCGCGAAGGACATCAAACGCATCAGCCTCGAGCTTGGCGGCAAATCTCCCTTCGTGGTCTTCGCCGACGCCGACATCGAAAAGGCCGTTGAATGGATCATGTTCGGCATTTTCTGGAACCAGGGGCAGGTCTGCTCGGCGACATCGCGTGTACTGGTCGAGGCTGGTCTTTATCCGAGACTGCTGGACCGGCTCGTTGAGGAAGCCGGCAAGATCAGGATCGGCAATGGGCTAGACGCTGGAACGCTGCTTGGGCCTCTCGTCAACGAAGGACAGTACGATGATGTGCTGCGCCATATCGACCGGGCCGTCGAGCAAGGCGCGACCCTTGCCTGTGGCGGTCGGTATGACGGGTTTGAAAAAGGGTTCTGGGTTTCGCCGACAATCCTGACGGATGTGGCGCTCGACAGTGATGTCTGGATCGAGGAGATTTTCGGCCCCGTTGTCTGCATACGTCCGTTCGAAACCGAGGAAGAGGCGATTAGCCTTGCCAATGGGTCCCGCTTCGGGCTTGCAGCGGCTGTGATGTCCGCCGACGATGCGCGTTGCGAACGGGTTGCCGCAGCGTTCCGGGCCGGCATTGTATGGATAAATTGCTCGCAGCCGACATTCACCGAAGCGCCTTGGGGCGGTTACAAGCAGTCAGGCATTGGTCGTGAACTGGGCCGGTGGGGGCTCGACAATTATCTGGAGACCAAGCAGATCACCCGGCTGGTCAGCGATGAGCCATGGGGATGGTATCTGAAATGACCTTCGACAAGGTGCTCGATATCCTGCTTGTCCACTGCCAGGGCGAAAGCGGCAATGTCCTTGTCGGGGGTGCTCCGGACATCCCCGGTGAGACCATTCTCGAGAAGATGAACTATCTGAATGACGTGGACCCCTGGTTGCGTCTGTTCTTGACGCGCGAGCCGCGTGCCCAGGTGGTGCACACCACCAACCTGCTTCTGGCGCCGACCCGACCGGACGCCGACGCGGCATTTATCGTGTTGCAGCCTGACCGGGCGCATCCGATGTCCGGCTCCAACTGTATCTGCGTCGTGACGGCGCTTCTCGAAAGCGGTCGTTTGCAGATGGTCGAGCCGGAAACGGTCGTTCGCCTGGATACGGCAGCCGGGTTGATTGCCGCTCGAGCCAGATGCGAAGGCGGCCGCTGCCTGTGGGTCAGTCTCGATAATGTGCCCGCTTTCGTGCATCAACTCGACGTGGCCATCGACACACCCAAATGGGGGCTGATCACGGCGGACATTGCCTTTGGCGGTGTCTTCTACGCGCAGATCGATGTTGCGCAGATTGGGATGCGGATTGAGCCCGAAGCCGCGCGTGCCCTGGCGGAAGCCGGTACCGAAATCAAGGCGCTTCTGTCCAGTCAGATCAAGGTCAGCCATCCGGAAATTCCAAGTCTGGACGAGATCGCCTATGTGATGTTCCGTGATTATCAACCGGATGGCTCCGTCATCACCTGCACAACACTGAAGCCGGGACGCGTTGATCGCTCTCCATGCGGAACTGGTTCGTCGGCTAATCTTGCCATCCTTCATGCGAAGCATATGGCTGCGGTCGGAGACATAAGGGTTTCACGCAGTATCATCGGTGGAACCTTCTCGGCCGAGATCCTCGGCGAGACCGATATTGCCGGTCGTCCCGCCGTTTTGCCGCGTATCACGGGTCAGGCTTATGTCTTCGGGCGGCAGCAACTGCGGCTTGATCCAGAAGATCCCTTTGCCCATGGTTTTGCCATGTCGGATACCTGGGGACCGCAAGTGGGGGAACTATGAAACTTTCCGGACAATCCATCCTCGTGACCGGCGCGACGGGCGCCATTGGGCAGGCCATATGTCAGGCTCTTGCTACCGAGGGCGCGCGTGTCGTTGTTCATTATGGCCGCAATCGCGACGTTGCCGAAACGCTGGTGAGAACCCTGGGGGAAGGCCATTCGGCCGTCACTGCGGACCTCTCCAGTTCCGAGGGTGCGCAGCTTTTGTGGGATCAGTCGATTGCTGTGGCAGGCAAGCTTACCGGGCTGGTCAACAATGCCGGTATCCGCTCGGAGGTGGCAATCGACGCCCCGATGGACGAATGGCAACGGGTCTGGGCGCGTGAGATGCAGGTCAATTTCCTGTCTGCCGTCGATCTGTCGAAGCTCGCCATCCAGCACTTCCGCCATAACGGCGGTGGTCGCATCGTCAACATGGCGAGCCGCGCAGGGCAGCGTGGCTACACATCGAGCGCCATGGCCTATGGCGCATCAAAGGCTGCACTGATCAATCTCACCAAGTCCATTGCACAAAGCCATGGGCACGAGGGCATTACCTCCGTCGCGCTGGCGCCGGGGTGGGTGCGCACAGAGATGGCCGAAGCCTATATTGCCGAACATGGTGAGGCGGCAGCGCTCGCCGGCATTCCCATCGCCAGAATGGCCGACCCGCAAGAGATCGGCGAAATCACCGCATTTGCCTTCCGTCCTTCCCAGGCCTCCCTTAACGGCGCTGTGCTGGACGTGAATGGTGGCAGCTATATGAGGTAATCAGACATACGCTTCCAGAACAAAGTCGTTATTGTTACCGGTGCCGCAGGTGGCATCGGCGGCGCCATCAGCAGCCGTTTTGCGGCAGAGGGTGCCCACGTCATCGTCACGGATATGAATGGCGAGGGAGCCGAGGCAACGGCAAGCCAGATCAGGGGCGAGGGCGGCTCTGCCCGGGCCGTGGCCAGTGATATCTCGAACGCCGAGGGCTGCCGCGCCATCATCGACGATGTGATTGCTCACGAGGGCCGGATTGACGTCCTTTGCAACAATGCCGGTATCAACAGGCGTGGCAATCTGCTGTCATTGACGCCGGAGGACTGGCGTTTGAGTTTTGCCGTCAATATCGATGCGATGTTCCATCTTTGCCAGGCAGTGCTTCCGCATATGATCGAAGCCGGTGGCGGCGCTATCGTCAACACCGCGTCGCAATGGGGGCTCTACCCGGCACCGAACCACATTGCCTACAACGTCACAAAGGCGGCGGTTGCAAGCTTCACTCAGAACCTCGCCCGTGACTATGCGCCCAGCAACGTGCGCGTCAACGCGGTCTGCCCCGGCGAAATTCACACGCCAATGCTGGAAGCGGGGGTCAAGCGTTCGGGACGCACCATTGCCGACCTCGACAAGCTCGTACCCTTCGGCCGCATTGGCAAACCGGAAGAGGTTGCAGCACTGGTGGCATTCCTGGCGTCTGAGGAGGCGGCCTTCATGTGCGGTTCTCTGGTCGAAATCACGGGTGCTCAGGCCGTTGCGTGAGATTTAGGGCTCGCTGTTTATCGCTACTGCGAGCCCGCTGCACTCATCATCTGCCGCATCCGTTCGATCAACCGATCGAGAACGGCTATTCTCTGCGCTCCGACAGGGCGTATGGCGTAATAGGAAACCTCGATCTTCGGCTCGAACGGTATTGCAACCACCTTCGCATCGGCGGAACGGAGACTGGTGTGGTCGACAATGCCGACCCCCATGCCCGCGGCGGCGAAATAACAACAGTTGAGCATCGACGTTTCCATCGTGCTGATCGGCTGATGGTCTTCCGTCGAAAAGGCGCGGTCGAGCGCCAGTCGCAAAGGTGAATTCCTGCCGGGGATAAGAACACGTTCATCGAGCAGATCGCCAGGCGTGACGACCTGACGGGAAGCCAATCTGTGATCCGCCGTCATTGCCGCAACCGCATAGGAACTGTGCAGAGGCGTGGCGTTCTTGTCCGCCATTCTGGGTGAGGCGAATACCAGCCCGAGATCATACCGGTTCTGGTCGACCATATCCCAGATGTAGCGGCTGTTTTCGACGTCAATGACCAGCGGAATATCCAGCCGGTCACCGATCACCTCGACAATTGCCTTGTGAAGATAAGGCCTTACCAGCGATGTGACACTGCCAATCCGCAAGACGGTGTTCTTGTGTGCCCTTATGTCGCCTGCCGCCTGGGCGATCTGGTCGAGGCCGAGGTAAAGTCGCTCGACTTCCCGGTAGAACTGTGTCGCTTCGGCGGTTGGCACCAATCGCGCGCCCACGCGTTCAAACAATCGCATTTGGACGATATCTTCGAGATCGCGGATAAGGCGGCTGACAGCAGGCTGCGTGACGTTCATGGCCTCGGCGGCAGCGGTGATGCCACCGGTCATCATTACGGCGCGAAATGCTTCGACCTGTCTTGGTTTCAGCCTCAACTTGCAGTCCCTCACATAACATTACGGCATGGCTTAAGTACAAAATGCAATTTTTCTTTTGCCAGGTAAAACGTTAATTCGTCTTTTACCCGCAGGGAGCGCGGGTCGGACAACCCGGAGGAGTCCCCGTTATGAAATTTTCTGTTTTCGCAGCCGCAATGGCAGCGTCCGTTTTTGCCATGCCGCTCGCGAGCGAGGCCCGGGATCTGACCGTTGGCCTGTCCGCCTCTACGACGTCCATGGACCCGCAATTCTATGTCGTCGGCCCGAACAGCGCGATGGCGCGCAACATTTTCGATGGTCTCGTCAACCAGGACGACAAGCAGCAGATCCAGCCGGCTCTGGCTGTTTCCTGGACAATCGTTGATGACACGACCTGGGAATTCAAGCTTCGAGAAGGCGTGAAGTTCCACGACGGAAGCGATTTTACCGCTGAAGACGTGGTCGCCAGCATCAAGCGCATTCCGCTTGCCTCGACCAACAGCCCAAGCTCGTTTGCCGCTTATGTGAAGGCCATTACCGAGGTCGAAGCTGTCGATCCGCTGACGGTCCGCATCAAGACATCAGGCCCGACGCCGCTGTTGCTCAACAACCTCAGCCGTATCGCCATGCTTCCGGCCGAAATGGAAAAGGTTACGACCGGCGAGATGAACACCGGCAAGGGTGTTGTTGGCACCGGCCCGTTCAAGTTCGTTTCCTGGTCGCCGGACGACAATGTCGTTGTTGCGCGCAACGATACCTATTGGGGTGAAAAGGCTGCCTGGGACAAGGTTACCTTCCGCGTCTTCAAGAACCCGAGCGCCCGCGTGGCCGCCATGCTTTCGGGCGATGTCGACATGATCGAAAACATCCCGACGGCCGATACCCGCCGTCTGGAAGCTTCGGACAAGATGAAGGTCGTCAACATTGCCGGCAACCGCATCATGTACCTGCATATGGATCAGGGTCGTGAAGAATCGCCTTTCGCAAAGGGGGCTGATGGCAAGAACCCGCTGCTGAAACCGGAAGTACGTCGCGCGCTGTCGCTGTCCATCAACCGTGAAGCGCTTGTCGACCGTATCATGGACGGCCAGGGCGTGCCGGCCGGTCAGGTCGTTCCGGAAGGGTATTTCGGGTACGATCCGGCCATCAAGGTCGATGCCTATGACCCGAACAAGGCCAAGGAACTGCTGGCGAAAGCGGGTTACCCCGACGGTTTCCAGCTGACCTTCCATGCATCGAACGACCGTTATCCTAATGACAGCAAGGTTGCGCAGGCCATCGGCCAGTTCTTCAGCCGTGTTGGCGTGAAAACGGAAGTCGCGACGCTGCCGGGCAGCGTCTATTTCACACGCGCCTCGAACCTCGAATTTTCGTTCATCATGGGCGGTGCTGCTGTTGAAACGGGTGAGGCTTCCGGCGTTCTCGGACCGATCCTCGAAACCTACGGCGAAAAGGCTGGCCAGGGCAATCGCGGTCGTTACTCCAACCCGGAGTTCGACAAGGCTCTGAACGAAGCCCGATCAACGCTCGACGACGCAAAGCGTGAGGAACTTCTGAAGAAGGCCACTGAAATCGCAATGACGGATCTCGGTGTCATTCCGGTTTTCTATCTCGCCAACACCTGGGCGGTGAAGAGCGACATCAACTACGCCGGTCGCTCCGACGGTTACACGCTTCCCTACTACGTGAAGCCGAACTGATCGAAGAACAAGGAGCGGTCCACCATGTCTTTCAGCGGTGTATTTCCCTATCTCGTCTCGCCGGTTGATAGCGCCGGTCAGGTGAAGCAAGGTGTGCTGACGGATCTGGTGGATCATCTGATCGACGCTGGCGTCCATGGTCTGGCCCCGCTCGGCAGCACGGGTGAATTTGCCTATCTCTCCCAAGAGCAAAGACGCCGCGTCGTCGACACCGTGATCTCGGCCAATCGGGGCCGGGTTCCCGTTGTCGCCGGCGTGGCGTCGACATCCACTGCCGATGCCGTTGCCCAGACAGAATACATGGTAGAGGCCGGCGCAGATGGCATTCTGGCGATCCTCGAAGCGTATTTCCCGGTCAGTGACGAGGGCGTCGAAGCCTATTTCACCGCCATCGCCAAGGCGGCCAAGGGTCGTCCGGTGGTGCTCTACACCAATCCGCAGTTCCAGCGGTCCGATCTGTCTTTGCCGGTCATCGAACGACTGAGCAGGATCGATAACATCAGCTACATCAAGGACGCCTCGACCAACACGGGGCGGCTGCTTTCGATCATTGAGCGGACCCGTGGCCGCATGGAGGTATTTGCAGCCTCCGCGCATATTCCGGTCTGCGTGATGATGATTGGCGGGGTCGGCTGGATGGCCGGTCCAGCCTGCATCGTGCCCAAGCAGAGCATTGCACTCTACGAGGCGGCCAAGGCCGGCGACTGGACGCGTGCGATGGACCTTCAACGGCCGATGTGGAAGGTCAACGAGATTTTCGCGAAATATTCGATCGCCGCCTGCATCAAGACGGCGCTCGATCTGCAGGGTTTTGCCGTCGGTGCGCCAATGCATCCGCAAATGCCGCTCGGTGAGGCCGCGCGAGCGGAAATCGCCAGCGTGCTGCGCGATATTGGCGCGCTCTGAATTTTCTGATCCCACACATTGAAGGCATTGAGAATGAAGCCGATTTCGATCATCGTCGATTGTGATCCCGGTATCGATGACACGATTGCCCTGTTGACCGCATTCGTGTCGCCGGAACTCAAGATTCTGGGCATCACACCGGTCTGTGGCAACCAGCCGCTCGAGCGCACGGTGCGCAATGCGTTGCAGGTTTGCGAACTTGGCAACCGTATCGATATTCCGGTTTATGCCGGTTGCTTCCGGCCGATGCTGCGTGAGCCGATCCATGGGCAGTTTCATGGCAAGACCGGACTTGGCAACACCGTGTTGCCGGAACCGGTGAAAAAGGCCGAAGAAACGTCTGCCGTCGATTTCCTGATTGATGCGCTGTCCAAGGCCGCAGAGCAGGGCGAGCGTATCACGCTCTGCTGCCTGGGGCCGCTGACCAACGTCGCGGTCGCCCTGCGCATGAAACCGCAGATCGCCGAAGGCATCGAACGCATCGTGATGATGGGTGGTGCCTATCGCGAGCCGGGTAACCGCACAATGACCTCGGAATTCAACGTTCTCGCCGATCCGCATGCCGCTCATGTCGTGTTTTCGACTGGCATTCCACTGGTTGCCTTGTCGCTTGATGCCACGCATCAGGTCATGCTGAAGCCGGAGCACGTCGCAGAGTTTTCGCGTGTCAGTGGTCGCATCTCCGAAACACTGGCCGAGTTGATGGCATTTTGGGATCGCAACGATGTGCGTCGTTATGGTTCGCGCGGCGGTCCGCTGCATGATCCGCTGGTCATGGCCTATATCCTTGCGCCACATCTGTTCGAAACTGAGAAAGCCCGTGTTTTCGTCGAATATGAAAGCGAACTCTGCATGGGTCAGACGATTGCCGACTGGTACGGTAAGAGCGGCCTCGAACCGAATGCCGACATCGTCACGAAGGTCGATGCGGAAGGCGTGATTGCCTTCTTCCTTGAGCGCCTGTCGCGTTATGCCGAAAAGGCCATGGCATGAGTATCCACAAGGTCATCATTGATGCGGACCCGGGCGTGGACGATGCCGCCGCCATCCTGATGGCGCTTGCCTCGCCTGAAATCGAGGTGCTCGGCCTGTCGATCGTGGCTGGCAACGTGCCGCTCGGCGACACCGTCACGAATGCCTGCAAGCTTGTTGGCCTCAGTGGTCGCCGCGACGTACCTGTTCATGCCGGTGCGAGCGGCCCTCTGGTACGTGAGCAGGTTTACGGCAAATATGCCCGGATCGGCTCCTTTGACGATACGCTGGTCAAGGCTGGCGATATCGTGCCGTCGCAAGAAGGTGCTGTTCAGTTCATCGTGCGATCGGCGCGTGCTGCCGCAGCTGCAGGCGAACAGATCACCATCTGTGCCATCGGACCTATGACCAATGTGGCGCTGGCGTTGATCCAGCATACGGATGTTGCCCGTGGCATTCGCCAGATCGTTTCAATGGGTGGTGCGTTCACGGCTCTCGGGCACCGCACGCCCTGGGCAGAATTCAACATCTACGCCGACCCGCATGCGGCGGAAATCGTCTTCCAGTCCGGCGTACCCATCGTGCTGATGCCGCTCGACATGACATTTCAGGCGCTTTTCACCGCCGACCATTTCCAGCGCTTTCGCGCGGGTGGCGAAGCGGGTGCTGCGCTTTACAATCTCTTCTCCACCTTCGATCGCAGCGATGAAAAACGCTTTGGTCGTCCGGGCGGACCGATCCATGATGCGACGACGATCGCCTGGTTGATCCGGCCCGAACTGTTCACCAGCCGCGAGGCTTTTGTCGGCGTTCAGGTCACGGGCCTGACGATGGGTTATACCTACGCCGATTTCTACAAGAAGATGGACCGGCCGGCCAATGCCACTGTCGTCACCGACGTCGACGAAGCTGGGTTCATCGAATTGCTGATCGAGCGCATCGCCCGCCATGGCGACGACGCGCTCGACAGACGAACCCTGGGAGGCTCACACGCATGAGCGGATATCTCTTAAGCCGGTCGCTCCAGACCATACTCACACTGTTTGTCATGTCGGTCCTGGTTTTTGCCGGCCTCTATCTCGTCGGCAACCCTGTCGACTTGCTGTTGAGCCCGACTGCGACACCGGCCGAGCGCCTGCAGGTCATCCAGTCCTTTGGTCTCGATAAATCTGTCTGGGAACAATACTGGATCTTCCTCAGCAACGCCCTTTCGGGCGATCTCGGCAACTCCTTCGTGTTCAACCAGCCAGCGCTGACACTGATCATGAACCGCATGCCTGCGACACTCGAGCTCGCTTTTGTGGCGCTCGCCATGGCGCTGGTGATCGGTATTCCGCTGGGTGTTTACGCCGGCCTGAAGCCGAAAGGCTTCATCTCGAAATCGATCATGACCTTCTCGATCCTCGGTTTCAGCTTGCCGACCTTCTGGATTGGTCTTGTGATGATCATGCTGTTCAGCGTGTATTATGGCTGGCTTCCGTCCTCCGGTCGCGGCGACACCGTCAATGTGCTTGGCGTCCCGCTGTCGATGTTCACCTGGGATGGCCTGTCGCATCTTCTGCTGCCGGCGTTCAATCTGGCGCTCTTCAAGATTTCGCTGGTCATTCGTCTGACCCGCGCGGGCGTGATGGAAACGATGCAGCTCGATTTCGTCCGTTTTGCCCGCGCCAAGGGCCTGCCGGAACGCCGCATCGTTACCGTGCATGTGCTTAAAAACACCCTGATCCCGCTGATCACGGTCATCGGCCTCGAGCTTGGCTCGCTGATCGCCTTCGCGGTTGTCACCGAAACCATCTTTGCATGGCCGGGCATGGGCAAGCTGATCATCGACGCCATCGGTGTTCTCGATCGTCCCGTCATCCTCGCCTATCTGATGATCACCGTCGTGATGTTCAGCGTCATCAATCTTCTGGTCGACATCCTCTATTCGATCGTCGATCCCCGCGTCCGTCTTGAGGGGAACTCGTGATGACCGACAACAACAGCTCGACCGTTTCGGTCCATGCCGCTGCAAACAGCGGCGCAAAATCCGCCTCGCGTTCGCCATCGCGTGAAGTTCTTTTTGCCCTGATGCGTGACAAGCTGGCGCTGCTTGGTCTCGTATTGGTGACGGTGTTCATTCTCGCCGCCATCTTTGCTCCGATGATTGCGCCGCAGAACCCTTATGATCTGGCGCAGCTCGATATTCTCGATGGTCGCCTGCCGCCCGGTTCGGAAAGCATGGCGGGTATGACCTACCTGATCGGTACCGACACGCAGGGCCGTGACCTGTTCAGTGCCATTCTCTACGGCTTGCGAACCAGTATTCTCGTGGGTCTTTCCAGTGCGGCGATCGCACTTGTCATCGGTGCATCGATCGGTCTGACCAGCGCCTATGTCGGCGGCCGGCTGGACTCGATCCTGATGCGTATCGTCGACATTCAGCTTAGCTTCCCGGCCATTCTGATTGCGCTCATCTTCCTCGCCATTCTCGGCCAGGGCGTCGACAAGATCATTCTGGCGCTGGTGGTCACGCAGTGGGCCTATTATGCCCGTACGATCCGCGGCTCCGCCCTGGTTGAGCGCAAGCGGGCTTACGTCGATGCAGCCCGTTCGATGGCGTTGCCGGACCGCAGCATCCTTTTCCGGCATATTCTGCCCAACTGCCTGCCGCCGCTGATCGTCGTCGCCACCATGCGCGTCGCCTATGCCATCATGCTGGAGGCAACGCTCTCGTTCCTGGGCATCGGCTTGCCGGTCACCGAACCCTCGCTTGGCCTGCTGATTTCGAATGGCTTCGAGTACCTGCTGTCCGGCGACTACTGGATCAGCTTCTTCCCGGGCATCGCCCTTCTGTTGCTCATCGTCGCGATCAACCTGATCGGCGATTCCCTGCGCGACATCCTCAATCCGCGTCGTGAGGGCTAAGATCATGACCAAACCTATTCTTTCGATTTCCAACCTCAATACGGCATTCCGTGTTGGTGGTGAGTGGCGCAACGTCGTGCATGATGTCAGCTTCGATATCGCGCCGAAGGAAACCGTTGCCGTCGTCGGCGAATCCGGTTCCGGCAAGAGCGTGACTGCCATGTCTATCATGCGGCTCCTGTCGCCAGGCAACTCGCGCGTCACCGGCAAGATCGAATTCGAGGGCAAGGATCTTCTGTCGATCCCGCTCGGCGACATGCAGAAAATCCGCGGCAACCGCATCGGCATGATCTTCCAGGAGCCGATGACGTCGCTCAATCCGGTGCTGAAGATCGGTGAGCAGATCACCGAGGTGCTGCGTCAGCATCGCGGCATGTCGGAAGCGCAGGCACAGGCGGAAGCCGTGCGGCTTCTCGAAAAAGTCCGCATTCCCTCGGCCAAGTCGCGTCTCAACGAATACCCGATGAACTTTTCGGGCGGCATGCGTCAACGCGTCGTCATCGCCATTGCGCTTGCCTGCGATCCCAAGTTGCTGATCGCCGATGAACCGACGACCGCGCTCGACGTGACCATCCAGGCGCAGATCCTCGAGCTGATCAAGACGTTGCAGGAAGAAGAGGGCATGTCTGTTCTCTTCATCACTCACGACATGGGTGTTGTTGCGGAAATCTCCGACCGGACGGTGGTGATGTATCGTGGCGAGCAGGTCGAGACCGGCACGACGCACGATCTCTTCGCGGGTGCCAAGCATCCCTACACCCGCGCCCTTTTGTCGGCCGTTCCGCAGCTCGGCTCAATGACCGGGAAGGACCGTCCGTTGCGGTTCCCGCAGGTCGACATGGCAACCGGCGAAATCCAGCCGGTCAAGCCCACTGAAGATACGGTCAAGCGCGACCAGCCGCCGATCCTCAAGGTCGATAATCTCGTCACGCGCTTTCCGATCAAGAAGGGGTTCCTGCGCAAGACCATCGGTCGCATTCATGCGGTCGAGGGCGTTTCGCTGGAACTGCGTCAGGGAGAAACTCTGTCTCTGGTCGGCGAATCCGGTTGCGGGAAGTCAACGACCGGTCGATCGATCATCCGTCTGACCGATGCGGTTTCAGGCGAAGTCCAGATTGACGGCAAGAACGTATTGAAAGCTGGAAAGACCGATCTTGCCAATATCCGTCGCGAAGCGCAGATGATCTTTCAGGACCCGTTCGAAAGTCTCAATCCGCGCATTCGTGTCGGTCAGGCGATTGCCGAACCGATCATCACCCATGGTCTGGCGCCAGCCTCGCAAGCGCGTCAGCGTGTTGGGGAACTTCTCGAACGTGTCGGTCTCTCCGCGTCGATGGCGGATCGTTTCCCGCACGAGTTTTCCGGTGGCCAGCGTCAGCGCGTGTGTATCGCCCGCGCCCTCGCGCTGGAACCAAAGCTCCTGATTGCCGACGAATCCGTGTCCGCGCTCGACGTGTCGGTCAAGGCTCAGGTCATCAATCTGATGCTCGACCTGCAGGAAAAATACGGTCTCGGCTATCTGTTCATCAGCCATGACATGGCGGTTGTCGAGCGCATCAGCCACCGTGTCGCCGTCATGTATCTCGGCGAAATTGTCGAGATCGGCCCGCGTCAGGCCGTTTTTGAAAACCCGCAGCACGAATATACCAAACGTCTGATGGCCGCGGTTCCGATTGCAGATCCATCGCGTCGGCAGACACGCCGCATCTCTAATGACGAGATCAAGAGCCCGTTCCGCGCTGCCGATTATGTGCCGCCGAAGCGGACTTACGAAGAAGCCGGCGAAGGCCACTTCGTTCAGATCGCGTAAGGAAACCATGCCATGATCATCACCTTCGGCTCAATCAATGTCGACTTCGTGTACGAGGTCGAGGACATGCCGCAGCCGGGCCAGACGCTGCTTGCCAGACGCTTCCGCACGGAAGCCGGTGGCAAAGGGGCCAATCAGGCACTTGCTGCAGCCCGCGACGGGGCGGAGGTGGTGATGGTGGGTGCTGTCGGCCAGGATGGTCTGGCAGAGATCGGCCTGCAGAACCTCAAAACGGCAACGGATATCAGCCGTGTGGCCACTCTTCGCGAACCGACTGGCAATGCCTCGATCCATATCGACGCCAAGGGGCGGAATATGATTGTGGTCGCAGCTGGTGCCAACCTGGCGGTTTCTTCCGATAGCGTGGAGGAGGACATGCTGCAGCGGGCGAATATCGTGCTCATGCAAATGGAAAACGATGTGGCGGAAGTGGAAAAGCTCATCCGCCGCACGCATGCCTCCAGTGCCACCTCAATCCTCAACCTCGCACCGGCATTTCCCTTGTCGGAAGAGGTTCTCTCTTTGTGCGATCTGATCGTCGTCAATGAAGACGAAGCCGAGGCTTTGGCGGGTTGGCTCGGCTGCGGTGTATCGGCAGAGGACTTGTCCGCGCGCCTTGGTACCGGTGTCCTGCGTACACTTGGCGGTGACGGCGCCGAAGCCGTCGCGTTTGGCGACAAGGTGCGGGTCGCGGCCATGTCGATTGATGTGAAAGACACGACGGCGGCAGGCGATTGTTTTGTTGGTGTCCTTGCCTCGGCGCTTGATCGCGGCCTTTCGCTGAAAGAGGCCATGCTGCGCGCCTCGATTGCAGCGGGTTTGGCGTGCTCGCGGCCTGGAAGCCAGAGCAGTCTTCCTGAGCGAGACGAGACGGACAGGGTCATCATCTGATCCCCGTCGCCCCTAAGATTTCCCAGGTGCGTCGGAGAGTCAGAGCGAAACGGCATCCTCTCCGCCTTGAATCAAGATTCTTCGCGGCCTGATTGGAACTTCCGTGCCCTCTGGCGTCTTTTTATCGCATGGGCGCGCCACTGAAGAAAACCGACCGGCTGCAAGATGATCTCGACATTCGGGATGCGATCATCCACGTCCTCTATCTGAAACTCGTTGCCGAACGTGAGACGCGCGAAGCGATTATTGACGCTGCACGGTCGGGTGCCGCACCGGAAGTGCTTGAGGCGATTGCGTCAGACCCTGTTCCCGTGATCGATGAATTCGGACAACAGGAAACGGTCCGCAAGCTCCTGAATCAATTCGCGAAGATGAAATCCCGTTCTTCGGGAAAGAAGATCGGGCCGGGCCGGTGAAGTCATGTCCGGAAAACTTTCGACCTATCAAAGCAAACGCGATTTCAGGAAGACGACAGAGCCCGCCGGAACGGTCGAGATAAAGCCATCGCGGCGTCTTCGCTTTGTCATACAGAAACACGATGCGACCCGCCTCCATTACGATCTTCGCCTTGAGCTTGATGGGGTGTTCAAGTCATGGGCCGTGACGCGCGGTCCTTCACTCGATCCGGCAGACAAACGCCTGGCAGTCGAAGTTGAAGACCATCCGCTCGACTACGGCGATTTCGAAGGCACGATCCCGAAAGGTGAATATGGCGGTGGCACGGTCATGCTGTGGGACCGTGGTTATTGGGAGCCGGAGGGTGACATGTCGCCGGAAGATGCGCTCAAGAAAGGCGACCTCAAATTCGTCCTCAACGGGGATCGCCTGCAAGGCAGCTTCGTGCTTGTTCGCATGAAACACGACCGAAACGGCGGCAAGCGGACCAACTGGCTGCTGATAAAGCATCGTGACGATAAATCCGTCAGCCGGAACGGTGGCGCAATTCTCAATCGGGAAAAAACGTCGGTGGCATCGGGCCGGGAGATGGCGGCGATCACCGCCGGCACAGGGCGAAAGCCAAAGCCATTCATGTTGAGTGAAGCCGTTATCGGTGCCGACGCCGTATGGGACAGCAGCGAAGGGCGTGCGGCGGAAGAGAGGCAAAAGCAGCGACAGCGCGAGGCCAGAAAAAAAAGACCTGCGGCAAGCTCTATGCCCGCCTTCGTCCCGCCGCAGCTCTGCAAGTCTCAGGAGAGGCCGCCATCTTCGACAGGCTGGCTGCATGAAATCAAGTTCGACGGTTACCGTATCCAGATGCGTGTTGAGGCAGGCAAGGTTCAGCTCAAAACGCGCAAGGGGCTCGACTGGACTAAACGTTTCAGCCACATCGCCGGCGATGCCGCCGATCTTCCCGATGTTATCGTCGATGGAGAAATCTGTGCGCTGGATCACAGCGGCGCACCGGATTTTTCAGCACTTCAGGCGGCCTTGTCGGAGGGGCAAACCGAGCATCTGGTCTTTTTTGCTTTCGATCTCTTGTTCGATGGCGACGCTGATCTACGCGATCTGCCGCTTCAGGGGCGGAAATCACGGCTTGAGGCGCTTCTCGCGGAAGCAAAGCCCGGGCAGCGCATACGTTATGCCGATCATTTCGATACGGGCGGCGATGCCGTGCTTCGCTCGGCATGCCGGCTGTCTCTGGAGGGGATTGTATCAAAGAAGGCGGATGCGCCTTATCAGTCCGGTCGGAGTGATAGCTGGATAAAATCCAAGTGCCGGGCAGGTCATGAAGTGGTCATTGGCGGTTACGCCACAACCAACGGACGGTTTCGATCTCTTCTGGTCGGTGTCCATCGCGACAAGCACTTCGTCCATGTCGGCCGTGTCGGCACCGGTTTCGGCGCTGGCAGAGCTGATATGCTGATGGAAATGTTGGTGCCGCTGCAGGTCTCCCGTTCGCCCTTTACCGGGATAGGCGCACCGAAAAAGACGGCCGACATCCATTGGGTGAAACCGGAATGCGTTGCCGAAATCGAATTCGCGGGATGGACGGCGGATGGGCAGGTGCGTCAGGCCGCATTCAAGGGGTTGAGGGAAGACAAACCGGCCGCTGAGGTGACGACGGAGGTCGCGGCATCGGTCGGTCCGGTGAAACCCGGTGAAGCGCCGGTGCAGAAATCTGCTTCAAGGGCCACAGGCCGAAAGGGCGCAAAAGTGGAGATCATGGGTGTCCTCATTTCCAACCCTGACAAGGTGCTCTGGCCGGATAAAGAAGATCCCGTGACAAAGGAGGATCTGGCTCACTATTTCGAGGCTGTGGGGGATTGGATGATCGGTCACGTCAGGGGCAGACCCTGCTCAGTCATCCGGGCGCCCGACGGGATCGGCGGCGAGCAATTCTTCCAGCGCCATGCCATGCCTGGCATGTCGAACCTGCTGGAACTCGTCAAAGTCTCCGGTGACAAGAAGCCCTATCTGCAGGTCGACCGGATTGAGGGGCTGGTAGCACTGGCACAGGTTGCGTCACTCGAACTTCATCCCTGGAATTGCCATCCGGGTGAGCCGGAATTGCCTGGCCGTCTCGTCTTTGATCTCGATCCAGGCCCCGACGTTGCCTTTTCCACTGTGGTCGAGACGGCGCGCGATTTCCGCGACCGTCTAGATGAGCTTGGTCTTGTCAGTTTCTGCAAGACGACCGGTGGCAAGGGGTTGCATGTGGTTACGCCACTGAAGGCCGCAAACGGTGCGTCGCCCGACTGGGATGAGGCAAAGGATTTTGCTCGGCGGGTTTGTGAGTTGATGGCCGAGGAGAAACCCGACATCTATCTGACCAAAATGGCAAAAAAGCTTCGGGACGGGCGTATCTTTCTCGATTATCTGCGCAATGACCGCATGGCGACCGCGGTTGCTCCTCTGTCACCGCGTGCGCGGCCTGGTGCTACGGTCTCGATGCCGCTGACATGGACGCAGGTGAAATCGGATCTTGATCCCAAGCGGTTTACGATACGGACGGTCCCATCATTGCTCGGCAAGAGCGAGGCGTGGAAGGATTACGATCAATCGGGCCGCTCGCTGGCGGAAGCCATTAAACGTCTGGAAAAAATGAGCTGAGGCGCAGCATTTGAGAGGCCTTCGGCTATTTCGTCTTTTTCGATCGACGATTGTCTGCCTCGACCGATTTGCGTAGCGCATCCATGATGTTGATCACGTTGCTCGGTTTCTCTGTCTCCGTTTCGGTGGGCTTTTTGGCTGTGGTCGGCTTACGCTGCTTTTTCTTGGACTTGATGAGATCAAGGAGGTTTTCCTGAACCGGATCGGAAACCATCTTGCCGTCCCAGTGCCGGGTCTGCGTCTTGATGAGTTTGCGAATTAACGGAAGCGCTTCCCTTTCGGTTTTTGTTTCGGCCAAGCCGGCGAAATAGTCGCCTGCCTCTCGCACTTCGTCGCCATATCTCAGCGTCCAGAGTACAATTCCCTTGCCGCGTGGCTCGAGCATGACCGCCCGTTCACGACGTCCAAGCACCAGCCTGGAAATACCGACCATTTTCTGCTGGTCCATGGCGGCGCGAATGACGGCAAAGGCCTCTTCACTGACCTTGTCGTTGGGTGTGAGATAATACGGCTTGTCCAACCAGATCCAGTCAATCTCGTCACGTGGGGTGAAGGTCGAAATGTCGATCGTTTTCGTGCTTTCCAGTGCGACGTGCTCGAGGTCTTCATCCTCAAGCATGACATAATCATCATCGCCGCGCTGATACCCTTTCACCTCGTCCTGTTCGCGGACCCCCTTACCGGTAACGGCATCGACGTAGTGGCTTTGAACGCGGTTGCCCGTCTCGCGATTGAGAGTATGGAATTTCACCTTTTCGCTGTCGGACGTTGCAGGCGTCATCTCCACCGAACAGGTGACGAGCGATAGTTTCAGATAACCTTTCCAATGTGGACGAAGTGGCATGATGGCAATCTCCGTTTCATCCGGCCTTCCGCCGCGGCGATGACGACGACGAGGCGGTCTTGTTGCTGGAAACTTTCTTCCTCGGTGGATTGGTGTTGGCAGATTCACGCTTCGCTGTAGATGCCTTCATGGCCTGCGCGCTCTCTCGCAACGCCTGCAGAAGGTCGCTGGGTTTCGATGCTTTTGGAGCAGCGATCTTCTTGAACGGCTTGCCCTCGATCTTCGCCTTCACCAGTTCGGCCAGTGCATCCTCGTAACGGTCATCGAATTTCGAGACGTCAAAGCTGCCGCGTTTCGTTCCAATGATATGAGCAGCAAGATCGAGCATCTCGGCGTCAATTTTGATGTCGGTCATTTCTTGGAAAGCGTCCTCGGCCGGGCGAACCTCGTAATCGAAGTTCAGTGTGGTGCCAATCAGGCCATCGCCACTGGGACGGATCAACAGGGTGCGAAGACGGCGAAAAAGTACTGTAGTTGCAATGGCGGCAACTTTAGCCTCCCTCATGCCGTCGCGCAGCAACGCAAACGCTTCCTCGCCCATTTTCTGCGGAGCCAGATAATAGGGTTTGTCGAAATAGACGTCGTCGATTTCCGTGCAGGCTATGAACGCGTCTATGGCAAGTGTCTTGTCGCTGTCGGGAATGGCTGCGGCGATCTCCTCCGGCTCTAGCATGACATATCGGCCATTGCCGGTTTCATAACCCTTCACCTGGTCGTCGTGTTCGACGACATCTCCCGTCTCGCTGTCGATGAACTCGCGACGGACGCGATTTCCGGTCTTTCGGTTGAGAATGTTGAAGCTGATCCGTTCGGAGGAGGATGCTGCAGTGTAAAGTGCCACCGGACAGGTGACCTCCCCGAACTTGATATAGCCCTTCCAGTTGGCGCGCGGTGCCGCCATCTCCGTGACTCCCGATACGGACAATAACGCTAAACGAAGCGGCTGGTGATTCGTTCCGCCGCTGCGGCCCGATCAGCTCAACAGATCTTCATTCACGCACTGGTGTTCACGGGTCGGCATAACCGCGCGGCTTGATGCGGATTTCACGATTGGTCGTGTCGGTTATGAAGATGAAAGCGCCGCCCGCTGTTGAATGGGCAGGGACATAGTCGAGGATGACCTCAACGCTTTCCAATACGTTTCCAGCGTCGATGACGTCGCCCCGGACAGTCACTGCGGCGGCAGTTCGGTCAGAACGGTTCAGCACCTGAAACTCGACGCGATGGCCGGATTCAATGACGCTGTCCTTGCCGACCTGAATGGCAAGATCCGGAGGGTTGGTATTTTGGGTCAGTGCCTCGTAGCCGACCCACGCCAGAATACTAGCGACCACCAGGCCTGAAAGTACACCGGTGGCCCACTCGATCCAATGAGGTTCCTGTGCTTCGGGGTGTTTTGACTTGCTGGCCATGCGCCCTCGCTAAAGAATGAGCCGTGCGGCTGCAGCGCCGATTGCGCCTGGAAACGACAGAACGATAGTCGACATCAGCATCTGCGTCGGTACCGTGTGATCGAGCCGCCCGAATATCCAGAGCACATAGAGGCTGACGATCAGTGCAACGACGTAACCGGGAAAGGTGAAGCGGAAAAAGACATGCCACCGCGGTGTATCATCCGGTATCTCGTGGGTGCCTCTGAACGAGACGGCATAAACGAACCCGTGCATGATGGCGATCGATATCAGAATGGCGACAAAAGCATGCCAGGGTGTCATCCTGTAGGAAATGAGGATTACTTCTTCAGTCGGAGCGACATTCAGGTTGAGAAAAAGCGCGCCGACCGCCATGAGGAAAAGCTCGCGACTGTAGCGAGTTGAGAGCTGTCCTTCGACAGGATCGTTTTCATCCACATCGCTGTTCTTATCTTCTTCATCGCTCGTATCCGACTTGTCTCCGAACTGTGAGCGACCGAGCAACGCGCCGATACTTGCCGGTACAGCCTGGATCGCGATCTTTCCGAGCATTTCCGAAAATGGCATGTCTGGCTTGATGTCTCCAAGCAAGACAAGGATTGCCGCACTCATGACAACGCCAAGTGCATAGGCGATCATGGCGTCGCGATACGCCTCACGCCATGTGGACGTCCGTTCGAAGCCGATCATCCTTGCGAGCATGATCAGGAGCGGAATGTTGAGAAGCAGCAGAACGAACAACCTGTAACGCTCGATGTAAAATCCAAGCTGCCACAACTCCATGGTCATCAGCATGGGAATGCCGAAAAGCAGGGCGCCGGCGGCACCGCGAGCGATGCCAATCGCAAATTCTGTCAGCTCTGGTGGTTCCGCCTTTCTGATTGAAGCGCCTGCCATTGCCATTTCTCTCTTCTGCACCCGGATGCGTGCCCGCCGATCGCGTGAAGCGCGTTTCATTAATTGCGGCGACTGCAAATCGTTCCAAGTGCAATGGTTTTGGGACTGACTGCGTGAGGCGGAACCAAACATCCCTTTTCCTCATTGCTTGATGGCGACCGAGCCCCGGCCCAATAGGCGCAGGGATCTTCTTCTTTTTTTCAGTTCAGTGCGAGTGTGTGAGCATGCGTGATATGGATCAGCAGAAGCGCCGGGTTCTGATTACGGGCGCCAGTGTTGCTGGCACGACATTGGCCTGGTGGCTTAATCATTGGGGATTTGACGTCACGGTCGTGGAGCGCCATCCCCAGTTTCTCGATGGCGGCCAGAATATCGATGTCCGGGGTGCAGGGCGGGACGTGCTCCATAAGATGCGGCTCGAAGACGTGGTAGCCAGGAATGGAACTGGCGAAGAGGGCATCCGCTTCGTCAACGAAAATAACGAGACGATTGCCGAATTCGACGTCGATGAAATTGGCCCCGATGGGCCGACGGCGGAGCTGGAAATTCTGCGCGGCGATCTCGCAAGAATCCTCTTCGAGGCTTGCGGGCACGATACCCGGTTTCGCTTCGGCGATTGTATCGAGGATATCGATGACCAGAAAGATGGTGCTGTCGTAACATTCAAATCTGGCAATCAGGAAAACTACGATCTGGTGATCGTCGCGGAAGGCGTCGGATCATCAACTCGGGAAATGTTCTTCATGGGGGAGAATGAGCCGCGATGGCTTGATGTCATCATGGGTTACTTCACCATCCCCAAAAGCGAGAGCGACGTTGACCATTGCCGCATTTACACAGCCGGCGAAGGCAGGAGCATATGGTTGCGGCCCGACAACAAAGGGACGACGCGCGTTATCCTCGTTGTGCAGAAAAAGCCAGATGAAGAAGACGCGTTGTCGCCTGAAGAGCAGAAGGAATTCCTGAGACAGCATTTCCACGATGCCGGCTGGGAGGCACCTCGCGTGCTGCAGGGGCTCGACACCGCCAATGATCTATATTTCGACGTTCTTCGCCAGGTGAAGATGGAGCGCTGGTCGAGCGGCCACGTGGTTTTGACTGGCGATGCCGCATGGTGTGCAACCCCGATTGCAGGGATTGGCACCACGCTTGCCATTGTTGGAGCCTATGTTCTTGCCGGAGAACTGGCAACCGCCAAAGATCTTGATACGGCGCTGCATCGCTATGACGAGCTGATGCGGCCCTATGTCGAAAAGGGTCAGGGGGTGCCAAAAATTGCACCCAAAATGCTGCAGCCGCAAACCCGCTTCGGTGTTGCTCTCCAGCATGCGGTGCTGAGAGTGGCCGCGAGCCCCGGCGTCAAAAAGATCGTGACAAAATTCTTCACGCCCGACGCCGACGAGTTCACGGTCCCTGACTACGATCGGGGTAGACGCTGAAAAGGCGAAGACCACTAAGCTGATCCTCGCCTTGCTCCCAGATTAGACGCGCTGCAGTGCGACGGCGATGCCCTGGCCGACGCCAATGCACATGGTGGCAAGAGCATATTGGCCGTGTCCGAGCGAAAGCTCCATGGCGGCAGTACCACTGATACGGGCGCCCGACATCCCCAGTGGATGGCCGAGTGCGATCGCGCCTCCGTTCGGATTGACGTTTTCCGCCTCATCCGAGAGACCTAGGTCTCTGAGCACAGCAATACCCTGCGACGCGAAGGCTTCGTTCAGTTCGATGACATCGAACTGCGAAGGGGTGAGGCCAAGTCGTGCGCAAAGTTTGTGCGTGGCTGGCGCTGGCCCAAATCCCATAACACGCGGTGCAACACCTGCTGTGGCCCCACCCATGATACGCGCAATCGGTGTCAGACCGTATTTGCGTGCGGCGGCTTCCGACGCGATGATGAGGGCTGCAGCCCCATCGTTTACACCAGAGGCATTGCCGGCAGTCACGGTGGCGCCTTCCAGGCGGTTGACGGGCTTCAGCTTTGCAAGGGCCTCGAGGCTGGTTGAACGCGGATGCTCGTCCGCAGACACGACGATTGGGTCGCCTTTTCTCTGCGCGACCGAGACAGGCGTGATTTCCTTGGCCAGCCGGCCATTTGCCTGTGCAGCAGCAGCCTTCGCCTGTGAACGCACGGCAAAGGCGTCCTGGTCTTCGCGTGATACATGGTAGTCGATGGCCACGTTGTCGCCGGTTTCCGGCATGGAATCGACACCGTATTGCTTCTTCATGGCGGGGTTGACGAAACGCCAGCCAATCGTCGTATCGTAGATTTCGGCGTTGCGGGAAAATGCGGTTTCCGCCTTTGGCATAACGAAGGGCGCACGGCTCATGCTTTCCACACCGCCTGCTATCATCAAGTCGGCTTCGCCTGCCTTGATCGCACGCGCCGCCGTGATAACGGCGTCCATGCCGGAACCGCAGAGGCGATTGATGGTCGTGCCAGTCAAGGAAACAGGAAGACCTGCCAGAAGCAACGACATGCGGGCAACGTTCCGGTTATCCTCGCCGGCCTGGTTGGCGCAGCCATAGACGACATCGCCCACCGCTTCCCAGTCGACAGACGTGTTGCGCTCCATCAAGGCCTTGAGCGGTATCGCGCCCAGATCGTCGGCGCGTACGGATGAGAGCGAGCCGCCGAAACGGCCGATCGGGGTGCGGATATAATCGCAAATGAATGCGTCAGTCATAAAATCCTCCTCAAGCGGACCGGTGTGAAATCGGATGCGACTTCCAAACACCGGAACGCTTTATGAATTCACAGTGTCGGAACGGTCAGATCGGCTACGGCGCCATCGATGTGGAGCTTGGCACCCGTCATGGCCTGCAGTTCTTCGACACTCATGCCCGGCAGCTTTTCACGCAGGACAAAATGCCCGTCCACGATGTCGATGACGGCGTGGCTGGTGTAGATGCGGGTGATGCAGGCAACGCCGGTCAGCGGGAAGGTGCATTTTTCAACGAGCTTCGGTTCGCCATTCTTGGTGACGTGTTCGGTGATGACAAACACCTGCTTGGCGCCGTGAACCAGATCCATGGCGCCGCCGACGGCCGGCACACCCTTTGAGCCAACCCGCCAGTTGGCAAGATCGCCGTTTTCGGCAACCTGAAGCGCCCCCAGAATGGCTACGTCGAGATGACCGCCGCGCACCATCGCGAAGCTGTCTGCATGGTGAAAGAACGCGGCACCCGGCTTCAGGGTCACGGCCTTTTTGCCGGCATTGATCAGATCCCAGTCTTCCTCACCGGGCGTCGGCGCTTCCCCGAAATTCAGGATGCCGTTTTCGGTGTGAAACACGGCCTGACGTCCCGGAGGCTGATAACGCGCCACCATTTCCGGAAAACCGATGCCGAGGTTCACATAGGCGCCGTCTTCAATATCCTGGGCGGCGCGCCAGGCGATCTGCGCGTTGGAAAGCTTGATGTCGTCACGGACATCGACCGTCAGCGTATCGGCGCTCATGCGTAAATTCCTCCCTCATACTGCATCCCGGCGCGGATCATTGCCTCTTCCTGCTGCGGGTTCGCCACTTCGACGACGCGGTCGACGAAAATTCCAGGTGTCACGACCTGTTCCGGGTCGATGCCGCCGGCCTCGACAATCTTGGAAACCTGAACGATCGTCTTGGCTGCGGCCATGCACATCAGCGGATTGAAGTTGCGGGCGGCCTTGTTGTAGGTGAGGTTGCCGTGCGTATCGCCGACATGCGCCTTCACGATCGCAAAATCGGCCTTCAGCCAGCGTTCCTGAACATAATGTCGACCATCGAATTCAGCGATCGGCTTGCCGTTGGCAAGCTCGGTTCCGTAGGCAGTCGGCGTATAAAAGGCCGGAATGCCCGCTCCGCCGGCTCTGATGCGCTCGGCCAGTGTCCCCTGTGGTACCAGTTCAAGCTCGATTTCGCCGGCAAGATATTTGTCGGTGAAGGCGCGCGGGTCGGACGATTTCGGAAATGAGCAGATCATTTTGGCGACCATGCCCGCGTCGATCATCGCGGCAATGCCGATCCTGCCGTTTCCGGCATTGTTGTTGATGACGGTGAGATTTCTGGGGCGCTTGTCGATCAGCGCATGAATGAGTTCAATCGGTGCGCCGGAACCGCCGAAGCCGCCGATCATCACCACGGCGCCGTCGCCGATAGCGGAAACCGCTTCCGCGGCACTTTGCGATCTCTTGTCCATTCGACCTCCCTAGATCTTACGTCGACAAACTGTCTGTGTTCTCGCCAGTAGATACGACTCATCAAGGCTTGCGGCAATGAAGTTTGTGCGTTAATTGATATTTGTTCATATATCGCACAAACGAGAGGGCTAAGCCGTGAAGGAAACGGATTTCGTAAGCGGCTTTGCCAAGGGTTTGCGTGTAATCGAGGCATTCGGCGAGAGCGACCGGCGCCTGTCGATTGCCGATGTTGCCAAGAAAACGGGGCTTGATCGCGCCACGGTGCGACGCTCGCTACTGACCCTCTTCGAGCTGCAATATGCTGACTATGATGGCAAGTTCTTCACGCTGACGCCTCGCATCCTGCGGCTTGGACATTCCTATCTGTCCGCCACGCCCTTGCCGACGCTGTTGCAACCTCATCTTGACGTGCTGGCGGAAAAGATCGGCCAGAGTTCATCTGCATCCGTGCTCGATGATACGCAGATCCTTTACATCGCCCGTGCATCGCAACGGCGCGTCATGTCGATTAACCTCAATCCCGGCAGCCGCCTTCCGGCTTACTGTTCTTCAATGGGTCGGGTGCTGCTTGCCGCCCTCAGCGACAGCAATGCGCGCGATGTGCTTGCGAGATCCGATCTGCGGGCCAACACCGACCGCACGCTTGTCGACCCCGACGCGATCATGAACGAGCTCGGTCGTGTCAGGGAGCTTGGATATGCCTTGATCGATCAGGAACTCGAACTGGGCCTGAGATCGATCGCTGTGCCTTTGAAGAACAGGCGCGGTGAAACGATAGCGGCCTTGAACGTCGGCGCTCCGGCTGCACATATCTCGCTGGAGCAGATGACGGATGACGTTCTGCCCCTGCTGAAAGAGGCGGCGGAAAACATCATGCCTCTGTTGAACTGACTGGTCTGATCCGGGACGTTCAGCCGCGTTGGCGCATCGTGTAGAGAAATACGGGACCGCCGATCAGTGCAGTCAGAAGACCGGCCGGCATTTGCCATGGGAAGATTAGGGTTCTCCCGAGCCAATCGGCTGTCAGCATCAGAACACCGCCGGCAAGCGCGGAGGCAAAAATCTGCGGCAGCGTGCGGGTAATGCCAAACTGGCGCACCATATGCGGCGCCAGCAGTCCAACGAAACTTGCGGGTCCAACAATGATGGTTGCACCCGCGGTGGCAATGGCGCTGTAGAGAATGATCGCACCACGTGTGCGCGAAATCCGCAGTCCGAGCGATCGGGCGCTGTCTTCACCAAGTCCGAGCAGTTCAAGCGGACGGTTAAGCAGCGGAACAACGAACAGGGCCAGGGCGGCCAAGACGGCCACTGTTATCGCCTGGTCGGTGGTGACACGGTAGGTGGAGCCGGAAAACCATGTGAGAAGAAGCCCTCGCGCAGGCCCCCCGACGGCCACGACAAATGCGCCGATGGCTCCGACAATTGCCGACAGAGCGATACCGATCAGAATGATCCTGTCAGGTGCGAAATTCGCGCGCCTGCCCAGGATCAACATCGCCGCTGTCACCAGGAGCGAGCCGGTGGCACATGCGATGAGCAGGTCGCCGGATGTGTAGGACGTCGAAACGAAGAGCAGTGCGATAGCGCCAAGCGTTGCGCCGGCCGATATGCCCATGACCTCGGGACTTGCCATGGGATTGGCCGTGACAAGTTGAACAAGCACGCCGCTGATGCCCAAGAGAACACCTGCAGAGACGGCGCCGACGACGCGCATGAGGCGCCAACGCGCAATCAGGTTGACGTCGGTACTCCACTCCCAACCCGCCGGACCATGGCCGACGGCAAGCGTGATGATAACGAGGGCAGAGAGGACGACGGCGCAACCCGCCAGATGGTTCGGCATAAGCCGGATACGGTGAGATGTCATCTGCTGGGTTTGCGACCGGATGGCGCCGGATCTGGCCATCAGAGCGGTTCAATCGATGCGGGTTTTGAGATTGCGCCTGGATACATAACGAGGTTCGAGCACAGCGGAAGATTGGCAAGCTATAGCCTGGCCGCGCCCTCAAAACTAGTGGAAAACTGTCATATTTAAAGCGCCCGCGTCATGCGGCTTTCGCTGATGACGCGGGCTGACGTTTCAGCCGAGATACTGGGCGTCCGTCACATGCTCGAGCCAGTCCACGACCTTTCCGTCAACATGCTCCTGGATGGCGATATGTGTCATGGCGGTTTCCGGCGAGGCACCGTGCCAGTGTTTTTCACCAGGTTCGAACCAGACCACATCGCCGGGATGGATCTCCATGATCGGGCCGCCCTCGCGTTGCACACGCCCGCGCCCTGATGTCACCAGCAATGTCTGGCCGAGAGGATGAGTATGCCACGCGGTTCTTGCACCGGGTTCGAAGGTCACAGAAGCCGAAGCGGCACGGCGCGCATCGTTTGCCGAAAACAAAGGGTCGACGCGAACATTTCCCGTAAACCAATCCGACGGACCCTTTGCCGACGGTTGCGAACCACTTTTGGTGATAATCATTGTGCTTCCTTCCTCAGAGAATCTGCCCGTTGATGCAGCAAGAGGCGACCGCCGGTCCATTGAAACTTCGTCTGACCCCATCAACCCGCTGCCTATGTTACCACAATGGCCTGTGATGGCTGCTGCTCGAAATGGGGCGCAGCATCGACGCAGCCAAAATGTGGACCGAGGAATGGACCTTTCAAAGATAGAAACACTCATCGAATTCGTCGGCCGGTCCAGCATTACCGAACTGACGGTCACCGAGAAGGACACCACTGTCCGCATTTTCCGAGAAAGGTCGGCAAATGCTTTGTCGTCAACGGCTGAGAGTGTCGCCGCTGTCGAGCAACCCGCGCAAGCCACCGTGCCTGAAGACAAGCCTGCAACGGGCGGGTTTGCAGTCAACGCTCCCATCTTTGGTGTCCTGCATATTGCTCCGGCTCCGAATGATCCGCCTTTCGTTGCCGTCGGCGATGAGGTTGTCGAAGGGCAGACACTTTTTATCATCGAAGCGATGAAGGTTTTCAACAAGATTGCCGCGCCGCGCGCTGGCCGCATCACGCGTCTGACGGACGTGAACGGTGCGGAGGTCGAGGCTGGTGACATGCTTGCGGAGATCGCGTGATGCAGCCGCAACAACGTTTCGACAAGGTTCTGATCGCCAATCGCGGCGAAATTGCTCTGCGCGTCGTTCGCGCCTGCCGTGACATGGGCTTGAAGACGGTCGTTGTCTGCTCGGAAGCTGACCGGAATGCCGCCTATACCCGAAGCGCCGACGAAGCGATCTGCATTGGTCCGGCGCCTGCCCCGAAAAGTTACCTGAACCAGAATGCCATTTTGCTCGCGGCACGTCTTTCTGGCGCCGGTGCCGTTCATCCAGGCTATGGTTTCCTCTCGGAAAACGCTCGGTTCTCCGCTTCCGTCGACGAGGCGGGGCTGACGTTCATCGGGCCGGATGCTACCGCGATCGCCACGATGGGCGACAAGATTGCTGCCAAGAGCGCCATGGTTGCCGCCGGTGTGCCCTGCGTTCCAGGTCCCGACAGTGAACTTCCCGCAGAACCGGAGGCGATCCGCGCCATCGCGTCGGAGATCGGCTATCCGATCATCGTCAAGGCTGCCGGTGGTGGTGGCGGGCGCGGCATGCGGGTCGTGCTTGAAGAGGCTGATCTGCTGGAAGCGGTGACATTGACCCGCGAAGAAGCCCGCAAGGCTTTTGGAACGCCGGCGCTCTACATGGAGAAATTCCTCCAGTATCCGCGCCATATTGAAATTCAGGTGCTGTGCGACACGCATGGAAATGCTGTCTGGCTTGGCCACCGTGATTGCTCCATGCAACGGCGCCACCAGAAGGTTGTCGAAGAGGCGCCGGCGCCGGGCATTTCCGATGCGCTGATTGGTCCCGTTGGAGAAGCATGCGTCAAAGCCTGCCAGCAGATCGGTTACCGCGGTGTTGGCACCTTCGAGTTCCTCTATGAAGATGGCGCGTTCTATTTCATCGAAATGAACACGCGTCTGCAGGTAGAGCATCCCGTGACCGAGGAAACCAGCGGCGTCGATATCGTCCAGCAGCAGATCCGTGTTGCGCAGGGCGAAGAGTTGCCGATGAACCAGAACGACGTGGCCTGCCAGGGGCACGCCATCGAATGCCGTATCAATGCCGAAGACCCGGCCACCTTCATGCCGTCGGCCGGCGTCATTGCCGCGCTCGAACTGCCGACAGGCGAAGGCGTTCGTGTCGATACGCATGTCGAAGCCGGTTACAGGGTCTCTCCCTATTACGACTCCTTGATCGCCAAGCTTATCGTGCACGGGCGTGATCGGGCTGAGGCCATGGCCCGCACCCGCGCCGCGCTCGCCGCCTTCAAGCTGGACGGCATCGCGACCAATCTGCCGCTGTTGCGGGAGTTGTTTGAAGACCCGGCTTTTGAAGAGGGCCAAACGGACATCCATTATCTCGAAAAATGGCTGAAGACGCGGGGGCGCGCATGAGCAAGGTTGATTTCACCGATCCCGCGATCATCGAAAGGCTGACACTCGTTCTTGAAGCCGCCGGTGTCGATGGTATCGAGATCACCCGCCGGGACCAGACCGTGCGGATCGTTGTGGCCGGATCTGCGGGAAGATCCGCGCGTGATATGAGAGCCAGCAAGTCGGAGACCGCGTCTGCCGCGATCTTCAAGGCGCCGATGGCGGGCGTGTTCTGGCCATCAGATCTTTCGCGCGCGCCAACGCAGGGCAGTTCTGCGAATGACAATCTGGTGGGCTTCCTCCGTGTCGGACCAGTTCTGTTGCCGGTGAAAGCCGGGACCTCGAAACGCCTTCGCCGCCATCTCGTTGAACCCGGAACGGTCGTCGGCTTCGGCGACCCGATTGCAGAAGTCGAGCCAGAAGCATGAACGCCTCGATTGCCAAAATCCTAGCCCCTTTGGAGGTCTTTTCACAGGACCGCAATGGCGCGCGCGTGTCGCCGATTGGCTCCCGCGCTTTCCTTCTTGAAGCCACGGGCGATTTCGACCTTGCCTCGCAGCGGCGGATCTGGGCTTTGTCCAAGGTCGTCGAAACCTGGAGCGAAACCCAAGAAATCGTTCCTGGCATGACCAATCTCCTCGTTGTGCTCAAGGCCACGCCCGATGACCCGGAGGCCTTGGCACTGCGTCTTCTGGAAGACTGGGATCAGGCCGAGAGCATCGATCTTGCCGGAAGAACGATCGAAATTGCCGTGACCTATGGCGGTGATCACGCCACCGATCTTGCCGCGCTTTGCGACCGGTCAGGATTGTCAGACCGCGAAGTGGTGCGCATTCATTACGAAGGGACCTATCGGGTGTTTGCACTCGGAAGTGCGCCTGGGTTCGGTTACCTGCACGGTCTTGATCCGCGTATCTACATGCCGCGAAAGACTGTTCCTTCGCTTAACATGGCAAGAGGCTGTGTCACCATAGGCGGCATGCAGACCGGTGTTGCGGTACTGACCGGCCCGAATGGCTGGAATTCAATCGGCTTTGCCGAATTGCAGATGTTTGATCCAATGTCGGAGACGCCTGCCATCATGGCGCCGGGTGATACGGTGCGTTTCGTGCCAGCGAGCATAGAGCTATGATAGAGATCATCCACACGGGACCGTTCAATACGGTACAGGACCTTGGCCGCCCCGGTTTCCGAAATATCGGTGTTACCACCAGCGGCGCAATGGATACGCTGGCCTTGAAGGTCGGAAACACTCTGATCGGCAATGACGCAGGCGCTGCCGCGCTCGAGATTCAGACCTATCCCTTCAAGCTGCGGTTCTCGAAGCCGACCGCGTTTGTTGTCACCGGTGCCGATTGCGGCGCATCGCTTGATGGCGCAGCCATTCAATCCTGCTGCGCTTTGCCGGTGCAAGCTGGGCAGGTTCTGGAACTGGGCCAACCCCGTACTGGCACCCGCGCCTATATCTGCGTTGCTGGCGGCATTGATGTCGCAACTGTCATGGGATCGCGCAGTACGTCGCTGCGCGGTGCCTTCGGCGGTAACGACGGCCGTTTCCTCGCGGTCGGCGATACATTGCGCGTCGATGAGGTTTCCGAACCACTGAATTTTCCGGCGGCGGGCGTCGCCTTTGTCGATCCGGTCTATGCGCTGGCGGATGCTTTTCCGGCAGCGGAAGATGGTGTGCTTTCGGTTCGTGCCATTCCGGCCGGTGAACATGCGCTTTTCGGCGATGATGCCGAGCGTTTCTGGTCGCAGACCTGGAAAATCTCAACCCAGAGCGACAGAACTGGTTATCGACTGATGGGCGATGCCATCAAGCCGACAACACCGGTGGAAATGCGCTCGCATGGTGTTGTTTCCGGCGTTGTGCAGGTCCCGCCGAGCGGTGAGCCAATCATCCAGATGGCCGACGCCAACACGGCAGGTGGTTATCCCAAGATTGCCGGCGTTATCGAGGCCGACCTGTGGCGACTTGGCCAGGCGCGCATCGGCAGCCGGTTGCGGTTTGTCCGCGTGACGCATCAGCAAGCGGCTGAGGTCGAAAAGTCGGTCGCTGCATTCATTGCCGATGTCCGCAGAACCTCGCGCATGGTTTGCCAGGCGCTTGCCGTTATCAACTGACGCGAAGGAGGGACGAATGAAGATCGATCTGAATTCCGACATGGGTGAGGGTTTTGGCCCTTACCGACTGTGTGATGATGAAGCGATGATGAAGGTTGTCTCCTCGGCCAACATCGCCTGCGGTTTTCACGGCGGTGACCCCGACACGATGGTCCGGATGGTACGGCTGGCCAAAGCGAACGGTGTGGGCATCGGTGCACATCCCGGCCTGCCCGATCGTGCCGGTTTTGGTCGCCGCGAAATTCCTTATTCGGCGGATGAGCTGCGTCAGCAGATGCTCTATCAGCTCGGTGCGCTCAGGGCGATTGCCGCAAGCGAAGGCCAGCAGGTCGCTCATTTCAGCTTCCATGCGGCAATGGGCAATATGGTCAACGGGGACCCGAAGCTTGCCGATCTGATGATGGATGCGATCCGCGCCGTTGATCCGGGGCTTATCATTTTTGCAATGCCGGGCAGTGAGATTGAAAGCGCTGCAAAGCGTGCTTCGCTGAAGACGCTCACCCTTTTTCTGGCGGACAGAGCCTATGACCGTGAAGGCCGTCTGGTTACCCGAGGTCTGCCCGGTGCGCTGATAAAAGAAGAATCTGCAGTGCGCGCCCGCGTTCGCCAGTTCCTGATCGATGGGACTGTCACGACCATTGATGGCGCAACCATCGCCATGGCGGCCCGCTCGATTCTCGTTCACAGCGATACGCCGGGTTCTCTCGAACTGGCGCGCATTGTCCGTAGCGAAATAGAAAATGTCGGCGGCTCGCTGGCGCCTGCATCCGAAGTTGCCGGCTGAGGTTTTCAGCCGATCCGTTTTCACCATCTGTTCAAAACTGGAAGACCAGACCATGCCTGCGATTGCCGACCGATTGAAAAATGTCTCGATTTCCGCTTCCGCCGCAATGACGCAACGCGCGCGCGAACTTGCCGCTCAAGGCATCAAGGTGGTGAGCCTTTCGTCCGGAGAACCAGATTTCCCGACGCCTGCACACGCCGTCGAAGCCGCTCATGCGGCCGCTCTTGCAGGTGATACGAAATATCCCACCATGGATGGTACGCCGGCGATGAAGGCGGCGATCATCCGCAAGTTCAAGCGCGACAACAACCTCGTTTACGAACCGAACCAGATCGTTGTTTCCGGCGGCGGCAAGCAGGTCATCTTCAATGCTGTCTTGGCAACCTGCAATCCGGGCGATGAAGTTGTCATTCCTGCGCCGTCCTGGGTCAGCTATGCAGATATCGTCAAGTTCGCTGGTGGCGTTCCGGTTTCGGTAGCGTGCCCGGAAAATGCAGGTTTCAAGCTGCGGCCCGAAGACCTCGAGGCAGCGATCACTCCACGCACCAAGTGGCTTTTCCTGAATTTCCCGAACAATCCGACCGGCGCCGCCTGCTCGCGTGCTGAAATGGCGGCGATTGCGGAGGTCATGCTGCGCCATCCGCATGTCTGGATTCTGACGGATGATATCTACGAACATCTCGTCTACGACGATTTTGAATTCTGCACGATTGCCGAGGTCGAGCCACGTCTTTACGATCGCGTGTTGACCATGAATGGCGTGTCGAAGGCCTATGCGATGACCGGCTGGCGCCTCGGTTACTGCGGCGGTCCGAAGGATCTGATTGCGGCAATCAGCAACGTCAACGGACAAAACAGCGGCGGTACCTCGACCTTGACGCAGGCTGCATCCGTGGCCGCGCTCGATGGGCCGCAGGATCTTCTCAAGGAACGTTCGTCCATCTACAAGACCCGCCGCGATTACGTGCTGGGCAGGCTTGCGGAAATCGACGGTCTGCGGGCGCACAAGCCGGAAGGTGCGTTTTACATTTTCCCGAACATTTCCGAGCTCATCGGCAAGACCAGCAAGGGCGGTCGCAAGATTGCGACCGACGTCGATTTCGTCATGGGTCTGGTCGAAGAACACCACGTGGCAACGGTGCAGGGCGCGGCATACGGCATGAGCCCGTATTTCCGCATCTCCTATGCGACAAGCATGGAAATGCTGGAAGAGGGCTGCAACCGCATCGCAGAATTCTGCAACGGGCTGCGTTGAGCGACTACGATTTCAGGCGGGCGGTGAGCTCCATCAGAATGGATTTCACCGCCAGCGCCGGCTCCGACAACTCGCTTTGGTCGGAAACACAGAACGACAGGGTTTCCTCGATCCTTGGCGTGATGGGGCGCACAATAAGAGGTTCGCTCGTTTCGGCCAGAAGGCGCTCGCTGATCGCCTTCGGCATGATCGTTGCACCCATGCCATCGGTTACGGCACGCGATAGCGTCCGGACGATTTCGATTTCTGCCACGACGTTCAGTGAGACGCGTGCGCGGGTGAAGGCGAGATCAACCGCACGACGCACAAAATTGTAAGGCGGCGGCATGAGAATGGGGACATCCTCCAGCGCCGAAATTGGCAGAGGCTGATCGCTTGCTTCGATCCCCATTCGGCTGTGACCGACGAAATAGAAATCCTCGTTGAGCAAAGGCTCAAAACGCACGCCCTTGATTGGCCCCGAGCCGTGAATGAGCGCCATTTCCAGACGCCCGTTCATGATCATCTGGCTGTAGGTCTGACCGACGCTTTCTGTCAGATGAAGCAGGATTCCGGGGTGACGTTTGCGGGTCTCGATCAACAGATCTGCGGAGAGCGTTGCCGCACTGCTGAATGGCACAAGGCCGACGGACACGCGGCCGACCAGTGAGGCGCCTGTTGCTTTGACGTCTGATTGAGCGAGATCCATCTGGCGAAGGATGATCTGCGCGTGCCGATAGACGGCACGGCCCGCCTCGGTCATGGACACGCCCTGCTGGCTGCGAATCAGAAGCTTCTGCTGGAAATGATCTTCCAATCCGGCAAGCTGCTGGCTCAAGGCGGGCTGCGCAATATGCAAAACGTCGGCGGCGCGGGTAATGCTGCCGGTGTCGACGATCACGATGAACGACCTCAGTCGCCGTATGTCCATGAAAGTTCCCTCTTTATCTGTAGCGCGATTTTCGCAGGCCGCGCGGAGGATTGCAACGCGACCAACAGCCGCCAGCGGCAAAAAAGAAGCCGTGCTTTTGCAGTCTCTGGAAAAGACGAACTTCTAAGTGTCTGTCTGCGCTTGATGATTTGGAGCGAATGGGCTCCATAACGCATCCTTATCCATCCAGATTCAATCCGTCTTAGGCAGAACGCCAAAGCTCCGCTAATCTCAAATTCAACGACAAGGGGATGAATACGAATGTCTTTTTCCGACTATAAAACGGCTCTTGTAACCGGCGCTTCCGGAGGGATTGGCGCGGCGATCGTTGAGCGTTTCCGGCGTGAGAACATTGAAGTGCATGCCGTGGCAAGAAGTGCTGACGCGCTTCAGGAACTGGCAGAGCGTACCGGTTGCATCCCGCATGCTATCGACGTGACCGACCGTGAGGCGCTGGCGAAGCTTGCCTCCGAAATCGACTTCGACATTCTCGTCAACAACGCTGGTGTCGACCGGCCGAAGAAGTTCCTTGAAGCGGAAGATGGCGATATCGACCTGCTGATCGATGTGAATCTGCGCGCCGTACTGCATCTGTGCCGGCTGATCGTGCCTGGCATGGCGGAACGCGATCGCGGCCACGTCATCAACATCTCCTCCATTGCCGGCAACTACAATTTCGGCGGCAACTCCACCTATCACGCCACGAAAGCCGGCGTTGCCATGCTGTCCAACCAGCTGCGCATCGATACGTTCGGCAAGCGGGTTCGCGTCACCGAAATCTGCCCTGGTCGCGTCGCCACGGACATCTTCAATCACGTTCACGGTAACGACCCGTCGATCCGCGAGCGCTTCATCGATGGTTTCGAATTGCCTCAGGCTTCCGATATTGCCGATGCAATTGCCTTTGCGGTTGCAGCACCCGTCTCGATGAACATCGGTCACATGGAAATCACCCCGACGCTGCAGGTCATGGGCGGTTTGCAGACGGCGAAACCACAAACGCCCGCTGTTGTCGGCAGTGCCAAAGGGGCAGAGCGGTGAGCGGCTTCGATCTATCAGCGATTTTCTCAAATCCTGAATATGTCGGGATGCTTCTGCATGGCATCCAGATGACATTTGTCATCTTCCTCGGCTCCTGGACGCTTGCGATGACGCTGGCAATTCTGCTGCTGGCGCTTCGGGTTTCGCCGTTTCGCTTCGGTGAGCCGATCGTTGCCGCTTACGTCTCCTATCACCGCAACGTGCCGACACTCGTTCAGCTGATGTTGTGGTACTTCGGCATTTTCACGCTCATGCCGCAAGGTTTGTCGGACTGGCTTGCCAGCCACAATGCGGAGGCGATCTTCGCGGTGATCGGCCTTGGTCTCTGCCAGGCAGCCTATTTCAGCGAGGATTTGCGGTCAGGCCTGCGTTCTGTCAGCAAGGGGCAGATGGAAGCTGCTCAGGCGCTCGGCCATGGTTACGTCTCCGCCATGCGCTTCGTGATCATGCCGCAGGGCGTTCGCAATGCCTTGCCGCCCCTCATCAATCACAGCGTATCGCTTTTCAAGAACAGCAGCATTGCCATCGTCATCGGTGCACCTGAATTGACGCACGCCGTGAAGGAAGTCGAAAACCTCAGCTTCCGCACATTCGAGATCTATACGATCGGCACTGTCACCTATCTGTTCTTCTCACTCATCATCATGGGCATCGGAGCTTATCTCTCGATGCGTGGCGATCCCGCGCGGAGGGCGCGCGCATGATCCAGGATTTCATCAATATCATTCAGGATTACTGGCTGCTGCTTCTGATCGGGCAGTATCCGAACGGGCCGCTCGGCGGGCTTGCCAACACCCTCATCCTTTCTGCACTGGCGATCGCACTGGCTTTTCCGGTCAGCATTTTGATGGCTCTTGCCCGCCTGTCCAAGTGGCGGCTCCTGAGCTGGCCGATTACCGGTCTCGTCTATGTCACGCGCGGCGTGCCGCTCCTGATGCTCATTCTGTGGTGCTACTTCGTCATCCCGCTGTGGACCGGCGCCGACGTGCCAAGCTTCCTGATCATGCTGGTCACGCTGGTCATCTATCAGGGCGCATTTTTGAGCGAAGTGGTGCGGGCGGGTATCGTATCGCTCGGCCAGGGACAGATGGATGCCGCCCGTGCCCTGGGGCACAGCCATCTCGGTTCGATGCGTTACGTCATCCTGCCGCAGGCGCTCTACAACATGATCCCGAGCATGATCTCCACGTTCGTTTCGACGATCAAGGACACCACGCTTGGTTACGTCATCAATGTGCCGGATCTGACCTTTGCGGCGAGCCAGGTCAACAACCAGCTTCTGACGCAGCCCTTCCAGGTCTTCCTCATTCTCGCAGTGGTCTACTACGTCCTGTGTTGGAGCCTGACCTATGTTGCCAACAGCGTCGAGCGGCGGATCGCGCGCCGCCGGGCCGGCCCGCGCAATGTCCGCCTTCCTGCAGAGGCAGCCCCACTTAAAACCATTACGGAGCAGCTATGAGCACCCCAGTTTCCGGGCCGAAGGCCGAGCAGGCGATCCGCATTTCCGATGTCTGCAAAAGTTACGGCGATTATCAGGTTCTGAAGAACGTCAACGCCGAGGTGGCGCGCGGCGAGGTCGTGGTGATCTGTGGCCCATCCGGTTCCGGCAAATCGACGCTCATCCGCACGGTCAACCGTCTCGAAGAGATCAACAGCGGCGGTATCAGCTTCGAAGGGCAGGACATTCACGCGCCGATGCGCAGCAATGAACTGAACAAGCTGCGCAGCCGCATCGGCTTCGTGTTCCAGAGTTTCAACCTGTTCCCGCACCTATCAGTGGTCGACAACGTTTCGATGTCGCCGATCCGGGTGAAAGGGGTTCCAGCCAACGTTGCCCATGAAAAGGCTCTCAAGCTGCTCGATCGGGTTGGCCTTGCCGACAAGGCCAATTCTTATCCCGGCCAGCTTTCCGGTGGTCAGCAGCAGCGCGTCGCGATTGCCCGTGCGCTGGCCATGGAGCCGCCGGTCATGCTGTTCGACGAGCCGACCAGCGCTCTCGATCCGGAAATGGTTGGCGAAGTCCTGAGTGTGATGAAGAGCCTCGCCGCCGAAGGCATGACCATGCTTTGCGTCACCCACGAAATGGGCTTTGCACGAGATGTTGCGGACCGGATCTGGTTCATTGACGCGGGCGAAATCCTCGAAACGGCTCCGCCTGAGGAGTTTTTCAAAAATCCACGACATCCGCGCGCTCAGCGTTTTCTCGCTGATCTGCGGCACTGACTGCCTTCTTTTAAAAATAACAATGGAGAACAGCAAATGAACTGGAAATTCGCAATTCTGACATCGCTCGTCGCCAGCACCGCTGTCGTCGCGCCAGCCAAAGCCGACCAGCTTGCCGATATTCAGGCAGCGAAGACGCTGCGTTGTGCAACCTTCGCCGATGTGACGCCCTTTGCCGCGCCGGACCCGAAGACCCGCGAAATGGTCGGCTTCGACGTTGATCTCTGCAACGCCATCGCCAAGGAAATGGGCGTCAAGGCTGAAATCAAGCCGGTATCGGTTGAAGCACGTGTCCCGGAAGTGAAACTCGGCCGCGTCGACATCACCGTTGCCAACCTCGCCTATACCCAGAGCCGCGCCGAGCAGATCCAGTTCAGCGACCCCTATTATCTCGCCAAGGAAATGCTGATCGTTCCGACCACGGACGAAGGCAAGGCCAAGGCAGATTATGTCGGTCAGCGTATTGCATCTACGAAGGGCTCGACGTCTGAAATGTCGATCAAGCTCAACAAGTCCGAACCCTTGACATTCCAGGATACTGGTTCTGCCTATCTTGCCGTTCAGCAGGGCAAGGCGCGCGGCATGGTCGCAAACACGATGACGACGACGAAGCTTGTCAATGAATCGAAGACCCGGGGCAAGGAAATGCGCATGATCGAAGAGCCCATGCTCTACCAGCCGATCGGTATTGGCATGCAGAAAGATCAGCCGGCGCTGACCGCCAAGGTCAACGAGATCCTGCGCAAGCTCGACGCTGATGGTGAGATCAACAAGATCTGGGACAAGTGGCTCGGTCAGGGCACCGAATACAAAATGACCCGTACCGACAAGGTCGTGCCGCTCTCCGAGCTGAAGTTCGATCCGATTCCCTGATCTGACGCACCAGGCGTCCGGTCCTTAAAAACCTGAAAAACTGACTATTGCCGACGGCGGCAATCTTGCCGCCGTGCGGCTCACTATGGCCTCGAGGAGGGCCTCATGACCCACATTAAAGATATTCCCGCACGTCCCTCCAAGGAGGATCTGGAGGCTCTTTCGAAGTTCTCTCCGGCAACGATCCATGAGGCTCAGGGCCGTCGTGGTGCGCTGTCGTCGCGTCTGAAGCCGGTCGACTACCGCATGAAACTCTGTGGCCCTGCCTTCACGGTGAAGTCCTCGCCGCGCGACAACATCATGCTGCAGCTTGCGATCAATTACGCCAAGCCGGGCGATATCATCGTCGTATCCGCCGGTGAATATGAAGAAGCCGGTTCGTTCGGCGATGTTCTGGCCAATGCCTGCCTTGCCAAGGGTATCGGCGGTCTTGTGACCGATACGGGCGTGCGCGATACGTTGCAGCTTCGCGAGCTCGGTTTCCCGGTGTTTTCGCTGAGCACCTGCATCAAGGGCACCGTCAAGGAAACGATCGGCACCACCAACGACACGATCATCGTCGGCGGCGAGATCATTCAACCGGGCGATGTTATCGTTGGCGATGCCGACGGTCTTGTTGTTGTTCGTCGTGATGAAGTTGCCGAAGTCGCCAAGCTTTCGCAGGCGCGCGAAGATGCCGAAGCCGGTTACATCGCCGCCTACAAAGCCGGCAAGACGGTGGTCGAGGTCAGCAATCTCGAGCCCGTGCTGAAGGCAAAGGGTCTGGTTGTCGGCATCTGACTTACGGGCAAGCGGAAGGGAATTGGGGTCTGGCATGAGCGCGGCACTGAAGGATCTGGTCATCTCGTCTGCCGAGGTTGCCGTTGATATCGTCGGCATGAACAAGTGGTACGGCGATTTCCACGTGCTGCGCGACATCAACCTCAAGGTCATGCGCGGCGAGCGCATCGTCATTGCCGGCCCTTCCGGTTCCGGCAAGTCGACCATGATCCGCTGCATCAACCGTCTGGAAGAACATCAGTCGGGCAACATCTTCGTTGACGGTATCGAACTCACCAACGACCTGAAGAAGATCGATGAAGTGCGTCGCGAAGTCGGCATGGTGTTCCAGCACTTCAACCTCTTCCCGCATCTGACGATCCTGGAAAACTGCACGCTGGCACCGATCTGGGTTCGCAAGATGCCGAAGAAGGAGGCCGAGGAAGTGGCGATGCACTACCTCAAGCGCGTCAAGATCCCCGAGCAGGCCAACAAATATCCCGGCCAGCTTTCCGGTGGTCAGCAGCAGCGTGTGGCAATCGCCCGCTCGCTGTGCATGAAGCCGAAGATCATGCTGTTCGACGAACCGACCTCGGCACTTGACCCGGAAATGGTCAAGGAAGTGCTGGATACGATGGTGAGCCTTGCCGAAGACGGCATGACCATGCTGTGCGTGACCCACGAAATGGGCTTTGCCCGTCAGGTGGCAAACCGGGTGATCTTCATGGATCAGGGCCAGATCGTCGAACAGAACTCTCCGCAGGAGTTCTTCGACAATCCGCAGCACGAGCGCACCAAGCTCTTCCTCAGCCAGATTCTGCACTAGAGGTTGCCTGGAGGAGAACTATCTCAGACCGAACTCTGTTCGGGCGTGGCCATGTCGCCCGAAAAGACAACGTGCCTTGAACGTGCCGCCTTTCGCGCATAAATAGAAAGTCCACGCAGCACCAACAGGACGGTTTCATATGGATTTCAACCCGATCGCAAAGTCACATCGCCTTGCCATACGGGGAAACCATATCCATGCCGCACTTTATCACCCTTTCGAATGTTTCCTGGTCGACGCCTGACGGTCGCCAGCTCTTTTCCGGTCTCAATCTCACGCTTGGTCCTGAACGCGCTGGCCTGATTGGCCGCAACGGCGTTGGAAAGACCACACTCCTGAACCTGATGGCCGGAGATACATCTCCGTCTTCCGGATCGATTTCGGTTTCCGGAACTGTCCACGTGCTTCGCCAAAGCGTTCAGGTTTCAGCAGATGGTACGGTTGCGGATCTGTTCGGTGCGAGCGATGCTCTCGCAGTTCTCGGCCGTGCTCAATTGGGCGAGGCGACGGTAGATGAGCTGGCCGACATTGACTGGATGCTGGAGGCGAATATTGCCAGCGCCCTGTCGGACGTTGGCCTTGATGCGCCGTCCACGACGCCGCTCGCGCATCTCTCCGGTGGACAGCGCACACGCGCAGCACTTGCCGCGCAAATCCACGCCGCGCCTGATTTTCTCATCCTCGATGAGCCGACCAACAATCTCGACCGGGAAGGCCGGTTGGCCGTCATCGACTTTCTGGCGAAGTGGCGTGGTGGCGCAATCATCGTCAGCCATGATCGTGAACTTCTGGAGACAGTGGATTCCATCGTCGAAATAACGTCATTGGGTGTCAGTCGTTATGGCGGAAACTGGAGCCATTACAGGGAGCGCAAAGCGCTGGAAATGGCCTCGGCGCAGCATGACCTCGCTGATGCGCAAAAGCGTCTGGCGGATACTGCGCGCAAGGCGCAGGACACGGTCGAACGCAAAGCGCGTCGCGACAGCGCCGGCAAGAAGAAAGCGGCGCGGGGTGATATGCCGAAGATCGTCGCAGGTGGATTGAAGATGCGCGCCGAACAGACGGGTGGTGCCAACGCTCTGCTCGCCAATCGGCTGGAGACTGAGGCACTGGATGACGTGAAGACGGCGCGCGAGCGTATCGAGATCTTGCAACCGCTTTCGGTCACCTTGCCATCCTGCCATCTGCCCGCGGCAAAGACCGTGCTGCGTATGGAGGGCCTGGTAGCGGGGTATGAACCGGACCGGCCCATATTGCGCGATCTCTCCTTCCACATCACGGGACCGGAACGGGTTGCTGTTACTGGCGCCAATGGATCGGGCAAGACGACCCTTCTCTCGGTGATCACGGGCGTCCTGCCGGTAGCGTCTGGAACGCTGCAGGTCGAGGTGCGCTCGGCCTTTCTCGATCAGCAGGTCAGCCTGCTCGATCCGGCCTCGTCGATCCGTGACAATTTTCTGCGCCTGAACCCGAAGGCGGGGGAAAATGCCTGCCGGGCGTCGCTCGCACGTTTCCTTTTCCGGGCGGATGCAGCGCTGCAGAAGGTCGAAACATTGTCAGGCGGGCAGATGTTGCGGGCAGGGCTGGCCTGTGTGCTTGGTGGCACTGAACCGCCACAGTTGCTGATACTGGATGAGCCGACAAATCACCTTGATATCGAGTCCATTGCGGCCGTGGAGGCCGGACTGAGAGCCTATGACGGCGCAATATTGGTCGTCAGCCATGACGAAACCTTCCTCGACAATATCGGCATCGATCGACGACTGAAACTTGGCTCCTAGACGCGGCAGTTACTGCGCTATCCGGTAGCCCAGCTTCTCGGAAAGTGCGTTGGCCGTATCGCGTAATTCCTCTCCCAGACGGGCGATCTTTTCGTCGCTTGCTTCGCTTCGTATCAGGCTTAGTGCGATACCCGCCGACGCGGCCCCTGAGTAGTCGCGTATGGCGGCACCAATGCAGAGCATTCCCTCGCGGATCTGGCCGTCGTCGATGGAGTAGCCACGGCTGCGCGTCGATGCCAGTTCGTGCTCCAGCTTCGATAGCGAGCTCACGCTTCTTGGTGTCAGGGGAGGCGGAAAGCTTTCGAACAAGGTTTTCAGCTCATCGGTGCTGAGGTCGGAGAGCAGCATCTTGCCGGTCGCTGTAAACGGCGCCGGCAGACGCATGCCGATACGAAACGTATGCCCGAGCGGCTGGGCCGAGTTCCGACAGCCGATATAGACGACTTCGGCGCCTTCGCGAACGGTCAGCGTGACCGTGTACGGGTCGAGATCGTGCCGTTCGGCAAGCTGTTCGTGAAATGTCGAAACGATATCGAGTTGCGACAGAAACCCGTTTGCCCATCGCAGCGGATGGGGACCGGCACGCAAGGTTCCGTCCGCCGATTTGGCAAGAAGATCAAGCTCCACCATGACTGCCAAGAGGCCATGCGCCGTGCTTTTGGGCAGATCCATGAGGCGGGTCAGTTCTGCGGCTGTCAGGTGCTGGGGGGAGCCGGCAACCATGTCCAGAATGCGCACTGCACGTCTGAGGGCCGGCACAGTGTCTGATATTTGCGACGATTGTTGATCTGCGGTCATGCAACCTCCTTGACACATCAGCGTGCTTCGGCCCATAGTTCATTGTATTGATTCAAGTTCAATTAGTTGAACTTTACTATGGGAGAGACAGATGATCAAGCTTAAAAACGCTGCTCTGTTGCGTGATGCGTGTTTTGTGGATGGCCGCTGGTTGAAAGCTGCCGATGGCAAAACGATTGCCGTTGAAAATCCCGCCAATCTGGAAATCATCGGGCATGTCCCTTCGCTTTCGGCCGCAGAGACGGAAGCCGCAGTCGAGGCTGCCGGAAAGGCATTTTCCGAGTGGAGCCGGCGCGCTGCCAAGGATCGCGCAGCAATCTTGCGCCGCTGGTTTGATCTGATGGTGGCAAATGCTGACGATCTCGGTGCGTTGATGACCGCAGAGCAGGGGAAGCCGCTTGCGGAGGCAAAGGGCGAGGCGCTTTATGCCGCATCCTTCGTGGAATGGTTCGCGGAGGAAGCCAAGCGCGTTTATGGCGACACTATTCCAGCGCCGACCACCGACAAGCGCATCACCATTCTTAAGCAACCGATCGGAGTTTGCGCCGCGATCACGCCGTGGAATTTTCCGGCTGCGATGATTACGCGCAAGGCTGCCCCGGCTCTGGCCGCCGGCTGCACGATGATCGTCAAACCGGCCGAGCAGACGCCGCTGACCGCACTTGCTCTGGGTGTTCTGGCGGAAGAGGCAGGCATTCCCTCCGGTGTCTTTCAGGTGGTCACGGGTGCAGCACGCGATATCGGCAAGGTCTTCACCGAAAGCGATACGGTGCGCAAGATCTCCTTTACCGGATCGACTGAAGTCGGCCGTCTGCTGATGGCGCAATCGGCCCCGACGATCAAGAAGCTTTCACTGGAACTTGGCGGCAACGCGCCCTTCATCGTTTTCGATGACGCCGATCTCGATGCTGCTGTCGAGGGCGCGATCGTATCGAAGTATCGCAATGCCGGACAGACCTGTGTGTGCTCCAACCGGATCTATGTCCAGGCCGGCGTGTACGATGCCTTTGCGGAAAAGCTGGCCAAGAGGGTCGAGAGCCTGTCCGTTGGCGAAGGCACCGAACCCGGTATTTTGATCGGGCCCCTGATCGATCAGGACGCCGTGGCGAAGGTCGAGGATCATGTTGCTGACGCCCTTGGAAAAGGGGCGAAGGTCGTTACCGGCGGAAAGCGCCATGCGCTTGGCGGGACATTCTACGAACCCACGGTGCTGACAGGTGCAACGCAGGCAATGAAGGTTGCCCGTGAGGAAACCTTTGGACCGGTCGCCCCGCTTTTCCGGTTTGAAACGGAAGAAGAAGCCGTTGCCATGGCGAACGACACCGAGTTTGGTCTGGCGGCCTATTTCTACACCGAGAATGTCCGCCGGACATGGCGTGTCGCAGAAGCGCTCGAATACGGCATGGTGGGCCACAATACCGGCCTCATCTCCAATGAAGTCGCACCGTTCGGTGGTGTAAAGCAGTCCGGTCTGGGCCGCGAAGGCTCGCACTACGGCATCGATGAATATCTTGAAATCAAATACCTGTGCTCGGCCATCGGCTGAGATCACGCTGGGAGGATCAAATGACCATCAACCCTTTCGAATTCCGCACCGTTCCCTCCATGCAGGTTGCCTGGGGGGGTGCCCAGCGCCTCGGAGAGATTCTTTCCGGCAGGTTCCAGGCGCGCAAGGCACTTCTCATTACCGATGCAGGTCTCATCAAGGCCGGCCTCATCAAGCCGATTGCCGACGCTCTAATCGCTAGCGGCTTCAGCGTCACGATATTCGACAAGGTCGTGGCCGATCCGCCGGAGCATATCGTTGCAGATTGCGTCGAATCCGCCAGGCAGATCGGGGTCGATATCGTCATCGGTCTTGGCGGTGGCTCCTCGCTCGATATCGCCAAGCTGGTAGCGGTTCTTCTGGTTTCCGACCAGACGCTTGCAGACATGTACGGCATCGGCAACGTCAAGGGGGCGCGCCTGCCGCTGGTGTTGGTGCCGACCACGGCTGGAACCGGGTCGGAAGTGACCAACATCTCGATCATCACCACAGGTGAAACCACCAAGATGGGTGTCGTTTCTCCGCAGCTTTACGCCGATTTCGTTCTTCTCGATGCGGAATTGACGGTCGGTCTACCGCAGGTTCATACCGCGGCTACTGGTATCGACGCCATGGTGCACGCGATTGAGGCTTACACCAGCAAGCACAAGAAGAACCCGCTATCAGATGCTCTGGCGCGTGAGGCGTTACGCCTGCTTGGCGCAAACCTGATCGCCGCCTGCAAGGATGGGACCGATCGCAAAGCCCGTGAAGGCATGCTGTTGGGGGCAACATTGGCAGGCCAGGCTTTCGCCAATTCGCCGGTGGCTGCCGTTCACGCGCTCGCTTATCCGCTGGGTGGCCACTATCACGTGCCGCATGGCCTTTCCAACGCCCTGATGTTGGGGCCAGTGCTGCGTTTCAACGCCAAGGCTGCGGCGTCGCTTTATGCCGAGCTTGCCGATGTGCTCGGCGTGCCGGGCGAGGGTGATACGGCGACCCGTTCGGACGCCTTTGTCCAGCATATGGAAAAACTGATGAATGAAAGCGGTGCGCCGCGGCGCCTTCGTGATGTCGGCGTGACGGACAACACCCTGGCAATGCTTGCTTCCGACGCCATGAAGCAGAGCCGCCTGCTGGTCAACAATCCGGTCGAAGTCCGCGAAGAGGATGCGCTCGCGCTCTATCGCGAAGCTTTCTGATCCATTTCTTACACCAACATCTTCAGTCCCAAGGGAGGAAAACGAGTGACCGATATCAGACTTTACATGCTTCAGTCAGGTACCTTGAAATGCAAGGTACACAACATCAAGATGAACCAGGGTAATGGTGCGGACTATGAGATTCCAGTCCCATTTTTCCTGATTACCCATCCCGATGGGCACACCGTCATCGACGGTGGCAATGCGATCGAAGTCGCGACCGACCCGCGCGGCCACTGGGGCGGTATCTGCGATGTCTATTGGCCGGTTCTGGATAAGAACATGGGCTGCGTTGACCAGATCAAGGCGCTCGGTTTCGATCCGGCCGATGTGAAATATGTCGTGCAGTCCCACCTGCATCTCGATCATACCGGCGCGATCGGTCGCTTCCCCAATGCGACCCACATCGTGCAGCGCTCCGAATACGAATATGCCTTCACACCGGACTGGTTTGCTGGCGGCGGTTACATCCGCAAGGACTTCGACAAGCCGGGCCTGAAGTGGCAGTTTCTCAACGGTACGCAGGACGACTATTACGACGTCTACGGTGACGGCACGCTGACCACAATCTTCACGCCCGGTCACGCACCAGGTCATCAGTCATTCCTGGTTCGTCTGCCCGACAGCAAACCGCTGCTTCTGACGATCGATGCCGCCTATACGCTGGATCACTGGGAAGAAAAGGCCCTGCCGGGCTTTCTTGCCTCGACCGTTGATACGGTCCGCTCGGTTCAAAAACTCCGCACCTACGCCGAAAAGCATGATGCGACCGTTGTCACGGGCCACGATCCGGACGCATGGGCGAACTTCAAGAAGGCTCCGGAATTTTACGCTTAAGATAAATCCGGACCAGTCATAGATCTGATACGGCGAGGTTGTGGGCAACCTCGCCGTTTTGCCTGAAAAGGCAGCATCGTTCGTGAATTCAGAGGTCTTGCCGCGCGCCCGTCGTGCGCAGGCGAGATGGCTGGACACCGAAACGTCTGAGAAAAAGCTGCGAGAAATGGCTGGGGTTGCCGTAGCCGACAGCAAGTGCCGCCTGGGTGATCGACATCGCACCTGTTTCAATCATGCGACGCGCCTCCAACAGACGCTGTTCCTGCAGAAACGCGTAAACGGAAAAGCCGTAAAGTACCTTGAAGCCGGCTTTCAGCCGCTTTTGCGTCAGCCCCACTTCACGGGCGAGGTCCTCGAGCGACCAGGGATGCGAAAGATCAGCGATCATCAAATCCCGGACACGTTGTAAAGCCCGACGATCGCGTGGCGGCGTCTTTATCGCAACCTGGGCATGGCGCATGGCACTGATCGAGGCGTTGATGATATCGAGTGCGCGTGCCTCGAAGGCAAGGTCGTCATTTTCCACCATGGCGCTATCGAAAAGCGCGCGTGCAACAGACAGCAGTTGCGGCGGAACCGGCAAGACACCAACCCATGTCCCGTTACCGGACGCGACATGCAAAGCATGCTGCTCATCGAGCGAGGATAGGACATCTGCCGCACCAAGCTTCTGCCAAAGGGCGGTATCGATGCGAATGTCCATACCCTTGAAACGCGTTCCGACCGGAACGTCGTAGAACCCGACGGCGCCTTCCGGGGCTGCCATGATGTAGATGCGACCGGGCCGGTATGGCAGGCTCGAGACACGTTCGCCATCGGCATCCAGAAGCCAGCCCTGACCTGCGGCCTCGAACAGGAAATCGATGGCCACGCAGGGTTCCGTTGCGAAACGGCCGGCGAAATCAGCACCGATCACCATATCGAACACGGAAATCGTCAAGCCGGGACGGACGCCGAGGATCTTGTAGGCGCCGTCCGTCGAGGTGGTCGCAAAACTCGTTTCCGTAGGATTCGGCCCTAAAACAACGACATCGTTCTGATCTGACTGGACCAAAGCCCTCTGCTCAACGCGCAAGTTCATGATCGGCCCCCACTTTTGCTGCCGATCAAAAAAGTGACCGGATCACGACAGTCTTGAACCTGATTACAATAGTCAAGTTTACGCCGTCAATCTATGGAGGTCGGGAACTTCATTGCGAGGGGCAATGTCCATGACTTTCCTTCAAACCAGCGCACGATCCAGCGCCTGGCTCGTTCTCGGCCTGCTAGCAGGTCTTTATGCCGCCCAGTCGGTCACCGGCAGCATGGTGCAGTCAGCGTTGCCTGTGGTGCTGCGTGACACAGGCATGCCGCTTGACCAGATCGGATTTCTCGCCGTTCTCTTTCTTCCGTGGGCGCTCAAGTTTCTCTGGGCACCGCTGGTCGATCGCTTTTTCAGTGAGCTTGCGTGGATATTGTTTAGCCAGGCAGGCATCATCGTCTGCTTCCTCATCGCCGCGGCGTTTCCACCCCAAACGCATCTGATGCCGCTTACGGCGGTGTTGCTGGTCATGGCGACACTTGCAGCCACACAGGACATCGCAACGGATTCGCTTGCCGTCCGAGCCACCACCGAAGAGAGCCGCGGGGCGGCGAGTGGCGCCTCGACAGCCGGTGCCTATATCGGGTTCCTGCTCGGCGGCGGTTTGTGGCTGATCGTCTACAGCCATGCCGGCTGGGCCGTTTCGATGGTCGTCATGGCAGTTTTTGTGGCTCTGCTAAGCATTCCGGTGCTGTTGGCCAGACGGCTTGCGGCACCACGCCAAAGGCCGGTCCATCAAGCCCGGCGCATGCTGCTGCGCGGAACCTTTTCCAATCGCCGGCTGATGACCAGTCTGATCTTTCTTGCCGTCTATCAGGTCGGATTGCGCATGGGTTCGGCGATGACTGGCCCCTATCTCGTGGATAAGGGCCTGTCGCTGGAAATGATTGGTACGCTACGCGGAGCCGGCGGCGCTATCGCAGGTTTTGTCGCGTCGACGCTTGCTGCACTCGTCGTCCAGGTAATCGGCATTCGCCGGGCGATCCTTGTGGCCGCGGGCCTTAATGCCCTGCTTCTTTTCGCGCTCGCCTCACTCGAATTCTGGAGCGCCGTATCGCAGAGCATTGCCGCCGGTCTCATGGTGGCGCAGGCGGCTGCTGTCGCCATGTCCTTCGTCGCGCTTTATGCGGCGATGATGAATTGGTGTGACGCGGAGCGGACCGCAACTGATTTTGCCGTTTTGCAAAGCCTCGATGCGATCATCGCCATTGCCGCATCGTCGATCGCCGGCCTGCTCGGCAAATCGCTTGGCTATGGGACGCTGTTCGGGGCATCGGCCCTGTTCATTCTGACTGCGATCCTGATCGCCCCTTGGGTTTTGCCGGTCTCCGCCCGCAAGTCTTCTCACTTTCCATCCGCAGAAAAGGTATCGCACTCATGATGCGTCATCGCCTCCTTGGCGTCTCCGCCCTCGCCATCATCGCCAGCACGCAGCCCAATGGGGCCGTGGCACAAGAGGTTTCCAGCGATACGGTGCTGGCCCCAATCGTGATCACAGCCACCAAGCGCAGCGAGGATTACTTCCTGCTGCCATCGACGGTCGATTTTGCCAGCGCCGATGAACTGTCCGTCCGCAACATCGACAGCGTTGCCGATCTCGACAGGGTGTTCCCGGACGTGAACATCCGCACACGGTCCAGCCGCGCCTATTCCAACTTCACAATCCGTGGGCAGGCTTCGCTCGATTTCTATAATCCAAGCACGCAGGTTTATGTCGATGGCCTGCCGCAGGACAGCTTCAACCTCTCGCGCAGTCTGCCTGGCAATCTCGAAAGCGTCGAACTGCTCTATGGTCCGCAAGGTACGCTGTACGGTCGCGGCGCCATCGGCGGCGTCATCAACATCACCACGCGGAAGCCGGACAATGACATGCGGTTCGGTTTTGATGGCGACATCAATTCGGAGGGCGCCGGTGGTACCTTCTATGGCAACCTGCCGCTTGTTGACGGCGTCCTGTTCAGCGATATCACTTTGACCGGCCTCCACCACAAGGACCAGTATACCGCCATGCTGACGGGAGAAGAGGTTGGAGGAAGCAACGATCTCAACGGTCAAGTGCGGTTGCGTTACGCGCCGGAGGGAAGCCCGCTCGACGTTATGGTGTCAGCAGGTCGTGGTCGCGTCACCTCCACCGAAGAGTATTTCGTCATGGAATCGATGCTGGAAGACAGGATCGCCTTGCCCGTTCCATCGAAATATACGCTCGATACCTGGAATTTCGGCATCAACGCCAGCTACGATCTTGGCACTGCAACCGTCACGGCGCTGACCGGCTACCAGAACAGCGATTTCGATCGCACCGTGTTCGGCACCTACACGCCGGAGAAGCAATGGACATTGAGCCAGGAGCTTCGCATCGCCTCCAATCCCGATGAGGGCAATGCTGTCGATTATGTCGCCGGTCTCTATTTCCAACATCTTGATTTTACCCGCGCCATTCCGAGCTACGGCCAGATCGCTCAGCAAAAGATCGATTCCTACGCCGTGTTCGCAGATGTGACATGGCATGCCACTGATCGTCTCGACGTTACGCCCGGCCTACGCTTCGACCATGAAAGGGTTGCCGCAAAGGCGACCGGTACCTTGTCACTCAACGACAGCGACAATTTCAGCGCTATCTCGCCAAAGCTGGGTGCGAGCTACGGGCTGACCGATGAGTGGCGGCTCTACGGCCTGTTCAGCACCGGCTTCAAGGCAGGGGGCTTCACACGCACGCTGACGACCGCGAATATCGCCTATACCTATGATCCGCAGAACACCTATAATGGTGAGATCGGCCTTAAGTATCGCAACGACGAAGGCACTCTCGAAGGCCAGCTTTCTGCCTATTACAACGTCACGAAGGACTATCAGATGTTCGTCGGCGTGCAGCCGCTGCAATATCTGCAGAACGTGGGTGAAGTCACGGCCAAGGGTGTCGATCTCAAACTGCGCGCCAATCCCACCGATGAACTCGGTATCACGCTCGGCGCTGCCTACAACAACTCCAAGTTCACGGACTACAGCAATCCCGTTACGCCGGGCACCGACCTGACGGGCAACCGCGTGCCTTATGCGCCGGAATTCACCGCCAATGTCATGCTGGATTACCGGTTCGACCTCGACAATGATGCCGGAGCGCTCATTCCCTACGTGGCGCTCAGCTATGTCAGCAAGACCTATTTCGATGAGACCAACACGATTGGCCAGAAAGGCTATGGCCTTGTCGATCTTGGCATCAAGTGGGAGCTGGACAAGAACATCGCAGCCGAAGCCTTTGTCACCAATGTGTTCGACAAGACCTATACGACCTACGGCTTCAACGTCGCCCCCTACGGCAATGTTTACCAGCTCGGCGACGGGCGGACGTTCGGTGGTCGCCTCAACATGACATTTTGAGGGGCAACGGATGCGTATTCTCATTGCCGGCGGCGGCCCCGCCGGCCTGACCTTCGCCGCCTGCCTCAGGCAGCATGGCATCGATTGCACCATTGTCGAAAAAGCAGCGAAAGGTCGCGCTGCGGGTTATTCGATCGGACTACACGTCAACGGCTGGAACGTCGCCGAACGCCTGGGGCTTGTCGAGCACTTCAAAGAGAAAGCCATGCCGCTTGGTCCGGCATTGCACCGAGATACCGCCGGGAAGACGCTGTTCTCATACGATTATCGGACACTTGCACATGCGTCGGGTGGCCGTATGCTGGCAATCATGCGTCAGTCATTCCAGGATATCGTTACCCGCCACATCGAAGCGAATGTGGATATCCGATACGAGACGACGATCAGTGCCCTCAGCGATGACGGCGCTGACGTCGATGTCACGTTTTCCAGTGGCGACAGGGAACGCTTTGATCTGGTGGTGGCCGCCGATGGTTATCGTAGCGCCCTGCGTGCCCTGGTCTTCGGGCCGCACGAAGACTTTCTGCGCCCTCTCGGATATCGTGCCAGCGCATGGCGCATGCCTGTCGGCCAGCCGCTGGGGGCGAGTTTTGTCGGCATGATGGATGTCGATCATCAGGGCGGGCTTTACGATATCGGAGACGGTCATGCGGCCACGTTGTTTTGCTGGCGCGATGACAGGACAGACCGGCTGGACGCGGACGCACGCCAGAAGGTGCTGAGAGAGCACTTTGGCCATTGGCCAGAGCCGGTCCGCTCAGCCCTGGAGGCGTCGATCGATTGGGACAATGCATTTTTCGACACGGTCTCGCAGATCGACGTGCCAAAATGGTCGAAGGGGCGCGTCGTTCTCCTGGGGGATGCCGCCTGGTGCCTGACATTTCTTGCCGGGCAGGGCACATCGACAGCCATGGCTGGCGCCTATATTCTGGCAGCGGAACTGGCGCGCAAACCGCACGAAGCAGCCTTCGATGCCTACGAGGCACGGTTACGCCCACTGGTCACGAAAATGCAGGCGGTCTCCCGAAAGATCGGCGGCCACTATATCCCGCAGAGCAATTTCGGCATGCGGCTTCAGGCGTGGATCTTGCCGATCATGTTGTCGCGGCCGTTCGTTCGATTGGCCTCGCGACAGTTTTCCGCGCCAGCCCTCGATCTCGACCGGGCCTGAGCATTAAAGCCGAGATGCTGCCCGGTGTGGCCAGCATCTCGCGATCCTGCCCTCGTCAAGCCTTGAACTTTTCTTCCAAAAGATCGAGCAGATTGAACGCCGTCAGGATATTGCCGAACAGGAAGTCGGCCGATGGCAGCTCGATCTTCTCGCCGCGCAGGCTTGCAAACGTCGGCAGGTCTTTCAGCTTCTCGCTCATCGCACCAGCACCCTTGGCACCTTCGTCTTCCAGAAGCAGGATCATGTCTGCTTCCAGAAGATCGAGCCGCTCCAGGCTGATATTGATGAAGGCATCGTCACCACCCACTTCCTGCTGCGGTGGTGCCTTGAAGCCAACATCCTTCAGAACGGCCCATGTGAATGACGTGTCCTGCAGCATGTAACGAACGAGATTGGTACGCACGCGCGCAACGGTTGCCGTGCCGGCCTTGTCACCAATGATGTCGCGGACCTGCCTGGCGCGGGCATCGTAACGGGCAAGCAATTCCTTGGCCTCGGCCTGACGCCCGGTTACCTCAGCGATGGTCTCAAGTGTCTGGCGCCATTTCTTCTGGTCGACGTCGATCAGTACGGTCGGTGCGATCTGGCTGTAGCGTTCATACATGCCTTGCTGATCCGGCAGATCGTCGTTGCTCATCAAAATGAGGTCGGGCTCCATGTTGAGCACCGCCTCGTAGTTCGGCTCCCCGGAGGAACCGATATAGCCGATGTCGGCTGGCAGGCGTTCCGCGACACCCTTTGCGAAACCACCCGTGAAATTAGGGCGGGATGCACCGACCGGCTTGATGCCGAGTGCGACCGTCGGCTGCAGCACGTCGTCGCCATCGGTCACGACAATGCGCTTGGCAACCTTGGGGATTTCGACGGAGCCGATAACGTCGGTGACGGTGATTGTTTCCTGGGCGAGAACCGGGCTGGCGGCGAGTAGAAGCGATGCGGCGATCATCTCGCGGCGTGTGAGATTAAGCGACAAGGGCAATTATCCTTTCGTCATTCCGTTGAAATCGAGGCGGTGGAGTTGTCGTGCAGACCGCGCGGCACGACCAAGGGCGTGCCGAAGATGGGATCGGCAATGATGAGGCTGTCGAGACCGAAAACGTCACGAACAAGCGCTTCGGTGACGATGTCGGCGGGACGTCCCTCGGCAACCGCGTGGCCGCCGCGCATGGCGATCATGTGCGTGGCGTGTCGGCATGCCTGGTTGAGATCGTGCAGGACCGCAGCGATCGTGTAACCCTTCTCACGGTTGAGCTTTTCCAGAAGCAGCATCAATTCCATCTGATGGGCGATGTCGAGAAAGGTTGTCGGTTCATCAAGCAGAAGAAGCGGTGTTTCCTGGGCGAGAACCATGGCGATCCAGGCACGCTGACGTTGACCGCCTGACAGTTCGCTGACGCGGCGTCCGGCAAGGTCGTTCATGCCGGTGGCGTCGATGGCGGCGGCAACCGCCTGCTCGTCGGCTCTGCTCCATTGGCGCAGAAAATTCTGATGCGGATAACGGCCGCAGGCGACCAGCTCCGTTACGGTAATGCCATCAGGGGCAATCGAGCTTTGCGGCATGAGACCGACACGGCGGGCAAATTCCTTGGCCGGAATGGCGGAAATTGCGCGTCCATCCAGAAGGACCGAGCCGCGACCGGGGGCAAGCAGGCGTGAGAGAGCCTGCAAAAGCGTGGACTTGCCGCAGGCATTGGGGCCGACAATTGCGGTAAAGGAACCGGAGGGTACGCTGACCGAGAGGTCCTGCGCGATGATCGACTTGCCATAGGCGAGTTCAACGGATTGTGCTTCGAGGCGGGGAGCGGGTTGCTGGCTCACGTGCGGCGTGCCTCCTTGACGATCAACCAAAGGAAATAGATGCCGCCGATGCAGAGCGTCACCACGCCGACCGGCAACTGGATCGGCGCGAAGCTATGCTGTGCGGCATAATCGGCGGCAGAGAGAAGGACAGCTCCGGTGGCCATCGATGCGGCCAAAGACGTGCCGGCCGTGCGGGTGATTGCGTGGGCAATCGGCGGGGCAGCCAAGGCCACAAAGGGGATAGGGCCGGCGATTGCTGTGACCAAAGCCGTGGCAACAATGGCAAGTGCCATCAGCGACAGTCGCACCGCCTCAACCCGGATACCGAGAGCACGTGCACGCGCATCGCCCATCTCCATCATTTTGAGTGGGCGCGACAGAACAAGGGCCGCAATGATGACCGGCAAGGCGATCCATAGCGACGGCAGCAATTGCTGGCTATTGACGCGGGCAAGTGAACCCATGCCCCAGGTGTTGGCGGCCATGGCGGTTGAGAGAGTGGACTTCAGCAGAATCCAGTGATTGGCCGAGGTGAGCATGGCACTGACGCCGATGCCGATAACGATCAACTGAAAGCCCTGAATACCTTTGTGCCAGGTCAGGAGATAGACAACGAGTGCGGTCAGCAAGCCGCCGGCAATGGCGCTGCCGGCCAGGACCAGCCAGCCGCCACCGGCAAAGGTGATCGCCAGAATGGCGCCTGTGTAGGCGCCCGCATCGAAGCCGACGACATCAGGGCTGCCAAGCGGATTGCGGGTGATAGACTGGAAGACCGCACCACCGAGACCGAGCAGTGCTCCGAACAACGCTGCAGCGGCTGCACGGGGCATGCGCCATTCGAGAACAACGAGCCGGGTACGGCGCTGGCCATTTCCGGTCAGCACATCAATGACATCCATGACAGGAATATGGACCTGCCCGCTGACGAGCGCTGCTATGAGAACGGCGACTCCAAGCCCGATGAGAATTGCGCAGGCCAGCAGAAGTCGCTTGTCGATGCTGATGCCAATGCGCTCACCAAAGGCTTGGATTGTAAGCCGGCGGCGCGTGAAGGAAGGATGAAGGCTCATAGTGCGGTCACCTTGCGCGCACGCACGAGCCAGATCAGAACCGGCGCGCCGATGAAGGCAGTGACGATGCCCACCTGGATTTCCGCAGGGCGCATGCTAAGGCGGCCGATGAGGTCGGCAGTAAGAAGAACGATTGGCGCGAGCACCAGCGTGTAGGCAAAAATCCAGCGTTGATCACTGCCAACGAGACTGCGGGCGACGTAGGGCACCATCAGACCCAGAAAACCGAGTGGGCCGGCGGCTGCAGTGGCAGCACCCGTCAGAAGCATGACCGAAATGACGGTCATGATCCGGGCACGGCCAAGGCCAGCGCCAAGCGAGCGTGCCTGATCGTCACCCAGCGCCACAACGTTGAGAACCGGGGCCGAGATCAGGGCGAGAACGATGCCGATGGCGACGAAGGGTGCGGTATAAATGAGATTGTCGTAGCCGGTGATGGCAAGCGATCCGACTTCCCAATTCAGCATGTGATCGAAGGTGTTGGGGTCGAGAAAGATCAGCGTCGACGTGAGGCCACGAAGAACCGCTCCGATGGCAACGCCCGCCAGTGTCAGACGCAATGGTGTTGCACCGGCACGGCCGCCCATCGCTGCCGCGTAAACGGCAACCGCAGCAAGGCCTGTGCCGGCAAAGGCGAACCAGATCAATGATAGCGGATGAGAAATGCCGAGGAGGCCGATGGCGGCGACCATGGCAAAGGCGGCTCCCGCATTGATGCCAAGGATACCTGGATCAGCGAGGGGGTTGCGCGTCAATGCCTGCATCAGAGCACCCGAAAGCGCAAAGGCGATGCCGGCCATCAATCCCAGAAGCGTGCGAGGCAGGCGCAAAGACCAGATGGTTTCGCTGTCGATCGTGGTTTCACAGGAAAAGAGTGCCGATAAAACGTCACCAACGGCAATGGTGCGGGCACCAATGGCAAGGCTGAGACAAAAGACCACGACAAGGAGAATGGCGGCGGTAAAAAGGCCAAGTCGCTTTCCGCTTTTGCCGGAGGTCGCGACGCGATCCCGCGCATATGCGGTTTGTTCGATAGGGCTGGCACTCATGAAAACGATCGCTCGTCCTTCGTGCGATCGCCTCCCGTCGATCTATTGATGACAAATATAATCATCTTTTGCCCGGCAGAGATCGGCAAGTCAATTGAACATGATAAAAATCAGCTACTCATGCGTGTTTACGATGACCGGGCCGTCCATGAGCCGCGTTTGAATCGAGGCCCCCCGGAAAACTGGAGGGCACTCCGGTTTCCGAGATCAGATTTCCTTGATCAATTGTTCCGCGATGCGAACGCTGAGTGCGGCACCCGTGAGGGTCGGGTTCATGCAGGACGCCGATGGCATGACGCTGGTGCCGGCAATGAACATGTTCGGGTGATCGTGCGTGCGGCAGTCGCGGTCGACAACAGAGTCTTTCGGATCGTTGCCCATGCGGGTGGTGCCCATCACGTGCTGGCGGTTTTGCCATTTGACATCGGTAGACAGAACTTCGGCTTCCAGCAAATCCGCGATCTTGTGCAGATCCTGGAGGCCGCGGTCGCGACCAGCGTTCCAGTAGTCGGTAACGCTGTAATAGAGAACGGGGACCGGGATACCGAGCGCATCGAATTTGGTCTTTGAAGGTGTGACGCGGTTTTCCGGCAACGGCAGCGGTTCGAAGTCGATTGCCCAGTTCAGCGAGCGAGCCGAATATTTGCGGATTTCTTCGTCCAGCTTCGATCCAAGAATGCCCTTCTTGATAAAGCCTTCGGTCATCTGCGCCGTCGGAACCGTGTTGCGCACTTTGATCTTGTAGCTTGGATAATCCTTGCGGAACTCGCCGTCACGCTGGTTGAGGTAGACGAGAAGTTCGGTCGGACCCTGGCCCGGCCACATGTCATCCTTGGTCAGCATGTTCATACTGATGCCGGTGTGGTCCATGAGGTTACGGCCGACCTGATCCGAAGAATTCGCGATGCCGTTCGGGTATTTCTCGGATGTCGAGATCAGCAGAAGCTTGGCGGATTCGATACCGTAGGCCGCAAGCACGAAATACTTCGCCGTGAGGCGATGTTCGGAGCCATCGGGTTTCTTGTACCAGACCGCAGTGATCTTGCCGTCGTCGCCAGCTTCGATTTTATAGACGGGCGAGTTGTCGAGAAGCTTGGCGCCATGACGTTCGGCCTCGTCGATATGCATCGATCCGTCGTATTTGGCGCCGATCGGACAGACCGGGTTGCAATTGTTGTTTCCCGCACAGACCGGGCGATTGCCATAGGGACGCGAAGCACGTCCATGCGGCTCGAGAACCGGGTTGAAGCCACCGACAAGAAGCTTCTGCGACAACGTGTCGAACATGTAGGTGCTGTTCAACTGCTTCATCGGGAACGGCATCGACCGTGGCGGCATCGGACCGCCGCCCTGACCGCTTTCGTCCTGGCCGTCGGTTCCTGTCACGCCCAGCTCAAGCTCGGCCTTGTTGTAGTAGTCCTCGAGATCGTCGTAGCCGATCGGCCAGTCACGGCCGCGGCCGTAAAGCGTCTGAATCTTGAAGTCGTTAGGGATCATGCGCCACAGCGCCGAGCCGAAGTGCCAGGTCGTTCCGCCGACGACCCTGAGATAGGAGGTGTTGTATTTCACCGGGCCTTCATACTGCAGATAATCGCCATAGGTGGATGGCGCCCAGGGCATGCTCGGAAATGGCGAGCCGGCGCCCTGCAGCTTGGCGTTTGCTAGCGACAGTTTTACCGGAGCGTTGCGGTAGGTTTCGACGATCTCGCGGCGGTCGACACGGGGCCCGGCCTCCAGCACGATGACCTTCTTGCCGGCCTTTGCCAGATTTGCGGCGACGATGCCGCCCATGACGCCTGAGCCGATAACGATCAGGTCCGCATCGTAGGATGTGTTTGCCATATCTCTATTCCTGTCAGATCTTGCTGCCGGGCTTTGGTCCCCAGGCGTTCGGGCCGGGACCGTAGGACGGAACGGTAAGGAGGCCCTTGGTCGGGCGATACATCAGCGATTCCGCGTAGGTGATCAGCTCGGCATCTTCCGGCTCGCCGACGACGCCGAGATACCAGGCCGAAACAATCTTGGTGGCTGTTTTGGTGAGGGCCGGATCCGTGCCGGTCAACGCCAGAAAGCCGTCCATATTGGAAACGCCGGACTGCTTGATGAGCTGTGTCAGGGCTGCAAGGCTGACGTCGAGCTCGGCATCGCGCTTTTTCAGAGCTGTCAGGAACCGTGCGCCGAGAACCGGATCGAGCGTGTAACCGGTCAGGAACTCCGACAGTTGCGTGAACGAGGCCACGGCGTCGTCCGCTGCCCCAGCAGACAGAGGCACACCGAGGCTGGCGGCGATCGCCAGTCCGCCGAGGGCTGCGGTTCCTCGCAGCAAGCTGCGGCGGGAGATGGTTTGGCCGAACATGGCCGGGGAGGATGGATCAAAAGGCATCAGGATCTCCGATGGAGCATGACATGCGAAAAGGTGAAGAGGTGGCCGGGCGCTGGAGGCTCAGCCAAGCACCGGACGCGGGCGACGACGTAGGACCAGCCAGGCGATCAGCGCGATGCCGATCGCTGCAATCGCAATGCCGACAGGCAGTGCAAAAGGCGCCAGCTTGACGATGAGAGGCTTTTCACCGCCGTCACGAATGCGTGCGACGTCTTCCGGTGTCACCTTGACCGCCGGATTGCCGTAGTTGGCCAGCACGTAGTTGCTGACATCGGCAATGTCCTTGTCGGAGAGACGATCCGTATAGGACGCGTCCGCACCAAAGGCAGGCATAAAAGCAACAGTTTCGCCCACCGTGCGGTGCAGACCAAACAGGATCGTGGCAACGAGATTGTCGGGGCGATCACCGCCGGTCGCCGTGTTGTGAAACAGGGACGGATAATGGTCGTTACCCTGGCCTTCGGCCTGATGACAGGCAGCACAGCTACCGCTGAAGACATGGTAGCCGTTTTCATCCGGAGCCTGACCCGGCAGACCGCGAAGCGAGGCTTCGACTGCGGTGGATGGCGCGCCGAAAGCGTCGCGAGCGGTGCCGGTCGTTGTCGTCACGGCCGGAACGTCGCGCAAATAGGTGACAATGGCTTTTATGTCTTCGTCGGGAAGGTGCTGAAGGCTGTTTTCAATGGCTTCCGCCATTGGCCCAGCAGCCTGAGCCTTGCCTGCGACGAGACCGGTTTTCAGATACTGTGTCAGTTCGACATCAGACCAGCCGCCAATACCCGATACCGTCGATGCGGTAATGTCGGGTGCGTACCACGGCCCGATGGAGCCACCGGAGAGCGCCTTGCTGGCGTCTTCCGCCATGAACATGTTGCGCGGCGTGTGACAGGTACTGCAATGCTCCAGCGCCTCGGCGAGATAAGCGCCACGGTTCCATTCCGCCGACTTGGCAGGGTTGGGCTGGAAGCGATCCTTGTCCAGGAAAAGCAGATTCCAGCCGGCCATCGACGCACGGATGGAGAAAGGAAACGGCAGTTCCGTTTTCTGAGGCCTGTGGTCATCCGCTTTGACGCCCTGCATGAAGTAGGCGTAGAGCGCCTTCATGTCCTCATCGGTGATCTTTGCGTAGGCCGTGTAGGGCATGGCCGGATAGAGATGGCTACCGTCCTTTGCAATGCCATCGCGCACCGCACGCGCGAATTCCTCTTCGCTGTAATTGCCGATGCCGGCTTCCTTGGAAGGCGTAATGTTCGTCGAGAAAATTTTCCCGAGCGGAGTGTCGATGCCATATCCGCCTGCGAAGGGTGTGCCGCCGTGCGGCGCGGTATGACAGGCAGCACAGTCGGCCGCAGTGGCAAGATAACGCCCCCGAGCAATGAGATCGGCAGCGTCATCTGCGAAGGTGGGACAGCTTGTTGCGACCAGTGCGCCAAGACAGAGCGCGAAAGAACCCAAGGGACCACGTGCGGTTTTAAGGATGGGAGGAAGCCTAAACATGAGCGGCGCTTTCATAAATAATGAATGCAAAATTGCAGATCCAGAACGCCTCCCACGCGCTGGCCTGATACGTATCGCCGCAGCCCACACAGCCAAACCTGAAAAATCCTGCTCGCATCCAAGGTGATCTTGAATAAAAATGACGCGTTTTGTCATTTATTACGAAAGGATTGAGGCGTGTCGATGTGTCGCGGGCGCAACTTGATGTTCCTCATAGCGTCGCCACGGATGACTTGGGTAGTCAGTTTGTTGTACAAACAGATTTCATCAAAAGTGAAAAGGTTTCTTCGTTGAACTTCGACTTTACAGACCTCAAGATTTTCCTGTCTGCCGTCGAAGGCGGAAGCCTCACGGCGGCAGCGGCAAAGAACAACATCGTTGTGGCGGCGGTGAGCGCACGGCTGAGAAAGCTGGAGGAAAATTTCGGCCTTCTGCTGTTTGAGCGCACCGGTCGCGGCATCAAACCTACTCTCGCAGGAGACCTGTTGTGCAGGCACGCGCGCAAGTTGCTGGATGACGCAAGGAAGCTGGAAGTCGAACTCGATGCGTTTGCGCAGGGGCGCGGCGGCACAATTCGCTTCCTTTCGAATACGAACATGCTTTCCGAGCATATGCCGCAGCTTATCGGGACATTTCTGCGCGATCATCCTGATGTGTTCGTTTCGGTGAAAGACAGGCCAAGCCTGGAAGTGGTCAATCTTCTGCGGGCAGGTGAAGCCGATATGGGCATTGTGGCATCCTCGGCCGACATGACGGGTCTGGAAAAGTGGCGGTTTGTTCCCGACCGGCTCGTTGTGATTGTTCCGCGTGACTTTCCCCTGGACGGGCCACTTGCCTATTCAAGTATTCTCGATCACCCACTCGTCGCGCTCGACGAAAAAGTGGCGTTGTCGCAATTCCTGCGACGTCTGGCGAATGAGCTCGGCAGGCGCCCTACCATTCGCATGCGTGTGGAAAGTTTTGAGGCACTGTGCCGTGTTGTCGAGTGCGGTACGGGCGTTGGTATTGTCCCTGAAACGGCGGCTCTGCGCTATCGCCGCAGCATGGATTTTCGAGTCTTGCCGATTGGCGAAGCGTGGTCCGAGCGAGAGATCTATCTTTGTGTCCGAAACCGCGATCAGTTGCCGCCCTATGGAAAGGCGTTGCTGACGCACCTGCTTGACTATGTCGAGGCCGTTCGGGAGTTGGGTTCAGCCGCCACCGTGGGTGATTGATTGACGCCAGGCGACATGGGCTGGGATGGCGCTTGCTTCAGAAATTGACCGACAGGTTGGCGTGTGCCGCGTTTGATTGGAAGCCGCGTGCAAACTCGCCGGAATAGGTGAGCGTGAGGCGTGCTGATCTGGACAGTCGCGCAGCAATGCCTGCCCTGACCAGAAGTGTATCGCGTGGCATGGTAACGCCTTCAAGAATGAAGGGTGAGCCACCTTCAAAGGCGGAAAGCGAGACGGGTGTCGTGTCGCCAGCCGCGTGTCGCCAGCCGATCATGCCGGATGCAACGACAGGCAAGCCGCCGAACTCCAGGTTGGACGACATGCGCAGACCCAATGTCGATACGGCGAGACTGTCGGAACCGCCGGCGACCGACAAAGCCGCAGCGCCGCCTCTTTCCTTGACGTCATCAGTCTCGAGATTGACGTAGGCCAGATTGGCAAAGGGCTGGAGATCGATGCCATCCATCTTCAGCGTCCAGGAAATGTCTCCAAAGACCTGAGCTGCGGTACTGGCGTAGTCGGCAGAAAGCTGATCGGTGAATGTGCCGAACGCGATGTCCCGGCGGGTTGTGATGTCGTTTCGGCTGTAGAGAGCGCCGCCGATAAGGTTCAGCGGGCCAAAGTCGCCCACGGCATAAAGGCCGGCATGGTAGGAATCGGCAGCCGCTTGCGGATTTGTGGATAGGTCGCTGTAGCCCAGAACGCCGCCAAGGTGCCATTGGTCAAGAAGCGCGATGTCGGCGCCAACCAGTGTTCCGGTCACGGTGTTGTCTATGCCGCGTGCATTGCCAGTACTGCCGATATGGTTCTGCGCCACTACGCCCGATGCCCAGAGCGAAACATCGCCGTTTTTCGTCGACCGCCGTGCCGAAGACTGCGAAATTTCAGCAATGACTGCCTCGCGCAGAAACTGGCTCTGCCACAGGAATGTGCTTTTCAGTGACGGATGGATTTCACCGTTGAGCTGCGTGAATGCACTGGCGGCAGTCTCGACATTCAGCGGCAGGACAGCCGAGTAGAGCGTATTTGCAGCTCCCAGTTCTTCCACCGCATTTGCGGTGGCACGGTCGTTTGCCGTCAGTGCAACATCGGCAAAGCGCACGTCGTTGCGGTCAAGGCTGAGGTCGACAGCCGTGCTGCTGTAGGACAGCGACGGAGAAAGGAAAGCAAAGTCACTGTCAATGGTTGAGAAAGTACCGCTGATGCTGCTGGCCGTCAGGATTGTGTAATCGGTCGAAAGCCCATAGCTGCCGCTTTCCGCACGCAACGTTAGGGTGCCGCCGTTGATGGTAACCGCACCCGATGCATTGACCTGGTCGGAGGCACCTGCCGAATTGATGTCGACCGCGTAAATCGATCCCGCCTGGAATGTCAGGTCGCCATTCACAGCCAGTGTCTGAATGCCGGGGCCGGGGGAGAGCACGCCGCCGGCATTGACGACAAGTCCTCCAGACACCCCGCTACCGGAAAGGAGGCCACCGTCGAAGATATCGATGGTGCCTGTTACCGTTCCGTCGTTGACAAGTTCGCCGCCTGTAACCGTCGCGGTGCCGCTGATGGTGCCTGAATTGGAGAAGGAGCCGCTGCTGTTAACGAGGGACGCGATCGTGCCCGCATTTGCACTGGTGCCTGAATTGGATACCGCGCCGGCCGTGGCCCCACTGTTGTTGGTGAATGTGCCCTGTGCGCCGACATCGACATCCGCAAGGGCTGCATTGTTGACGACAGTGCCGCCGTCGACTGTTGTGGTTCCCGAAACGGTGCCGCCACTATTGTTGGTGAATAGCCCGCCATCGTTCTGGAGAGAGGCGATCGTACCCGCGTTGGTCGTGGTGCCCGAATTGGTAACGGCGCCGGCGGATGCGCCACTGTTGTTGACGAAGGTAGCGACTGCCGCAACATCCACATCGGTCACGACGAAATTGTTGGTGACGGTGCCGCCGGAAATCGTGGTGGTTCCGGTGATCGTCCCGCCGGAATTGTTCGTGAAGCTTCCTGCTGTATTGCTCAGGGACGCAATTGTGCCCGCATTCGAACTGTTGCCGGCATTGGTAACCGCACCGGCGACGGCGCCTGTTGTGTTGGTGAACGTTCCGCTCGAACCGATGTTGACGTCGTTCAGGGTTGCGTTGTTCGTGACACTGCCGCCGGAGACATTCGTCCCGCCTGTCACGATACCCCCGAAGTTGTTGGTAAAACTTCCCGCATCGTTTTGAAGTGATGCAATGGTACCCGCATTGGAGACGGTACCGGCGTTCTGGACGTTTCCGGCCGTTGCGCCACTGTTGTTGACGAAGGTCGCGACGGCTGCAACGTCCACATCGGTCACGACGAAATTGTTGGTGACCGTCCCGCCTGAAACGGTCGTTTTTCCGGTTACTGTGCCGCTGTTATTGTTGGTGAAGTTGCCGGCCGTGTTCGTCAGCGTACCGATCGTGCCGGCATTGGACGATGTTCCGGCATTGACGAGCGTGCTGACCGTCCCGTCGCTGTTGTTGACGAATGTGGCGACGGCCGCGACATCGGCATCGGTGATGACGAAGTTGTTGACCACCGTCCCGCCGGCAATCGTTGCTGTGCCGGTAATCATGCCGCCGGTATTGTTTGTGAAGGTTCCTGCCGTGTTGTTCAGTGAACCGATGGTGCCGGCATTGGATGCCGTGCCAGCGTTTGTCAATGTGGCGGCCGAAGCTCCACTGTTGTTATCAAACGTTCCGCCCGACGACACTGAGACATCGCCCACCGTTCCGTTGTTGGAAAGCGCCGTGCCGGTTCCGACGGTCGCGCTGCCGAGTGCGCCATTCACCGTCACATTGCCGGTGTTCAGCATCAGATTGCCGTTGAGGGTGCCGTCGACAGCAAGGCCGCCGCCATCGAGGTTGACGTCTGAATTCAGGACGCCGCCTGCATTGATGCCAACCGTGCCCGATGTGATCGTCGTTCCGTTACTTACAGTCAGCGCGCCGGTGTTGGAGATCGTAACGTTTCCGCCATCGACGCCAAGCTGATCGATCGTGACGTCATTTGTGACCTGCGGCGAACCGCTGTTCACCGTGGCTGCATCAGTCTCTCCAGGAAGGCCGGGAGCCCAGTTCGTTCCCTCGCTGAATTCATTGTTGGTGCTGCCTGTCCACACGGACTGGGCAAATGATGGCGTGCTGAACGTCAGTGAAGCAAGTGCGCTGAATAAGGTCAGGCGTCGGGAAAACACCGGAAGCAGTTGCTGTGTCATTGCGCGACCGATGCAAAAAGGGATGCCGAATCGGATCGGCGGCTGATTAACGAATCGCGCTCAATCATGGTTAACGGAAGCTTGAGTGTCAACGATCGCGTGCCCGATCGCGTCGGGCAATCGTGCAGGTTGCTAACGGCGTTCGCATGGCGAAAGACACACTTTCGGTTTTCAGAAAATCTCAGCGATATAATTTGAATTGCAAATCAAACTATATCGTGGTTTACTCATACCATGACCTCCAAACATTCCTCTCCACGGGCACGTTTCGGCGTCCGCTTCTCTTTGCTCGCCCGCCGCTGGCGCCGGGCTCTCGACGAACGCCTGGCTGAATCGGGCCTTTCCGATGCGACCTGGGCACCGCTCGTTCATCTTCAGGAAACCGGTGGCGGTATTACGCAGAAAGAGCTTGCGGCCCTCGTGGGTATCGATGGCTCCAGCCTCGTGCGCCTGCTGGATATTCTGTGTCGCCAGGGCCTGGTTGAACGCCGGGTTGACGAGAACGACAGCCGAGCGCGGCTGATCTATCTGACAGAGAGCGGCGAAGTGCGTGTCGCTGCGATCCGGCGCGAACTGGTGAAGGGTGAGGAGGAGATGCTGGCCAACATTTCCGATGACGATCTTGCGATCATGCTTCAGCACTTCGACCGGATCGATGAGAGGTTATCGGCGATCCAGGCGCGGCGTCGCGAGGAGAAATCCAGATGAGCAATCAGACGCCTTCCGAGATTGCCCTGCCTGCAGTGACACGTCCTCGCCGTATCGATGCAGCCCGTCACCTGCTGCATCCGAGGCAATTTCGTGAAAGCATGACGGTAGCGGGTCAGCCGTTCCTCCGCAATTCCGCACTCGCCGGATTGCAGGCGGCATTGACGGTGCTGATTGCGCTTCCTCTTGTCCATCTTTCGTCATGGTCTCATCTGATCGGGTTTGCCTCACTGGGTGCGTTGGTCGCCCTTTTTGGCCGTTTCGCTGAACGGGGCAAGCGTGGCGGGATCGTGCTGCAATGCGCATTCTGGCAAACGGTTGGCGTTCTCGTGATGTCGCTTGCGGCATGGCTCGGAGCGCCTTCCATCATGCTGCTCCTGCTTCTCGCGCTGCTCTCGGGCACGTTCTTTTTTATCGTCACGACAGGGCGATTTGGGCCCCCGGGGGCTCTTATCTTCGTTTTTGCCGCAGGTGCCTCGATGGGGCACGTCACGTCGGCGAGCGAGATTATCGAGCGTGGCCTTGCCACGGCGATCGTTGCCCTTCTTGCCTGGCTGATCTGCAGCCTGACGGAAGTGTTCCGGCATAAGGCAAACGGCGATCTTCCCTTCCCCGTAGAGCCGCTTCGACCTTGGAACCCTCGCGTCGTCGCTGCACTGCGCATCGCCCTCGGCTCGGCGATTGCGGGTCTTGCGGCCCATGTTCTCGGTGCGGCGCACCCTGCCTGGGCCGTGCTTGGCGCCATGGCTGTCATGCAGGGCTCACATCTTCATATCAGCATGAACCGTGCCTTGCAGAGAACGCTGGGGACCGTTGCCGGTGCGATCCTCGTCTGGTGGATCTTGCAGCAGGAACCGTCCGTCTGGGTCATCATCGCCATTCTGGCCGGTTTGCAGTTCGCGACGGAGGTGATTATCGGTTCGAATTACGGCCTCGGCCAGATTCTCGTCACGCCAATGGCGCTGCTGATGAGCTATCTTGCTGCTCCCTATGCCGCTAGCCACACCATGGTGCCGGAGCGCGTTCTGGACACATTGCTTGGCGCAGCAATCGGGATCGTTCTCGCGGTTCTCTGCTCAAGTCTGGACGATCGACAACACCTCGCAAACCGTCATGTGTGACGGACCGAGCGACTGAAAAACCAGCCGCTCCTGTTCAGGAACGGCTGGAGAAAAGGCACCTGTTACTGGCCAGACTGGCGGGCTGCGGCCTCAATCACGTCGGCAACTTTTTCGGGCTGCGATGCGAAAACGGCGTGGCTTGCGGCAATCTCGGTGACCTGGCTACCGGCACGTTTGGCCATGTCACGCTCGAGGTCAGGGTTGATCGAGCGGTCCTCAGTGGCGACGATCGACCAGCTCTTCTTTGATTTCCAGGCGGGATCGCCGACCTTGGCAGAGAAGGTCTGCTTTGCGGCGAAGACCTGCGATCTGGCCATGAAGGCGGTTTCGTCCTTCGGCAGATCGGCGGCGAAATCATTGGCGAAGGCGGCGGGGTCCAGATAGAGATACTGACCGTCGGGGGTCTCGCGAATATTCATGCCGGAGGAGGGTTTGGATGTCGCCAGCGACAGCAGGCTTTCGCCCTTATCCGGCTGGAAGGCGGCGACATAGACAAGGCCCGCCACCTTTTCATTGTTCCCGGCTTCGGTGATGACGATACCGCCGTAGCTATGGCCGACGAGCAATGTCGGGCCATCCTGCATTGAAAGAACGCGGCTGGTCGCCGCGACATCGTCGGCAAGCGACGTGATCGGTTGCTGGACGACGGTGACGTTGAACCCGCGCTTTTCGAGGATTTCGGTTGCCTTTTTCCAGCCGGAACCATCGGCCAGTGCACCGTGCACGACCACGATGTTTTTCACCTCTGCCGCATGGGCGGCGAAGGCAGCGAAGCTGGCTGCAAGTGCAATTGCGAAAGTTGAAATAAGACGCTGCATGGTCAGTCTCCTTCTTGGATTTTTCAGGGGGTGATGGGAAATTAGCCGAATGTGAAAGCGTAGGCTTCGACGCCGGGATCGAGGAAACGGATCTCGAAGTTCCGCGCCTCCACCTCACCGGATTGGCGTACGAGCTGGTAAAGTCGGGTCGACGTTACGGTGCCGTTGCCATCGGCATCGATGTCTGCGCCGTGATTTGTGCCAGGGGCCTTGCCATCGATCGTGACCTGGAACCTGACCGGCTTGCCTGCCTTGCCCGGGCCAAGAACGAGATGCAGGTCGCGGGCGCTGAAGCGGGAGGTGATCTCTCCACCCGCGCGGTCGAGCACAGCCTGTTCAGGGTTGATCGTCCACGTTCCGGCAAGACCCCATTCGTTGAGATCGAGGTCCCTGCTCGTATAGTCGCTGGCAACACCGGCACGCAGGGGTTCTTTCGATGCAAACCCGGTGGCGCGTTCGTAACCGAGATAGGTTTCACCGGAACGGATGTTCTTCAGATCAGGACTGGCTTCGGCACCCTTGGCCTGCGGGTCGACGGGCGCACTTGCCGCCATCTCGCTGCCAGCCTCATGCAAGAGGTCTTGAATAGCCTGCTCGGTCTGGCGGTAATTGCCTTCACCAAAGTGGTGGTAGCGGATCTGACCCTTGGCATCGATCAGATAGTGAGCCGGCCAATAATTGTTCTCGAAGGCGCGCCAGATCTTGTAATCGTTGTCGACTGCGACCGGATAGCCGATCTTGAAATCGCTGATGGCTTGTTTGACGTTGTCGATCTTTTTCTCGAAGGCGAATTCCGGTGAATGCACACCGATCACAACCAGACCCTGATCCTTGTATTTCTCCGCCCAGGCACGAACGAATGGGACAGTGCGAATGCAGTTGATGCAGGAGTAGGTCCAGAAATCGACGAGAACGACCTTGCCGCGAAGCTGCTCCGCAGTCAGCGGCGGTGAGTTCAGCCACTCGACGGCACCATCGAGCGAAGGTGCACGCCCCTCGATGGGAAGATCGGCACGGAAGGGCTGGTTGGCCCCATTGAGCGGCACAGTGCCGTTGCTGGCGACCTCACGAGCGACAGAGGTGTCCGGATTCCCATGAAGGCGGTCCAGAATGGCCTGTTCAAACGATGATGTACTGGCATAAGTGAGGCGAGACAGAAGACCGGTATCGAGGCCAAGCGCGATCACGGCAACCCCTGCAAGAACGGCCGCTCCGAGGATTTGTCGAATGCGTTCGCTGATGCCAAGCGACTGCTTCATTGCAGCAAAAACGCGACCTCCGACGAGAAGAGCAATAGCGAGCGATGTGGCGGCGCCAGAGGCATAGGCTGCCAGCAACAACGTGGTCTCGATGTTCGCGCCTTGCAACGCGGCCCCCGTCAATACGAGGCCAAGGATCGGTCCGGCGCAGGGGGCCCAGAGCAGACCTGTCGCCACGCCTAGGATCAGTGATCCGGTGACAGACGATGCCGAGCCAGGTTTGCCGTGAGCATTCACCAGCCGGTTGCCCAGATCGACAACCGGTTGGGTGATCGCAGCGGCGATTTGCGGTGACAGGAGGCTCAGGCCAAAGACAGCCAGCAATGCGATTGCAGCAAGGCGCCCATATTCGTTGGCATGGATCGCCCAGCTGCCGCCGACTGCGGCAAGCGTTGCAACAAGTGCAAATGTTACCGCCATACCGGCAAGCATGGGCAGCGTGCTGCGCAGGAAGGGTTGTCCTGCACGGGCGAACACGAAGGGAAGAATGGGTAATATACAAGGGCTGAGTATCGTCAGCGCTCCACCCAGATAGGCAATGATAAGAAGCGTCATGTGTTCGTCTCCTCGAAAGCGGGAGCTGGTACAACGTGAGACCGTGGAACCAGCGATGACGCCAGTTTGGTCGATACGACGTATCCCGGATGTGTCCGTTCACCACGCAAAATGTATCGAAGTGTAGAAACGGCCGGGATTGCGGGAGACGGGACAATTCGTGTCTTCCGTGACGAGCGCAACGCCTGCTGAATTGTATCAGAGTGTATCTGCTGGCCGAAAAGTTACACCCGCATGCAATTATCGACGCTCAGCGACATACGTCAGATACATGCTGCCGGCTTTCTTCCGATCGTCATTATGGAGATTGGAGAAAAGATCATGATCAACGAAATCAATGTTCAGCGTCGCCGTTTTTTTGGCATTGCCGCCATGACGGTTGCCGCTGTCGAACTTGGCGCTACGACTTTGGCCAACGCAAAGTCCGCCACCGCAACATTGCCTGCCGCCGGTCAAGCTGCAGCTAAGGGCAGTGGCCATACCTCGTTTGATGCGCTGAAGCAGATTGATGCCGGCGTGCTCAATGTTGGTTACGCCGAGGCGGGTCCCGCAGACGGTCCGGCGGTGCTGCTGCTGCACGGCTGGCCGTATGACATCTACAGCTATGTCGATGTCGCTCCGATCCTTGCTTCTGCCGGGTATCGTGTGATCGTGCCCTATCTGCGTGGCTACGGCACAACGCTCTTCCTTTCCAAGGACACCCCCCGTAACGGCCAGCAGGCAGCCCTTGCTGCGGACATGATTGCGCTTCTGGATGCGCTCGGCATCGAGAAGGCGATTGTTGCCGGCTACGACTGGGGTGCCCGCACCGCCGACATCATGGCTGCACTCTGGCCGGAACGCTGCAAGGCACTGGTATCCGTCAGCGGTTATCTGATCGGCAGCCAGGAGATCAACAAGAAGCCGCTTCCTCCCAAGGCGGAGCTGTCCTGGTGGTATCAGTTCTATTTTGCCACCGAGCGCGGACGTGCCGGTTATGCCGCCAACACCCGCGACTTCGTGCGGCTGATCTGGCAGACCGCCTCGCCGACATGGAATTTCGATGACGCGACGTTTGATCGATCGAGCCCGGCTTTCGACAATCCGGATCATGTCGACATCACCATCCATAACTACCGCTGGCGGCTTGGGCTGGTCGAGGGTGAGGCCAAGTACGACGCCTATGAGCAGAAGCTTGCAAAACTGCCAGTCATCACAGTTCCGACCATCACCATGGAAGGCGATGCCAACGGTGCCCCGCATCCTGATCCGTCTGCCTATGCCGCCAGATTCTCTGGAAAGTATGAGCATCGCAACGTCACCGGCGGCATCGGGCACAACCTGCCGCAGGAAGCACCGGAAGCATTTGCCCAGGCAGTCCTCGACGTTGCGAAGTTTTAGGCTTGCCCGCGTCGGCAAACCGATATCTTTTCTTTCTCAACTCAACTAGGCATTCGGTATCGGGCTGTTTGCTAGCGTCAAGGCGTTGAAGACATTCATGGAACACATAGACCATATCCTCGTCGTCGATGACGACCGTGAAATCCGCGAGCTGGTTTCGAGCTATCTGAAGAAGAACGGATTGCGCGCAACAGTGGCGGCGGATGGCCGGCAGATGCGGACATTTCTCGAGCAGAATGCGGTCGACCTGATCGTGCTCGATGTGATGATGCCGGGTGATGACGGATTGGTTCTGTGCCGTGAGCTTCGGGCTGGCAAACACAAGGCGACGCCGGTCCTGATGCTGACTGCCCGTGATGACGAGATGGATCGTATCATCGGCCTCGAAATGGGGGCCGATGACTATCTGTCCAAACCCTTTGCGGCGCGTGAGCTTCTTGCCCGTATCAAGGCCATTCTTCGCCGCACACGGATGTTGCCGCCCAATCTGCAGATCAGTGAGGCGGGAAATCTGCTGACTTTCGGCGACTGGCGTCTTGATACGGTCGGACGCCACCTCCTCGACAGGGAGGGAACGGAAATCGCATTGAGCGGTGCGGAATATCGTCTGTTGCGCGTTTTTATCGATCATCCTCAACGTGTGCTGAACCGGGATCAGTTGCTGAATCTCACACAGGGTCGGGACGCAGAATTGTTTGACCGCTCGATCGACCTTCTTGTGAGCCGCCTGCGTCAGCGTCTGGGTGACGATGCTCGTGAACCGACCTACATCAAGACCGTCAGGGCCGAAGGTTATGTCTTCTCTGTGCCGGTCGAGATATCGGAACCAAGGGTATGAGCGGCGCGGCTGGAAACGACGGAACAACCGCCGCCACAGCCAGACGCGGCTGGTGGCCCAGTACCCTGCGTTCGCGGCTTTTCATCATCCTCTTCATCGGGTTGGCGATAGCCTACAGCCTGTCCTTCAGCATACTTTTCATCGAACGTTACATGTCGGCCAAGGCTGTGATGCTGGGCACGCTCGAGAGCGATCTTGCAACATCGATCGCCGTTATCGACCGGCTGCCGCCAACCGAGCGGCCGCTGTGGCTTGACCGGCTCAGCCGTGGCAACTACCGCCTTCTGCTGGGGCCGGGTCTTCCGGGCGTTCCTGACATGTCTGGAAGGGGCGCGGAGATTGCCGAGCGGATCGAAGAGGCCGCAGGCCACAGATTTCCCCTGAGAGTCGAGGCCATCCCGGAAGACGGCAAGCGGCTGCAGGGGCATGTCACACTGTCGGATGGTTCTGAACTGACCATTGATGTTACGCCGCGCGGTGTCATGCCGATTGCGAGCTGGCTTCCCTATGTTTTTGCTGTGCAGATGGCGCTATTGCTCCTTTGTACCTGGTTTGCGGTGCGCCAGGCGATCCGTCCTCTCGGAGATCTGGCCGCCGCTGCCGATGCGGTCGATCCGAGCAAGAAGGGTGAGCCGATGCGCGAGACGGGTCCCGCCGAAGTAGCGCGGGCGGGGCGCGCCTTCAACGCCATGCGCGACCGTATCGCCCATCATTTGGAAGAGCGCGTGCAAATTCTGGCAGCGATCTCGCACGATCTGCAGACGCCGATCACGCGCATGCGCCTGCGGGCCGATATGGCGGATGACACGCCCGAAAAGGAAAAGCTGGTCAGCGACTTGCGCGAGATCGAACGGCTCGTGCAGGACGGGATCGCTTACGCACGAAGTGCGCATGGAAATGCGGAAAAGGCGTCCCGGATCGATCTTTCTTCCTTCATTGAAAGCATCGCTTACGATTATCAGGATACGGGCAAGTCGGTCCGTGTGATCGATCTGGTTCAGGGTACAGTTGCAACCAAGCCGCATGCGCTTCGACGCATTCTCACCAACTTCATCGATAATGCGATCAAATTCTCCGGTGCGGCTGAAATCGGCATTGAACGGAGAGACGGTGGCGAGGTCGTCATCACCGTGCTGGACCGTGGGCCAGGCATCCCTCAGGACATGCTCGAAGCGGCCATGCAGCCGTTCTTCAGGCTGGAGCAATCGCGAAATCGCGAAACGGGTGGCGCAGGTCTCGGTCTTGCCATAGCCCAGCAGCTTGCGGGTGCGCTGGGCGGTTCGGTCCGGCTCTACAATCGCGACGGCGGCGGTCTGGCCGCGGAACTCACGCTGCGCTGAACATCCTTTTTGTAAGATTGCCGCCGCTTGGCGGCAGTTTCCTACAGTCTGTTACACTTCAGTTGTTTCCTGAAACATGCGCGATACGCCGATCCGTCAGAACATCCCCGTCAGTTACAAAGGAGTGTTCCATGACCAAGATCGAAAAGGTTCTCTACACCGGCAAAACCCACACCACCGGTGGACGCGATGGCTTTGCCCGCAGCGACGATGCGCAGCTTGAGGTCAAGTTGTCGCCTCCGGGGTCCACTCAGCCGGGTACCAATCCTGAGCAGTTGTTCGCGGCCGGCTGGTCGGCTTGCTTCATTGGCGCAATGGGGCTTGCTGCAGGCAAGCGCAAGCTGCGTTTGCCTGAAGGGACAGCGGTGGACGCCGAAGTCGATCTCGGGACAACTGAGGGCGCCTATTTCCTGCAGGCGCGTTTGAATGTCAGCCTGCCGGGTTTGGAGCCGGAACTTGCCCGCACGCTCGTCGAGGAGGCCCATCAGAATTGCCCCTACTCCAAGGCGACACGCGGCAACATCAACGTTGAACTCAATCTGGTCTGAACAGGAGGCTTCCATGCGGATGCCAGTCATCCTCGTCTTGATCGCGTCGATCTTTGCAGTTCCATGCATCTATGACGCCGCCTCGGCAGAACCGTCTCCATTCGCCGGCCTCTATAGCCTGGCAATGGCCTACTGACCCCGAGCGAAAGATGGCTCTTGCTTTGCCGCAAGAGCCATTTCTGTTTGCTGTTCACGCCAGAATGGCTTTGGCTTCCAGGTAAGCCTCAAGTCCGAACACCCCGTACTCCCGACCAATACCCGATTGCTTGAACCCGCCGAATGGTGCCGCCGGGTCGTGCGGTGCACCGTTTATCACCACGCGACCGCTATCGAGCCGTTCGGCCAACGACTGCATGTGCGCCATGTCTGTGCCGTGAAGATAAGATTGCAGTCCATAGGGGGTATCGTTGGCAATGGCGATCGCCTCTTCCTCGTCGTGATAGGCGATGACCGAGAGAACAGGCCCGAAGATTTCCTCGCGCGCAATACGCATCTCATTGTTGACGTTGAAGAAGATCGTCGGTTGTGTGAACCAGCCTTTGTTCAAACCCTGCGGCCGGCCAAGGCCGCCAGTCAGTAACGCGGCACCCTCCTGAAGTCCGACATCGATATAGGACTGTACCCGGTCATATTGTTTCTGGCTGACTATTGGTCCGACCATCACCTGCGGGTCGGCAGGATCTCCGGCCTTGAACTGCGCAGCGCTCATCTTCAGCCGCATCAGAATGTCTTCCATGCGCTGTGCGGGGGCGAGGATACGGGTGCCGGCTACGCAGGCCTGTCCGCTGTTCATGAACCCCATGCGCAAAACGGTCGGGATGACCGTGTCGAGATCGGCATCATCCAGAATGATGTTCGGGCCCTTGCCGCCGAGTTCCAGGGTGACGCGCTTGAGGCTTTCCGCACCAGCGCGCAGGATTTCCTTTCCGACCCTGGTCGAGCCCGTGAATGTCACCTTGGCAACATCCGGATGGCGCGAGAATTCGGCGCCGACCACATCGCCAAGGCCGTTGACGACGTTGAATACACCCTTCGGCAACCCGGCTTCGTGAAGGCATTCAAGCAGTGCCTGTGTCTGGATGGCGCTCATCTCGCTGGGTTTGATGACGATGGTCGTGCCTGCGGCAATCGATGTGGCGAGCTTTGAGGCAATGAAACCGATGTTGCTGTTCCAGGGCGTGATCGCTGCAACGACGCCGATTGGCTGCATCCGAACCCTCGTCTGGCCAGACTGGCGATCGAAATCGTAGCTTTGAAGCGCCTTCGCCATATCGAGAAAGGTCGTTGCCGCATGCGGAATGGCAAAGCGGGTAAACGTTTGCGGCGCGCCGTATTCGGTCGCCATGGCCTCAGTCAGCTCCGGAATTCGCGCCGACACAACCGAACTCAGCGTCTTCAGCATCTCGATACGCTCTGCCTTTGTCGTTCTTGAAAAGGCAGGGAACGCACGCTTGGCAGCGGCGATTGCCGCCTGCGCGTCCTCGATATCGCCGAGGCGAACAGTGCCGATTTTCTCTTCAGTCGAGGGGTTATGAAGGTCGGCGATTTGCGTGCCGTGGGGCGTGACGAACTGGCCGTCTATGTAGACTTTGTCGATGTGGCGCATGTCTGACTCCTTTGAGGTGATGCGTCATATCTGGCATTTCGATGATGTCCTGATAAGCTATCCAAAGATGCGCGGTCTGATAAGGAAATGTGGACAATGATGCGAGGCTCTCTGGCCGAACTGGAAGCCGTTGTGGCGGTGGCGGCCCAAGGTGGTTTCCGATCTGCAGCGCGAGAACTTGGCATTTCGTCCTCGGCCCTCAGCCAGCAGATCGCGACACTGGAAGCAAGGATGGGTGTGCGGCTTTTCAATCGTTCGACGCGCAGTGTCGTGCTTTCAGCCGCTGGCGAGCAGTTCGTCGCGGAGATCGTGCCGGCGCTGGCGGCCATCCGCAACGCTGTCGAGCATGTCGACGAGCACAGGGCTGAGCCGACAGGCACCTTGCGGATCAACAGTTCCATTGGAGCGATCCGTATGGTTCTGGCGCCAGTGGTGCTGGAGTACATGCGTCTTCATCCGCAGATGGCTATAGAGATCGTCACGGAAGGGGCGCTGGTCGACATCAACGCTCAGGGTTTCGATGCGGGCATTCGTATTCGCGAGGCGGTGTCGCCGGATATGATTGTTGTCCCGATAAGCGGGAGTGTGCGGCCGGCAATCGTTGGCTCGCCCGATTATTTTCGGCATTTCGGCAAGCCCACAACGCCAGCCGATCTGCAGAGCCATCACTGTATTCGTGCGCGCATGGCCAGCGGTGCAATCTATGGCTGGGAGTTTGAGCGCCGGGGAGAGAGCTTCACCATGGATGTGCCTGGAAAATTGACGCTCGATGAAAGTGACCTGATGCTGCGCGCGGCGAGAGAAGGGGCCGGGCTTGCCTATCTCAACGAATGGCAGGTTGCCGACGATGTCGCCAGTGGTCGCCTTGAGCAGGTTCTGGCAGAATGGACGCCGCCTTATCCAGGCCTCTGCCTGTATTATCCCGGGCGTCGCAATATACCGGCGAAACTGCGCAGCTTTATCGATCTTATAAAGGCAGTGCGCTGGGACTAGCGGAAGAGCAGCCATCATTCAAAGCTTGAATATTGCGATAAAGACGAATTGCTTCTAGCACCGGTTGCGAGCGATTCTTTATGTCGCCGTTTCGGCGATTGCAAACCTCCACATGACACGCTAACGAAACAAGACTTTTTAACTCAACTATTCTTGCCGGATACCTTGTGACCGCTTCCGAAAGCATTCTCTGATCATGGACAGCGATATTGCGCGCCTTGATGCGGCTTTTCCGGCGATGCGCTCATCCCTTTTTCAGGCCGTTCTGCGGATTGTACGCGACCCTGCCATTGCCGAAGAGTTGACGCAGGAGGCCTATGTACGTGCCCGCCGGGCGGTGGAAACGGCAAAGCCGCAGCGCATGGAAGCCTTTCTCTGGCAGACCGCGCGCAATCTCGCTTTCGATTATATCCGTTGGAAAAAAGTGCGGGCTGGCACCGAGACACTCGAAGCGGTCGAAAGCCAAGGAAGTGAGGTGGCCGACACCGCACCTTCGGCAGAAGAGCAGGCAATCCAGAAAGACAACCTGCGCATTGTCGGCGAAGCCTTGCAAAAATTGCCGCCACGCGCTCAGAAGGTCTGGGTACTCAGCCGTGTCGAAGGGTGGTCCTATCCCCGTATCGCCGCACACCTCGGCGTTTCGCCAAATACGGTTTTCAACGATATCAAGATGGTGATGGCATTGCTTTACGACTTGCGCACCAAAATGGATGCCCCATGAGATTTCATCAGCTTTCTGTCGAGAAAAATTTTTCTGAGCAATGTCTGCGAAGTTTTTTTGTGAGATATGCCCTGCTCGAACGTCACTGTTCATATGGTCGCGCGAAAACGGGAAAAGCGGACGGTTTTGATGCGTGAAGGCACAGGAGAGCAGAGCGGATCGGAAACTTTCCTGCATCCCGATCCGGCAGTCGATGCGGCGCTGGACTGGCTGGTGCGGCTGGAAGCGGCTGGCCATGTGGATAAGACCACACGCAGCGAATTTGACGTCTGGCTCGCCGCCGCGCCATCCCATCAGAAGGCCTGGAAGGAGATCCATGGCTTGTGGGCTGCGCCTGAAACGCTGGTCGCCGCACAGGAACTGGAAGTTCACCTCAGCCAGCAGCCCGTTTTACTCGACGAAATGAGAGAGAAGAAGCGCCCCAGGTGGTCGTTCCGATCCTTTGCCATGGCTTCTGCTGCGTCGCTCGTCCTCGTCGCTGGCACGGCTCATGTGATATCGAACTATCTGCCGCGGATGCTGGCGGACTACACTACGTCTACGGGTGAGCGCCGCGAAATTGCTTTGCCGGATGGCTCGCGGATGATCCTCAATACACACAGCGCCGTGGCTCTGGATTTTACCGAGGGGCAGCGCGGTGTGCGGCTTCTGCAGGGCGAGGCCTTTTTCGATGTTGTGCACGATGCCGAGCACCCCTTCCATGTTGCTGCAGCCTATAGCGAAGTGCGTGTCAAAGGCACGGCGTTTGGCGTTCGCACAGAAGACGACACCGATACGGTCTCTTTGCAACGTGGTGCGGTTGATGCCGTGCACGAGCGCAAAGACATCCCCGTTGCGCATCTGTCGCCAGGCGAGATGGTCGTTGCGTCGGAAAAATCCCTCTCTTCAGTCGCTTCGTTCAACTCCGATGAAAATTTCGGTTGGCTGAAAGGGCGTGTCGTCATCGAGGCGCAGCCGCTCTCCAAGGCGCTCGAAGAAGTCGGCCGTTATTTCGATGGCCGTATCTTCATTCTTAATCGCGCACTTCTCGACGTTGCCGTCAGCGGCGACTACAGGATCGATTCCGCCGAGGCCGCAATCGACAGTCTAACCACCGCTGCCGGTGGAAAAATCACTGTTGTTCCGGGCGGTTACATAATCATTCGATAAAAACTCAACTTTTTTTGTGAGATTTGTTCGCGTCGCACGTCGAACGCTACTGAGGGCCTGTTGCAGTGCAGCAGGCCATCGCCGAGCCGAGGGGGCTCAGCGGATCGATCAGTGGCTCGTCTTCCATGATGGTGGATGAGAGGCGTTCAGGAGATGGAAATGGCATTGTATGCGGGGCAGGTAGCTGGTGGTCATCGTGGCGCTAGCGGAAAAAGACCGGTCGTAAAGTTTGCGGTCTGGTTGGCATCCTCAGCATTGATGCTGGTTCTGGCTTCGCCCTCCCTGGCGCAGACGACGGTGCCGGCTGAAGCAACGGCGCAGAGCGTTTCCTTCTCCATTCCGGCGCAGCCGCTTGCCAGCGCTATCAAGGCATTCATTCGCACGACCGGCTGGCAGGTTGGATACCCTGCAGCACTCGTCGGCAATCTGCAATCCAGACCGGTATCAGGACGCCTTGCGCCGCAAGCCGCTCTGCAAGCAATGCTGGCCGGGACCGGTATTGCCGTTCGCATCACCGGCCCGCAGACGGTGACGCTGGTGGATGCAAAAGCCGCTGCCGCTGCCGAGGGTGGCGACACCACCCTTCTCGATACGATCTCGGTTGCTGGCGGCAACAGAGGCGTTTCTCTCGGCACCAGCAGCCTTTCCGATACCGGCACAACGACAATTTCCGGAGGCCAGATTGTTGCCCGCTCGGCAGGAAACGACGCCAACGACATTTTGCGCAATCTGCCGAACGTGCAGTACCAGAACGATATCGATGACGACGCAGGCGTTTCCGATCAGGACTTGATCGATCTGAGACCACGCGAAGTCTCGATCTCCGGTGCGCGTGTCTACGAGAACAACTTCATTCTCGAGGGCATGCCGATCAATACGGTGACTGGAACGGCAGAAGCTTATGGTAATGGCGATCTTGATGAGGGTTCAATAAATCAGGATCGTATCTATGGCTTGCATTCGCAATCCATCTATGTGCCAACCGATTTTCTCGAAGGTGTGACGGTGATGGACAGCAACGTCTCCGCTGCCTTTGGAAATTTCCAGGGCGGGGTCGTGTCTTACAAGATGCAGCAGGCTGCTTTTGACCGCTGGCAGGGCAGCGTCAGCACCGATTTCACCTCCAGTCGCTGGACGAGCTACAATCTCGGTACGGAAACAGGATTAAACCCAAACGGGGTGGCAACGCCCGAGTACATCAAGCGGCGCACCAGTGTTTCCGTTACGGGGCCGATCACAGACAATATTGCAATTCTTGGGCAATATAGCCGCCAGACGGCCGTGACCGGTAAAGACAAGGACTATCAGTACATCGAAAACCGTCGAGTCGATGAAGACTCCAAAAACGAGTTTTACCGGGCACAGATCAAAGCCAATACCGACCTCGGTGATTTCACTCTGGAAGGCGTCTACACCGATTACCATCAGGTGTGGGATAACGAAAAATGGCGCAACATGAAAATCGATCAGACTGCCACCGGTCTGAGTGCCAAGTTGGAACATAACTACGAGTTTGCCAATTTCGACCTTGGCGGTGTTGCCTTTTCAAATGTGAAGCTCAATTCGAAGCTGAGTTATAGTGGCTCGGAAAATGCCAATGACATGAATGGCAACGTTGCTCGCGCCTACGTTCAAACTTTTTTTTCGGGCAGAGTAAAGCGTTTCGAAGCGACAGATGTATCCGGGATTTCGGACTGGTGCCGTACCGATCCGTCGCTCACGGCCAGCACACTATGCTATGACGGTGCCACTGGTGATAAGGAGCAAGGGCAGGATAGCCTCACCTGGTCGCAGGATGTGAGCGGGGATATTGGAAGCGGCTCCTTCAAATTGGGGGGAGAATACAGCTATACCGACGCCTATCGTCGCCGACCGGAAGACTCCACCTATTATGGCAGTTACATGGTACGCAACCAGACTAACGCTTTGGCGAATATGAAATTTATCTGCAATACAGCGGAGGAGTGCAACGAGGAACAGTTCGCAAACACAAAGACGACTTACAGAGCCTTTGATGTACACGCGCGCCTCAACCAGTTCAGTGCCTACGCAGAACTGGAGCAGACTTGGGACTGGTTCAACGTCCGTGGCGGCGCCCGTATCACCTATGACGATTATATGAAAAACGTCGATGTTGCACCGCGCTTGGTTGCAACCATCACTCCCTTCGATGACTTCTCAATCTCGCTTGGCGCAAACCGTTATTACGACGCGCAGAGCTTGGCTTACGCCATTCGTGACAGGCAGCCACGGGCGCAAACCCAGACTCGTTCGCAAACTGGTGGCTTGGTTGGCGTTTGGAACCCCCCTACCACTTCTCAAACCTACACCAATCGCGCCTCCGATCTTGACACTCCGTACAGCGACGAACTCACCTTTGGATTGTCGGGAATTGAACCACTGCTTGGTGGTGAATGGCGATTGAGGTTCGTTGATCGTCGCTCGAAGGACCAGTATGCCACGACGCAAATTGGAAACTCGACTCGCGTTCTTTCCAATGATGGCAGCGGTGCGTACCAATCGGTCACAGCTGAATATGCCAAAGAATTCGATATCGCGAACTTCGGGCCGCTCGAACAGTTGCTCTTCAATGCATCCGTTACCTGGTCGCGTCGGGAAGTTTCGAACGACAATTACTACGAAGATTCATTCGAGGACGAGTACGTCTATTACAAAGGGCAGTCGTACACGCTCGCCGGCTTCAATGTTGTCACGGGGAATAAGGATATTCCCGTACGTTTCCAGGCAGGGCTTTCCAGCAGCTGGTTCGATAACTCCCTGGTTCTTGACGTCAACGCCAATTACAATCTCGGCTATACGGGTGCAAAAGCGACCGATGGCACCATCTCGATCGATGGAAAGTCGCACGAGATCTACGAGGATTTCGACTTCGATCCGTTGTTCACGGTCAATCTCGCTGCGAGCTACCAGGTCTGGAAAAAGGATGATGCCGACCTCACCCTGAACGTTCGTGTCGATAACGTCTTCAATGAAAACGGAAACGCCACAGCGTCCACGACGAGGCCCTGGCTGATCGGCAGAACCGTCTGGGTTGGCGCCAAGGCGACGTTCTGATGATGGTTGTGCTTTCGCGCTTTGTTGCCGCCATCGTTATGCTCGTGGCTCCGCTGGCCCATGCTGGCGAGGCGGAGTGGGACCCGCGCCTCACCCGTGGAACGCTCGATAACGGTCTCGCCTATGTCCTCTATGATAGTGGCAAGGCGACAGATCCGTTCAATATCCGGCTGATTGTTCACGCCGGATCGGTGGATGAAGAAGAGCCGAGCGGTATCGCCCACATTCTGGAGCACATGGTGTTCCAGTCGAACGAAACCTATCCTGAAGGCATCCATCGTTACATCCAGCAGATCGGCTGGCGACAGGGTTTGCAGATCAATGCCGTGACGCGTGAAAGCGAAACGCAATATATGATCCGTACGCGCCCCAATGATGCTCTCGATCTCTCAGGCGCATTGAAGCTCGCTTCCGATACGGTTTTCGGTGCGCAGTTGCGACAGGAGGACTGGGCGAAGGAACGGTTCGTGATCCTTGAGGAGCTGCGGCAGGGCAACAAAACGGCCGATCGTATCAGTCGCCAGAAAAAGGCGGCCTTGCGCGTCGGTTCCCGTTATGTTGATCGCTCGACAATCGGTACGCGGGAAACCATCGAAAATGCCTCGATCGAGGATATCCGTGCTTTCTACGATCGCTTTTACACGGCCTCGAACATGACCCTCGTCGTCTCGGGCCGTATCGATAAGGCCAGTGCGGAAGCTGCGATCAAGGCGGCATTCGGTTCCGCTCCCAAGCGTGCAAGACCGGACCGGTCCTATCTCGAGCTGCCGTTAAAGGCGGGTCTCAGCACCGGGCTTGTGCAGGACCCGGCAGGCACGTCATCCCAGACGACCTATGCGTTTCGCCTAGCCATGCCCGATCGGACGAGTGAAGAGGGACAGCTTGCCTATCTTCAGAAGTATTTTCTCACCCGTCTGATCCGAGATGCCATCCAGGCGCAGGCACCGCACTATGAAAACTCGGTCGACAGGCTTGGTTTCGTGGCCCAGGAAACCACGGAACACCGGCTGATCCTTGCCTTCAACGCGTCCGGCGCAAATCATGCCGCTGCTCTGCCTGTTATGCTTGAGGCTATCGAGCGTGTCAGGCGTGAGGGAATTGCGAAGTCAGCCTTTGACCGGCTGATGGCCTCTGCGCGGCGCATCAATGACACCAATGTCAAAGCTGCCGAAGGCCGCACCTTTGCCGAATGGGAAGATCGTATTGCTTCTGCAGTGCTGACAGGCTCAGTGGTCGATGATCCCGCCAAAAGAGCAGACCGCACCCGTGTTCATCTCGACCGCATAACGCTTGAAGACCTTGAGGCCCGTATGCGGGAGATGTTGTCGTCTCCGGATCAGGTGCTTTTTTATCAGGCTCCTGGCGGCGTCAGTGTTTCCCTGCCGTCCGTTGCCGACGTGACGGCGATCGGTGACCGCCTTGCGGCTTTGCCGAAGCTGCCAGATCTGCCGCCGCTCTCCAATCCGAAACAGGTTGCCGAGACTCCTATCCCTTCGTGGCCCGCCGATGCGACCGTTCCACAAACGGGCTCGGTGGCAGAAGTACGCAACCTCGAAAACCCAGACATCCGGGAGTGGACACTTTCGAATGGCGATCGGGTCGTCTGGCTGGTACGCGATACACCGGATGGCAAGATTTACCTTTCCGGTCAGTCGTCACCGGGTTTTCGCAACGTGGAGCTCGGTAGCACACTTTCGCAGGTGGCGGTGCAACTGTGGGCGCAGAGCGGTTTTCGCTTCTGGACGCAGGAGGAATTCGATCGCTGGACAGAAGCGCAGCCCGGCGGCAGCCGCTGGAGTTATGCTCTGAAGGCCAATGTGCTTGATGCGGCAGTTGCCGCTACACCGGAACGTCTTCCCGCTCTTCTCGAGCGTTATGCGCAGGACATTGCTTTCGGGACTGTCCGTCCAGAGGCCGTCGCGGAGTTTCATCGTCTCAGTGCCGCAAGTGCTGATCAGGGCGATGACTATGCGCAACTTCTTTTTGGCCTCGGGCAACCCGAGCGTACGCCGGCGTCACTGACCGTTGGGGAGCTGCAGGCTGCCGCTTCAAAACTCTTGGCCCAGCCTGTCACATGGTTTGCCGTAGGGACTGCTCCCGATGACAATATTCGCGACGGCTTTGCCAAAACCATTGGCGCCGTGTCCCGCCAGGCAGTTCTCAAAACGGCACCTGCTTTGCAGCGCGAGGGACTTCACGCGGCAAGCGTGGAGGATGGCGACGGCGACCGTGCCCGCGTGCAATTGTCGTTCTTCACGCCCATGAACTGGACGCCGGAAACAAGTTTCCTCATTTCGGCGCTTAATCCCGTCGCTCAACAGGCGCTGAAAAACGAACTGCGCTACAAGCTGGGTGGCATCTATACCCTGCAGTTCGAGCTTGAACTGGATGCGGGAAGCAATCGGGCTATCGGTACGCTGTCATTTTACTGCGCGCCTGAGAGGGCGCAGGAGCTTACAGATGCTGCCATCGGGGTACTGGATCGCATGCCAGAGATCGTTCGGGGCGTTGACATCGATCGTATCCGTGCCGACATCGACTTTGCCGAAGGCAGCCGGCTTGATGATCCCAATACATGGCTGCGACGGCTGGCGCTGAGTTATCGCCGGTACGACAACGCCGGTTATCTCACGCGCATGAAAGGTCTGCCTGGGCGTTTGACGCAGCAGGTTTTCGAGGCCGAAGCGGCTTCCGTTTTCAAGACAGATAATCTCGCGGTCCTGACGCGCTTGCCGGTTGAGAGAGCGGAGCCTTAAATCCGGCGTTTGAATTGCTGCAAGCGGTTGCGTGACCCGACAAAAAGCCGGGTCACGTCAGAATTAATGCGTCAGCCGTGCCCTTGATCTGGTGACGATGTAACCGGCAACAGTCATTGCCGCGACAAGACCGAGGAGCGCTGCAGGCAACATGAACGGCTGTACTTTTGCCAGAAGCGGGACAGGGCCGCCGGCACGTGCGGCTGCAACATCCGCTGGCGAGACATGTGCATCCGGGTTGCCGAATTTGGTCAGAACATAGTTCGAGACGTCGGCTATGTCCTGATCGCTCAACGGGTCGACATAGGACTGCTTGCCAAACCCTGGCATCAACACCTCATGATGGCCCGTTGTCCGTTCGACCCCATAAAGAATTGTGGCAACAAGATTGGCGGGCTCGATCGATCCGGTTGCAGTGTTGTGAAACAACGAGGGATAAGCCTGGTTTTCGCTGCCTGCTCCATTCGGCTGATGGCAGCTTGCGCAATATCCGCTGTACATCTGCTCGCCGTTGCGCAGGCTGTCGTGTTCGTTTTGGGCATAGAGACCGCGGATCTTGTCCTCGTCGCTGCCCGTCCCTGAAAACGCATGAGCAGGCTGTGTTTCGAGCGGATCGCGGATGGCGGGAACCGTCTTGAGATAGGCAGCCAAAGCTTTGAGATCGCTGTCGGGCAGGTGCTGCAAGCTGTTTTGAACCGCTTCCGCCATGCCGCCGGCTGCCTGGTTCTTGCCTTCTGCGTGGCCGGTGCGGAAATATGCGACGAGTTCATCGTTGCTCCAGCCACCGATCCCGCTGACCGGGTCTGAGGTTATGTTAGGGGCATACCACGGCCCGACGAAACCACCTGCCAGGAACGCACCACTATTCTCGCCCATCAACGGTCCGCGTGGAGTGTGGCAGGAACTGCAATGGCCAAGCGCGCCGGCGAGATAGGCGCCACGATTGAGTTCGTCTGATCTGGCTGGATCGGCGCTGAATGGCGTCTTCGTGGCATAAAGCAGGTTCCAGAATGCCATCGAAAAACGCAGGTTAAAGGGAAATGGCAGCGCAGTGTAATCTTTCGGCTTGCCGTCGACGGGCGCCACACCCTGCATGAAGTAGGTGTAGAGGGCGTGGATGTCCTTGTCGGTCATTTCCGCATAGGCATCGTAAGGCATGGCCGGATAGAGATGCTGACCATCTTTCCGAATGCCCTTGCGGACAGCCTGTTCGAAGTCTTTTTCCGTATAGGTTCCGATACCCGCCGTGTTCGAAGGCGTAATGTTGGTGGAGAAGATGGTTCCAAGCGGCGAAACGATGCCGTACCCCCCGGCAAAAGGGGCACCCTTGTTTGGCACCGTGTGGCAAGCCATGCAGTCGGCGCCTATAGCGACCATCTTGCCCTGCTCGATAAGAGCTTTCATGTCGGCCGACGGTTCCTGTCCCTGTGCGGGAGCAGAAAACGCCAGACCAATACCGAGCAATGAGGCAACGAGCATTGTGCGTTTGGTGACGTCACGCATGGTCATGCCCCCATCCGGCGGGAAATGTCGTCGGCTGCCTTCAAGCCAAGCGCGGCCATGGTCAGTGTGCTGTTCACCACGCTGGCGGACGGCATGGCGGAACCGCCAGCGATCCACAGGTTGCCGTGATCGTGCGAAAGACAGTTGCCATCCACAACCGAATCCTTGGGGTTTGCCCCCATGATACAGCCGCCCATGATGTGGTTGTTGGCGTTGAGCGACGTGGTGATGTGCAGGTCGGTAGCGTTGAAGAGCCTGGCGATCTGTTCGAGTTGCGTGACGGCGGCGTCATAGCCTTTACGCACATAACCGCCGACATCGTAGTAGACATCGGGGCAGGGTATGCCGTGAGGGTCCACGCGCGTCTTGCTCAGAGTGACCCGGTTATGCGCTTCTGGAAGAGGCTCGAGGCTGATCGAAAGATCGACGCCGTGGATTGAGCGCTTTCTGATCTCGGCGTCGAGCTCATCGCCGACCAATCCCTGTTTCAGGGCGGCGGTTGCCGCAGATGTGACCTGGGTGATGTTGTTCAGGATCATCTTGTTCGCGGAGTATTCCGACCGGAATTCACCATCACGCGGGCCGACGAGACAGCTACTCTGCGCAGGTCCACGGCCGATCCACAAGGGTTCATCAGCCTGGAAGAAACAGTGGAAGCCCGAGTGATCCATCATGTTGCGACCGACCTGATCGGAAGAGTTGGCGATGCCTGCGGGATTGCGGTCGTTGGCTGCCGCCAGGAGAAGACGTGGGGACTCCAGCGAGTTGCAGGCAATGACGAAGGCTTGCCCGGTGGCCTTGTGGGAGACATGCTTGTTATCGTACCAGTGGATCGCGGTGATACGATTGTTCTCGTCCGTATCGATTTTGTAGACGACGGATTCGGCCAGCACGACAGCACCCTTGGCTTCAGCCGAAACAACCGAGTGGATGCCGTTATACATTGCGCCGATGGGACAGATGGGCTGGCAATTGTTGTTTCCGCAGCAGGTTGGCCGACCGTTCCAGGGTCTTGTGCTGCGTCCCTGTGGGATAGGAACCGAGCGGAAGCCGTGCGGATTGACGACTTCGGCAAACCGCTTATCGCCATAACTCCAGGGCACCATGTCCATCGGATAGGGACGGCTGCGCTCGGCGGGAGATTGCAATGCTGGATCGTTTGGTCCCGCGACCCCCATCGTGTCTTCCGCCCGACAGTAATAGGGCTCGAGTTCGTCGTAGGAAATCGGCCAGTCGCGTCCTACGCCGTAGGCTGAATACATTTTCAGATCGACAGGCAGATGCCGCCAGGACGATGCTGCCCAGTGCCAGGTCGTGCCGCCGACGGTTTTCAGGTAGCCCTGTTTGAACCCCTTGCCATCGGGGCCGGACAATTCCACGAAATTGTTTTCCGGCCAGTAGAGCGGGGCTGGCGCCCACTTGGACTGGGGATAGAGACCCTGGAAATCAGAGCCGGTGCGGTTCTTGAACGGCATGTTGCGCCAGTTCTCCACCGCTTGAGCCCGCTGGATACGCAATCCCGCGTCGAGAACCAGAACCGATTTGCCCTCACCTGCCAATTGATCGGCCATCATTGCGCCGACAACGCCCGAACCGACAATGACCACGTCAGCCGTGGCATCGCCATTGGAAAACACTGGTGATTTCATGTCAGAGAACTTTCGGATTGTTGATAGGCATGCGGGCGATCTGTGGCGGCAGACCTGTCCACCACATCGGGCCTTTATTGCAGTAGGTTGGAACGATCAGACCATCCGCGACGGGGAGGTACATCAGTGCTTCCCTGTAAGCGACGACGACCGGCCCTTTCGACGTTTCGATCGTGCCTGTGTACCAGGCAGTCAGGATCGTGCTGAGGAGATCGCCTTGACCGGCCTCGGTCGCCGCCTCCTTCAACTGCAGCGCCGTGACATGGCGGTCGGACAAGATGCCCAGTGCCGCGATGGTGGAAGGCAGATCTGGATGATCAATCAGCAGAGCATCGTAGATGCGTGCAGACGTGATGGAAGACAGATCGGACTTGCCGGTAATCGTTTTTGAGACCGCATAGAAGTTTGCAAAAACGCTGGCTTTGGCATCGTCAGCAAAACTCTGCCGATCAGTGGTCATGGCCAGAACAAGCGCGGCAGTCGCGGTCATCAGCGCGCGCCGGGTGATGACAGGCTGGTCACCAATTCCCTGCGTGGATGGTGTGGGGTCGGACAAAATTTCCATATCAAGTTCCATAGGGACGTGCGGGTTCGATCCGCCACGTCATGGGCAGTGAAATTAAAAACAGGACTTTGATTTCGGCTCGTGGTGCGTTGACAACGATCGCCAGGGTCGAAATGACGCACTGTTTTTGCTATTTAGATCGATCTAAGTCAATTCAGAAATTTTGCAGTGCAGCATTTTTGACTCCGGGCGGCTATCCCGAACTGCTCCAAACCTGTCTGGACGGTTCGGCTTGTGGTCGTGTAAGGATCGGTTCCGCACTGACCTTAAAGTTGTCCAAGACACGCTGGATCGCATGAAAGACCATGGCTCGAACCGTCAGGTGACCTTGATTGATGTGGCGAGGGAGGCCGGGGTCTCGCGCGCAACGGCCTCGCTGGTTATTCGGCAGAGCCCGCTTGTCTCGAAGTCCACGCGCGAAAGCGTCGAAGCGGCCATCGAAAAACTGGGTTATGTCCGCAATCTGACAGCAGCGCGGCTACGCTCCGTACAGAGCAGGCTTATCGGCCTCATCGTGCCAAATCTTTCGAACCCGTTCTTCGCAGAATTTCTGGCGGGTGTTGAAGCGGTCCTCGACCAGCATCATCTCGCCGTGCTGATGGCAAACAGCCAGGATGATTGCGGCCGGCAGACAGACTTGATGCGGCGGATGCGTGAACATGGCGTGGACGGTGTGATCATCTGCCCGGCGGCCGAAACGCCAAATGATTGGGACGAAGGTCGTAGTTTCGGATCAATGCCGGCCGTCCAGACGTTGCGACACGTCACTCGAAATCTCGATTATGTCGGAGTGGATTATCAGCAAGGTGTACGGCTCGCCGTCGATCATCTTGTGAAACTCGGACACCGCGCGATCAATCTGGCGGTTCAGGGGGCCGAGCATTCGGCGTATCGTGAGCGTGTCGCATCCTACAAAAGCACGATGTCTTCGCACGGGCTCGATGATAAGGCAATTTTCCGTATCCCCGGGTCGATTGCGGATATTCCCGGATGCGCCAGCGAGCTCATGAAGTGTTATCCGGCATCCACCGCAACGCTTTGTTTCAATGACATCACCGCGTTTGGCCTGTCCGCCGGATTTTACGATCTTGGGGTCGCGCTCGGCCGTGACCATTCGCTGATCGGCTTCGATGACGTGCTGAATGGTGAGGCCCGGCGTCCGAAACTGACATCGGTTGCAACCCACCCCGAGCTTATCGGCAGGGCAGCGGCAAGCCGTATGATTGCACGACTGAAAGAACCGTCGCTGCCGGCAAACAGCCAGATTCTTCCTGCCGATCTGGTCGTTCGGCAAACTTGCGGACCAGCGCCTGCCACGCCAAACCGGTAAGATATGTCCGGTTCTTGGAACCAAGGCCATACCAATTCCTCAGCCGCCTTCAGCGACCCAGTGCCGTACAGGCAGAGGGCACAAGTGTATCAACGAAACGCCAGAAATTTGCGTTCGCTCTTCCTGAAAACCATTGTGATAAACAGCACAACGACCATGTAGAGCGCAGCAGCCGTGAGAAAGCCTTCGTAGACCACGTAATAGGTCGAATTCAGTTTGCGTCCGGCCCCAAGAATGTCGACGATAGTGATCGTCGAAGCAACCACGCTTGCGTGCAAGAGGAAAATCACCTCATTGGAATAGGCTGGCAATGACAGGCGAAATGCCTGTGGGAGGGCGATCAGCCGGATCACCTGAGCGCGCGTCATGCCGTAGGCAGCGGCAGCTTCCAGTTCGCCTTTGTCCAGACTGACGAGTGCACCTCGGTAGATCTCTGCAACATAGGCTGCACTGTTGAGCGTGAAGCCGACGATGGCGCAGGTATAGGCGTTGCCGAGCAAGAGCCAAAGTGCTGACTCACGAACGCCTTGAAACTGGGCAAGGCCGTAATAGAGAATATAGAGCTGCACCAGAAGCGGCGTTCCACGGAACACGTATGAATAGGTTGCCGCGGCTTTCCCGAGGAAGGGAACGTTATAGGCTTGCACGAGAGCGAGCGGGATCGCCAGAATTGCGCCAAGGGCGAGCGCAATCCCAACCATCGAAACGGTGACCCACAAACCATGGGCGAAAAGCGGCCAGTTCTCGAAGATCAGCGCGAAGTCCATGCAGCACCTATTGAAGCTTGTAGCGGTTTCGAAGCTGCCGCAGGGCAAGATCGGAAAGGAATGTCAGACCGAGATAGACGGCAAAGGCCAGGAGCAGGAACAGGAATGGCTGGTGGGATGAGCGCCCTGCCTGATTGGCGTTATACATCACATCCTGTAGGCCGATGATCGACACCAGTGCCGTTGTCTTGAGAAGCACCAGCCAGTTGTTGGTGAAACTCGGCAGAGCCAAGGGCACGAATTGCGGCCAGACAATCAGGCGCAGCCACGTCAGCGGTCGCATGCCGCAGGCAAGTGCTGCTTCAATTTCACCCTTGTCCAGTGCGGCATAGCTGCCTCGAAACGTTTCCGTCATGTAGGCGCCAAAAATGAAGCCGATGGTCGCGGTGCCGGCGACGAAAGGGCTGATCTCGATGTAATCCCACAAGCCGGTCATTTCGCCGATCGAATTGACGAGGGTCTGACCACCGAAATAAACGATCAACATTAAAACGAGGTCGGGAATACCGCGGACGAGTGTCGTGTAGCCATTGCCGAGGATGTTCGGCAAGCGATGTCGCGACAGCTTTGCCCAGGCGCCGAGCAGGCCGAAGAAAACCGCCAGAACCAGCGAAGCAAGCGACAACGTGATTGTCAGACCAATGCCTGAAAGCACCATCGGACCATATGCGAACAGGGTATCCACGCGACTTCATCCCCTTGGCTGAAGGCGCCGCCTTTTTTAAGGCGGCGCCACTGCGGATTATTTACCGTAGACGTCGAACGGGAAATACTTGGCGTTGATCTTCGCGTAGGTGCCATTCTCGCGGATCGTCTTGATCGCGCCGCTGATGGTGTCGCGCAGCTTGCTGTCCTTCTTGCGAAGCGCAATACCCGTGCCTTCGCCGAAATACTTGTCTTCGGTGTATTCCGGACCAAAGAAGGCAAAGTCCTTGCCCTGCGGCGTTGCAAGGAAGCTATCCTGTACCACCACCATGTTCGCCATGCCGGCATCGATACGACCGGCGGCCAGATCAAGCCAGACTTCGTCCTGTGTCGGGTAGGTTTTGACGGTGACACCAGGCATGGTCTTTTCCAGGAATACCTGGGTTACCGTGCCGCTCTGTACGCCAACGGTTTTACCATCGAGCGTTTCAGGCGTCAGGCCGGCCTTTGCCGGAGCAACGAAGCGATAGGGGATCTTGTAGTATTTGCCGGTGAAGTCGACGGCGCGCTTGCGCTCTTCGGTGATCGACATCGACGCGAGGATCGCGTCATATTTGCCGGACTGCAAAGCGGGGATAAGACCGTCCCAGTCCTGCTCGGTCCAGGTGCACTTTGCTTTCAGCACTTCGCAGATCGCGTTACCGATATCGTAGTCGAAGCCAGCCAGTTCACCGGCCTCGGTCTTGTACATGAAAGGCTTGTAGCCCGCCTCGGTTCCCCAGCGGATGGTCAGATCTTCGGCGCTTGCGCCACCTGCAAGCAGGGCGGCAACGGCCGAAGCGGCCAGAACTTTAAATACCTTGTGCATAGTCGTTCCTCTCTGTGTTGTTTTTACATTCTGGCAATGAACTCGGCCCAGCGGGCCGATACGTCCGCAGGGTTGCGGAACATTTCGTTGGGTGGCGCGACGGCTTCGGCCACCCCTTGATTCATGAACATGACACGGGTGCTCACATCACGGGCAAATGCCATCTCGTGTGTAACAACCAGCATCGTACGGCCCTCCTCGGCCAGATCGCGCATCACTTTCAGCACGTCTCCGACCATCTCCGGGTCAAGTGCCGATGTTGGTTCGTCAAAAAGCAGGATTTCCGGGTCCATCGCCAGCGCACGGGCGATGGCGACACGTTGTTTCTGCCCGCCTGACAACTGCGATGGATAGAAGTTCAGCCGCGCGGACATGCCGACGCGATCGAGAAAATGTTTTGCTTTGGTCTCGGCCTCGGTCTTGGAAGCGCCCTTCACATGGATCTGGGCGATGGTGACATTTTCGAGTACCGTCAAATGGCGCCAAAGATTGAAGCTCTGAAAGACCATGGCGAGGCGGGTCCGCAGATCCGTCAGTTCCTTGGTGTCGCTTGGCTCAAGCTGCCCCTCGCGGTTGCGTCGCAGGGCGATTTCACGGTCGTTGACCATGATCTGGCCTTCGGTGGGATGTTCCAGAAAATTGATGCAACGGAGAAACGTGCTTTTTCCAGACCCCGATGAACCGAGGATGGAAATGATATCGCCCTTGTGCGCAGCCAGCGAGATGCCCCGAAGAACCTCAAGATCGCCAAAGGATTTGCGAATGTTGAGAACCTCAAGGGGAGGGACTTGCTTCAATGTCGTCATCTCCTTCGTCTCCGCCGGTCTGCTATGAGAAACAAAATTTTGCCTCACGATAAATCGCTGTTATCGAATTGTTCGGTGCGTTTGCGTGCAACAGAACGTTTCTTTGCCTGTGCCGTGACATTGTTCGTCAGCCGCTCGAGGAAGGCGTTCGTCACCACCGAACCGCGCCGGCTGCGACTGACCGCCACACAGATCGGCGCCGAGTACTCGAAGATATCAGGCCTGATGCTGACAAGCTCCTCGCTAGCAGCATGTTTGGGCAGAAAACCGAGATAAGCGCCTGCCTGGATCAGTGCCGCTACGGCCTCTGTCTGGAAAACCGTCGGGCCGCGCCGAAACTGCTGCTTGATCTTTAGAAGTTTTTCTCCCTCGAGATAACCGCGAAATACCAACTCGTGCCGTGTGATCTTCTCGACCGACAGATCCGGATCTTTGTCTAAAGCTTCCAATAACGGGTGGGATACCCCCGCGTAAAGGGCAACTTTCTCGTCATAAAGATCAAAATAAACCAGTTCATCGAGATGCCGGTAGGCCGGGAAGATACCAAGGTGAAAACTGCCGTCGAGAATGCCGCGTTCGATCGTTCCGGGAGATTCCACCGTCAGATTGATTTCGACCCGTGGTGCAAGTGTGCGGAATTCGCGAATGGCCGGCAACACGGGGCTGCGGATATCCGAAAAACTATAGTCCATGATCGCCAGATTGATCCGGCCCGAAAAGTCGTCGTTGATCGCGGCCATGTCGGCCATGAACTGCTCAGTGGTCGATAAAAACGCACGGATGAGCGCCAGCGCCTGTTCGCCGTGCTGGGTCAATACGAAACCGCTACGCCCGCGATAACAGAGCATGTATCCGAGCCGCGTTTCCAGATGAGAAATCTGTCGTGAGATTGTCGATCGTCCGACACCAAGCTGTCCCTGCGCGGCAGAGAAACCACCGCAATCGGCAACCGTGCAGAAGACGCGGAAGAGGTGCATGTCAGTGTCGCTGACACGCCCAAGCAATTTCCGGCGTTTGTTAAGTTTCGGCTGCATGAACCACCTCATTCCTTCGTTCGACGTGGATGCAACAAATGTGCCTGAATTCTTTGTCGGTGGAGATAGCGAATACGAGATCAGGCGAACATAGGCTCACAAACCAGAAAGAACCGTCAGGACATAGAGTGTACGCGCTCATCGATGATACCGGTGGAGTTGTTTGTTGCATAATAATGCAAAAAAACTTCCAAGCTTGCATATTTTTGCATCAGCTATTTCCTGCTAGATTTGCATCCACTTAGAGAAAAAGCGTGATCGGTTGTCGGGGATTAGAGAGATGAAACAGGCTGGAGATCAGATGGGACAGGCCATCCTTTCGGATGAGGTCATGGAGCGTCTGAAGGCAATTGTCGGTCCTTCTGGCTGGAGCACCGATCCCGACGTGCTGGAGGCTCACTCGGTTGACTGGTTGCGGCTTTATCGTGGTGTGACGCCACTCGTTTTGAAACCTGCCAGCACGCAAGAGGTGTCAGCCATCGTCTCGGTTTGCGCCGAGAGCGGCATCGGCATCGTGCCGCAAGGCGGCAACACCTCGCTGGTCGGGGGCTCTGTTCCGTTCGGCACCGGCAACGAGATCGTTCTCAACCTGTCGCGCATGAACAAGATACGCTCCGTCGATCGGCTGAATGACACGCTCACAGTCGAAGCTGGCTGCATACTCGCCACGGTTCAGGCCGCGGCAGAAGAGGTCGACCGACTGTTTCCATTGCGGCTGGCAGCGGAAGGCAGTTGCCAGATCGGCGGCAACATTGCCTCCAATGCGGGCGGAACGAATGTGCTGCGATATGGCAATACGCGCGATCTCGTGCTTGGCCTTGAGGTCGTTTTGCCGGACGGTCGTATCTGGAACGGCCTGCGCGGGCTACGCAAGGACAATACCGGTTACGATCTGAAACAGCTTTTCATCGGCAGCGAGGGAACGCTCGGCATCATTACTGCGGCGGTCTTGAAACTGTTTCCACGCCCCGCTTCCATCGAGACGGCAATCTGTGCTGTTTCCTCGCTCGAAGCGGCCCTTGAACTGCTTGTGCGTTACAAGGAAAGAACCGGCAATCAGGTCACGGCTTTCGAACTGATGCCGCGTACCGGCGTTGAACTCGTGTTGAAACATTTTCCTGCGACACGCTTTCCGCTTGCCGGAATCCACGACTGGCAGGTTCTGATCGAGCTGTCATCCGGCGATAGCGGTCCTGCTTTGCGCGAAACGATGGAAGATACGCTGCAGCAAGCGTTTGAGGCCGATCTTGTAACAGATGCCGTGCTCGCGGCCTCGGTGGAACAAAGCCGGGCGTTCTGGGCGATCCGCGAAGGCCTGGCGGAAGCCGACGTGCTCGAAGGGGCTTCGATCCATTGTGACATCGCAGTCCCACTATCGGCGATCCCCGCCTTCCTGCAGGAGTCGATCGCGGTTGCCGAGCAGGCATGTGGAGGCGTTCGCGTTGTCGCCTTCGGGCATATGGGAGATGGCAACATCCACTTCGGCATCGTCCAGCCGCAAGGTGCTGATGGTGATGCATTCCATGCCCGTGAAGAAGAAATTACCGGGATCATCCACGATATCGTCCATCGTTTCGACGGCACGATTTCCGCAGAGCATGGGCTTGGCCGCGTCAAACGCGACGCAATCCTTCACTATCGCGATGCGGTCGATCATGATCTGATGCTGATGACAAAGCAGACCTTCGACCCGAAAAACATCATGAACCCAGGCAAATTCATAGGCCCTGTGGTGGTGGACCACGCGTAGAGCCTACGGCCTGATCGCTATCAGCTTCTCAAGCCAGGCGCTTCATGGCCGCTGCGTTCAACATATTCCGTATAGCCTCCACCGTATTGATGGATACCGTCAGGTGTCAGTTCCAGTACGCGATTGGAAAGGGCAGCGAGGAAATGACGGTCGTGCGAGACGAACAGCATCGTGCCCTCGTATTCCGACAGCGCCTTGATCAGCATTTCCTTGGTGTCGAGATCAAGGTGGTTTGTTGGTTCGTCGAGGACCAGGAAATTGGGTGGGTCGAACAGCATGGCCGCCATGACGAGTCGTGCTTTTTCACCACCCGATAGCACCCGGCAGCGTTTTTCCACGTCATCGCCGGAAAAGCCGAAACAACCGGCAAGAGCACGCAACGGTGCCTGACCGGCTTTCGGGAAGCGTTCTTCCAGCCATTCGAGAATGGTCGCGTCACCTTCCAGAACGTCCATGGCGTGCTGTGCGAAATAACCGAGCTTAACGCTGGCGCCGAGTGTCACGACACCTGTATCAGGTGTTGCCGTGCCGGTGACAAGTTTGAGCAAAGTGGATTTGCCGGCTCCGTTGACACCCATGATGCACCAGCGCTCCTTGCGCCGGACCATGAAGTCCAGTCCGTCGTAGATGGTTCGGCTGCCGTAAGCCTTGTTGACCTTCTTCAATGCCACGACATCTTCACCCGAACGCGGTGCGGGGGCGAATTCGAACGCCACGGTCTGGCGCCGCTTCGGTGGTTCGACACGGTCAATTTTCTCGAGTTTCTTGACACGGCTCTGCACCTGCGCCGCATGGGACGCCCGGGCCTTGAAACGCTCGATAAACTTGATTTCCTTGGCAAGCATCGCCTGCTGACGCTCGAACTGTGCCTGTTGCTGCTTTTCGTTCTGAGCGCGCTGCTGTTCGTAGAAGCCGTAGTCACCCGAATAGCTTGTCAGCGAGCCAGCGTCGATTTCGATGATCTTGTTGACGATGCGGTTCATGAACTCCCGGTCATGGGAGGTCATCAGCAAAGCGCCGTCGTAGTTGCGCAGGAAATTTTCCAGCCAGATCAGGCTTTCGAGATCCAGATGGTTAGAAGGTTCGTCAAGCAGCATGACGTCGGGGCGCATCAGAAGAATGCGCGCCAGGGCGACGCGCATCTTCCAGCCACCAGAGAGCTTGGCGACGTCGCCGTCCATCATTTCCTGGCTGAAGCTCAAACCGTCCAGAACTTCGCGGGCACGGCCCTCAAGGGCGTAACCGTCGAGTTCCTCGTAGCGGGCCTGCACTTCGCCGTATCGCTCGATGATCGCGTCCATTTCATCCATCCGGTCTGGATCGGACATGGCCGCTTCCAGTTCCCGCAACTCGGCGGCAACCTCGCTGATGGGGCCAGCACCCTCCATCACCTCGGCCACAGCAGAGCGGCCAGACATCTCACCGACATCCTGATTGAAATAACCGACGGTCATACCCTTTTCGACAACTACCTGGCCTTCATCCGGCTGTTCCTCGCCCGTGATCATGCGGAACAGTGTGGTTTTTCCGGCACCATTCGGTCCAACGAGGCCGGTCTTTTCACCCTTGTTGAGAGCGGCGGACGCCTCGATATAGAGGATGCGGTGGCTATTCGACTTGCTGATGTTTTCGATACGGATCATGACTTGGCCTATAAACTTTGCGCAACCCTATGCCACGGGCCGCCCCGGCTGTCACCCGACCAAACAGGGAGAAGGCAAAGAAAAGCCACGGAAACGAACGGGTTTCCGTGGTTGCTGTGTGTCTTTACCGGCTGATCAGTTTGTCAGCGTTGCGATATTTCCGGCTGCCTTACGAGCGATCTCACCGAATGCCGTCACGATCCCGTCCATGTCTTCGGGGGCGTAATAATTGTCTGCGCTGGATGCGCAATATTGCAGGAGTGACTTGCCCTTGTCAGGTGCCATGAAGGCGACGGTGAAGATTTTGATCCCGTCTTTCTTGGCTGTGTCGCACGTGTTGCGAACTGACTGGTCGATGCTGTAGTTCCAGCTTGCGCTGCTTCCCGTCATCTCTCCGTCCGTCATGAGAACGATGTAGCGCTCGAAGGACTCATTACCCTTGTCTTGATGCTGTTTTGCCTCTGCAGCATTGGACTTTTTCAGTGCATCATAGGCGGTTGTCAGTGCCTTTGTCGCGTCGGTACCACCTGTTGGATACTGAGGGATCTTGCCGACATAGGTGTTGACGCTGCTTGTTCCCCACGACATTGACTGGGCCGCAAATGGGCTGGCTTCGTAGGCGATCGCACCTGTCCGTACGAGTTCAGAGCCGCTGGCCGTGTATGTGGGGTCGGCCTTGTTAAGGACGCTCACCAGGAACGACACGGCCGTTTTCAAGGATTCCATTTTGTTGACGTAGCACGGGCTGGACGTGGCCTTTGCTTCTGACTGGCCCCAGTTGCTCGCGGTATAGTTTGCGCATGACTTTTTGGCGGTATTGATCGTATCGGTCTTGAACGACATCGAGCCGGAACGGTCGAGAACCAGATACATGGAGATCGGTGCGCCTTTATTCACACTCGCCTGCGCTGTCCCTGTGGCGGAAACGTTCAGTGTGCTGGCACCCAGAAAACCGAGAAGCGGATTGAGCTTTATCTGACGGGTGATGGTGGTGGTTACGGTATAGGTTTTTCCGCGAGTGCCGTCAGTTGTGGAGACGGTCGCAACCGTGTTTTTATCGAGCTCTTTTTTCTCCGCGTCTGTGAGATCATTTTCCATTTGGCCTACGATGAAATCTTTGGCCAATTTCTTGATGTCTTCATCGGCCATATCACCTTCGCGCAGGCGCGCTTGTGTCACGGCGGCCAGCGCTCCGGCATCGGCGGTATTCTGAATATCTGCCTTCACCTGCATGACGTTCGCCAGTTCCATGCCTGCGCCTGCAACACCAAGAAGCACAGGCAGCAAGATTGCCGTCATGATGCCGAAGTTGCCCGCCGTGTCGGCAAGAAAACGGCGCTTCAGGGATGTCACTGACGGCAGGGGCATGGCGCGCTCACAAGTTGAGTGGTCTATTGAGCGCAGCTAACTCCCAAGCGATGTAGAAACCGCTAATCGAAAACATGCAATTTTACAGAGTGATCAAATCGGGTCAGTTTTAGAAGTATTCGGCAGGAATTCTCTCTGTATTACACCAGTAAATCCGACCGTCTCAATTCTGAACGGGGATCACGTCGACGGCCTGTTTTGCCTGCTGGTTTCCGTAACCTTTGAGTACGCCAATAACAGGAGCAACGTCGGAATAGTCGCGTCCGTAACCAACGACGATATGGTCGCTTCCGGCGACAATGTCATTGGTCGGGTCAAGCTCGATGTAACCTGTCGCATCTCCGCACCAGATGCGGACCCAGGCATGCATGGCGTCCGCACCCTCCAGCCGTTCCTTGCCCGGCGGCGGTATGGTGCGCAGGAAACCACTGACGTAACCTGCCGGTATGCCAAGGCTGCGAAGCGCCAGGATCATGATATGGGAAAAATCCTGACACACACCGCGCTTGAGCTTGAAGGCTTCTGACGGCGTGGTGTCGACAGTCGTTGCCTCACCATCGTAGGTGAAGTCCTTGTGAATGCGTTTGCACATGGCAAAGGCGATTTCCCGGATCGTCATGCCGGGTTTGACCAATTCCTTGGCGTAGGCGGTGATTGCGGCATCGACCCCGATCCGGGGGCTTGTGCCAACGAAGTGGTGCGGGGACTGGAAGTCCACCGACCAGACATTGGCAAGCTCATGCGGCAGCCGCGAGAGTTGTGGGGAGAAATCCGCGGTCATCGCAGGCGACTCGACCATAACGCGAGCTTGCATGCGGATATCCAGCTTTTCATGCGGGGCTCTGACATGCACGGATGTTGCCGGTTGGCGGAAAAAATCGTCAAAAACGGTCCGTTCGTCCGGTGTCGGCGAAATCGTGATCGATCCCGCGATCAACCGCTGCCGGCCCGGGATAGAAAGCGGCAGCACGCGAATGACATGGCGTCCGCCGTGCGCCATCGCGTCGTAGGAGTAGCCCATGTGCAAGGAAAGATCGTAGAGCATCGGCTTATCCGAGATAGGTGCGCGCCAGAACATCGGAGAGATGTTCCAGATCTTTTTCGAGCTGACGGTAGATCGCGGTGTTCATGCCCTCCGGCGTCATGACGGCGAGGCCGGAATGAAGCCGCATCGCCTCGCGATAGAACGGTGACATCTGGCCATTAACGAAGGCATTCGGCAACTGTTCGACCTCGGTGCGGATCTCATTCAACTGAAAGAGGATCGAACGTGGATTGAGCGGATCGAGCGCCAGAAGATCGGTTACCGTCAAACCTGCGGTGCTGACATTGTAGCGGCGGCGATGGGTCATTACGCTGTCGCCGATTTCGAGCAGCATGTCGTAGGCGCCATCCGGGGCATCGGGGCCGGTCATGTGACCGAGAAGCCGCGTCATGTGCAGCCCACGTTCCAGATATCGGCCGATCGACAGGAAGCGCCATCCGGTAAACCGGTACATGTTTTCATGTACAAGACCTGCAAAGCCGGCGAGCTTGCGCAACAGAATAGTCATTGCATGCGTGGCGTCGTCACCAGGCGCGACCTTGGCATGAAAACGGCGGGCCGTCTTGGCGAGATCGTTCAGGGCGAGCCAGCCATCAGGTGAAAACCGGTCGCGGATATTGCTGGCTGAATAAAGCGCGCTGTTGATGTTGTTCAGGAGGCTTGCGGGAACGGCGTCGCTCATCTCGATATCGAGCGTTTCGAGGTACCGGACGACATGCGCAAGAAGTGGCTGTTTTGGATCGGCGGACTCTGCATAACGCCCGTGCCAGGCACGCAGGATACGCAGTGCTCCTTCGGAGCGCTCGATGTACCGGCCAAGCCAGAAAAGGTTGTCTGCCGCCCTGCTTGGCAGGCTGCCAGGCATGTTGCGCGTGAAACTTTCCTCCGCCGGAAGAAGCGTGGTTCGCTCAACAGGCTTTTCGCTGACGATCCAGACGTCTGCGGCGCTGCCCCCTGATTGCATGGCTATGGCCGAGACATCGTGGCTGCTGCCGATCCGCGCAAAACCGCCCGGCATGATCTGCCAGCCGTCTTGCGTGCGGGCGGCAAAAACGCGAAGGCTCATCGGCCGCGGCACAAGCTGGTTATCGACGTAGGCCGGAGTGGTCGAAAGCGTTACCACCTCCTGACCGACGAGCCTGTGACCATCGGCGGCGAGCCAGTCGCTGATCGATTCCTTCGCGGTTTCGCGCAAAGACGAGCCAAGCACGGATTGCCCGTTATCATCAAAGAACGGCAGCCGGGAATAGGCAGGGCCAATCACCATGCGTTCGATGTTGCCTGCAACGTGCTGGCGTTCGGACCCCTGTCCGCACCACCACGTGGCGATCGAAGGCAGCTTCAGGTCTTCGCCCAGAAGATGGCGGCAAACCCCTGGCATGAAGGCGAGGAGTGCACGTGTTTCCAGAATACCGGTGCCCAGCGCATTAACGATGGTCAGCGCTTCATTTCGGAGGGCCTGGACCATGCCCGGCGTGCCGATATGCGATTGCTGGTTCAGTTCCAGTGGGTCCGCATAGGATGCATCGAGACGACGCCACAACACACCAACGGGTTTCAACCCGGCAACAGTCCTGACCATCACCCGCCCGTTGACGACGGTAAGATCTTCGCCTTCCAAGAGCATGAAGCCGAGATAACGGGCAATATAGGCGTGTTCGAAATAGGTTTCGTTTGCCGGGCCGGGTGTCAGAACCGCGATCCGGTCATCGGGATGCTGCCGATGCGACTGTAAAGTATCGCGAAATGCACCGAAGAAGGATGCGAGACGATGAACGTGGGTTTCCGCGTAGATATCGGAGAACGCACGCGTCGTCGCCACACGATTTTCCAGCGCAAATCCAGCGCCGGAAGGCGCCTGTGTGCGGTCAGCCAGCACCCACCAGTTTCCATCGGGGCCGCGGCCAATCTCGAAGGAGCAGAAATGCAGATAATGGCCGCTTGCCGGTTTGATGCCGACCATCGGTCGCAGGTATTCCGGATTGGATGCGACCAGCGCCGGTGGAATGTGTCCTTCCTTGACGAGCCGGTTGGCGCCATAAAAGTCTGCAACGATTTCTTCGAGGAGATTGGCGCGCTGCGTCAGTCCCTCAGACAGGGTTGCCCATTCCTTCTCGTCGATCAGAACCGGAATGTGGGAAATCGGCCAGTTTCTCTCGCTGCTGCCTTTGCCGTAATCGCGGTAAAATACACCTGCGTCACGCAGATATCGGTCGGTACGGGCAAAACGCTCGTGCAGTTCCCGTTCCGACATGCGTGAAATGGCATCCAGTAGATGCCGCCAGACCGGTCTGACGTTGCCGTCCGTTCCCAGCATTTCATCGGCAATGCCGGGCAGGGCGGCATAGTCGAACCCGCGTAGCCGCGAGTCCGCTTCCGTCTTGCTTTCCGTTGCCGTTGCCGGGGCTTTGGCCACTTTATACTCCGTAAGGGCGGCGCAGATCGAGTGTCAGCGGAAACTCGGGAGACACGGTTTCCGGCATCAGGGGATACTGGCCGGCCGTGTGTCCCCAAGGTTCGAAGCGCGCGAGACGCCGCGCCTCAGCTTCATTACCGTTGACGGGAAATGTCTCATAGTTGCGCCCGCCCGGATGAGCAACATGATAGATACATCCACCGATCGATCGTCTTGACCATGTATCATAAATGTCAAAGGTCAAGGGTGAATTCACGGGGAGGACAGGATGCAAACCGGACGCAGGCTGCCATGCCTTGAACCTGACGCCGGCCACCGCAACGCCTGAGTTTTCCGTTTGCGTCAATGGAACGGCGCGACCGTTGCAGGCAACGGTGTAACGGGAAGGATTGGAGGTCTCCAGACGAACCTGCAAACGCTCAACGGAGGAATCGACATATCGGACCGTTCCGCCGATTGCGCCCTGCTCACCCATGACGTGCCAGGGTTCCAGGGCCTGTCGCAACTCCAGCTTTGCTCCTTCGTATTCCACCTCACCGAAGAACGGAAAACGGAACTCCTGCTGGGCAACGAACCATTCCGATTTCAGATCGAAGCCATTGGTCCGCAGATCTGTCAGCACGTCCAGAAAGTCTGTCCAGATGTAATGTGGCAGCATGAAGCGATCCGCGAGCGACGTGCCCCAGCGCACGAACTTGCCGCTGGCCGGGTTTTTCCAGAAACGCGCGATCAGTGAACGGACCAACAATTGTTGTGCCAGAGACATGCGCGCATTCGGCGGCATTTCAAAACCACGGAATTCCACCAGGCCAAGACGCCCGGTCGGTCCATCCGGCGAGAACATCTTGTCGATGCAGATTTCGGCGCGATGCGTGTTGCCGGTGACATCAACGAGAAGGTTGCGGAACAGGCGGTCGACCAGCCATGGCAAAGGCGGAATGCCTTCTCCAGGTGACGGAACCTGAGCCAGGGCGATTTCCAGCTCGTACAGGCTGTCGTGACGGGCCTCGTCAATGCGCGGCGCCTGACTTGTCGGACCGATGAACAGGCCCGAGAACAGATAGGAAAGAGACGGGTGGCGCTGCCAATGCAGGACAAGGCTCTTCAAGAGATCGGGACGGCGCAGGAACGGGCTGTCATTCGGGTTGGCGCCGCCAACAACGACGTGGTTGCCGCCGCCGGTTCCGGTGTGACGACCATCGATCATGAATTTGTCAGCACCAAGCCGGGATTGTCGTGCCTCATCGTAAATTGTCGTGGTGATATCGACGCAGTCTTTCCAGCTTGAGGCTGGATGAATGTTGACCTCGATAACGCCCGGATCGGGGGCAACCCGGATGACATTCAGTCGCTCGTCATGCGGTGGAGCGTAACCTTCGATATGGACCTGAAGTCCAAGGCTTGCGGCCGCGCGTTCTGTCGAGGCGATCAGGTCCAGATATTCCTCGAGCGTGACTGTTGGAGGCATGAACACGCAAAGTCGTCCGTCCTTGGGTTCGACGGAGATGGCAGTACGGATATGTCCGGCAATTTCGGCTTCCTGAGAGCGTTGGGTTGGCTGGCTGCTCGTCTCAAACGGCTGAAAATGCGCGGCCTGTTGTGCATGTCCCTTTTCGCCTCGGAAATCCGGCAGCGGCTGGCGTTCAACACTCGGATCGAGCGGGTTTATATAAGGATATTGCGAGGGTGTGATCCACGGCAGGGAATTGAGTGGAAGGCGGTAACCGACCGGGCTGTCACCCGGCACAAGGAAAATACGTCCGCGCCGCGTGCGCCATTTTTCGCTGACCCAGCGGTGTCCGTTGGCACGGCTGTTCCATACCTGCACCGGCAAGATATACCCCGTCGGTTGCGTCAAACCGCGTTCGAATACCTTGGCCAGACGGCTTCGCTCTTCAGGGTCCTTCAGCTTGGAATTGGCGGGATCGACATTTTCGGGAAGGTTGGCTTCCTTTAAAATCCATTCGCCAGGGTCTTCAAAGGCGGGCATTACCATATCCGGCTCGATGTTGAGTTCCGTGGCAATGGCGCTGAGCAGTCGGTTGGCGTCTTTCTCTGTTACGTCGGTCTGCACACCCTCCTGCGCTATCAGGGAGGGGTTTTGCCAAATAGGCAATCCGTCCTTTCTCCAGTAAAGCGAGAATGTCCAACGTGGCAGGCTTTCGCCTGGATACCATTTGCCTTGCCCGTAATGCAGAAAGCCGCCCGGCGCGAAACGCTCGCGCAGGCGGCGAATGAGGGTATCAGCCTTATCGCGCTTGGTTGGTCCGACAGCACCTGTATTCCACTCGTCTGATTCGAAATCATCGATCGAAACGAAGGTGGGCTCACCGCCCATGGTCAGACGGACATCATGCGCCGTCAGAACCCGGTCAACCTCTTCGCCCAGCGCGTTGAGTTCGTCCCAGCTCTCGTCGGAAAAAGGCTTGGTGATGCGAGGTGTTTCGGCGATACGCCGCACCTGCATATCGAAGGCGAATTCGGTGTTGGCCTGGCCAAAATAACCGCCCGAAATGGGAGCAGCGTTGCGGTAATGGGGTGTCGCCGCAAGAGGGATATGGCTTTCGCCGGTCAGCAGCCCCGACGTCGGGTCAAGCCCAACCCAACCGGCGCCCGGCAGGTAGACTTCCGCCCACGCGTGCAGGTCCGTGAAGTCCACCTCGGTTCCAGAGGGACCGTCCAGGGCTTTGAGGTCAGGCGTCAACTGGATGAGATAGCCGGAGACGAAACGGGCTGCAAAACCGAGGTGCCTTAGAATTTGTACAAGCAGCCAGCTCGTGTCACGGCACGATCCCTTGCCGGATGCCAGTGTTTCTTCCGGTTCCTGAACACCGGGTTCCATACGGATGACGTAACCGATTTCCTGCTGGAGGCGGGCGTTGAGACCCACAACCATATCCACTGTTGGCTGGTCGGGCGACCGGTCGATGGTTTTCAGAAGGGCGGTCAGCAACGGTCCCGTCGGTTCGGGTTTCGTATAGATGGATAGATCGTCCTGCAGCGTCTCTGGGTAGTCAAATGGCCATTTGGTTGCCGTTTCTTCCACAAAGAAGTCGAACGGGTTGTAAACGGTCATATCGGCGACAAGATCAACCTCGATCTTCAGTTCCGTGACCGGGTCGGGAAACACGAAGCGGGCGAGATAGTTGCCGTAAGGGTCCTGTTGAAGATTGACGAAGTGGTTGGATGGGGAAACCCGAAGCGAGTGGCTGATGACGCGGGTTCTGGAGTGAGAGGCAGGTTTCAGTCTTATGATTTGGGGTCCGAGCCGGACCGGATTGTCGTATTTGTAATGCGTCAGATGATAAATGCTTGCTTTGATCGCCATCGTCTACCTTGCCCGGTTTTTCCGGCTTATGCGGTTTGTCCGCCCCTCTGAAATTACAGGGATTTTGTGCAATGCAGGAAAAGAATGCAAGGACGTTTTGACGGGCAATCCCGAGTTGTTGCTGATGGATGCGAGTGGCCGGACGGAAGGAACTGCTTTGGCTTTTTTAGGTTTTTGTCGCAGATGTGGACAAGGTTGAACGGCGTGTTATTGCTTGGCCTCGCAAGGTCGGGATTGTGACCTGCCTCCTTTGCAACTGTGAAGTTTCGGAATCGATCGAATGGTATCCAAGGTAACCGACGCCCAGCGCAAGGACATGGCAAGCATGTCCGGCTTCGACCTCGATTTCCCTGCACAGTTGCGGATCATGGGGAATGCATTCTGGACATCACCGGTGCGCAACCGGCTCATTCTTCTCGCCTTCGCCCTGCTGTCGATCATTTTGCTGACGGCCTACGGGCAAATCCGTCTCAATGAGTGGAATGCGCCGTTTTACAATGCTCTGGAAAGACGTGACCTCTCCGCTTTCATCCATCAACTGGAAGTCTTCGCGGTCATCGCTGGCTGCCTTCTTTTGTTAAACGTCGTCCAGACCTGGCTCAATCAGATGACCGCGCTGAAAATGCGCGAGGGGCTTGCCAAGGACATGGTGGATCAATGGTTGAAGCCGGGACGGGCGGCGCGGCTGGCGGGTTTCGGTGCCATTGCCATCAATCCGGATCAGCGACTACATGACGATGTTCGCAATCTCGCCGAAAGCAGCACGGCACTTTCCATCGGTCTGGTAAACGCCACGATCCTCCTCGTCAGCTTTATTGGCGTGCTCTGGACACTGTCGGCCGGTTTCGCGATCAACATCAACGGCGATCTTGTCGCTATTCCCGGATACATGGTGTGGGCGGCGATCCTTTATGCCGGGTCGGCCTCGTTGCTGAGCAATCTTGTCGGTCATCGTCTGGTTGGCCTCAATGCGGAGCGTTATTCGAAAGAGGCAGAACTGCGCTTTTCGTTGATGCGCGCCAGCGAAAACCTGACGGCTATTGCGCTGGCGCGTGGAGAGAAAAACGAACGCCGACGGATCGGTATTGATATCGACGCAGTGCTGGGCGTTATTCGCGGGCTGGCGATGGCGCTGACGCACCTCACCTGGGTGTCATCAGGTTATGGCTGGCTTGCCATCGTGGCACCAATCCTGATTGCTGCGCCAGTTTATTTCTCCGGAAATCTGACGTTCGGTGGTTTGATGATGGCGGTGGGTGCCTTCAATCAGGTCAATACTGCGCTGCGATGGTACATTGACAATTTCGGTCCGATCGCAAGCTGGAAAGCGACCCTGCAGCGCGTCTCGATATTCCGCAATGCTCTGATCCAGATGGATAAGGTTGAACAGCACGGCCTGACAATCGACCTTGCACGCGGCACGCCAAACGAAGGCATACGTCTGCAATCCGTGGAAATTTGCCGTGATGCAGGTGGCGACAGCCTGGAGCGCGGGTTCCGGATGCGTGAACCCGATGTGGAAATCGGCTCCGGGCAACGTTTGATGATCAACGGTGAGCAGGGTGTGAATCGGCGTTTGCTGTTTGCGGCTATGGCGGGTCTGTGGCCGTGGGGGCAGGGCAGAATTGAAATGCCGGAGCAATCTGACACGCTTTTCATCGCCCAGCACGGTTACTTGCCGGCCGGCTCGCTGCGGGAGATTCTTGCCTATCCACGTGCGCCGCAGCGGTTTACGGATGAAGACTACGTGGCTGCCCTGACAGCCTGCGGATTGTCGGGTCTTGTGCCACGTCTCGACGAAAGCATCCGGTGGGATAAAAGGCTTGATTCGGACGAACAGGCCAGTGTCCGGGTTGCCAACGCGCTTTTGCTCAAGCCCTCGTTCCTTGTTGTCGACGATCTGCTTGAAGGGCTTGAGAAATCGACACAGGACACACTTGCCCGCGTTCTGAACGAAATGGCCGGGACCGCGATCATCTATATCGGCCGGTCGGAGATATTTCTTGCCGTACTTTCGCCGGCAATCGCGCATCTCGATCTGATTGCATCATCGGAAGCAGGCGCAGATCCGTCAGTACAGTCCGATTGATCGGAAGCCGTGACTTGTGGCGTCAAAGCCTCAAATGCCAGCCTTCCGAATTCAGTGGCTCTACGGTTGCAAATGCAACAGGGCTTTTGGGCTCAATCTGTGTGCGCAGAGCAAATGTCCCTGTCGCGAGGGTAAAAAGCAGCGCGCCAGCAATCGTCAAGACGATTCGGTCATAACGCTGCTGCGTCGTTTGGTTCCCAGTCCAGTCATAGGCCATGCGTATGCCCCCGTGCCTTTTCATGGAATCCTGACGGATCATGGTTAACCCAAGCTTACCATGACCTTGGTATTCCTTGCTGTTTCGGAAGGGCTGCTACGAAAAAACGGCTATTGGCTCATTCTCTCGGGTCCTTTAATGGCTTTGCCGGGAGGTTAGCCGAAAGGATTTTTCAGATGGATCAGCAGCCACCCGCCGATATGGAGCTCACGCTTCGCACTCTTGCAATGCCCGCAGACGCCAATCCCGCAGGCGATATTTTTGGCGGCTGGGTCATGTCCCAGATGGACCTTGCGGCATTTGTCCGCGCTAATGATGTTGCGGGCGGACGCACAGTTACGGTTGCCGTCAATGAAATTGTCTTCAAGAAGCCCGTAAAGATCGGCGATACCCTGTGCGTTTACACGCGCATCGAGAAGGTCGGCCGAACCTCTATCACACTCAAGATCGAGGCGTGGACCCGCCGGCACTATCAGGACTCCCGCGAGAAGGTGACGGAAGCCGTGTTCATCATGGTCGCCGTCGACGACAATGGCGATCCTCGCCCGGTAAAGAGCGTGGCCTGAACCTCATAGGGGTGAATGTTGCCTGTCGGCGTTATCCAATTTGTTTATCAATTTTTGCCATTAAGGAATTGGATAAGACGGGGATCAGGCTGTGACTATTCCAGGCGTTGTTATTGTTGGGGGCGCTCACGGGACTTTGGCGCTCGCGCGAAGCCTGGGTGCCCTGAATGTTCGCGTCACTTACGTCACGCATGATTCTCCCCTGGCAGGCTGGTCCCGTTTCGTGCACGAAACCATCCGTTGGTCCGGTGCGGAAGACGCTGGTGCGCTTCAATTCCTGTCAGATTTGGCGGAGCGGGCACATATGCGCGGCTCTCTTCTCGTTCCTGCTGGCGACGGTGAGGTCAAGTTCGTTGCGGAAAACCGCGAGGTTTTGTCTTCCCTTTATACGATCGTTCTGCCTGACTGGACGGCGCTGCAGTGGCTGTGCGAAAAACCGCTGCTTTACAAGCGTGCCACAGACCTTGGAGTGGCAATTCCGAAAACCTATGAATCGGCTTCGATAGCAGATCTGGAGAACGCGGATGTCGTTTTCCCGGTGGTCCTGAAACCGAATATGGGCGGTGGCGGTACGCCAATTGCCAAGGCCAAGGTCATCAGAGCCGAGACCCCTGCAGAGTTGATGCAAGCCTATGCGGATGCAAGCGCGCAGATCGGTGCGGAGAACGTGGTGGTGCAGGAGCTGATACCTGGTGGCGGTGAAAGCCAGTTTTCCTACGCAGCTCTCTGGAAAGACGGTGAACCGGTTGCCGAATTCACGGCGCGCCGCACTCGTCAGTATCCTGTCGATTTTGGGTATACGAGCACTTATGTCGAAGTGGTGGACGAACCGCGTGCCGTGGAAGCCGCAAGAAAGATTCTAAGCTCGGTTGGACATAGCGGGCTAGTGGAAGCTGAGTTCAAACTTGATCGCCGCACAGACACGCTGAAGCTTCTCGACGTAAACCCGCGTCCCTGGTCGTGGTTTGCGTTGTGTTCTGCCGCGGGCGTCGATCTCGGAAGCATGTTGTGGCAGCTTGCCAATGGCGATAACCGCAAACACCTATCCAGCGCCCGGCAGGGCGTTGCTTGGTCTTATTTCATCCGTGATGTTGTCGCCGCCCTCACACTGAAACGACGCGGCCAGTCCGGTGTCGCAGCCGTATTTCCATCTCTTGGTAAAGTCCGTTGCTGGGCGGCATTTGCGACCCAAGATCCTCTTCCCGGTCTGATCGACTTGCCGCTGACTGCGTGGCGGGTGATGAAAAAGAGGGTTTTGCCCTCCATACGGTCAGAGCATCGGTAAGCTGCATGTTGTTATCAAAGACAATGAAGCGGTCGTTGAAGTACCTCACCATTCGCGCGGGACTTGAAGTGTCGGCGCTACCCGGCGTGCGATTCCTTCAGCCCTCTCTTGGCGGAAGAGGCGTGATCTTCACATTGCATCATGTTCGTCCGCCAGAAAAAACCTCCGGCTTTGCCCCCAATGCTCACTTGTCCATCACTCCGGAATTTCTGGACGTTGCCATCGAGGCCGCACTCGAATGCGGCCTCTTGCCGGCGCACCTGCATGATCTGCCACAGCTGACCATGGAGCCGCATGACGGTCGAAAATTCTTCGCCTTCACGCTGGACGATGGCTACCGCAACAATGCCGAATATGCCGCACCGGTGTTCCGCAAATTTGCTGTTCCCTACACGATTTTCATCACACCGGGCTTTGTCGAGCGTACCCGCAGCATATGGTGGGAGACAGCGGAGGCGCTGGCGAAGAACAACACGTCTTTCCGGTTCGATTTTGGTCAAGGCGAAGAAACGGTTGCGGTCTCCACTCACGCACAGAAGATTGCAGCCTTTATCCGTTTTGAGCAGTTCGTCTCATCCACGGATGAAGATGAGGCTGTTGCCCGCATTGATCTTGCTGCGCGCCGCCACGGTATCGACTCGATGGCAATCGTCGACCGGCTCGTGATGAACAAGGGGGAATTGGCGGCGCTTTCCTCTGATCCGCTCGCCCATATCGGTGCGCATACCATGACACATGTCAATATGCGTCGGGTCAGCAACGAACGCCTACACCAGGAAATCAGCCAGTCGACATCGCGGATTGAAGGTTATGTCGGTCAACGTCCCCGGTCGTTTTCCTATCCCTACGGATGGGCGACCGCTGCAGCCGACCGCGAGATGAAGGCCACCCTGGCCGCCGGGTTCCCGGTAGCTGTCACCACGCGACCGGGTGTATTGACACCTCAATCCCTGCGCCAGCCCACGGCGTTGCCGCGTGTTTCACTGAATGGCCACTTTCAGAAAAAGCGCTATGTGAAAGCGCTGATTTCCGGCTTGCCGTTTCGGTTGATTTAGACCCAACGCGCGCCACGTTTGCCAGAGTAGTTTTCCAAGCGGGCAAAAAACGTAACTTGGGAGAGCGTTTGCTCTCCTTGATCTTGAACGTTCGCGTGCGTGCACATCGAGACAATTGACCTCTAGATCCGCATTTTCCCAGATCAAAATCAACTATTATGGTTGTGTTCTGCAGAGATATCGCGTTTTCCGTTAACTACGCATTAACGCTCTAAATGGTTGTATCCCATCGTGATTTTCTGCTCATGATGAGTTTATCCCACCAAGGCTGAGTACCATGACCTCCATTCTAACGAATGGGGCTGCAATATCTGCGCTCCAAACTCTGCGTGCAATTTCCGCTGATTTAGGTGAAGCCCAACGGGTGGTTTCGTCAGGCTTGCGCGTGGATGTTGCCGCGGACAACGCTGCATACTGGTCAATCTCGACAACGATGCGTGCGGACCGGATGGCAGTGTCCGCCGTCGCTGACGCGCTTGGCTTGGGTGCAGCAAAGACTGACACCGCATATTCTGGAATGAGCGCCGTCATCGATGTACTGGCGGAGTTCAAAGCTAAGCTCGTTGCTGCCAAGGAGGATGGTGTCGACAAAGCTAAAGTCCAGACGGAACTGGAACAGCTCAAAGCACAGGTGCAGGCCATCTCGACGTCGTCAAGCTTCAATGGCCAGAACTGGCTAAACACGAATATTGAACAGATTTATGATATCGAGACGAACAGGGCATCGGTTATTTCTTCGTTCGTCAGGTCGTCAAGCGGTGTGTCGACAGGCACGATGGACGTTCACCTCGACAAGATCAGCCTCTTCAATTCCACCGGCGGCGGCTTGTTGCAAGCTGACCCGCGTGACGTGAAAACGCTTGGTGGGATGAGGTCTCTCGGCAGTTCTTCCACCTGGAGTGGTTCACCGACCGTCTATCATACCGAAACATCGACCGAATGGATGCATCCGCGCGGTGACAGCGGGGATAATGCGTCTTTCAATATGTCGTTCCCGGATGGAGCACCCCTAGACTTTAATACTCCTGGCGCGGAGATCAAATTCGATCTCATCCTGGATAAGGAATACGATCCATCGGCACTTACCGGCGTTTATGGCGAACTCTACGATTTGCCTGGACCTTACGATCCCGGATATTCTGCGGCGAGTTTGACCATCACAAAAGCGACGGTGGATGCCTACAATGCCAGCTGGGGGGGCATTGTTTCGACAAATGAGCAATTCGCAGACTTGTTGAACTCTTTGCTTTCTCCGCACGGTGCATCTGTCTCTGGCCGGTTCAGAAAGGAGGATCCACCCGGATCCAACAAATTCGTGCACGACCCTGTTACGATGCTTATTTCAACACGCCAGATACACGGCAACGGCAACTATGTTGAGATCGCCAATCTCAACAGTGTTGGTGTCAGCACAGGTGGTCTGTTGAACCGATACGACTATGGAAATCGGGGATCCGGCATTGCCCTGCGGTTCGAGCAATTTACGCTTCACATTGACGGTGATAACGCTGATGGGGTTGAGGTTGATTTCCGCTTTTCCGTTAATGGCGCGCCTGCCACAACGCATAACTTCAACCGCACCTACATTAACGAGCTGCTTGGCAAAGATACCGGCACCGTAGAAACAGCAGAGGAAATGGTCACTCTGCTTAAGTCTCTAATCGACCCTGAATGGCCGAACACGATCATCGAAGTGTCCGCTTCCGACCCGAACTACATCATCGTGAAATCTGACCCGTCAGTCGACAGAAAATGGGGGCCGGGTACGAGTATCGGATTCTTAAATATCGTTGTCAGTATCGAGCCTATCCCGGCAATGAACTTTCTCAACATCGACATCGAGCAAAACCCTGGCGCGGTCGATCTATATATCGACTACATCGAGGTTGCCTCTCAGCGTGTGGTCGCCGGGGCTTCAATCCTAGGATCGCTCTCGATGCGTATTGATATGCAGACAGAGTTCACGGCCAAGTTGATGGCAGCCACGGATAGGGGCGTCGGTCGACTCGTGGATGCAGACATGAATGAAGCCTCGACGAGGCTCAAGGCCTTGCAAACACAAGAGCAGCTTGCGATCCAGTCACTCTCTATCGCAAACGCAAGCACAGAGAACGTGATACAACTCTTCCGTTGAACGTGACTGCCCGCTTTGCTTTTCGTGCTCTTCCGCGGGGAGGTTTCCGCAGGGCCAAGACGAAAGCCGGCGTCGTTTGGCCTTCGCAAGACTAAAATTCAAAGGATTTAGTGATTTTCAGTGATTGGCTGGGGAACCTGGACCCTCACGGGGTACGAGCATAACGATTTGATGTTGCAAAAGAATAAGTAATTTCATACGGGTAGGGTACATATCGAAGGGCATTTTGAGGTACATTACTTGTCTCGCACTCGCGCTCCAGCATACCTTGAGAAGATGAATAACGGCGGTTGGAGGGTTTCTGTCCCTGTGCCGCGAGACATGGTCAAGATCATAGGCAAGACACGCCTGAAGCGTTCTCTTGAAACCCATAGCCAAGCAGAAGCTGAGCGCCGGAAACACGCGGTTGTGGCCGAGTTTCTTACCATGATCGAAGCAGCCCGAGCTGGGAGGCTTCCGAAGGCGGTGGTCACCGGCCTTTCCGCAGTGCCCTCCATGTCGAGTAGAGAATTGACAAACCTCGCCCTCGATCTGCGAACCAGCCTCCAGTCACAAGAGGGGGAAAGTGAGGCGGTCGAGCTGGAGACCGAGGGCATTTATCAGGTTGCCGACAAGATAAGGGGTCGAGAGGTTGGAGTGGATGAAGAGACGGACAGCCCGATCTTCGACCGACAGAGCGAGGAAAAGGCGGGGCAGTTTCTTCGGGTCGCTCTCGGCAAGGAAACTCCAATCCGCGAGCCGCTCGACCTCTTTCACGCTCAGGTGAAGTGGTCGCCTCGTACCAAAAGCGACAACAGCAGAGCGATCACGGCACTGGAGGACTGGTGTAAGGAAAACCGTGTGCCGTTTGTTATCGAGGCCATTACACGAAGAAAAGCGGGCCAATTCATAGGTGACCTTGCAGCTAGTGCGGAAAGGCCACTTACAAATCGGACCATCAATAAGTACCTGTCTTGCTTGTCTCAGTTCTGGTTCTGGCTGGAGAAGCGCGGCTATGTCGAGCTTGATAGCTCTCCGTGGTCCCGTCAGTCCTTGCCGAAGGTTCAGCCTACGGAGGATGAGAAGGAGCGTCCATTCACCGATGAAGAGATGATCAAGCTCTTCGCGGGGGAGCCTAACCAATCCTACCTAAAGGACGTCATGCTCATCGGCGCTCTTACGGGAGCCAGAATTGACGCCATCGTTAGCCTAAAACGCAAGGACATCACCGATAGCGGGAACTTTCGCTTTAAACCTCAGAAGCGGGAAAAGGCATCGCGCCAAGTGCCGATCCACAGCGGCCTGAAATCGATTATAGAACGCCTCGTCGAGGGTAAACAGCCAGAGGACGATCTGTTTCCCGAATGTCCTCCCGTTGCTGCCGACAAACCTCAAGAGCGTTCGATGCCAGCGGTGAAGGCGTTTACCTATTATCGAAGAATTGTAGGTGTCACTGATGCCGTTGAGGGCAAGAGAAGGGACCGGGTCAATTTCCACTCCTTCCGGCGCTGGTTCGTCACTAAGGCGATTCAGGCTGGTCAACCTGAGTTGACGGTTCAGATCGTAGTCGGTCACAAGCCACAGAGTGTGGCCGCAAGCGTGTATCTTGGAGGCCTCACGATGGAACAAATGGCTCAATGTGTTGAGGCTGTGCAGTTACCTTCAACGTAATCGTCGTATGCTCTGACGCGTCCTAGGGGAGGGCTTCCAGGGAGACATGGTGTTCACTTGCTCGCAGTTGCTCAAATTAGTTTTTGACTTTCTCGAGCACGTAGCCACCAAAATTAACGACATTAGCCCCCGCAGTGCGCAGTTGCGGCAGGAAAGCTTCGACCTTCTCTGTTGTCGCCGCGACAAGAATTTGGCTAGAACTCCCGCATTGCGAAGCCTTTGTAAGAAACGCGCTGAGGTCTTGGTGTTCTATCGCCTGCTGATCTGGTTCATCAAAAATTAGGAGGTGTGGATGGTTCACCTTTTTTTCCACGGAGAGGCCTAGCAGACTGAGATAGTAGGCCCATTTCATTCTGATGCCGTCGCTTCCAGACATTTCAAAGCCAAGCTCGCGGACGATTGTCGCGCCCTCATCGTTGGTAATCAAAGCTAAAGGGCGAAAGTCTTCGTATGAAACCTGAATGTCGCTGGTTGGAACGGAGGAAAAATGAAATAGCGACAAATTCTTCTGAAGAAGCTCTTTGATTATACGAACTTTATGTTTGTCGTCGTCAGTCAGTCCTTCTCCTTTTAAGCTCGATAGCTCATCCGAGATACGTTTTGCCTCACTCGCAAGCCCTTCGAACTGCGAAGAAAAGGCATGGGCAACGTCCGTCATATTATTGTATCGATTGAGTTTGGCCTGAAGGCGCACAATTCTCTCAATCAACGTTCTCGACGGAGAGCTATTTGGCTTCCTCAAACTATTTTGAAGCTCGCGAATGCGGGCCGTACTGTCCTTCAGCTCATCTGTCGTCGAATTGTAGATGATTTTGAGCTCTGTAGCTCTGAGATCAGAGCCGGTGGCTGTTGCGGTGTAAAGTTCGATTTGAGACCTTATAAAGCTAATGTTCTCTTCGATTGCCATCCCTTTGGTGTGCGCGTGCTGGGGGAGTAATTCTGCGTCTAATTCTTGATGGCAAGTTGGGCAGAGATGCTCGACTGCGGAGGTGCCCAAGCTTGAGCCAAAACGTCTTAGTTTGAGTGCATCTTGATTTCGCACGAGGTCTACTTCAAGTGAGGAAACACGTTTCCGGTATTCCGTCGCATCCTCCCTAATTGCCGCCATTTCGTTTCGCAAATGCTCGATCTTCGCGCTAAGTTCCTCGGTCCGAGCGTAAGTAACTGCAAGCTCGCGCTCGATCTCTGGAGCGATATCGTCGGTTTGGGGAAGTTCCTTGGCTTCAAGGTCTTCGAGCTCTGAATAACCCGCTAGTACGGCTTGCGACAACGGAAGCCATTCATCGCCATCGTAAACTTCAATCGAGATGCCGTCCTCTCCTTTGAAGCTTTCATTTGGGCGGGTGGGGATGTTGGATAGTCGCACTAAGTTGCCCAGTCGATCGAGCACCTCTCCTCGAGTAGTCGACCAAGCTGAATGAATCGCTAGTAATTGTTTGTTAAGGTCCAGACGCCGTCTTCGTCTCTTTCCATCCTCAAGATCAATCAGGAACTCAATTACTCTGCGGGCTACGTCCTGTATGCGGAGGTGTGTCGGGAATGGTCCTTGCACCACTCCCCAGCCACGCCGTTGCTCGACAAAAAGCATTGGAAATATCGCTTCGAGGTAAAGCGGAATTTCGCGACCATCGAATGTGATAACTGGAGGCAAATCCCAGCCGATAAAGCTACAGAGAAAATTATGAAATCCGTCCGGGTTCTGGGCGGAGCCCTTGTCGTGGAGAAAGAAATCTCGTTGCGTTTCTTTTCCATCGCCGTCGAGTAGCTGAGCACGCACTAGCTTCCTATCATGGCCGCCAACTACATCGCGATGAATTTTCAATATCGCGCCTTGTTCGTTTTCCAATTCAAGACGGACATGAGACGAGACCAGTGTTTCGTAAGCTGCTGTTTTGTTTTCGCGAATTCGCTCTCGCATAACTTGCGCAAAAGGAATGTCGAGATTTGGGCCAAGCATGCGCTCAAGCCCAAGTCCGTAGATGATGGCCTGAAGCGCAGTTGATTTTCCAGAGGTGTTGTCGGCAGCAATCAAATTGAAGCCACGACTTAGCGGAATGTCAGCGACGTATGTGCTGGAAGCCGTTTGCGCTTGCATAGAGATGCAGCGAATTATCAATCTCATGTGCTGGAAGCCTTAATGAAAGTCTCTGTAAAGTTCTCTGTGAGCTGCTTTGATACGCCTTCGATGAAAAGTCGCTCGTCGGCGAGAATTTCATTTTCTGCACAGATCACCGATGCTGAAATTCGTCCTCTGGTCGTGAGGGTGACTCCGAGGCGGTCATTCACCCGACACCATTCGATGAGCTTTTCGCCCGCCATCAAATCCAACGTCCGTCCCAAAGCAGGCTCGATGCTAAGCCGCCAGCGTCGAGGTGCCGCGGCCCCAATAAGTATATCGGATAGCAATTCCCTTTTCCCGGGGTTAATCAACGCGTCGTTCAATATGTAAAGGCGAGCCAAAGACGAACGTTGGGCGCGCGAGCAATTTAACACAATCAATAGAGCGCTAACGCGCCATCCTATCCTCATGTCGCCGGGGACCGGTACAGGTCGTTTAATAAAGCTGAAGGTCGTTTTTTGTGGCAGCAGCCCTTCTGGACCTGAGTTGTTGCTGTCGGCGGTGGAGTGCTTCATTACCTAGCCTCAGGAAAGTCGAGGGGACAGCGCATGAGCCAGTCTGCCAAAGTTCCATTTGCAATTTGATTGACCGTCGATGACGCCAACGCAGGTACGTCGCGCTTCAATCCGTCCTCGATGCGATCCAGACTGTTGCGCAATTGATCAGATGGCCCCGCACCAGTGGCACCGACTGCCTCAAGGCGCTCCTCCTCGGACGAGATTGTGCTTACAGCTCTTTCCCACAACATTGGATGTTGTTGGCGTAGAAAGTCGAGCATGTTGCTACCTTTTATATGATTCAAAGTGTGGACTTCCGTACGCCTCAAAATTTGCTGTTCGTTGCTCTCAGGAAACGCCCTGTCCAACTTGGAACGCATTGTCTCCGAAAGCGAAGTCCCCATATGGGCCGCAACCATCTCAGGTGTCGGGGCAGGCAAATCTACGTGCGGAGCAATGGGAAGGGCTTTTAGCTGCTCGATCTGAACCTTGAAGTCTTCTTGGCAATGGACGAGGGCTTCAAAGTCCGATGCTATGAATGGAAGCGCGAGTTTCGCTATCTTCCGACCTTGAGCGCGGGCATGGTTGATTACTTTCTTGTCATCAACGAACGGACACATCAAAATCCAACGATCAAATTTTTTCCCTTCGAACAATTCCGACAGGAACTGTTTATTAAGCTGCAGCTTGGCGAGGTCTGTTGTAGCCTTCTTCTTCATGGCGTCCGAGGCCTTGGCGACGGTATCGTCTTGGGGCGCGTAGCATTGATACATGCAGTTGGTGGTCGTAAAAAATTCTAGCCCCGCGTCGCCTCGGACTTTGTCTGGTACACGCTGAACATTGGTGAACCCGTGGAGCACCTGGACAAGTGAGAGTGCATAGGTCTGCCAGTGGATGGGGTCCCAAACTCTCTGATACATTAATTGAAGTCCTTACCTAGTGGCTAGCAAGGTGATGTTTGAAACTATACACGAAAATGCATTGCCACATTTTTCTCATCAAAGGTGGCGAACTTTCAAGGCACCGTCCCACTTAGTATTAAGATAATCACATACTAACTTCCTGTGGCAGTGATGCGGTTTGTCTTCGGAGCAAAGCAGGCAGCCGCCCAAAAACATATCGGGCTTTAACCGTGTTTCTATCCGGCGCTCTTCCATCAAGCGTAAGAACGAATTTTCGTAAATCCTCCAGTCGCCTTTGTCGCGTTTAAAAGCTTTGAGAATATCATCCGTTGGCGCAAGAAGTGGCTGATGGACGTACTGCACACCGCAAATTTCTTTGAGGAAGTACGCTAAATCGTCGGCTTTTGCGAAGCCTGCTAACTGTGAGAACAATGACGCTTAGACTCCAAAGAAATTACGCCGTCAACAGGATAAAATCATTAATTTTCAGTGTTTTAACTCACGTGTGAGTAGGTTGACTGTAGGTGGTTGAAAGGGTTCTGAAAATCGCTGCAATGAGTGAATAGTTTTTTGACCAAATACCTTTAAGTGCGGCTTGCATAGCGAGCGGCAAGCATCTAACGTCCAATCAGGGTTAGATTAAGGGTCACGGCAGCGATGCCGTGGCTTTTTCTTTTCGAGTGGGCATGGAAGAACTTACAAGCGCTTTGACGCAGGATCAGTTCGAGCAGCACACGCTTTTCACGTAGGTGTTGCCGACTGTCATGAAGGCGTCATCTGGAACCGCTTTTTGTTCTTTCAGTTGTTTGAGAAGCTCGGCAGCTTTGTCTGGCGGTAAAGTTTTCTGCAACGCTACCGCATACCACTTGTTGCTGGCCAGATAGGCGGTGGATGGCAGGCTAGATGCCGCGACGAAAGCTTCAGCCTCAGCGTAATTATCAAAGCTTTTGATTTGAATGTAACGGTTCTCGAACGGCTGCTTTAGAAACTGATCCACCTTAACCCAGTTGTGGTGCAGATACCCTTCTTTGCCGTTCGCCCGTACTTTGTACCAGCGCTCACCAACAGACAGAATCTCAACGCGGTCCCGGTTCTGCAATCCTAGAAGCTTTTCTGACGATTGATCCTCTCCCGCCCTCAAGAACTCTTTACCTTTAGGAACGCGTAGAAGACCGGTTCTCGCCAATGGGATTTGGAAGCGAGCATCGTCGTCTGCAATCCTAAAGCTTGGCAGCGCCTTGCTGTCCCGATTGTCGCCTTTATCGGCAGCTGCCAACCTCTGGTCTGAAGGGGTTCCGCCGCCTAGGTCCAAATTCGTGACGCGATACTGGGCCATTTCGCTCTTTGAAAGATAGCGCATATCGTCTTTTTCGTACCGGAGAGACAATTGCAGCAGAGCTGGATCGACTCCCATATCGGACAAATAGCTTATGGTCTCTGCTGTTTGATGCTGGATGTATGACACCGCGTCATCGACCGAAATGGAGGCAGCGTCTGAGAACGATGACTTATGTACGCCTATCGACCCCGTTTCTGCCGCCCTTACTACGCCGCCCATGAATGCGAGAGCACACGCGGAAGCACACTCAAGGCCCCGCGACTGAAATGTGGGGAGGCCAAGAGTACGGATGAGGCGGCCAAGTTCGATCGCTTTAGAGGGGTTTCCCCCGGGAGAATTGAAGCTGACTATCGCGGCTTTGTCGCCAACGCTTCTAGCTAGTAACAAGAACTGCCCAAAATTCTCGGAAGGTTCGAAAACTCCAGATACAAGGATGATGGACTTCGAAGCGTCCACAGGCTCGACAGAAAATGTGAGAGCTGAGGCAGGGTTGCTCAGCAAGAAGCACGCGGACGCAAAAGTTACCGCAAAACAAGACGCCGTATTCATATCCCGCAATACCCTCTAGATGCCCCCAACCAGTATATTCAGGCGCGAGTGTCGGGCTAGTGCCGGAACCCAAATTCACGGATTGAAAGTCGCTGGGTTCGAAAAAAGTCACCTCTAACAACGATTGTAAAGGCGAGATGGCGTTTAAGTGCAGACCAAGGGCTGAGGTACATAATGCGGTACTCCCTGAGGTACGCGATGCAACCTAACTCACTGATTTTTCTATCTGAAAAAAGATTGGCTGGGGAACCTGGATTCGAACCAAGATCGACGGAGTCAGAGTCCGCTGTTCTACCATTGAACTATTCCCCAAAAGCCCGAGACGCGAAGCGCGTTTGCGTTTGGTGGGTCGTCATATAGATGATTTATTTCAGGGCGCAAGTCGAAAAATGAGTTTTGGGACAATCTTTTGCCTAGAGCCTTGCTCGGGTGGAGCGCGGGGTGGAAAGCAGCAGGCTGGTTTCGCTTCCTGTGATCCCTGGAACAAGGCGAATACGTCGCAGGACTGCATCCAGATCGCTCAGGGTGGCGGCGTGGAGTTCAACGATCAGGTCCCAGCGCCCGTTGGTCGTATGGATCTCGGATATTTCAGGGAAGCCGCCTAACGTTCGAATCACACGGTCGGTGACATGTCCTTCGATTTCTACCATCATGATGCCGCGCACAGCCGCTTCCACCGCATCGGCCCGCAAGATCACGGTGTAACCTATGATCGTCCCTTCGGCCTCCATCTTCTCGATCCGTGACCTGACAGTCGCACGCGATGCGCCGGCTTCAATCGCCAGATCGGAAATACTGCGCCTGCCATTGTGTCTGAGAAGGGTAACGAGCTTTTCGTCCAACGTGTCCATGATGATCATTTTGATAAGTTTATTTTCCAAAATGATATGCGCATTGAATATGTTTGCCAATATTATCTATTCAATTTGCCAGCGGTTTTATGGTTCACTTGTAACAGTCGTCACTGGGAACAATGCCACATGGATATCAAGCTTATCGGCGCACCGTTGCAAATCGGGGCGGGACAACTGGGATGCGAAATGGGACCGAGCGCGTTCCGCATTGCCGGTCTTGTCCGTGCTCTGGAGGATCTTGGGCATCAGGTCGTCGATGTGGGCAACATCGCACCAGCGCCCATGAAGACGTTCGACCATCCCAATCCTGCGGTCCACCATCTGAGCGAAACTGTTGCCTGGACGGAAGCGTTGATGGAGGCAGCCTATCGCGAGAGCGCAGATGCCATGCCGATATTTCTCGGTGGTGACCATGCGATTTCTGCCGGTACGGTCGCGGGTATGGCGCGTCGCATTGCCGAGAGCGGACGGCCTTTCTTTGTTCTCTGGCTGGATGCGCATACCGACTATCATACGCTTGAGACGACACGCAGCGGCAATCTGCATGGCACTCCTGTTGCCTATTTCAGCGGTCGAGAGGGCTTTGATGGTTATTTCCCGCCCCTGCCGGACAAGGTTCTGGAAGAGAATATTTGCATGATCGGCATTCGAAGCGTCGATCCGGCTGAAAACGCCGCACTTGAGCAGAGCCGGATTACGATTAATGACATGCGCGCTATCGATGAGCATGGCGTTGCCGTGCTGCTGCGCAAATTTCTGGCGCGGGTTCGCGATGCGAACGGTGTGCTGCATGTCAGCCTCGATGTCGATTTTCTCGATCCTGCCATTGCGCCAGCCGTCGGCACCACCGTGCCGGGTGGAGCGACGTTCCGCGAGGCGCACCTCGTCATGGAAATGCTGCACGACAGCGGATTGGTAGGGAGCCTCGATCTCGTAGAACTGAACCCGTTTCTGGATGAGCGCGGCCGGACGGCAACCCTCATGGTGGATCTCGCCGCGAGCCTCCTGGGCAAGCGCGTCATGGATCGCCCCACACGCGCCGGCTGACAGGAGGACTTGAGATGACCGTAATACCTAATCTTAACATCGTGCCCTTCGTCAGTGTCGACCACATGATGAAGCTGGTGCTGCGTGTCGGCATCGATACGTTTCTGCGTGAACTCGCCGATGTCGTCGAAGAAGATTTCATCCGCTGGGAGAGCTTTGATAAAACGCCGCGTATCGCGTCTCATTCCAAGGAGGGTGTGATCGAGTTGATGCCGACGAGTGACGGAACGCTCTATGGCTTCAAATATGTCAATGGTCACCCGAAAAACATGCGGGAAGGCCGGCAGACCGTGACCGCTTTTGGCGTGCTTTCCGATGTCGGTAATGGTTATCCGCTGCTGCTGACGGAAATGACCCTGTTGACTGCATTGCGAACGGCGGCGACCTCGGCCGTTGCGGCAAAGCATCTTGCTCGCAAGAATGCTCGTTCCATGGCCATCATCGGCAATGGTGCGCAGAGCGAGTTCCAGGCGCGGGCCTTCAAGGCGATCCTCGGCGTCGATCAGTTGCGTCTTTTCGACATAGACCGCACGGCGAGTGAAAAATGCGCCCGTAATCTTCAGGGACAAGGCTTTTCGATCAAGATTTGCGAGAGCGCCGAGGATGCGGTCGAAGGCGCCGATATCATCACGACGGTCACCGCAGACAAACAATATGCGACGATCCTGACCGATAACATGGTTGGGCCTGGTGTTCATATCAACGCAGTTGGTGGCGATTGCCCCGGTAAAACGGAACTGCACAGGGATATTCTGTTGCGATCCGATATTTTTGTCGAGTATCCACCACAGACCCGCATCGAGGGCGAAATTCAGCAGCTACCGCAGGATTACCCGGTTATCGAACTGTGGCAGGTGATTGCCGGGTTGAAGGAAGGCCGAGGCTCCGAAGGGCAGATCACGCTTTTCGATAGCGTCGGTTTCGCGACCGAGGATTTTTCAGCACTGCGTTACGTGCGCTCAAAACTGCCGTCCACCGGCCTTTACGCCGAACTGGACCTTCTGGCGGACCCGGATGAGCCACGGGATCTGTTTGGCATGCTGTTGCGCTGTGAAGCCGCGATGGCTTGAACGCTGTCCCTGATGAGAGCGAAGGGCGCGGCGGTTTAGGCGCCGCGTCGATTTTTACGGGCGAGCACATGCTCGCGCCATATGGTGAACAGGCCAGCAGCGATAACGATTGCGGCGCCGATGACCATGTTGGCGCTCAAGACCTCGCCAAACATCGTGACGCCGAGAATCGAGACCAGCACGAGCTGATAATAAGAGAACGGTTGGACGGAGGCCGCGTCTGCCAGCTCGAACGCCTTGATCAGACAATAATGTCCACTCATGCCGGTTATGCAGAGCGCCAGCATCCATCCCCAGTCATAGGGCGCAAGTTCGACCCAGTAAAATGGGCCAACGAAGGTCAACGCAGCAGCACCGGCGACACCGGTGTAGAAGAAACTCGTCATTGATGTGTCGCTTTTGCTGCCGAGGCGCGTCAGAACGCCATAGAGAGCCAGCATGAAAGCGGCCATGAAAGTGATCAGGAGGGTGCTGTCAAAACCGCTCTCATCGGGCTTCAAGATGATGAGAACGCCGATAAACCCGACAAAAATCGCACACCAGCGCCGCCAGCCGACCTGCTCACCAAGCAACGGCACGGAAAGGGCTGCTACGATCAACGGTGCGGAAGCGACAATGGCATGAGTGTGTGCCAGCCCGATAAGCGCGAAGGAAAAGATTGAAAACACAATCTGCACTGCCAGCAGAACACCACGGCTGATCTGGAGCCAAGGTCGATTTGCCATGGCAGCGCCGCGAATGCCGCCCGGTGATCTTGCCGCCATCAACAACACGAAAACGGCAAAGGCCCAGTATCGCAACATCGCAACAAACACGGGCGGATAGGCGCTACCGAGATGTTTGGAGATGCCGTCCTGTGCCGCAAAAATGGTGAAGGCGGTAAGCGCGTAAAGATAACCGGTTTTTTGTGACGGCATTAAATAACTCGTTGTCCGGCTATCGCCGCTTATAAATGTGACATGCAGTGGGGGCAGCAATATTCAGGATTGATGTTTTCCCTGAAATCGCTTGTCAGACAACATTATTTTGTGAATGGCAGCCATGCAAGCGTGTCACCCGCCATTTGCGGGCAACACGCCATGTTCTTGCAATTTTATCTTGCGCTGCCGGAGACTGGCTGACCGGCCAGGCTGACGCAATGATCAGTTCAGAACCTGAAGCAGCGTTGCACCTGCCTGCAGATAGTCTCCTTCTTTGGCTAGAAGGCGGACCTTGCCTGCCTGGGGCGCCGTGATCTGCGTCTCCATCTTCATGGCTTCCATCACAGCCAGAAGATCGCCTTCGGCAACCGTGGCGCCATCCTCGACCTTGAAGGATTGAAGAGTTCCGGAAACGGGTGCGACGACGCCGTCGTCGTTTTTCTGGCCATTCGTTTCGGCTGAGGCGGTGTCTATACGTCCGGCCGTGCCGAGAGCTGATAGCAATATGTTCGGCAAACCAACGGATATGCGCTTGCCGTCAATCTCCATCCACGTGCGGGTCATGGACGGATCAACGGCCGGTTCTGGACGCTCCATCGCGTCTGGCATGGCGGCAAAGTCCGTCTCGATCCAGCGCGTGTGCACCTTGAAACCGTCAGAACCAATAAAGTCTTCGGTGTTGATGGCTGCGCGGTGGAACGGCAGCACGGTCGCCACGCCCTCTATGCGGAATTCCTTCAGCGCGCGCCGGGCGCGACGCAGAACCTCATCGCGGTTGGCACCAGTTACGATCAGCTTTGCCATCAGCGAATCGAACACGCCTGGAATGGAGGAGCCGCTGACGACCCCGCTGTCCATACGAATGCCGGGGCCGGATGGCGGATCGAAAAGAGTGATTTCGCCTGGGGTCGGAAGGAAGCCACGGCCAGGATCTTCGGCGTTGATGCGGAATTCCATGGAGTGGCCACGTGGTTCGGGCGTTTCCAGCACGCGCAAGGTCTCGCCTTCGGCGATGCGGAACTGCTCGATAACCAGATCAATGCCTGTGGTCTCTTCGGTGACAGGGTGCTCGACCTGAAGCCGGGTATTGACCTCAAGGAAGGAAATCGTGCCATCGACGCCAAGCAGGAACTCGACTGTGCCGGCACCCGAATAGCCTGCCGCGGCACAGATCGATTTAGCGGCCTCATGGATCTTCTGACGCTGCTCTTTAGACAAGAACGGTGCTGGCGCCTCCTCGATCAGTTTCTGGTTGCGGCGTTGCAGCGAGCAATCGCGCGTTCCAAGAACCAGGACATTGCCGTGCTTGTCGGCAATGACCTGTGCTTCGATGTGGCGTGGCCGGTCTAGAAAACGTTCGAGGAAACATTCGCCGCGGCCGAAAGCGGCCGTTGCCTCGCGGACGGCAGATTCATAGAGATCGGCGATTTCTTCCATCTTCCAGGCAACCTTGAGGCCACGACCGCCGCCGCCATGTGCTGCCTTGATGGCGACCGGTAGGCCGTATTCTTCGGCAAAAGCGATAACTTCTGCCGAGGAGGAGACCGGACCGTCGCTGCCTGCCACCAACGGCGCACCGACACTGGTGGCAATGCGGCGTGCTTCCACCTTGTCGCCCAGTGCCTCGATGACCTTGGGCTCGGGGCCGATCCAGGTCAGGCCCGCATCCAGCACTGCCTGCGCGAATTCGGCACGCTCGGAAAGAAAACCATAACCGGGGTGTACCGCATCGGCGCCAGCGCGTTTTGCAATGGCGATCAGCTTGGAAATGTCGAGATAGGTTTCCGCGGGGCGTACACCTTCCAGCGCATAAGCCTCATCTGCAAGGCGCACGAAGAGTGCGTCCAGATCCGGGTCGGCGTAAACGGCGACCGACTGGATGCCGTAGTCGCGGCAGGCGCGGATAATGCGCACCGCGATCTCGCCACGATTGGCAATCAGGACTTTCTTCATCGCTGTTCTCCTCGGAATTCTGTGTTCACGCTCGCCGAAATTTCGGCGAAGGGGCCAATGGGCCGGAATTTGATTTTTGCGTTGACCGGGATCTGGCCGGCAAGGTCAAGGTGATATTCGGCGACCGCGCCGATGACCGGATAACCACCGGTCAATGGATGGTCGGCGAGGAACAGGACCGGCTGGCCGCTGTGCGGTATCTGAATGGCGCCTGTTGCCGTGCCTTCGCTTGGCAATTCCGCACTATCTTTCCGCTCAACCGGGATTTCGCCGGAAAGGCGGATGCCGACACGGTTCGACTGTGGCGTTACCTGCCATAGCTGGCCTGTCAGTGTGTCGAGACCTTTTTGTGTGAACCAGTCGGTGCGCGGTCCCAGGACCACATCGAGCGTCACCACATCGCCGGGCTGAGGTGGGTTGAAAGCCGGGATTTCGTCGATTGAGAGACTGGCGAGGCCAGACGTCTCTCCATTGAGGAAGAGAATTGAACCGGCCGTGACGGGCTGCGGACCGACAACGGCCAGGGTATCGGTGGCAAAGCTGCCAAGGACCGGATCAACCTTGAAACCGCCGCGCACGGCAAGATAGCAACGCATGCCTTTGGGCGGCTGGCCGAAGCTCACGAGATCGCCGGGATCTACCGATACCGCTGTGTAGGGTTCGGCAGAGATTGTGTGCCCGGCTGCAGTCTTGATGGTGATCGGGCAAAGCGCTCCGGCAGTGGCGATGACAGTCCGGCTTGAGCTTTTGAATGAAAAACCGCCGAGCGTCAGTTCGAGGCAGGGTGTATTGGCGGGATTGCCGACAATACGGTTCGCGGCGTTGAAAGCGCTCTGGTCAAGTGCGCCGGACGCCGAAACGCCCTGTCCAGTCTGGCCAAAGCGGCCGAGATCCTGGAAGAGTGCCGGCATCGGTGCGGCGAGCACTTCAAAGTGCGGTGCTGTTCTGTCTGTTTCCGTCTCATTTTTACGCGGCGTTGGCGCAGCAACGGATACCGTCTTGCCTGCCTTGTTCAGATCGAAGAAGCGGACGCGATAACCGGGCTGGAAAAGTGCGCCGGGATCACGGTCGATATCCCACATCTTCGACGGCGTTGTGCCAATGATCTGCCAGCCACCCGGGCTGTTTTGCGGATATACGCCACTGAAGGCGCCGGCGAGCGCGACGGAACCTGCGGGAATACGGGTGCGTGGGCTTTGGCGACGCGGGACGTGAAGTGAGGGATCGCCGCCTACGAGATAACCGAAACCGGGGGCAAAACCACAAAAGGCGACAGTGAACTCGCTTTCAGTGTGCCGGCGGATCACTTCTTCCACGCTCAGACCCGTTAGTTCGGCAACATCGCCAAGATCTTCACCGTCGTAATGGACGGGGATCTCGACGAGATTTTCGGAAGGAGCAATCTTGGCCGAGAGGTCGCGGGTCGCGATCCGGGCTGCCAGTGTCTCGGCGCTGATTTTATCCGGGTGGAAACGGATCATCAGCGTCCGCGCTGCCGGAACCGTTTCGTCGATCCCTTCGATCGGGTCTGCCTGGAGAGAGGCGAACAAGGCAAGCGTCTGGTCAAGGTCGGCCAGTTCGACAAGCAGGGTGGTGAGGCTGACGGGAAGATAACGCATGCTGTCCTCACGCATGATAGGCAGAATCGGGGATGTCAGTGATGAACATATGGCCCGGTGCATGGGTGATGGCGAAGGGAACGCCGGACGCCATGACGGCTGCCTGCGGGGTGACGCCGCACGCCCAGAAGACGGGAACCTCGCCGGGTTCGATACGCACCGCATCGCCAAATTCCGGTTTGGAGAGATCGGCAATACCGATTTCTTCCGGCGCGCCAATATGCACCGGCGCACCATGAACGGCCGGAAAACGACCGGAAATGGTCGCAGCATCGGCAACACGGGATGCCGGGATCGGCCGCATGGAGACAACCATATTGCCTTTAAGGCGACCGGCGGGACGGCAAGGCTGATTGGTGAGGTACATCGGTACGTTGGTCTTGTCGGTCATGTGGCGGATTTCGATGCCGGCCTCGACCATGGGTGTCTCGAAGGTAAAGCTGCAGCCGATCAGAAAGGCGACGAGATCGTCACGTTCGGCCCAGGCTGCAGTGGCATCTGCTGTTTCTTCGACGAGTTTCCCGTCACGCCAGATGCGATAAAGCGGCAGATCGGTGCGCAGGTCCGCGCCAGGCGCAAGCAGGGTTGTCGGTGAGCCGGGGTCGGAGACATCGAGTACGGGGCATGGCTTCGGATTACGCTGCGCGTAAAGAAGGAAATCGAATGCCCAGTCACGCGGCAAGACAATCATGTTTGCCTGCGTGAAACCGGGGGCAACGCCAGATGTCGGCTGAACGAGGCCGCCGCGATAGGTAGCACGCGCGTCCCGTGCGGATTGCGCATTCGTGTGTTTGAGGAAGGAGGTGGGAATGGTCATGTGCTGCTCCTCAGACGTCTGAAACGAACGAGCGGATTTCAACGCCCTCCGCTTCGAAGCGGCGGCGGATTTCCTGCGCGATTGCAACCGCGCCTGGGCTGTCGCCATGAACGCAGATAGACTGTGCTTCGATCTTGATGATGCTGCCATCGATGGCTTCGAGGGTACCCTCACGGGCAAGCTGCAACATACGGTCCGCGATCTTTGTGGTGTCGTGCAGAACGGCGCCTGCTTCGCGGCGCGAGACCAGCTGGCCCTGCGGTGTGTAGGCGCGGTCGGCAAAGGCTTCCGCGACGACGGCCAGCCCAGCCCTGCGGGCGAGATCGAGAATGGGGGCGCCTGCAAGCCCCATCAATACGAGGGACGGATCGACTGCCTTGATGCCATCAATGACAGCCTGACCCTGTTTCGCATCATTGGCGATGCGATTGTAGAGTGCGCCGTGGGGTTTGACATATCGAACGGTGGTGCCGGCGGCGGCGGCAACGCCCTTGAGCGCGCCGATCTGATAGATGACATCGGCAATCAGTTCTTCAGAGGTGGTATCGAGATCGCGGCGGCCGAAGCCGACGCGATCCGGGTAGGAGACATGCGCGCCGACCACGACGCCTTTCTCGGCAGCAGCCTTGACGGTGCGGTAAATACCGGCCGGATCGCCGGCATGAAAACCGCAGGCGATGTTGGCGCTGGAAACGACGGCGAGCATTGCTGCGTCATCTCCCATTTTCCATGCGCCGTAGCTTTCTCCGAGGTCGCTGTTGAGGTCGATGGCGGCCATGTCGTTTCTCCCTTTTGTCGTATTACAGGCCAAGCAGGCCGAAGATCGTGCCGGCGGACTTATAGCCCATGTACCATGTCAGGGCGCAGGTCAGAACGCCGAGGACCAGCAGCCAGCGTGGATAGCGATAACCACCCATCAGATCTTCACGTTTCCAAGCGGCGAACAGGAATATGCTGAGGCCGATTGGAAGGATGAGGCCGTTGAGGCCGCCGACAAAGACCAGCATTGCTGCGGGAGGCGTGGTGATGAGCAGATAGCAGACAAGCGAGATGGCGATGAAAACAACGGTCGCCAGGTTGCGGGCGCGCTCGGTGATGTCCTGCTTGAAAATGGTGATGAAGGACACCGACGTGTAGGCCGCGCCGATGACGCTTGTAATGGCTGCGGCCCAGAAGATGACGCCGAACAGTCTGTAACCAAGATCGCCAGCCGCGTGCTGGAAGGCCTGCGCCGCCGGGTTTGCCGCCTGGCTGGAGGTGTCGATGACAATGCCGCTGGCAACGACGCCGAGGATGGCAAGGAACAGGACATAACGCATGACGCCGGTGACGGCGATGCCCGTCAGAGCGGCGCGATTGACGGCCGGCAGGTTTTCGATGCCGACCATGCCGCGATCCAGCAGACGATGTGCGCCGGAATAGGTGATGTAGCCGCCGACCGTGCCGCCGACAATGGTGGTGATGGTTGCGAAGTTGATGGTGTCGGGCAGGAAAGTCTGCCGGAAGGCATCACCGACTGGAGGCTGAGAAACAAAAGCGACATAGAGGGTGAGCGCGATCATCAGGATGCCTGCGAAGATGATGAAGCGATCGACCGCCATTCCGGCGCGTTTGGAAACAAAGATGGCAATGGAGAACAAGGCGCTGATCGCGCCGCCGATCTTTGGATCAAGGCCGAAGATGGCATTGAGGCCAAGGCCAGTGCCGCCGATGTTGCCAATGTTGAAGAACAGGCCGCCAACGATGACGAGAATTGCAAGCAGATAACCGGAGCCGGGAATTGCAGCATTGGCAATATCGGAAGCACGCATGCGCGTCAGCGTCACGATCCGCCAGATATTCAATTGTACGACAAAATCGATCAGGATGGACGCAAGAATACCGAATGCAAAAGCGGCACCCAATTGCGTGGTGAATGTCGCGGTTTGCGTGATGAAGCCAGGGCCGATGGCCGATGTGGCCATCAGGAAGATGGCTGCCATCAAGGATGAACGCCGGGATCGTATGGTGTCGACGCTCTGTGCGAGCTTCGTTTGCTGCATGGATTTTCTCCCATCCTGTGCTGCGATCCGCCCCTCGCGGATGCTTTATGGAGGACAATCTTGTCGCGTTCTGCAAAATTGTCAATATTGTTCAACAATCATATCATATTGTTCTTTTAATATGCTTGTTTGTTGGACGTTGTGCTGAGTGTTTCATCACAATTTTGCGTGCTTTGCCCGGTGTTTGTGCTAATGGCAATCGTAACCGTGTCCGCAACCGCCGCCACGGTCTCCCGCACTGCCTTGTTATCTGGAAAGGAGCGTCATGACGGAAACTGTGGAAGGTCTGCCGCTTGCCGATCGACTGGCCAAGGATATTCGCATTCTGCTGATCTCCGGTGAACTGAAGCCTGGCCAGCGTCTTTCCGAGGCAGCCTTCAGTGAGCGTTTTGACGTGTCACGTAATTCTTTGCGCGAAGCCTTTCGTCTGCTGACGAAGGACGGCCTTTTGCGTCACGAGGCCAACCGTGGCGTTTTTGTCGCCGTTCCTTCGATGGCATCGGTCATAGACATCTACCGCGTGCGCCGCATGATCGAATCCGGTGCGCTGCGCCAGGCATGGCATAAACACCACGCGGTGAAGATCATGCGCAAGGCGGTCGAGGAAGCCAAGGTCAAGCGCGACCAGGCCGATTGGCACGGAGTTGGCAGCGCCAATATGAAATTCCATGCCGCCGTTGTTGATCTTCTCGATAGCGGAAGGTTGAGCGATTTTTACGAGCGGATCGCTGCGGAACTGCGCCTTTGTTTCGGGCTTTTGAAAGACCCCGAGATGCTTCACTCCCCTTTTGTGGACATGAACAACAAGATCCTTTCCCTCGTAGAAGAGGGGCGGACGGGTGAGGCTGGTGATGAAATGGACATCTACCTCAATCTTTCCGAGCGTACGGTTCTGAAGGCGTTGGAACGTGCCGTGGAATACGCGTCCTGACGATTTCCTGAAACGGCGCTGTCCGTTTGCCGGATTTTGCGTTCGACGTGATTGCCAAGTTTGCTGCGGTGCGTCATCTATTCGGTTATGACGCTTCGCGACCTTACCATTCTTGTCATAGATGAAAATGCGATCCGCGCCTCCATTATCGAGGAGGGCCTTCGCGAAGCCGGGCATCACCGTGTCACCGTCATTCACGAGGTGCATGGCGTGGCGCGAACCATCGAGACGCTGCAGCCGGATGTGATCGTTATCGACCTGGAAAATCCCAATCGCGATATGATGGAGCACCTTTTTCAACTGACCCGCACGGTCGGGCGGCCGATCGCGATGTTTGTCGACCGGTCGGATACGGCGTCCATTGAGGCTGCGGTCGAAGCAGGCGTGTCGGCTTATATCGTCGATGGTCTGAAAAAGGAGCGCGTGAAGCCCATCCTTGATATGGCGGTTAGCCGCTTCAACGCGTTCAGCCGTCTGCAGCGAGAACTGGCCGATGCCAAATCGGCATTGGAGGACCGCAAGCTCATCGAACGTGCCAAGGGCATTCTGATGAAGATGCGTGGCCTTTCCGAGGAGGAGGCGTTTGCGCTGCTGCGCCAGACGGCAATGAATGAAAAGAAAAAAATCTCCGAGATTGCGCAAAGCGTGGTCACGGCTGCGGGTCTGCTGATGTAACGGCCGGACCGGCGACAATGTGGAGTGAACGGTATGACTGGGCATGGAACGGAACCCGGCACGAGCGGCGATATAGCGAACGTTGCCTCTCCGGCGATCATCGGTGACGACCGGCAGAGAACCTTGCGCGCCGGGTTCATTCCGCTTGTCGACGCTTCCGTTCTGATCGCTGCAGCTGAATTCGGTTTTGCAGAGCGCGAAGGGCTTGTTCTCGATCTCGTCAAGGATGTTTCCTGGGCCAATGTGCGCGATCGCCTGGCGTTCCGCCAGTTTGACATCGCCCATATGCTCTCGCCAATGCCTGTCGCTTCGATGCTTGAGCTCGGTTCGAACCCGTCACCAACTGTTACGCCCTTTTCATTGGGCAAAGGCGGTAATGCCATTACGCTATCGACGCGCCTGTTTGCGCGCATGAAGGCATTGACTGGAATTTCTGAAACGGCAGGAGCGCTCGACAACGCGCTTGCCTTGAAACGTGTTCTCGATGACATGCGGGCGAGGGGAGAGCCTCAGCCGACGCTTGGCATGACCTATCCATTTTCGTCGCATAACTACGAGTTTCGTTATTGGCTTGCTGCTGGAGGCATCCATCCCGATCACGATGTGAAGCTTGTGGTCGTCCCGCCGCCCTTGACCTCGGACGCCTTGGCTGCAGGTGCGATCGATGGATTTTGTGTCGGCGCACCATGGAATATCGTTGCTGCCGAACGCGGTGTTGGCCGCATCGTCGCTGCCAAGCAGGATCTGTGGCCGTCGGCGCCGGAAAAAGTCATCGGTATGCGGCCGGAATGGGCAGATAGTCAGCAGGAAACGGTGTCCCGCCTTCTGCTCGCTCTCGATGCGGCCGCCATATGGTGCGACAAGCCGGAAAATCATGACGATCTTAGTAGAGCTTTGGCGGATAAACGGTATATCGATGCACCCGAGAACATCATTCGTCGCGTACTTGCTGGAGAGTTCAGCATCGACAGCCTGGGCAATCAGCGGGTGATTGACAAGTATTTCGTGTTTCACGAAGGTCACGCAAATTATCCCCGCCAGAGCCAGGCGCTTTGGATTTATAGCCAGATGATCCGGTGGGGGCAGGCCAGTTTTTCTGAAGCTGGCGTAAAGGCGGCGACATCCGCATATCGGCCGGACATTTATCGCCTGGCGCTCGGCGATGATGCCGCGCCTGAAGGCACTGATATCAGGATTGAGGGTGCAGAAGAAGGAGACCGTTTTCTCGATGGTTTCGTTTTCGATCCCGCCAAGATCGAGAGCTATGTTGACGGTTTTACTGTTCGCAGCACCGGAACGTCTGGGGCTGGCAGCGAGGTCTGATTGCCATCGCAAGCTGCGACCTGCGCAAAATTGAAGCGCCCTTTTCCATGGCGAGCACAAATTGCAGGCGGATATTTCTGCGATTAAAAAACAGGCATTGCTCCGATTCCGATAAATAACCCTTAAATGTCAATTGCTTATGAAAATTTGAAAAAACTGGCACGCTCTTTGCTTCTATAAAATCACACCGGTCAACGGCGACCGGAGTAAAAGAAGCGCACGATAAGCGTTTTCCAAAGACATCGACGTCGCAAGGTTTTGCTGCCCGGAGCATCGTTCCGCAGGCGCAAGGACCGAGCGGCGTTTTTTTATTTTCAGGCTTTTTTCGCAAACGACAATGTCACGTCCCAAGCGTGGCCAGACAAGGGGAACATGCGATGAAAACAATACTCTCGGGCTCCATCAGCCGCCGCACCATTCTGAAGACGACAGCCACTGCGGCACTCGTGACCGCGGCACGTGCGGCATTTCCCTCGGGCGCCTTCGCGGCCACCTCAACGCCGGAAGTCACGGGCGCAAAGCTTGGCTTCATCGCTCTGACCGATGCCGCGGCATTGATCGTTGCTTCGGAAAAAGGGTTGTTCGCCAAGCACGGCATGCCTGATGTCGAAGTTCTGAAACAGGCATCCTGGGGGGCAACGCGTGATAACCTGGTTCTCGGTGGTGCCGCCAACGGCATTGACGGTGCACATATCCTCACGCCGATGCCGTACCTCATGCATACCGGCAAGGTAACGCAAAACAACGTGCCGGTGCCGATGACGATCCTGGCACGGCTGAACCTCGACAGTCAGGGGATCTCTGTTGCGAAAGAATATGCAGAGACAGGCGTGCAGCTCGACGCCTCGAAGCTGAAGGCTGCTTTTGAGAAAAAGAAGGCCGAGGGCAAGGAAATCAAGGCCGCCATGACGTTCCCCGGTGGTACTCATGATTTGTGGATTCGCTACTGGCTGGCCGCTGGCGGCATCAATCCAGACAAGGACGTTTCCACGATCGTCGTTCCGCCACCGCAGATGGTTGCCAACATGAAGGTTGGCAACATGGACGTTTTCTGTGTGGGCGAACCCTGGAACGAACAACTCGTCAATCAGGGCATTGGCTTTACAGCCTGTACCACCGGTGAGCTTTGGAAAGGACATCCCGAAAAAGCTTTGGGTATGCGCGCAGACTGGGTCGAGAAGAACCCGAACGCCACCAAGGCGTTGCTCATGGCCGTTCTGGAAGCCCAGCAATGGTGCGACAGCATGGACAACAAGGAGGAGATGTCGACTATCCTTGGCAAGCGCCAATGGTTCAATGTTCCGCCCAAGGACGTGCTTGGTCGCCTGAAAGGCAACATCAATTACGGCAACGGCCGTATTCTCGAAAACACAGGCCTGCAGATGAAGTTCTGGCAGGACCATGCCTCTTATCCGTTCAAGAGCCATGATAGCTGGTTCATTGCCGAAAACGTTCGCTGGGGAAAATTCGCGCCCGACACGGACATCAAGGCTCTGGTTGACCAGGTCAACCGCGGGGATCTGTGGATGGAGGCCGCCAAGGAACTTGGCGTGTCCGATCTTCCGCAGTCCGCGTCACGCGGCAACGAAACCTTCTTCGACGGCAAGGTTTTCGATCCAGACAACCCGTCCGCCTATCTCGACAGTCTTTCCATCAAGGCGGCCTCCTGAGGAGGAGTCGTGGCCTCGCCCCTCACTCGCCGATGGCAAGGTGAGGGGCGAGGTCCCAGTCACAACTGAAATCCAGAGGAATTGCCATGTCCGCATTGGCCCGTAAATTCAAGGAAGAGCCGCAGCAATCGACTGCGCAGAAAGCAAATGTCGTGACCTTGTCGGCGAAGCCGGCGCAAAGGATTCATCTGCGAAAGTGGGGCGCAGCAGCAACGCGAAACGTCGTGCCGCCGCTTGTCGTGCTCGCTCTGTTGCTTGGCATCTGGCAGTTGCTCTGTTCCGCCCCCGGCGCGTCTTTGCCACCTCCAAGCCAGGTTTTCGAGGAAAGCTACGACCTGATCGTATCGCCGTTCTTCAATTTTGGTTCGCAGGATATCGGTCTCGGCTGGCGTGTGCTCGTATCACTTCAGCGTGTTGCCTATGGGTTCGGGCTTGCGGCCGTGGTCGGTGTCGTCGTCGGTGCGGTCATTGGTCAATCGATCTGGGCCATGCGCGGTCTCGACCCGATTTTTCAGGTGCTGCGCACGGTGCCGCCGTTGGCCTGGTTGCCCCTATCGTTGGCTGCGTTTCAGGACAGCAATCCGTCTGCGATCTTTGTTATCTTCATTACCTCGATCTGGCCGGTGATCATCAATACCGCCGTTGGTGTTCGCAATATTCCGCAGGACTACCGCAACGTTGCGCAGGTTCTGCGTCTCAACCAGCTGGAGTTCTTCTACAAGATCATGCTGCCTTCGGCGGCACCCTACATCTTCACCGGCCTGCGGATCGGCGTCGGCCTTTCTTGGCTCGCCATCGTTGCGGCTGAAATGCTGACGGGTGGTGTGGGTATCGGTTTCTTTATCTGGGACGCTTGGAATTCGTCGCGCCTGCCCGACATCATCGTGGCTCTCGCCTACATCGGTGTTGTCGGCTTCCTGCTCGACAAGCTGGTTGCCGCGCTTGGCAAGATCATCACTCGCGGCGCGTCGGCACATTGAGGAGCCAGCATTCCAGGGAAACGGGAATCCAGTTTTCCATATGGAATTGCCTCACAGGAGATTTCAAATGAACGCTTATCTCAAACTCGATCATATCGACAAATATTTTGACAAAGGCGGCTCCCGTGCCGACGTGCTGAAGGGCATCAACCTCACCATCGACAAGGGCGAGTTCGTTTCTGTCATCGGCCATTCGGGCTGCGGCAAGTCTACGATGCTGAACCTCATTGCAGGTCTAACCAAGGTTTCAGCAGGTGCAGTGCTTCTGGAAAATCGCGAGGTCAATGAACCGGGGCCGGAGCGCGCCGTCGTGTTCCAGAACCACAGCCTTCTGCCCTGGCTTTCGGTTTACGAGAACGTCAATCTGGCAGTCGAAAAAGTCTTCAGCAGAAGCAAGACGAAAGCCGAGCGTCACGATTGGGTCATGCGCAACCTCGACCTCGTGCAGATGGCGCATGCGAAGGACAAGAAACCGTCTGAAATCTCCGGCGGCATGAAGCAGCGTGTCGGTATTGCGCGTGCGCTGGCAATGGAGCCGAAAATCCTGCTGCTCGACGAGCCGTTTGGTGCACTCGATGCGTTGACACGCGCGCATCTTCAGGACGCGGTCATGGAAATCCACGCCCGTCTCGGCAACACGATGGTGATGATTACTCACGATGTTGACGAGGCCGTGCTGCTTTCCGACCGGATCGTCATGATGACAAATGGACCTGCTGCCCACATCGGTGAGGTGCTGGAGGTACCGTTGGCCCGACCACGCAACCGCATCGAGCTTGCATCCGACAAGACCTATCTCAAATGCCGCGAAGCCGTGTTGAAGTTCCTCTACGAACGTCACCGCTTCGTCGAAGCCGCGGAGTAAACCAATGGCGCAAAAACTCGTCATCATCGGTAATGGCATGGCACCGGGGCGCATGCTGGAAAACCTTTTCGAAACGGCTCCCGGCCTCTACGACGTCACGATCTTCAATGCAGAACCTCGCGTCAATTACGACCGTATCATGCTTTCGCCCGTGCTTTCAGGTGAGAAATCCTATGATGATATCGTCATTCATAACGACGACTGGTACGCCGCCAACCAGGTCACCCTGCACAAGGGGGCAAAGGTAACGGAAATAGATCGTGACAGGAAAACCGTCACAAGCGCAAACGGAATTACCGTTGCCTACGACAAGCTGGTGATTGCCACCGGTTCCTTGCCTTTCATCATTCCGGTGCCTGGGCATCAACTGGCGGGCGTGCTGCCATATCGTGATCTCGATGATGTTACGAAAATGCTGGAGATCGCCAAGGGCAAGGGACGCGCCATCGTCATCGGAGCCGGTCTTCTCGGTCTCGAAGCAGCATATGGCCTGAAACGCCAGGGCATGGATGTCACCGTTATCCACCTGATGCCTACCATTATGGAGCGCCAGCTTGACCCGGCAGCCGCCTATCTTCTGGAAAAGGCGCTGAACGAACGGGGCATCGACATTATCACCAAGGCCAACACCAAGCGTATCCTTGGTGAAGACAAGGTTGAGGGTATCGAACTGGAAGACGGCCGTATCATTGAAGGCGATATGGTCGTCATGGCAGTTGGTATCCGTCCGGCGTCCGGCCTTGCCAAGGATGCCGGTATCGCTGTCAATCGCGGAATTGTCGTGGATGATGGCATGATGACGTCAGACGCCTCGATTTATGCGCTCGGCGAATGCGCCGAACATCGAGGCATCTGCTACGGCCTTGTCGCGCCCCTCTACGAAAGCGCCAAGGTTCTTGCCGATCGTCTGACGGGCGGTCATGCCGAATATCATGGTTCCGTCACCAATACGAAACTCAAGGTCACCGGCGTCAATCTGTTCTCCGCCGGCGATTTTGCCGAAGGCGACGATCGTGAGGAGATTGTGCTGCGCGATGCCACCGCGGGTGTCTATAAGCGCCTGATCCTCAAGGAAAACCGCATTATCGGTGCGGTTCTCTACGGTGAAACGGCGGATGGTTCGTGGTTCTTCGACCTCATGAAGAAGGCCACCGACGTTTCCGCCATGCGTGAAACCCTGATCTTCGGCCAGGCCTATCAGGGAGGGTCCCCTCTGGACCCTATGGCGGCCGTTGCAGCCTTGCCGGATGATGCGGAAATCTGCGGCTGCAACGGCGTTTGCAAGGGCAAGATCACCTCGACCATTACGACGAGGGGATTGACCTCGCTCGATGATGTTCGCGCCCATACCAAGGCATCGGCGTCCTGCGGTAACTGCACGGGCCTCGTCGAACAATTGATGACGCTGACGCTTGGCGACAGCTACAATCCGGCCGCAGTGCAGCCGATGTGTAAATGCACCGATCTTGGCCATGACGATGTGCGTCGTCTCATCAAGGCAAAGGGCCTGAAGACCATTCCTGCTGTCATGCAGGAACTGGAATGGAAAACCTCGTGCGGTTGCGCAAAATGCCGCCCGGCGCTCAACTACTATCTCGTCTGCGATTGGCCCGACGAATATGCCGACGACTACCAGTCGCGCTTCATCAATGAGCGTGTCCATGCCAATATTCAAAAGGATGGCACCTACTCAGTTGTTCCGCGTATGTGGGGCGGCGTCACCAATGCCAACGAGCTTCGTGCCATCGCCGATGTCGTCGACAAGTTCGACATTCCTTTGGTTAAGGTGACGGGCGGCCAGCGCATCGACCTTCTCGGCATCGAAAAGGAAGACCTGCCGGCTGTGTGGGCCGATCTCGGCAAGGCTGGCTTCATCTCCGGCCAGGCCTATGCCAAGGGACTTCGCACGGTCAAAACCTGTGTGGGTCAGCAATGGTGCCGCTTCGGCACGCAGGATTCGACCGGCCTTGGCATCCGCATCGAAAAGTTCATGTGGGGTTCGTGGACACCGGCCAAGCTGAAGCTTGCGGTTTCCGGCTGTCCGCGCAACTGCGCCGAGGCCACCTGCAAGGATATCGGCGTGGTCTGTGTCGATTCAGGTTTTGAAATTCACTTTGCCGGTGCCGCTGGTTTGGACATCAAGGGCACGGAAGTTCTTGGGCTGGTTCCGACCGAGGACGCCGCACTCGAGCATATCGTCGCGCTGACCCAGATGTACCGCGAACAGGCGCGTTATCTGGAGCGGATTTACAAGTGGGCCAAACGCATCGGTTACGACGAGATCCGCCGCCAGATCATGGACGATGCCGACAAGCGGCAGGCGTATTACCAACGCTTCGTCTTCAGTCAGAAATTCGCACAGGTCGATCCATGGTCCGAGCGCGTGTCGGGTCACGACAAGCACGAGTTCAAGCCGATGGCCACGCTCGGTTTCAATCAGGCAGCGGAGTGAAACAGATGGACAGAAACTGGATCGATATCGGCCACATCTCAGACATTCCGCTTCGCGGCGCACGATGTGTGAAAACCCCCATGGGCAAGATCGCCGTATTCCGCACGGCAGACGATCAGGTTTTCGCCATTGAAGACCATTGCCCGCACAAGGGCGGGCCACTGTCTCAGGGGATCGTGCACGGCGCTTCTGTAACCTGCCCGCTGCACAACTGGGTCATTTCGCTGGAAACCGGAAAGGCGCTGGGGGCTGATGAGGGCGAGGTGAAAACGGTTCCGGTCCGCAATCTCGACGGCCAACTTTCGATCGCGATCGAGGCTTTGATGATGGCGGCGGAGTGAACATGGCAAAAGAGGTCAAGACCACCTGTCCCTATTGTGGTGTCGGTTGCGGCGTCGTCGCGACCGTTTCGGACGCCGGTGCTGTTTCAGTCAAGGGAGATCCCGAGCATCCGGCCAACTTCGGTCGGCTCTGCTCGAAAGGCTCTGCTCTTGCCGAGACCATCGATCTGGAGGGGCGGCTGCTTTATCCGTCGGTGGCCGGTCGCAGAACAGGATGGAATGAAGCGCTTGACCTCGTTGCTTCCCGCTTTTCGCAAATCATCTCGGAACATGGACCTGAGGCGGTCGCCTTTTACGTCTCCGGTCAATTGCTGACGGAGGATTATTACCTCGCCAACAAGCTGATGAAGGGTTTCATCGGTTCCGCGAACATCGACACCAATTCGCGGCTCTGCATGTCTTCATCGGTCGCCGGACATCGCCGTGCCTTCGGGGCGGATACGGTCCCCGGTACCTATGAAGACCTGGAACTGGCAGATCTGGTCATCCTCACCGGCTCCAATCTGGCGTGGTGTCATCCGGTTCTGTACCAGCGGCTTGCGGCCGCAAAAGCCGCGCGACCGGACATGAAGGTCGTGGTGATCGATCCGCGCCGGACTATGACGGTGGATATTGCCGATATGCACCTTGCTGTTCGCCCCGATGGCGATGTGGCGCTTTTCGCCGGTCTGTTGGTGTATCTCGCTGCGGGGTCTTCGGTCGATGGCGTTTATGTTGATCGCCATACGACGGGCTTTGCTACCGCTGTCCACACCGCAAAGGCATATGATCTCGCTGAGATCGCGGAAGCGACCGGATTGACGCTACCCGAACTCCTCCATTTCTATGAATTGTTCGAGGCGACTGAAAAGGTCGTGACGTGCTACAGCCAGGGCGTCAATCAATCGACCTCTGGCACCGACAAAGTCAACGCCATCATCAATTGCCACCTGGCGACGGGTCGGATCGGCCGACCCGGCATGGGACCGTTCTCACTAACCGGTCAGCCGAATGCCATGGGTGGCCGCGAGGTCGGCGGGCTCGCCAATATGCTCGCTGCGCACATGGCCATCGAAAATCCGCAGGATCGCGATCGTGTACAGCGCTTCTGGAGCTCTCCCGTCATTGCAGAAAAGCCTGGGCTGAAGGCAGTCGATCTGTTTCAGGCCGTGCGGGACGGCCGTGTGAAAGCGCTCTGGATCATGGCTACCAATCCGGTCGTCTCCATGCCGGATGCCTCCTTTGTCGAGGCGGCAATCGCCCAATGTCCGTTCGTCGTCGTTTCTGAGATCATGGAGACGACGGACACGGCGCGCCATGCCCATGTGCTGTTGCCTTCTCTTGGCTGGGGCGAAAAGGATGGCACGGTCACAAACTCCGAACGGCGTATTTCCCGCCAGCGTCCCTTTCTCAAACCTGCCGGGGAGGCAAGAGCCGACTGGTGGCAACTAGCCGAAGTCGGCCGCCGTATGGGCTATGAGCAGGCCTTTTCTTTCTCGCATCCGGCGGCGGTTTTCAGTGAGCACGCCGCACTTTCCACATTTGAAAACGACGGCCAACGCGATTTCGATATCGGGTCGTGCGACGGCATCGATCCGGTTTCCTACGACCGGATGCTTCCCTTCCAATGGCCAAAAGCAAAGGGATCGGATGCCGTCGAAACACGGTTTTTTGCGGAGGGCCGGTTTTTTCACGCCGACGGCAAGGCACGCTTTATTCCAACGGTCCTGCCGGAGCGGCGAACTGCTTGCGCAGATTATCCTCTGACTTTGAACACTGGTCGTATCAGAGACCAGTGGCACACGATGACACGAACCGGCAAAAGCGCGCGGTTGACGGCGCATATTGCCGAACCCTTCGTCGAGATGCATCCCCGCGACGCGCAATCGCTCGGCATTGCGAGTGCCGATCTGGTCATGCTGCAAAGCCCGCACGGTACGGTGCTGTTGCGTGCGTTGGTCAGCGATCGCCAGGCGCGTGGCTCTGTCTTCGCACCCATGCACTGGAACGATCAGTTCGCCTCTCTGGCACGGATCGATACGCTCGTTCCAGCAGTCACCGATCCGCACTCTGGTCAGCCCGCTTCGAAAAACGTGGCGGTAAAGGCTTCTCGTTTCGAGCCTGCCGCTTACGGCTTTGCGATTTCCCGCACGCATCCAAAGACATTGGATTGTCGTTATTGGGCCGTCGCCAAAGCGGACGGCGGGCATCGCATGGAGCTCGCTTTTGAAGGTCTGCCGGAAGACTGGACCGCCTGGGCGCGCTCAGCTTTTGGTATCGACGCCAGAATTGAACCCCTCGGTTATAAAGACCGTCAGACCGGCGACATCAGGCTCGCTTTTTTTGATGGGGAGACGCTGCTCGCAGCGCTTTTCATAGCAAAGAGCCCGGTCGCCGTTGCCCGCAATTGGGCAATCTCGCAGCTCACCGTGCGCCATGAAGACCTGCGTATGCGTTTCGCCCTGATTGCCGGACGTCCAGGTGCTGGCAGGCCGGACCCCGGTGCCACGGTGTGCTCCTGCTTCAGCGTTGGCGTCAATCAGATTACCGCCGCCATCCGGGACGGCTGCCACACGGTCGAGGCCATCGGCAAGACGTTGAGCGCTGGAACAAATTGCGGCTCATGCCGCGCCGAGATCAGGGGGATCATCGATGGATGCCTTAAAACTGCAGCGGAATGAGCCGGCTCGCATGGAAAAACTCGCCAAGCTTCCAGTATTTTGGGGGTTGGAAGGCAAGCGCGTTGTCCTAGCGGGTGGCTCGGATGGGGCAGCATGGAAGGCGGAGCTTCTTAGCGCCTGCGGTGCAGAGGTTCATGTTCATTGCGAGCAGTCCGAGTTGTCTGAGACTTTCGCGGCGTTGATCGCCGGAACACCGACCATGACGTTGCACGCTCACCACTGGGATGAAAGTGTATTCGACGGTGCTGAACTGGCACTGGCTGATTGCGAGACGGACGCGGAGGCCAAATCCTTCTACATTGCGGCGCGCAAGGCAGGCGTGCCGGTCAACGTTATCGACAAGCCACAGTTCTGTCAGTTCCAGTTCGGCTCTATCGTCAACCGTTCCCCGGTGGTGGTGTCGATCTCGACAGATGGCGCCGCACCTATTTTGGCACAGGCGATCCGCCGACGTATCGAAACTCTGTTACCCGGAACGCTCAAGGATTGGGGTAAACTTGCTCATACGATCCGCGATCGCGTCAATCTGCGATTTGCGCCGGGTGGCGCGCGGCGGACTTTCTGGGAGAAATTTGTCGACCTGGCTTTTATCGAGAAGCCAGGTTCGGCCGTCGCAGAGCGGCTGCTGAATGAGATCGAAAGCAAGTTGCGTGCTATAAAACCATCCTGTGGGCATGTGACCCTGGTGGGCGCCGGACCGGGAGATGCCGAACTTCTTACCTTGAAAGCGGTGCGCGCCCTGCAGGCTGCTGACGTCATTCTTTTTGATGATCTTGTGTCCGACGATGTTCTGGAACTGGCACGCCGGGAGGCGAAGCGCATGCTGGTGGGCAAGCGTGGCGGGCGCGAAAGCTGCAAGCAGGAAGACATCAACGCAACGATGATCCGGCTTGCAAAGGCGGGAAAACGGGTGGTGCGACTGAAATCCGGCGACCCGATGATCTTCGGACGTGCAGGCGAGGAGATCGCCGCGTTACGGGCAGAAAACATACCGGTCGAGATTGTACCCGGCATTACGGCGGCCAGCGCCATGGCTTCACGTCTCGGCGTGTCTCTGACGCACCGCGATCACGCGCAGTCTGTCCGGTTCGTGACTGGCCATTCGAGACAGGGCAAGTTGCCCGATAGTCTGGACTGGAAGTCGCTTTCCGACCCTTCTGTCACGACTGTTTTTTACATGGGTGGCCGCACGGCTGGAGAAATCCAGAGTGCACTTTTGCTGCACGGCATGCCAGCGTCGACACCAGTCGCCATTATGACATCGGTCAGCCGTGTCAATGAAAAGCGTTGGAAGGGAACTTTGGCTCAACTGGCCACGGCCGTTGAAACGCTGGGTGTGAACGAGCCCATTCTGATAGGTGTTGGTGATGCGTTCGGTGCGACAATTGCTGCTTTCGAAGACTCTTGGCAGACAATGGCGTCAGAATACGTCTCCGCCGTAGCGGAAGATGACCTCGTCTACGCGCCATCCGTATCAACGATGAGCCGGTAGCCGACACCGGGTTCCGTCTGCACAATTTTCGGCTGGGTCGGGTCGCGTTCTATCTTTTGCCGTAACTGACCAATGAAAACGCGCAGATAGTGCAAGTCTTCGCCATGAGCTGGTCCCCATACGGAGGTCAGCAGGATGCGATGGGTGACCACGCGCCCGGCATGGTGCGCAAGGAGAACCAGAAGGTCGTATTCTTTCGGTGTCAGGCGTATCGGATTGCCGTCGCGAGAAACGATCCGCTGCACCACATCGATCTTCAGCCCGTCTGCGTGGACGACGGTGAGCGCCGCACTTGTATTGCCGCGATGACGCATCGCTGTGCGGATGCGCGCGGTCAATTCGCCGATCCCAAAAGGCTTTTCGATGTAGTCGTCGGCACCGAGATCGAGCGCGGCAATCTTTTCCGTTTCGCGATCACGGGCCGACAGGATGATGATCGGAATGCTCGACCAGCCGCGCAGGCTGGCAATGACATCCTTGCCATCCATATCGGGCAATCCAAGATCGAGAATGACGATCTCCGGTGCAGCAGTCGCAACAGCCTTTAGGGCATCGGTACCATTTTCGGCTTCGATCACCTCGTACCCAGCCGCAGCGAGGGCTGGACGCAGAAAACGCCTGATCTGAGGCTCGTCATCGACAACAAGAATCCGTCCTAACGTCATGATGTTCCCTTGTCCGCCTGCTTTTCCTCGATCGGGAAACGCATGACGATACGTGTGCCCCGCTTGCGAACGGCCGGGCTTTCAGCATGGATACGCCCACCCATCGCTTCGATGAAACCACGCGCGATGGAGAGACCAAGGCCCGTGCCAGGTGCGCGACCATCCGATTTGGAACGTCGATAGAACTTTTCAAAGATACGGTCCAGATCGGCCGTCGGAATCCCTTTGCCAAGGTCCGTAACAGAAATTATCAGTTCCCTGCCGTCCTTGCGCGCGTAAATGTTTACGGGCTCTCCGCCTCCATATTTGGCGGCATTATCCAGCAGATTGAAAAGGACCTGCTCGAGGAGAACGCTATCACCGCGCAGCAACGGCAGGTCCGTTGCAATGCCGGTTTCAAATGCCTGTGCAGGGAAATATTTGCGCGCCCTTTCGGTTGCCAGACGCACGACATCGCCTACATCCACCCATTCGCGTTTGGCCTTGAGGGTGCCTGCGGTTATTCTGGTCATGTCGAGAAGATTGGCGACGAAGCGCGTCAGCCTCGCGCCTTCTTCTTCAATGGACTGGAGCAGATCGTCGCGGCTTTCCGGCGGCATTCGATCACCCAGTTCTCGTAGGCTCGTAACGGCACCGGTGATTGTTGCCAGGGGTGTGCGCAGGTCATGCGAAATGGAGGACAGCAGGGCCTCCCGGTAGCGTTCGTTTTCTAGCCTGGCAGCCTGCTCGGCACTTTCTGAGGAGAGGCGGGCGCGGTCAATGGCTGTCGCGGTCTGGTCGATGATGGCGGACAACATCCTTTCAGCATTGGAGTCGAGCGGTTCGTCACCGACTTCATAACCGCAGACGCCAACCACACCATGCGGGCTTGTCAGCGGCCTGAACTGGAAGCGGCAATTGGGCAAGGTGCCGGTGCCTGAACCTGCCGGTTCCTTGCGCTCGTTGGCCCATCGCGCAGCGGCAATTTCCGTGACACCGAGTTCGGTGTCCGGTGGCCACGCGGCGGCGGTGTCCAGCGTGTCGTTCTGTGGCAGCAGCAGCACGACGTTGCGGCGGATGCCCGCCTGCAATTGCGTCACGGACGCCCAGAGCACTTCGTCCACATCGGCAGTTCCGGAAAGTTTGCGGGCAAAGTCGTAGAGTGCCTGCATGGCAGTCGCACGCGAACGCGCCATGTTGGCCTGTTCGCGAATACGGGATGCGAGACTGCCAGCCAAAATCGCGGCGGCGATGAACACGAAAAGGGCAAAGACCTCGTGCGGTGCGGCGATGGTAAAGTTGTAGCGCGGTGTGATGAAGAAGAAATTGTAGCCGAGCGCCGACAACAGGGCGGCAAATATGGCCGCAGTGAAGCCGGCATAGGTCGCAGCGCAAAGAACTGCGAGCAGGAAGAGCAGCGAAACATTCGGCAGATAAACGAGACGATCCATGATCGTGCCGACTGCAATTGCGGGCAGGACAGACAGTGCAGCGATGCCGAATGGTCTGGCAAGTGAGGAAATCCGCAGCCGGACCCGTTTCGGCGGCGTTTTCGCAACCGCTTTTTCATCTGCCGTTACGAGATGAAGGCCAATACCGCTTGCTTCTCGTGTCAGGGCATCGGCCAAGCGCGTGCGGAAGGGAAGGCGCAGCCAGCCGCGCTTTTGCGATCCGATGACGATCTGCGTCGCATGTTCACGCCGTGCGAGTTTGAGAATTTCTGTAACGAAATCGTTGCCTGTGATGCGCTTTGTCTCGGCGCCAAGCTTTTCGGCCAGACGAAAGGTTTCGTCGATCCGGCGCAAACCCTCCTCGTCCATGGTTTCGCGGTCGTCGCGTGAAATGCTGACGACTACCCATGGTGCGTTAAGGCCGGAGGCGAGACGGCTTGCGACACGCACCACCTTTTCGGACAGGGCATCTGGCCCGATACACACGAGAAGACGCTCGCCGGTCGCCCAGGGACCTTCAATGGCGTTCTGGCGCAGATAGTCGATCATCTGGTCGTCGACGCGGTCGGCGGTGCGCCGCAGGGCCAGTTCACGGAGCGCGGTGAGATTTCCAAGGCGGAAAAAGCGGTCGGCGGCACGCCGCGCGCTCGCGGGCAGGTAGACCTTGCCTTCCTGTAGCCGGGTAATGAGTTCGGCTGGCGGCAGGTCCACCAGCAATACATCATCCGCGCGTTTCAATACCGTGTCGGGAACGCGCTCTCGCACGTTGACGCCGGTGATCTGCGCGACGAGATCAGACAGGCTTTCCAGATGCTGGATATTCAGCGCCGTCCAGACGTCTATCCCGGCGGCAATGAGCTCCTCTATATCCTGGTAGCGTTTTGGATGACGAAAGCCCTCTGGGTTGGAGTGAGCCAGTTCATCGACGATGATGATGCTGGGTCGCCGTGCCAGCGCGGCGTCGAGATTGAACTCCTCAAGCGACTTGCCGCGGTAGGAAACGGTGATACGTGGCAAGATTTCCAGACCGTCCAGCAGGGCAGATGTTTCGTTTCGCTCATGCGTTTCCACTAGGCCGGCAACGATATCCGTGCCCTCACGCTTCAGGCGCTGGGCACGGTTGAGCATCGCATAGGTCTTGCCGACGCCGGGTGCGGCTCCCAGAAAAATCGTAAGCTTGCCCCGGCGGTCTTTCTCCGCCAGGGCAAGCAACGCATCCGGATCGGGGCGATTTGTGTCGTCTCGTTCGTTCGATGGCATCCGTATCAGCTCTTGAGCGCATCCAGCGCGAGATTGAGCTCTAGCACATTCACACGTGGTTCGCCGACAATTCCAAAAGTCCGGTTTTCCGTATGATCTTGAACCATGGTGCGAAGGGTTTCGGGCGTGATGTTCCGTGCCGTTGCAACACGAATGATCTGGGCGTCGGCAAACTCCGGTGAGATGTGCGGGTCGAGGCCGGAACCGGATGTGGTGACGGCATCGGCAGGTATGGTTTCCATACCAGCGGTCTTGAGGCGTTCGACATCGGCGGCGACGCGATCACGCAGCTTGACCGAGGTCGTTCCGAGGTTGGAGCCGGATGAAGCGGATGCATTGTAGGCATCCGGCCCGGTTGCGGAAGGGCGCGGCCAGAAGTAACGGTCGGATGAAAAGTTCTGACCGATCAAGGCGGAGCCGACGAGCGTGTCGCCGCGGTAGATCAACGTGCCATTGGCCTGCCCAGGCAGAAGTGCCTGTGCAATACCCGTTACGGCAAGCGGAAAGCCAAGGCCGGTCAGAGCTGTCAGGATGACAATAAGAACGAATGCGGGGCGAAGTTGGTTCAGCATGATTACACCAGATGCAGCGCCGAAACGGCGATATCGATGATCTTGATTCCGGCAAATGGCAGGACGAGGCCGCCAAGTCCGTAGATGAAGAGATTGCGGCGCAGGAGAGACGCGGCGCCTGCAGGACGATAGGCCACGCCTTTGAGTGCCAGCGGGATCAGCGCGATGATGATCAACGCGTTGAAGATGACCGCAGACAGGATTGCCGATTGCGGTGAGGCAAGCCCCATGATGTTCAGCGCGCTGAGGGCGGGGTAGGTCGCAACGAAGAGGGCCGGAATGATCGCGAAATACTTGGCGACGTCATTGGCGATTGAGAAGGTCGTCAGCGAGCCACGTGTCATCAGCAATTGCTTGCCGATTTCAACGATCTCGATCAGCTTTGTCGGGCTGGAATCGAGGTCCACCATGTTGGCGGCTTCGCGCGCTGCCTGTGTTCCTGTCTGCATCGCGACGCCGACATCGGCTTGCGCCAGTGCGGGTGCGTCGTTGGTGCCGTCACCGCACATGGCGATCAGTCGGCCGCCCTGCTGCTCACGACGGATGTAAGCGAGCTTGTCTTCCGGCGTTGCCTCGGCAAGGTAGTCATCAACACCGGCTTCGGATGCGATGGCGGCTGCCGTGACCGGGTTGTCGCCGGTGACCATCACGGTTCGAATGCCCATGGCACGCAGTGCGGCGAAGCGCTCCTTGATGCCTGGCTTTACGACGTCCTTGAGATGAATGACACCGATCAGACGGTTTCCATCAGCGACGCCAAGTGGCGTGCCGCCAGTCCGTGCGATCTTTTCGACAGCCTGGCTGAATTCGGCAGGCACGTTCTTGTCCGAGACGCCTGCGAATTTCAGGATGGCATCGATCGCACCCTTGCGCAGTCGATGCGAGCCCATGTCGATACCGGAAAGGCGTGTCTGCGCGGTAAAGGGAATTGTCGCATCGACCGTGACTTTCGGCGCGGCCAGGCCAAACTCACCCGTCGCGAGAGCCGCGATGGAACGACCTTCCGGCGTTTCATCCGAGAGGCTGGCAAGCAAGGCGGCTTCAGCGACCTGTTGCTGGGTAACGCCAGGGGCAGGAATGAAGTCTGCCGCCATGCGGTTGCCGAAGGTGATCGTGCCGGTCTTGTCGAGTAGCAGCGTGTCGACGTCGCCAGCAGCTTCGACGGCACGACCGGATGTGGCGATCACGTTGAAACGGACCAGTCGATCCATCCCGGCGATGCCGATGGCAGACAGAAGTCCGCCGATGGTTGTAGGGATAAGGGTAACGAGGAGAGCCGCCAAGACTGTCACCGAGAGTACGGTACCGGAGTAACCGGCAAGACCCCAGATGGTTACGACGACGATCAGGAAGATCAGCGTCAGACCCGACAGCAGGATCGACAATGCGATCTCGTTCGGGGTCTTCTGGCGCTCCGCGCCTTCAATCAACGCAATCATGCGATCCACGAAGCTTGCGCCGGGCGGGGTGGTGATACGGATGGTGAGCTGGTCGGAGAGAACCTGCGTACCGCCAGTTACAGCCGACCGATCGCCGCCGGATTCGCGGATCACAGGAGCGGATTCACCGGTAATGGCACTTTCGTTGACAGAAGCGACACCCTCGATGACCTCGCCGTCACCGGGGATAAGTTCACCGGCATCGACGACAACGAGATCGCCGACCTTGAGCATGGTTGCTGCAATGGTCTCTTCCTTGCCGTTTGCTGCTACGCGTCGGGCGGTCAGGTCGGAACGCGTCCGTTTCAGGCTGTCCGCCTGGGCGCGGCCACGGCCTTCCGCTACTGCCTCAGCAAAGGTGGCGAAAAGAACCGTAAACCACAGCCATGCGGCGATCTGACCCGAGAAGCCGGCATTGCCGGTGTTCGCCACAAGATCCCGAAGGAAGAAGACGGTTACCATGGCGGCTACGGCTTCGGTGACGAAGATGACGGGGTTGCGCACGAGTTGGCGTGGATCGAGTTTCACGAACGCATTTTTTGTGGCCGGCACCAAAATGGCCGGATCGAAAAGGCCCGGTTTTGCGGGTTTGTGAGACATGTTGACTGTCCTTTAGAACGTCTGGCCGGCCAGCATCGCGAAATGTTCGACAATGGGGCCGAGTGCGAGCGCCGGGAAGAATTGCAGCCCGCCGAGGATAAGAATGATGCCGATGAGAAGGCCGACGAAAAGTGGGCCATCGGTCGGGAACGTGCCACTGGAAGCGGGAACGCGGACCTTTGCTGCAAGAGAGCCGGCGATGGCCATGACCGGGACGGCATAGGCAAAGCGACCGAGCAGCATGGCGATGCCAAGCGTCGTGTTATACCAGTGCGTGTTGCCGCTCAGACCACCGAAAGCCGAGCCATTGTTGCCGGTTGCGGAGGTGAAGGCGTAGAGGATTTCCGACAGGCCGTGCGGACCAGCGGTGCCGATACTGGCGACAGCCGACGGCAGGACAGCGGAAACTGCAGTAAAGCCAAGGATTGCAACCGGCAGAATGAGGACTGCCAGCATGGCATATTTCATTTCCCGGCTTTCGATCTTCTTGCCGAGGAACTCGGGTGTACGGCCGACCATGAGGCCTGCGACGAAAACCGAAAGCAGGGCAAAGACCAGCATGCCGTAAAGACCGGAGCCGACACCGCCCGGCAGGATTTCACCCAGTTGGATCAGGAACATCGGCACCAGACCGCCAAGACCGGTGAAGGAGCCGTGCATGCCGTTGACGCCACCATCCGAAAGACCGGTCGTAACAGCGGCATAAAGCGCCGTCATGGCTTGGCCAAAGCGAATTTCCTTGCCTTCCATGTTGCCTTGCGCTGCATCGACACCAAGGGCCGTGAGAATGGAGTTGCCGGAGGATTCTGCCCAGTAAACAACGGCAACACCCGAAACGAGCAGGATCGCCATGGCAGACAACAGCACCCAACCCTGCTTGCGGTTACCGACCATCTGGCCGAAGGTGTAGACCAATGCTGCCGAAATCGACAACATCGCGAAAATGTTCAGGTAGTTGGCGAAAGCCGTCGGATTTTCAAAAGGATGGGCGGCGTTGACGTTGAAGAAACCACCGCCGTTGGTGCCTAGCTGCTTGATGGCTTCTTGGCTTGCGACCGGCCCAAGCGAAATGACCTGCTGAGCGCCTTCCAGCGTGGTTGCGGTGACGCTTGCCTCGAGGGTCTGCGGTAGGCCCATGGCAACAAAAGCGATACCAACGATGAAGGCGAGAGGCAAAAGGATGTAGAGCGTGGCACGGGTCATATCGACCCAGAAATTGCCGAGCGTTGCCGACTGAGAACGTGCGAAAGCGCGCGTCAGGGCAATTGCCATTGCCATGCCGACCGCAGCAGACAGGAAGTTCTGGACGGTCAGGCCTGCCATCTGGCTGAAATGGCTCATCGTCGTTTCGCCCGCATAGTTCTGCCAGTTTGTATTGGTCACGAAGCTGACGGCGGTGTTGAAGGCGAGATCAGAGGGGACGTTGGCAAAGCCCTGCGGATTGAGCGGCAAAAACGCCTGAAGGCGGAGAATGGCGTAAAGCACGACAAAACCTGCGATCGAAAAGGCAAGCATTGAAAGCGTATAGCCCAGCCAGTTCTGCTCCTTCTTCGGGCTTACGCCAGCGAGCAGATAAAGGCCGCGTTCAACGGGCGTGAAAAGAGGAGAAAGAAATGTTCTGTCACCGGAAAATACTTTCGCCATGTAAAGGCCAAGCGGTTTGACGATAACGAGCACGGCAAGAAAAAGGAGGCTGATCTGTAGCCACCCGATAATAGTCATGGGGGTTCTCCCGAAGGGTCAGAAGCGTTCGGGACGCAACAGCGTCACGACGAGATAAATGGCGAGTGCCGCAGCGACGGCGAGGCCGATCAAGGGTTCGATCATGGGTTGCCTCACAGCCGGTTGAGCGCGCGGGCATAAAGCGCGAACAGGATGAGTATTCCCACGCCTGCCAGAGTGAAGATGAAGTCGGACATTTCCGTTTCTCCTGTGAATTCAGGAGCGAAATCTAGGCCTGATCTGCGTCAAGGTTCGATTGGGAATCCATATGGGCGACATAAGGAAAACATAAGGATTGCTTATACCTTCGGATGATGTGTCGAGGCCAAAGGTGTTGCACATCCCCGTTCTGGGGCGCCAGCCAGCAAAAAAATCGCTGGTATGCCAGAAGCTTGACCACAATTTATGCGTGCTCGTAAAATTAACGTCGTGAAGTGCTGGAATGTTGGAATAAACTTGCTTGAAGAAAGCCAGGTGACGTCCAAGATTGGGGCTGAAGCAGGCTGTTGCCAACAGCATGTTAAATCAAAGAGGAGAGAGACCAGTGAGCCTGCGTATTAACGATGTAGCACCGGATTTTACGGCTGAGACTACCCAGGGGACCATCCATTTCCATGACTGGATCGGTGGGGGTTGGGCCGTTCTGTTTTCCCATCCGAAGAACTTCACCCCTGTCTGCACCACAGAGCTTGGTGCGGTGGCCGGACTTGAAGACGAGTTCAACAAACGCGGTGTCAAAATTATCGGAATTTCGGTCGATCCGGTCGACAGCCACGCAAAATGGAAGCTCGACATCAAGACCGCTACGGGTTTCGACGTCGAATATCCACTGATCGGCGACCGTGATCTCAACGTTGCGAAGCTCTATGACATGCTGCCTGCCGGTGCGGGCGAGTCTTCGGAGGGGCGTACGCCTGCCGATAATGCGACCGTTCGGTCCGTCTACGTCATCGGTCCGGACAAGAAGATCAAGTTGATCCTCACTTACCCGATGACCACGGGCCGCAACTTCCACGAAATCCTGCGTGCCATCGATTCCATCCAGCTTACGGCCAAGCACCAGGTTGCAACCCCGGCAAACTGGCAACAGGGGGAGGATGTCATCATCACTGCGGCAGTGTCGAACGAAGATGCGACGACCCGTTTCGGTTCGTTCGATACCGTTCTTCCCTACCTGCGCAAGACGAAACAGCCGACGGCCTGACATCGTTCGTCCCGGCGGAACAGGTTACCCCCGGAAAGTGTGACCGCATTCGCAAGAGTGCGGTCATTACGCTTACGCGTCAGACGAAGCTGCCGGGTGCGATGCTTTTGCTGGACACGAGGTCGGACAGCGCCTGAACCAGCTTGCCATCAGCGCCTTTGCTTGGTTGCAGCACGAACTCCACGTCCTCGAGCGGTGGCAACACCCCTGCGGGGATTTCTCTCAAACCTGCGGGCGCCATGCTGCGCGGTTGGACGAGAACGCCCATGCCGGCTCTGGCTGCCGCCGTCAAACCACTCAAGCTTCCGCAGGTGCAGACAATACGCCACACCACACCTGCACCATCCAGCGCTTCCTGCGCGGCTTTTCGGGTGATGCTGGGGGGTGGAAAGGCAATCAGGGGCAGGGCGTCGGGCCGGCTCACCACCCGCTCAGGGTCGCGTGCCAGCCAGACCAGCGGTTCGCGGTAGAGAAAATGCCCGAGCCTGTCGCCAACCCGGCGTTTGGCAAGAACAACATCGAGTTCGCCATTGTCCTGCATCTGGTAGAGCACGCCACTCAGTGAAACCGTCAGTTCGAGATCCACCAGCGGATAAAGACGGATGAATTCCTCGAGGATAACTGTCAGCCGGCTTGCCACGAAATCTTCGGATACACCAAGACGAAATCGCCCCCTAAGACGGCTTTCACCAAATAACGATGCCACCTTGCTGTCGATATCCAGCATGCTGTGCGCATAACCGAGCAGGGCCTCGCCTTCGCCGGTCAGCTTCACGTGGTGGGTGTTACGGGCAATCAGCGTGCGTCCGAGCGTAGCCTCAAGCCTTTGAATATGCTGGCTGACGGTGGATTGTCCGATGCCTAGCCGTTCTGCGGCCAGGGTAAAACTTCCGGTGCGCTCGAGCATGACAAAACTTGCAAGATGTTGGAGGTTCAGCATTTATTGCAAATCACGATAACTGTTAATCTTTGCATCTGATTTCATGATGAGCGATACTTCTGGCCACTTCAAGTAGAATACGCTGAGAAAGAATTCCGATGAGCCGCTTTCTTCCCGATCGCTTTACCATGATGCTGGTTGCGACCGTGCTTCTCGCCTCCGTGCTGCCTGTCAGCGGTCAGGCCGCCGATTACTTTGGCGTGGCCACGAAACTTGCGATAGCACTGCTGTTTTTCCTGCATGGCGCACGTCTTTCGCGAGATGTCGTTATCGCCGGCCTCCTGCACTGGCGCCTGCATCTTGCCATTCTTCTGGTGACGTTCGGCCTGTTCCCGCTGCTTGGCTTGGCAATTGGTTTCATTCCAGGCGATATCCTGCCTGCGCCGCTCTATATGGGCATCCTGTTTCTTTGCGTTCTGCCCTCCACCGTTCAATCGTCGATCGCCTTTACGTCGATGGCAGGCGGAAATGTTCCGGCGGCGATCTGCTCGGCTTCGGCCTCGAACATTTTCGGCATGTTTCTCACACCGCTTCTCGTTGGACTGCTGTTTACCGTTGGCGGCCATGGCGGTGGTTTTTCGTTTGACGCCTTCTTGCAGATTTTCCTGCAATTGCTGCTGCCGTTTATTGTCGGTCAGGTCTTGCAGCCCTGGATTGGCGACTGGATCAGGGCACGCAAGAAACTGCTCGCGCCTGTTGATCGCGGTTCCATCCTCATGGTTGTTTACCTTGCTTTCTCGGACGCCGTGATCGAAGGCATCTGGCACACATTCTCGCTGCGTGACATCGGCGTCGTGATCGGCATCGATATCGTCCTGCTCGCTATTGTCCTGTGCGTCACCATGTTTGGCAGCCGTCTGCTGGGGTTCAACAAGGCCGACGAAATCACCATCACCTTCTGCGGCTCGAAAAAGAGCCTTGCCAGCGGTGTGCCGATGGCAGGCGCCATTTTTGCCGGTCAAAGCATCGGCGCAATTGTTCTGCCGATCATGCTGTTCCACCAGATCCAGTTGATGGTGTGCGCGGTCCTTGCACAGCGTTATGCCCGCAAGGCGCATGAGAAGGCCGCGGCTGTCACCGCGGAACCTGCTGTGGCTCCATCACGGTAAGAATTTCCGGATCGGCAAACAAAAACGGCCTCCCCAAGGAGGCCGTTCGTTTAGGTACTGATCGTCAAGATTAGTTGACCTGAGCGGGCGTAACCTGTGCTTCGATCGTCTTCGCTGCTTCGGCGATGTCAGAGGAAATCGCGATGCGGCGCGGTTTCATCGCTTCGGGAATGTTGCGCACCAGATCGATATGAAGCAGGCCGTTCTTGAGAGAGGCAGACTGGACTTCAACGTGATCGGCAAGCTGGAAGCGGCGCTCGAAGGCGCGTGTGGCGATGCCGCGATAGAGGAATTCCCCTTCAGCAGCCTTGTCTTCCTGGGACTTCTCCGCTTTGACCGTCAAGGCATTGGCGCGGGATTCGATGCTGAGTTCGGTTTCATCGAAGCCTGCAACTGCCATCGTGATGCGGTAGGTGTTCTCACCCGTCCGCTCGATGTTGTAGGGCGGATAGGACTGGGCGGCTTCAGGCTGCCCGATACCATCGAGCATCGAAAACAGGCGGTCGAAACCGACGGTGGAACGATAGAGGGGAGAAAAATCAACGTGACGCATGGTGTCCTCCTTGTGAGCGACTGTTTGCGGTTAAGCCGGACATCCCGTTCTGGCGACGGCCGGTCTATGGCACGGCCCCGTTCTGGCGACCGTGACAAAGAGGTGGGTATCGCTTTGCGTCTCGTCAAGGCCACGATGTTGGCCGGGTGTGTTGTTACCGGCGCGCGCCTTCAATCGACATGTTGAACTGCACAACATTGGAGTAGATCGGGGTACCGACATCCATCGCGTATCGAGAGCGGAACACGCCACCCGTCACCTGGAAAGCGATGCGAGCGCCGTCCCAACGGGTCAGTTTCACGTTGAATGTCTCTGTGCGTTTATGGCCTTTGGCCGTCAGTTCTCCCGTGACGGTCGCGGTGTCGGACGCCGTTTGGGCAATGCCTGTGGAGCGGAAGGAAATGGTCGCGTAGCTGCCCGTGTCGAAGACGGCAGTTGATTTAAGGAAGGTATCGATACGTTGTTGGCCGGTTTCGACACTGTCCGGTATCAAGGTGAACGTCACCGTTGAGCGGCTTATATCGCCCGCCTGGAGATTGAAGGTACCCGAAAATTTCCCGAATGTGCCCCTTATGCCGGCACCACCACCAACCTGTTCGACTGTGAAGCCGATCCGTGAGGATGGCTGGATCGTGTAGCGCCCCGCGGCTTCGTCGAAACTCGGTAGTGCTGCCGCAGGCGCCTGTCCGCAGAGACAAATGAGTACGGCAGTCGAATATCCCAACCGGAAAGACAAGATGGTTTTCATGGGCGTTTCTCCAGGCGGCGTTGTCCGTTTTTGCCAAGCATCCGAAGCAGTACGGGATCCCGTTTACAGAGATGATGGTAGAGCGCTGCTCCGATGTGCAGAACGACGAGACAAAGAACCGTATAGGCAAGGGTCGCGTGGACATACGACCAGATCTCTTCGGCACTGTCTGAGCGCGTGAATGGAAGATCGGGAATGACGTAGAGGTCGAACAAAAACGTCGGGATATTAAGAGGGGAAACAGACGCGATGGCCCACCCTGCGAGCGGCACGGCCAGTGTCAGCACGAGCAGACATCGATGAACGACGCCAGAGGCGATGCGCTCGACAGGGCTCAACTCTGCAATTGGTGGAACGGGCGACGCGAAGCACCAATGCAGGCCACGAACGATCGCCAGCACCAGAACCACGATGCCGAATGATTTGTGCCATTGGAAAAGAGAAAACTGCAGGCCTGGATCGATATCCGGCAGCGTCATGATGTAACCAAGTGAAAGCAGACCACAGATCAACACGGCGATGAGCCAATGCAGAATGATCGCAGAAAGTCCGTAGCTGTTTCTAAATGCTTTCTTCATGCGACAACCTCCCGCCGCACAGCAATTGACGATCCGCCTTTTCGTCGCCGCCCGCAAGTCATTTTCCCGTTAAAAGACAGGGGCATTCCAGAGCGGCCATCACGGAAGCTGAATTTCCAATGAATGTGCGGTTACAGAAGTGTTCAGTTTGAGGTGTCTAGAACTGGGCCTATCGGAGCGATGCTTCGAAGACAGAAGCAATAACGTCCCTTCTTCTTCTGTCTTTCTGGCCGGAACCGCGACTGCTTTAACCGTCGGTTCCGGCAATTTTTTCTTTGACGTGTCCGTTTCCCCGACCTATCCGATATAGGCACGACAGCCGGAAAAGATTGATGACCGAAGCCCTATTGCGCGCCAGCGAAAACAACCCGGTTCCTGAGAACAACACCGTTGGTTATTTCACCGGCTATGGTGGCAAAAAGCTTCGATATGCCATTTTTCGCGCCAGTCGCCAGCTTGCCCGTGGAACGATCGTGCTGCTGCATGGCCGAAACGAATGTATCGAAAAATACTTCGAAACGATTGCCGACCTGACCGCCATGGGCTTTTGGGTCGCGACATTTGATCTGCGCGGCCAGGGTGGTTCGGAACGGCTGCTTAAAAACACCGATGCGGGGCATGTTCGCCGGTTCTCCGATTATCAGCGCGACATCAATCTCTTTCTGGAGCAGATTGTCTTGCCGGATACCCGGCTGCCGTTTTTCATGGTGGCGCATTCGACCGGCGCTCTCTCGGCACTCGCGTCGGCTCCCAAACTTTCAAACCGCATTGAACGGCTGGTCCTGACCTCGCCCTTTGTGGCTTTAGGCGAGCAGCAATCGGTTCCGCCGTCGATCATCCGTCTTGTGGCCACGGCTCTCAGTTTTGTAGGGCTCGGCGCGGTTCAGTTGGGAAAAGACCAGCGAGAGCGTGACTTTGACGGTAATCCGCTGACGTCGGATGCGACGCGTTTTGCCCGCAATCTTGCGCTCCACAGGCAGAATGCGGATCTTTTCGTCGGTGCGCCGACGGCACGTTGGCTCCATGAAGCGCTGAAAACCATGGATCGTGTCATGCGCCAGGACCACTTGACCAAGGTGACCATTCCAACGCTCGTGCTGGCGCCGATGCTCGATACAATCACGCCCTATAAGGCGCAGGAAGAGCTTTCACGCAATTTTCGAGCGGCGCAACTTCTTCCCGTTACTGGTGCCCGTCATGAACTGCTGCATGAGCGGGATGTCTACCGCAAGCAGGCGCTTGCGGCGATCGATGCGTTTCTCGCGCCGGAGTGAATTTTAGCCTACAGGCTGGAGAGGACAGCGAGAGCTTCCTCGTGGACAGCCTTTGAACCGGCCGCGATGATGCGCCCACCATTTTCCGGTCTGCCGCCATCCCAGGTGGTCATGATGCCACCTGCCTGTTCGATAACGGGAATGAGTGCGCCGACATCGTAGGGTTTCAAGCCTGATTCGATCACCAGATCGACGTGCCCAGCGGCAAGCAGGCAATAGGCATAGCAATCGACGCCATAACGGAAAAGGCGAACCTTATCCTGAACGGCTGCGTAAACCGGCGCTTCCTCTGCCGTGAAGATGTGCGGTGAGGTGGTAAAAAGTACGGCATCCGACAGTGAGGCGCACTCGCGAGTCTTGATCTTTCGTTCACCGTCGGGCCCGAAGTACCATGCGTCCTTTCCGTCCGCGAAATAACGCTCCCGGGTGAAAGGCTGGTCCATCATTCCCATCGTCGCGCGACCGGCGGATTGAAACCCGATCAGTGTACCCCAGACCGGAACGCCGGAAATGAACGCTCGGGTTCCGTCGATCGGATCGATAACCCAGATATGGTCGCGATCCAGTCCGACATTACCGTGCTCCTCACCCAGAATGCCATGCTGCGGATAGGTGTCCTCGATCAACGCCCGGATTGCTGTTTCCGCAGCCTGATCGCCCTCGGTGACCGGATCATAACCGCCATCTTGCTTGTTGGTGACGGCAATGCCGGTGCGAAAGCGAGGCAGCGTCTCAGCGCTGGCAACATCGGCAAGTTTGAAGAAGAAATCCCGGTCGGGCAGCATGAGAACCTCATTCCCTGAACAATCTGGGCAAATCAATAGACTGGAACGGTGCTGGTCGTCCACTCATGTGTAGGGAGGAACCATTTCCATATTTTCAGCATAAGCACAAAATATGTGCAATAATAAAATTGATTGACAAATGAGCACTTATTGACTAGCTTTATCTCACAGTCCTTGACTGTAAATACCCTCCTTGGGTGTTTCCTCCCTAGACTTGACCGCGCGCAGGCGCGGTTTTTTTTGCGCAGGTCTTGGATGCGCATTTCTTATTCGCCTGGATGGAAAGATCTATTCAGCCGCGAGCGACGTCTCGATGACGTATTCGGAGACAAAGGCGCCAAGCTGTCTCATGAAGATTTCCAGCGATGCCTGAATGGCATGGAAATCGGCATTCTTGACGAGGGTTTTCTCGTCGACATAGAGCGCGCGGTTTACTTCGATCTGCAAGGCATGCAGGGAGCGGATGGGGCGCCCATAGTGCTCCGTAATAAAGCCGCCAGCGTAGGGTTTATTGCAGACGGCAATGAAGCCCAGTTCTTCGAGAAAATGCAGCGCAGCCCGTGAAACCTCCTGGGACGCACTGGTGCCGTAGCGGTCGCCGATGATGATGTCGGGCCGGATGTTCGAGCCTGCAACACGAATATTGCCTGGCATCGAGTGGCAGTCGATCAGAACCGCCATGCCAAACTGCGCGTGTGTGCGTGACACAAGCCTTCGCAGGCAGGCATGATAGGGTTTGTATATTGTCTCCACACGCGTTAGCGCCTCTTCGACCGGCAGACGATGCGCGTAGATATCCATGTTCTCGGCAACAATGCGCGGCACAGTGCCCAGTCCGCCGGCAACCCGCATGGAGCCGATATTGGCGTAGGGTGGCAGGGTGCCGTCAAACATGCGCGGATCGAGTTCGTAGGGCTCACGATTGACGTCGAGATAGGCGCGCGGAAAATTTGCTTTCAGGATTGGCGCGCCGATCTCCGGTGCCGCTCCAAAGAGTTCATCGACGAAATGATCCTCGGAACGGCGAATTTCATGCGGGCCCAGCCGCGATGATTCGAGAAAGGAAACCGGATAACAGCGACCGCTGTGGGGGGAGTTATAGACGAATGGCAGGGTTTGGACGGCAGGTTCCGTTACTTCGAACAGCTCGTATTCACCGGTTATCCAGTCCATTCAGCCCATTTACCATGTCGTAAAACTATCAGAATGCTTATGTTGCCAGTTACTGGCAGGCAAGTCCATACTATCGCCCAAACAGCGCTATACCGATTCCCGCGTTCACAGGATATTTACCCTGAAAACCTTACAATCGGACTAGGTTATTCCAAACATCGAGCAGTTACGGTCACTTAAATGAATCAGAAAATCCTTCTTGCTGAAGACGACAATGATATGCGGCGCTTTCTCGTCAAGGCGCTGGAAAAGGCTGGCTACCAGGTCTCTTCCTTCGACAACGGTGCCAGCGCTTATGACCGTCTCCGCGAAGAGCCTTTTTCGCTGCTTCTGACCGACATCGTCATGCCAGAGATGGACGGCATCGAACTGGCGCGCCGCGCCACCGAACTCGACCCAGACCTGAAAGTCATGTTCATCACCGGCTTTGCGGCGGTCGCTTTGAATGCCGATTCGAAGGCTCCGAAGGACGCGAAGGTTCTTTCCAAGCCATTTCACCTTCGCGACCTCGTTGATGAGGTCAACAAACTCCTTGTGGCATAAGGGTTCTCAAAAAACCTTCACAAAACCGAAAAAAAGCAGTTGACGTGCGATCGGGTTTTGTGGTCTATCCGCCGCAACGGAGGGCGTGTAGCTCAGCGGGAGAGCACTACGTTGACATCGTAGGGGTCACAGGTTCAATCCCTGTCACGCCCACCATCCTAATTCGTTGATTGAAAAGGGCTTCTGAGAAATCAGGAGCCCTTTTCCTCTTTTAGCCTCCGGCCTCATCTCGTCGTTATTCTTTAAAAATTTCGCGCCAGACCGAAGCGGTTTTGTGCGGTTTCCGGCCTGTGGCGACAGCGTCAATTGCCCCGTTTCCAAGACATGAATAATTCGGCAGCAATCGATGCGAATTGCGATTGATTGGGTGCCTGAAGTAACAATTCATTCAGTGATTTGGTGAAATCTACACCGTGCAGGTTCCAATGTTTCATCGGAGGAGCCGGTAGAACGAGTGGACACCATCCTCGAGCGAGCTTTGGCCGCTTTCACCGGATGCCCGCTTGTCGCCCTATGAGGAGGGGCACAGCTACCCGCGATGTTTCATTCTATATTTCGTTTCTCAGGCGTCCTGGAGGGGAGCCGGGGAAGCGCTTGCCTTGAGGCTATTCATGTCGTTCCTGAAAAATACCAAGATAAAAACGAAGGTCGTTTTTGTCATATCGCTGATGAGTCTGATGTCGCTTTCCGGGATCAGCTATGTGAGCTGGCAATATAAGAGCACAGACAGCGTCTACAGCGATTTCATTGCCAATGAGGCGCTCGCTGCCGTACTGAATGCCCGGACCAGCGGAAACCTCAACGCATTGGGCATGCAGACGCTTCGCGCCACGCTCAATGATCCAAAGAGCAGCGATTTTGAAGCCGCGGTCAAAACCTTCAGGGCCGATCGCAAGCAGCTCGAAGAGCGCCAGAACAAGATCATGGAACTGGTTCCTGCCCGCACGGATGCAGCCCGCGAGATCCTGAAGGGCGTCGTTGAAGTGGAAGACCTTGGCAACAAGGCAATCGCGTTGGCACAGGCCGGCAAACAGGCCGAAGCCCAGCAGATGGCGCTCGCCGTGCTTCAGAAGATGACCGAAGTTTCCCCGAAGATCAGCGCCGGCAACGAGCAGCTCATTCAGGTCATGAATGAGGGGCGGCAGCGTCTAACAGCCAGCACCAGCACAACGATCTGGACGGGCCTTGCTGGCATCGCAATCGTCTCCATGATGTTGATCGCGCTTGGTCTTCTGATTTCTTCCCGCGGTATCACCGCGCCGATTGCGCGCCTGCGTGAACGCATGGGATCGCTGGCGGCCGGGGATACGGTTTCTGAAATCGACGGTATGGACCGCAAGGATGAAGTCGGCCAGATGGCCGCCGCCGTTCAGGCCTTCCGGGAAAGTGCAATCGAGCGCATTCGCCTTGAAAAAGAGACGGAAGCCAATCGTTCGTTGTCGGAAAAGGATCGCATCGAGCGTGAGAAACAGAAGGCGAAGGAAACCGTCGATGTGCAGTTTGCAGTCGATAATCTCGCCACGGCGCTTTCGAAGATTGCCCAGGGTGATGTGACCTACCGTATCGTGCAGCCTTTTGTGGCCAGCCTCGACGGTATCCGTGGCGATTTCAACAGGGCTGCGGAGCAACTGCAGTCGACGCTGAACCAGGTGGCGCAGAATGCCCGTGGCATCGATGCTGGTGCGAACGAGATCAGGTCGGCGGCAGATGATCTTGCCAAGCGCACGGAACAGCAGGCTGCTGCTGTCGAGCAGACTGCCGCGGCACTCGAGGAAATCACGACGACCGTGAAGGACGCGAGCAAACGCGCCCAGGACGCCGGGCAGCTTGTTGGTCGTGCAAAGGTGGGCGCAGAACAGTCGGGCGAGGTCGTTCAGCGGGCTGTGTCTGCAATGGAGCAGATCGCATCCTCCGCCAACGAGATTTCCAACATTATCGGCGTGATCGACGAGATCGCCTTCCAGACCAACCTGCTGGCGCTGAATGCGGGCGTCGAGGCGGCCCGTGCCGGTGAAGCAGGCAAGGGTTTTGCGGTTGTCGCGCAGGAGGTTCGTGAACTGGCGCAGCGTTCGGCAGGTGCGGCCAAGGAGATCAAGAATCTCATCACCACGTCCAACGGTCAGGTTCAGCAGGGCGTTCAGCTGGTTGGCGAGACCGGCAAGGCGCTGGAGCAGATCGTGACCGAGGTGAAGGAAATCAACCGGCACGTCGCAGCGATTGCGGAATCGGCACAGGAGCAATCATCCGGCCTGCAGCAGATCAACACCGCTGTGAACCAGATGGATCAGGATACGCAGAAGAACGCTGCCATGGTCGAAGAGAGCACGGCGGCAAGCCACGGCCTTGCCCGCGAGGCGTCCTCGCTTAACCGGATCCTGTCCCAGTTCAAGCTGTCAGAAGGTGGTTACAGTGAAGCGTCAGCAACGCTCCGCACCGCCTCGCCCGCTGACAGGCCCGCAGTGTCACCCGCGCGCGCACTGGGTGGAAAGATCAGGGCTGCATTCGCTGGCAATGCTGCGCTCAACACATCTGCGGATAGCTGGGAAGAGTTCTGATACGGACCGGCGAAAAACGTCTGCCTAGAAGCTAGGATCGGGGTCGGAGAGTTTGAACGCTTTCCGGCCCCTGTCTTTTCGCCAAACCCGAGACTTCAAGGTCATGGAAACGCAGAGCGTGTGCCTTCAACGTGAATTTCACGCGTTGCGACCCGATCATTGCCGAGACCCAGCATGCCCCCGCTCAGATTGGCGACAGGGCAGCTATGGTTCGGCAGGATGAGGATGGGGGTGCCATTGGCTGGCCGCTTTCCGCTGTAGGAGAGAAACGCATGTTCCTCTGACAGCTTCAGCACGCTTAGTGGTTCGTCGGCACCGGCGATCCATGCCTCGCCAAAGCTGCTTGTGGCCGACGTTCCATGAGCGCCGAGATCAGACGACAGCGTTTTAGATCCGACATTGGCAATGGCGTAACGGTCATTGCCGGAAACGATGCGGGCAGCGATGCCAAGGGCAACATCCGTACGCTTTGCGATGCCGAGACGGACTGCCGTCAGATCGAGGAAAGCATAGTTTCCCGGTCGGACCTCATCCACGCCCTCAAATCCTGCATTGGACAGGAGAGTGGGTGTGCTGCCAATGGAGATGCGGTGAACCGCGACGCCGTTCTTTTCCAGGCGGAGGCGAAACTCTGACAAAAGAGAGAGTTCTTCGGTTGCCACCACTCTGATCGCATCAGGATCGGGGGCGCCGTAAGCATGGCCTGCGTGAGAGAGCAGCCCGACTAGACTCAGGTGTGGATCACGATCGATAGTCGCTGCAAGCTGCAGACCCGCATCTCCTTTCGGATCGACGCCACAGCGATGCAGGCCAACATCGACCTTGAGAAAGACCTGAACGGACATGCCGAGCTTGCGACCGGCGGAGGAAAGGGCGATGACACCCGCATCGCTTTCAGCGATGAAACGCAACCGCTGCGGTTCACCCGCCAATTTCAAAAGAGCAATGATCGTTTCTTCTGATATCAGCGGGTAGGCAATGGTGACCGGATCGTGCCCGGCTTGAAGCAGCATCTTCGCTTCATGCGCGCGCGCCACCGTAAAGCCCTTCGCACCGTGATCAGACTGCATTCCGGCAATGGCAAGGCTCTTGTGTGTTTTCACATGCGGATGCAGTTCCGCCTGTCCGGCAACCAAGTTCGCCATCGCCCTGAGATTGCGGTCAAGCGTCGGGAGATCGATGACCACGCGTGGTTCAACAAGCGCGTCGAAACCAGAAAAGCGGTTTTCGAGCTCAGGTGTAACGGTGGTGATGGCGGTCATGCTTGCACTTTCAAAAGAAAACGGGGAGGGGAAAGTCCGGCTTAGAAGACAACCGGGTGGGTCGCTCCGGTCTGGACGTTGACCAGACCCTGCGGGGCATGGTCGCTCGGTGCAACCAGCACCCAGCGCCAGGGCGCGCAGGTCAGAGTGGCAAACGCCAGCCGCTCAGGAAATCCCGGGAACCAGCGCGGCATGAAGGTCGGCTCGTACATCCATTCTATCTTTTCGCCGGCTGCATAAAGCGCCTGCATTTCCTCGTGCAATGCTTCTGCCGAGCGGCAGCTCATCAGACCCGCCACCTCGTAACGAACGCGGGCAACGACCTCACCCGCGTGGACCAGCGCCCAGCCGCCGTCATTGTCTGCGACCGCATTGACGGCTTTTGCCATCGCGTCGTCGGACGAGCCGACGCACCAGATATTATGTTTGTCATGCGCCATCGAGCAGGCAAGTGCTGTGTCTGGCGTTGCCGGACCACAGCCGAGCCAGAACATTTTCGACACGCCGGCCGTTCCGGAGAAGCGGTCAATGACGGAGAATTTGGTGAGGTTGCGGCTCTCGTCTCGCTGCACCAGGCCATCTTTCACCGGCAGATCGTAAGTGAGGAAGTCATCTGTCCAGTGGAAAGGACGCAGGACCGCGGCGGTCATGGTTTCTCGGCCAGGAGCAGCCTTGATGGCGAAATCGTCTGCCGTCAGATGCCGACCGATGTTGACGGTCTTTCGGGCCCATTCCGGCCAGTCTATCTGGGGTACCTCCGGCAGGAAGGTCTTACCTTCAGAGACCTGCCGTCCGTCCGCCCAGACCTTGGCGATTTCGAATGTCTCGACATCGGAAAGCAGCACGATGTCGGCATAACGGCCAGGAGCGATCGAGCCGACCCAGGGTGTCAGCCGCATGTGGCGGGCCGGGTTGATTGTCACGCACTGAATGGCGATTTCCGGCGCAAGGCCAGCTTGAATTGCAAGTCGAACATTATGGTCTGTCGCACCAAGTTTCAGCGTGTCGGAGGCAGAACGGTCGTCCGTCGTCAGCGCGATCTGCGACCAGTCGGAAAGGCCGCGCTCCAGAAGGCCCTTGATGACCTCCGGCAGACTGTGCGGACGTAGCTCCATGAAGAGGCCATGTGTGAGCTTGTCCCAGAATTCCTCGACGGTCCACGCCTCGTGATCGGAGGACAGTCCGGCGGCGGCGAAAGCATTGATTGTCGGCAGATCGCGGATGCCCGCGGCATGTCCCTCAACCACGGCGCGCTTTTCGAAAGTTGCGCGGATCATGCCCCACAAACGGTCGTAAGAAGGGTTTTCCGGGTTCCAGACGGCTGGCCAGTCCATCACCTCATCAAGCCCTGCCGTCATCAGGCTGTCCTGAAGGAAAGCCTTCTGTTCATCGTAGCCGAAGTAACCGCCGCCGTGTTCATAGGCAGTGGGCGGTACTGCAGAGCCGGGCAGAGGGAAAATCTTGAGTGGTGAGCCAGCCTCACGTGCCTTTAACCAGAACTCCAGCGTTTTCGCACCGTTGACGTTGGAGAATTCATGGCTTGCCTCACAGGTCCAGGTGTTGCCACGCGGCAGAACCAACGCGGCCTCCCATTCCGGTGTCAGATGCGAGCTTTCGATGTGCTTGTGGACTTCTCCAAGGCCCGGAACGGCAGATAGATTGGGTTCGTGCACGCGGATTGAGACTTCACCCGGATAGCTGCCTGCCTTGCCGACATAGGCAATGCGACGATCCTTGATGATGATTTCCTGGTCGTCCGACCATGTACGGGTTGCGACATCAAGCAGCCGCCCGACCCGCAGGGCCACATCAGCCTTCTCCTTGCCCAGGGCAACAAGCGTCAACCGCTGGCGGATCTTGATCTCGCTGGCGGCATCAATGGAAATATCCTGGATCGTCGTATCGTTGGTCATGCTGTGTCCTCGCCGGAATGTACCGCGCTTGCAGGACGTTCCAGGCAGATTGAGAGAATGCGGGCGATCTTGTCGCTGTTGGAAGAAAAGCCGTGCTCACTGGCGCCGTCGAAATAGACGCTATCGCCGGTCTTGAGCACGACGGGCGTGTATGGCTCCATGAAGAAGGTCACTTCGCCGTCCAGTACGTAGACGAATTCTTCGGCTCGATGGGCGCTGCGAACGGTCTTGGCGTTGCCGGTACGCTTGGGAATGTCGATGACCATGGGCTGCATGGATTTTGCCGCCAGGCCAGAGGCGAGCGCTTCATAGGCGCCCATCTTGTTCACATAGGTCGTGCCTTCACCGGCGCGCGTGATAACCCGGGCTGCGGAGGCAAATTTCTGGGTCGAGCTGCCGATTAGGTCAGCAAAGTCGATGCCAAGTCCATCCGCCAGGCGCACCAGAACGCTGTAGGCCGGTGTCGACTGGTTGTTTTCGATTTTTGACAATGCAGAGATGGAAACGCCTGTGCGACGAGAAACCTCGGCAAGCGTCCAACGTTTTTCGAAGCGCAGCCGCGACAGGATTGCACCAACGGGCATACCGACGGGTTTTTCCGCGCTTCGCCCGTCAATTGCTACCGGCCTGTTCGGCGTTGCCTCATGTTCCGCCATATAATGCCTCTCAATCCTGCCGATAGTTCTCAAACCTCGACAATTGGTCCCTTGCGCTCCACGATCAGACCGTATTGCGATGGCTCGCGGTGTCGAGCGAAATCGAAAATCGTGCGCTTGTACAGGACGCCCATGTCGAGGTCGCACCTGGCGCTGATGATCTCATCACCAGTTGTGGATGCCATCGCGACGATCTGGCCGGATGGTGCGACGATCATCGACAAGCCGATCATGTTCGTGCCTTCTTCACAGCCGGCCTTGGCAGCAGCGGCGACCCAGGTGGCGTTCTGATAGGCGCCTGCCTGCAATGACAGCTGGTGATGGAAGCCGGTCAACTGGTCGAAATCGAAGACGCCGGTGTGATTGTCCGGTGTGTTGTAGCCAACAAACACCATCTCTGCCCCCTGCAAGGCCATGACGCGATAGGTTTCCGGCCAGCGTCGATCGTTGCAGATGCACATGCCGACGATGCCGTCCATCGTGCGCCAGACCGGAAAGCCCAGATTGCCGGGCTCGAAATAGCGCTTTTCCAGATGCTGGGCATCACGGCCGGGCACCGGCTCAGCGTGGCCGGGGAGGTGAACCTTGCGATATTTGCCGACAATCTCGCCTTTTGAGTCGACGATGATCGAGGTGTTGAAATGCCGAGTACGGCCATCTTCTTCGGCCAGTTCAGCATAACCGATGTAGAAGCCGATGCCGAGTTCTCTGGCCGCGTCGAAGAGTGGCTGTGTCTCCGACCCCGGCATTTCCCGTTCGAAATAGCTGTCGATCTCGGCCTGATCGTTTAAAACCCAGCGTGGGAAAAAGGTGGTGAATGCAAGTTCGGGGAAAACCACAAATTCTGCACCGCGCGATTTTGCCTCGCGCAGCAGTTCGATCTGCCGCTTCACGATCTGCGGACGGCTATCTATACGGGCAATCGGGCCCATCTGTGCGCAGGCAATGTTGATGAAGCGGGCCATCGTCACGTGTCCTTTTTGCTGGAAATGGCTTCGAACGGCAGGATCGCACTGTGCAGCGGATTGATGGTCAGGCCCACGGCCGTGCCGGCCTCGAATGGGGTCTCGATCGATCCCAAAGCCACCAGCGTGCCCGCCGAGCTTTCGCAGTGATACTGATAACTGCGGCCCAGAAAGGTTCGCAGGCCGATGTTTGTCGTGATGCCTTCGCCGGCGATGTCGGGCGTCAGGCCCTCGGGACGTGTAGCGATCAGGCCCCGATCAGGAATTTCACCGAAGTCGGCACTGGAGAGGATAACACGGCTTCCGCCCTCGAATTCAACGCTCACCTTGCCATTTGCCAGACGGTCGACGACACGGAAGGGCAGGATGTTCTCGAATCCGACGAAACGGGCGACGAAGGCGTTCGCCGGTCGGCGATAAAGAACCTCCGGGGTATCGAGCTGGACAACACGTCCAGCATCCATGATGGCAACCTTGTCAGAGATTGAAAACGCCTCTTCCTGATCATGGGTTACGTAGACGGCTGTACGCTGACCGGCCATCTGCAGGCGGCGGATCTGCACCCGCATATCGACACGCAGTTTTGCATCGAGGTTGGAAAGCGGCTCATCGAACATCATCAGTGGTGGATCGATGACAAGCGCGCGCGCCAGTGCGACACGTTGCTTCTGGCCACCGGAAAGCGCAGATGGCAGGCGATTGGCCAGGTGCGCCATGCCGACGATTTCAAGCATCTCAATCGAACGCTTCTGGCGCTCTGCAGCAGCAATGCCGCGTTGTTTCAGTCCGAAACTGACATTGTCGATGACGGTTAGATGCGGCAGCAGTGCGTAGTTCTGGAATACTAGGCCGATGTCGCGCCGGTGCGGCGGCAAACTGGTCAGCTCCTTGTCACCAAGCCTGATGGAGCCAGTAGAAGGCTTGATAAAACCTGCGATCAGTCGAAGCGTTGTCGTCTTGCCGCAGCCGGATGCGCCAAGCAGCGAAATCAATTCGCCGCTTTTGACGGTCAGGTTCAGATCATCGAGAATGCGGGTGGGGCCATAATGGGCGGAGACGCCGGTGAGCGAAAGGGTAGGACTGGTCATCGGTCTATCTCATGACTTTCGACAGGCCGAGCGTGCGTTCGACGATCACGATAACAATCGCCGTCAGAAGCATCAGGAGCACGGAAACAGCGGCAACTGATGGATCGAAATGCTGCTCGACATAGGTAAACAGGTTGATTGGGAGCGTGCTGACGCCGGGTCCGGTCAGGAAGAGCGATACGGACACGTCGTTCATGGAGGAAATGAAGGCGAGGATGAAGGCTGCGACGATGCCCGAGCGGATGTTGGGCAAGACCACCGTGAAGAAAGTTTTGAGTGGCGAGCAACCAAGCGAGATCGCAGCTTCCTCCGCGCTGAAATCGAAGCTTGAAAGGCTCGCTCCGATGACGCGCACTGCATAAGGGATGGCAATGATCGTGTGGCCGATCAAGAGCGCGGTCATGACGGGAAGCTCCAGCGTCACGATCACGGTTTTCAGAAGCGAAAAACCGAACACGATTTCGGGTACCAGTACGGGAAGGAAGAAAATCGATCCGAACCAGCCAGGAATGACGGAGCGATGGCGAACCAACGCATAGGCCACTGGAATGCCGACCAGCATGGCAATGCCGGTGCCAAGCGTTGCGACGATCAGGCTGGTCTTGAAGCTTTCCATGAAGCTCTCGTTCTGCAGAACGAAGGCGTACCAGCGAAGCGACAGGCCTTGTGGCGGGAAGGAGAGAAACGTTCCGGGTGTCAGCGATGCGCCGAAGATGATGAACAGCGGTGCCAGCAGGAAAATGAACACCAGGACGGCCATCAAGCGGGTGAAAAGGGAGGTGGTGTCAGTCATCGCCCGATTATCCTGCAGAGGGGTTGAGACGTCGTGCGGCGAACTGGCCGACAAGGACGACAGCAAAAGTGATCGCGACCATCACGACGGCGATAACGCCAGCGGCGTCCCAGTCGAAGCTGATCATCGCCTTTTCGTTGAGCAGTGTCGGAAGGATGGTCTCCGCTTCACCGCCGAGCAGACGGCCCGTCGCAAATGCCGCAAGGCTTCCGGTGAAGACCAGAACGCCGCCGACCAGAAGGCCAGGCGCGATAAGCGGTAGCGTAACTTGTCGAAAGACAGCTCGCGGCGATGCGCCAAGCGACGTAGCAGCATCGATGATGCTGCGGTCGATCGCCTCGATAACGCCAATCAGGGAAAGGACGGCAAGCGGGGTGAACAGGTAAACAAGGCCGAGGATCAATGACACCTCGGTAAAAAGCAGCGGAATCGGTTCGTTGATAATTCCAAGTGACAGCAGTGTGGAATTCAGCAGGCCGTTGCGACCGAGCACGATCATCCAGGCGAAGCTGCGCACGATCGCGCCTGTCAGCAGCGGGAATACCGCGCAGACAAGCAGGATTTGCCGCCAGAGGCCGCTGGCGCGTGCAATGACGCTTGCGGCAAAATAGCCGAGAACGAGAGACAGCACCGACGTGACAAGCGCGACGCGGACGGAGCGCACGATGACGGTGATGTTGTAGTCGTAGCTGAAGAACTGGCGGTAGAGAGCGAGACGATCGCCCTCTGGGCCAATTGTTCCAGTAAATGTATCTGCAACTGGCAAGACGAGAAGGCCGAGGACGATAAGCGTCCCCGGCAACACCAGAAGGTAAGGTAAAGCCTGACCGGGCCGGATGTTCATTGGTCGATATCCACCGTTTCGGCTTATTTCGCGAAAATATCGTTCCAGCGGCGTTCCCAATCAGGCTTCTGTGCGAGAATGGCCTTGAAGTCAGGTTTGCGCAGCTTTGCGATGGCGTCGGCGCCGTAAGCCATGTCGCCGACCTTCTCAGGGCTGATCACGACGTTCTTGTTGACAGGGCTATCGCCAACGGCCACGAACTTTTCCTGAACGTCCTTGGAGAGTTTGTAGTTGATGAACTGATAGGCAAGTTCAGGATTGTTGGCCTTTTTGCCGATGTTCAGCGTGTTGAAGATGGCATAATCGCCTTCAGACAACGGCGCCCACTTGGCATTTGGAACAGCTTTGTGAATAGCCGGCGCAGCAAAATCCTGAACCGCAGCGATCACCACTTCCCCGGTGGAGAAAAGGTTCACCAGTTCCGAGCCGGTGTTGTAGGTCTTGCGAACGTTTTCCTTGAGTTCGCCCAGGCTCTTGAAGGCACCTTCCGGGTCCTTGAAGGCATCCACGCCTGCGCGTTCTCCGGCGATGACTGCTGTCAGCGGGCCCGTCGTGGTGTTGAAACCGGGGATGGCGACAAGTCCCTTGAACTCCGGACGCCACAGGTCCTTCCAGGAAGTGATCGGCTCCTTCACCTTGGAAGCATCGTACATGATGCCGTAGTGACCGGCGACGTAGGCCGGACCATACTCTTCGCCTTGGGGAGCTTTTGCAATGTCATAGACTTCGTCAAGATTTGGCAGCTTCGACCGGTCGACCTTGGCGAACACGCCCGCGTCGATGCCCTGCTGGGTGAAGGCATCGGTGATGAACATCACGTCTACGCCGCCGCGGACGCGCATCTTGTTGAGGCGGTCTGCATTGTTGCCCGTATCGATGACGACCTTGCAGCCGCAGATAGCCTCGAAAGGCTTGTAGAGAAATTCGTTCGATTGCTCGGGCGTGTAGCCCCATTCCGAAACGACCAGGGTCTTTTCCTGGGCGAGCGCCGCCGGCGCACTTGCCGCAAGAGCGACAGCCAGGGAAATCAGGGTGGATGCAAGGCGCATGTGACGGGCTCCGTTGGGATTTGAATAATAGGGAGGCATATCGTATGTTTGCCTACGCTATAGGCATTGCATTTTCTGATGCAACAAAAATTTTCTAGTTAGAGAAAATGCAAACAATTAAATCCGCGTGATGACGGGCCGTTTCGTTCCCGCTGATCGGGTGTGGCAGCGCACCAAGTGCTGTGGAGAAAATCAGACTGGCTCGTTTGGTGTGGCGTAGCGCGTACGCGCCTTGACGATTTCCCGATGGTTGTCGTCGGCCCAGCCAACCAGCAACTTCATAGGCTGCAAAAAGGACCGGCCAAGATCGGTCAACGTATATTCGACGCGTGGTGGGACTTCGGGATAGACCTTGCGTGATATGAAGCCGTCCTGCTCAAGCCGGCGCAATGTCCTTGAGAGCATCTGTTTGGAGATGTCGCCAATATCGCGCATGAGCTCGTTGAAGCGCCGGACGCCATTTTCCAGCGCCTCCAGCACCAGCAGGCTCCACTGGTCACCAATACGATCCAGCACATCTCTTATCGGGCAGGGCTGATCGAAAACGAGGGGCTCGTCCTGGTTCGATGGGGTCGTCAATTTCATTCCTTCCTCTCCGCCAAAGGTCATTGTCGTGTGACCAGATCAACGAAAGATGACTTCTTGCGCAGGCCATTTATCTGTCATAGCAAACTTATAGGTCTATATTTTAGACCGTATTAACAGTTACGCCAAGGAGCTGTCGTCATGACAAAAGTCGCACTGATCGGAGCATCCGGTAATGCCGGATCGCGTATTCTCAAGGAACTCTCGGACCGCGGCCACCAGGTCACCGCCATTGCCCGAAACCCTGAAAAGATTGCAACATTGGCCAACGTGACGGCTCTTAAAGGTGACGTGTACGATGGGCAAGGATTGGCTGCTCTGTTGAAGGGGCATGACGCCGTGATCTCGTCAGTTCACTTCACCGCGAGCGATGCAGCTACCCTGGTCGCGGCGGTGCGTGCATCCGGTGTGACGCGTTATCTCGTTGTTGGCGGTGCAGGCAGCCTGGAAGTGGCGCCGGGTGCGCGTCTGGTCGATCAACCCGATTTTCCGGCCCTGTACAAGGCGGAAGCATCGAAGGGGGCCGAATTCCTCGACTTGCTGAAGACGGTTGAAGACCTCGACTGGACGTTCCTTTCGCCTTCGGCGATGTTTGTCCCTGGTGAACGCACCGGAAAGTTCCGCCTCGGCAAAGATGCCCTGCTTGCCAACGATCAGGGCTCCAGCATTTCCTTCGAGGATTACGCCATCGCGCTCGTAGACGAAATTGAGAAGCCAGCGCATGTGCGCCAGCGTTTCACGGTCGGATACTAAGTCGTTCTCAAGAACAATGTAAGGGAGACACCATGGTCAGATCTCTGAAGCTGCTTATGGGCGCCACTGTCATTCTTGTTGCCGCAACAATGCCCGTTTTCGCTCAAACGGCCTCTCGCAATCTTGTGCAGGAAGAAGCAAACCGCAAACTTGTGATCGAATTTTACGATCGTTTCTTCAATAGGCATGAAACTGAAGAAGCGGCCAGGGTGGTGGCCGACGACTACAGACAGCACAATCCGCAGGTGCCGGATGGCAAGGCGCCTTTCCTGTCGTTTTTCACTGGTTTCTTCAAGGACAACCCCAACTCCAAAGCGCGCATTGTGCGCAGTTCCACGGATGGAGATCTGGTCTGGCTACACATCCACTCCACCAATGGTGAGAAGGATAATGGCCAGGCTGTTGTCGACATCTTCCGGGTCGCGGATGGCAAAATTGTCGAACATTGGGACGTGATCCAGAACGTGCCTGAAACGTCAGCAAACCAGAACACGATGTTCTGACGAACAAAACAGGCCTGTAATGAAAAAAGGGCCGGGCGTTGTCGCCCGGCCTTTTTGCCTTTCGCCGTTTCAAGCGACAGAAACAGCTGTTTTCGTTTGTGCGGATTTAAGGGCGGCATCCGCCAGCTTGAGGGCAACGAGCCCGTCGGTAATGGATGGCGACGGCGCCTTATTGTTCTGGATGCAATCGATGAACGCCGTGATTTCCGCAGCATAAGCGGCGGTATAACGCGTCATGAAAAAATCATGCAGAGGCGGGCGTGTATAGCCGTCCGCATTGGCGATCTCTATGGAAACCGGACGCTGGTTTTCGGCAGCCGCCGAGCCAAGAGAACCGTGTACTTCAATGCGCTGGTCGTAACCATATGTGGCGCGGCGTGAGTTCGAAATGATGGCCTGTTTTCCGCTCTTGGTGGTGAGAATGACACTGGCACTGTCGAAATCGCCAAGCGCACCGATCTCGGGATTTACGAGAACGGAACCGCTTGCGAAGACGTCGCTTACCTCTTCGCCGAGCAGGAAACGCGCCATATCGAAATCGTGGATGGTCATGTCACGGAAAATGCCGCCGGACACCTTGATATAGTCTCCAGGCGGCGGGCCGGGATCACGGCTGGTGATCGTCACCATTTCCACCTTGCCGATGCGGCCATCTTCGATCGCCTTGTGAACGGCCTGAAAATGAGGGTCGAAACGGCGATTGAAGCCAAGCATGACCTTCGCGCCGGTTTCCTGAACCACCTTTGCGCAGGCTTCTGCACGTGCAACGTCGAGGTCGACGGGTTTTTCACAGAAGATCGCTTTGCCGGCGCGCGAAAAGCGCTCGATCAGGTCGGAATGCGTATTGGTCGGAGTGCAGATGATGACGGCATCGATGTCCTTGTTCGCCAGGACGTCGTCAATTGTGCTGACGGCACATCCTGTTTCCTCTGCGATTGCCTTCGCTGCGTTTTCCATTGCATCGACCACGGCGACCAGCTTCGCGCGACTGTCCGTCGCGATTGCCTTGGCGTGAACCTTGCCGATGCGGCCAGCGCCAAGCAGTGCCAGTTTCGTAACCATTATTCCTCCCGTTGCTCATAACTGCCCTCCACTCCCTGGAAGGCAGAACGTAGAATTCTCTACGTGAAAATATGGAATATATGTTCTATTTTGCTAGATCGACAGGTGCATCATGTCAAGCGATTTAAACGAGCAGATGCATCCCTTTCGGGCGCTGGTTTGACGTGTCCGGTCACAATGCACCTGACGTTTGGTTAAGATGAAAAAAAGCGCGCCGCAGTCATCGATGATGGCGTATCCGCATGACAAATGCGTTTTTTATATCAGTCGCTTATGCATGGCTTTGCGCGGGGAGGGCATAGACTTCCACAGGGGTTTCAAGTCCACGAAGCAGCCAGGGTCCGAGGTTTTCCAGCTTGTCGCTACATCCTGCCGCGTTGACGAACTCCTTGGAAAAGAGAACCGGGCGCCCGGTGTCTTTCGTCAGGGTTTCAAGGCGGGATGCTATGTTCACGGCTGGGCCGATGACTGTGAAATCCAGACGGGTTTTCGAACCGATGTTGCCATACATGACATCGCCGATATGAACGCCGATGCCGTACCCCAGATGTTCGTGGCCTTTCTGCCTGTTGACTTCATTGAGCGCGGCAAGCCCTTCCTGCGCCTTGCCAATCGCCTTGAGAAGATTGTGGCAGGCGTCGGGATTGCTGAGTGGAAAAACCGCCAGCAATCCGTCGCCCATAAACTTCAGGATCTCCCCACCAAATTCCTCGATCGGGTCGCACATAGCGTCGAAATAGCCGTTGAGCAGTTCGATCACATCGTCTCTCGGCCAAAGGTCGGAAATATGTGTGAAATTGCGCAGATCGCAGATCAGGATCGCCGCGCCGACTGTGGCGCCGCTTCCGCGTGTCGTTGCGCCATCCAGAATCTTCGCCCCAGCATGTGGCCCGACATAGGTTTCCAGCAATGTCCGCGCCATGCGATTTTTGACCCTGATCTCGCTGACGAGCGCGAGCGCGGGTATAAGATTTTTCAACGTTGCGATTTCAGCATCAGAAAACCCGCCTAGGCGATCGCTGGCGAAACTCGCCACATGCCGTTTTTCGAACGTGTGTTCTATTGGCCAGGCACAATAATCTGTCATTCCCTCGGCGAGAAGATCGTCATAGATCGCATATCCGGCCCCGTTCGTTGCGCCGCTTTGCAGTCGCTGGCGAACCTCCTGAGCACCACGATGGATCTCGCTGATAGGACTGTTGATATATTCCGGAGAACTTTCCGATCCGTACCCGAATGTATCGATGTCGGCGGCTTCGATGCCCGGCTTCCAGATTATGCGCGCACCAAGCCATTGCGGGTGGCGAACCTGGAAGGCAAGGACGGCACGTGCGATGGAAACGCCTTCAGCACGCAACCGCTCGCACATTTCCACAAATATTTCGTCGATGAAACGCTGACCCTTGGTATCGGTCACGAGCCAGTCGAGGATGCCGGTTTTTTCCGTCGGCCAAAGATTGAGCGTCGACGCCGAAATGAGATCCTCGGTGTTATCGCGAAGTGTCATGAGCGGATTCCCGAAATGTGGCCGGCTCTCGGTCGTGCAGGCAGCGCCCGGCGGATGCCGGTGACCACGCTCATGTGGTGCTGAAAAGCGAAATTTTAAGAGAAGCGTCGGAAATAGTTTCGCCATTTCTGATGGCGAATATTCAAACGCCGCCGGAATGCTCCATCAAGAACATTCCGTTGGCGGCGGTTAAATCGGAGCGCAGAAGATCAGATGACAGCTTCGACGGGGATGTTCAAAGCAGCCGCAACGCGCTTGATGCGTATCGGATCGCTGTCAGTGCCCTCTTCCAGGGCTCGGATTTCGGTGGTCGTAAGGCCACAGGTTATTGCCAGTTGGTCGACCGTGTAGCCGGCGTGGTTTCTGGCTGCCAGTATCTTTCTGGCAAATGGTGCGCTGGTTTCCTGATCGGAATCTGGCTGTGAAATGGAAATGGTCATGACTTGCATCTCCCTCGTGATGGACACTGGATGTCGCCGGTCTGAAAATATTGCCGGTGTTGAATGCGACTGCGTTGCCGGAGAATAAATTGGGCTGCAACGCTGCGAGGAAGATAGACATTTCGTCCCGCTCCGCAATAGTTAAATTTTGTTAAGAATCGTGATCGGAAAATTCTGAAATTGTTTCAGTTGTTTATCCAGTGAGCATAGCCGCTGTCATGGCGAGAAAGCCAGTATCAGTCAGCCTCAAAGCATTCCCCAGGCACGAAATCGCCCGCGCCCCGTGACTTCGCGAAGTTCAAGCTGGTTGGCTAATCCCACAGCACCTTGCTGTGTTGTTCCAAGTTCCTTGACGATGACTGAAGCCGAGACGACGGGCCGGGCGACAACAAGGTCGATCAGTGCCGGCAATCGCGAACTTGAACGCCGGCCGACCAGTTTCCGCAGCATTCTTTCACGGGCGTGCAGGAGCCTGTCATGCTCTTTCAGTCCACCAACAGCGCCTTCGTAAAAACTGTCGAGAAGCGCTACGGCGCGCTCCGTCTGGTCGGCGGCGTGTCTGCGGTCGCGTGCAACAGCGCGCAGGCCTGGGCTGAGCGCCGGCAGATGATCAGGAGAAACCCCCGAATCACGTAGAAAAGCCGCTGTCAGCAGCCTGCCAAGCCAGGGGCTTCGTTGCAGAACTTCAAGCTTGTTCCACGCGTCCAGCATGATCGCGGCGCGCAGGATCGGCGGGAGTGCCTGGCTTGCGTCATGAACCTGCCGCCACTCCTCAAGCCTTTCTTCCTCATCCCAGTCTGCGTCACGGATCAGAGCGTGGCTGTCGTTTGCGGGCAGGCTTGGCGGAAGATCACGCCCTCCGGTGACGGCTTGCAATGTTGCCGTGCTGCGTGCCAGAAGGGCATCCAGCTCGGAAAAAGCATCTTGTAGTGGCACATCTTCGACAGACGTTTCATCGACATCCGGTGTAGCGGGAGAGAAACTTTGGAGGCCTGTACTTTCATCAGGATCCGATATCTTGCCACGCAGGCGGGACAAGCCGCTCGCCGAGAAGGCCCATCCTCTGACATTCGCGAAGATCGTGCGTCGGGTTCGCAATATCCTGTAGGCGGAAATCATCTCGTGCGTTGGCGCACGTACGTCCATTCGCGCCTCATGCAAAACGAGGTCTTCCATGTGCACGAGTTCGCCATCGACCCACATGGATGAAATCGCATCGCCGAAATCCTGTCGCTCAATGAAGCCCAATCGCAGCGGTGAGCGTAAAATTCGTTCGTCCAGCCGCGCCAACGCCTCGCCCGCCCGTGATGCCGGCACGAGGAGCTTCTCGAGATGCAAATGTGCGATATTGTAAAGCATTGATATTTTTTATTTTACCCCGCAGCCACTGGCAACGGCGGGATTGGTGTTTTTGCCGTCTCGACGGCGGCATATGAAAACGCAGATGCGACCGGGTGAAAGCAAGGATTATGCCGCATTGCAGCATAAGCTTGCGCATTGCAGCATCAGAGGTATATACCGTCCGCAGGGAGCGACAAATTATCACACCTTCCTTGCTCGCTCCAATCTCCAGATCAGACTGAATCGGAGTCTAGCGTGAATATTATGACAAATGAGCCGGCGGCTGCGCCGGATCAGAAAACCCGGCTGAAATCCATCATCGGTGGATCGGCGGGTAACCTCGTTGAATGGTATGACTGGTACGTCTACTCGGCCTTTACCCTCTATTTTGCGCCGATCTTCTTCCCGTCTGGGAACCAGACCGCCGAACTCCTGAGTGCCGCCGCGGTTTTCGCTGTCGGGTTTCTGATGCGCCCGATCGGTGCGTGGTTCATGGGCACCTATGCCGACCGCAAGGGTCGCAAGGCAGGCCTGACCCTTTCCGTGACGCTGATGTGTCTTGGGTCCCTCCTGATTGCCATCACCCCTGGCCATGAAACGATTGGTATAGCTGCACCGGCAATTCTGGTTTTTGCCCGTTTGCTGCAAGGGATCAGCGTCGGCGGCGAATATGGCGCCAGCGCGACCTATCTCAGCGAAATGGCCGGTAAGAGCCGCCGTGGCTTCTTCTCCAGCTTCCAGTATGTCACCCTGATATCCGGTCAGCTTCTGGCACTTGCTGTGTTGCTCATCCTGCAGCGCCTGTTGACGCCCGAACAGCTCAGCGCATGGGGCTGGCGCATTCCGTTCTTCATCGGCGGCGTTCTGGCGATTGCGGTGTTTTACATTCGCCGTGGACTGGTCGAAACGCAGTCGTTCAAGAACGTCAAGGAAAATGACGACAGTAAGCCGAAGTCCAGCGGCTGGGCGCTTTTCCGGCACTACCCGAAGGAGGCCTTTATGGTTATGGCCCTGACGTCGGGCGGTACCCTGGCCTTCTACGCCTACACCACCTACCTGCAGAAATTCCTCGTCAATACCTCGGGCTTCAGCAAGGAGAGCGCGACCGAAATCACCACGGCGGCCCTCTTTGTCTTCATGCTGTGCCAGCCGATTGCCGGCGCGCTGTCTGACAAAATTGGTCGCAAGCCGCTGATGGTCGGCTTCGGTATCCTCGGAACGTTGTTCACCTATCTCATCTTCAGCACCCTTGCGACCACGACCAGCCCGTTCACGGCTTTCGCATTGGTGCTTGCAGGACTGTTGATCGTGACGGGCTACACGTCCATCAACGCGGTAGTGAAGGCGGAAATGTTCCCGGCACATATCCGTGCTCTTGGGGTTGCGCTGCCTTACGCGCTTGCCAATACCATCTTCGGTGGAACGGCTGAGTTCGTCGCCCTCAAGTTCAAGCAGATCGGCCATGAGGGCTGGTTCTTCTGGTACGTGACGATCATGATTGCCCTGTCGCTCATCGTCTATGTGAAGATGCGCGATACACGCGATCACAGCCACATCCACGAAGACTGAACTGGCCAATACGCCCATAAATATCCAAGCCCCGTCGACCTCGGCGGGGCTTTTTTCGTCAGGCCGCTTTTACGGGAAAGACAACGCGCGCTTCAAACCCGTCTTTTCGTCCAGGTGCCGGCGATGACAGAAACAGCTTTCCACCGCTTTCTTCGACCAGCTTTTTCACGATGGCAAGGCCGAGGCCCGAGCCTTCGGCACCCGTCTGGCCTCTGGTGAAGCGCGTTGTCAGTTTGGGCAACAGTGCTTCGTCGATCACCGGTGCGGAATTGACGACGGAAATCGTTCCGTCGGGCTTCGTCTGGACCGTCACCGGACTTCCCGCCGGGCTGTGGATCAGTGCGTTTTCGAGCAGATTTCTGACGACAATCCCCAATGCGTCGGCACCGATCCGACATTCGAGACCCGTGTCGCAATCGTTGATGAACCTGATACGGCGTGCGCCAAGTGCCGATCTGCTGATGTCGTCGACAACCAGTTCCACGACCGGCATGATATCGCTGCTGCTATCGGTGACGCCGATCTTCGCCTCCGCACGGGACATCTGCAGCAGTTTTTCCGCCAGATGACCGAGATGGCTCAGCGACTTTTCGATATTCTCCACACGGGGAGACAGTTCAGCAGGAATATCTGCACGCAGTCGCTGCGTTTGCGCCAAAGCGCCGGCAATCGGCGTGCGCAATTCGTGGGCGCTGTTTGCCGTAAATTCGCGCTCAGCCTCGATGGCTGCGCGCAGCCGCTCCAGCAGCAGGTTGACCGAGCGAGCGATAGGATGAAGTTCTGCGGGAAAAGGTTCGGTTTCAAGCGGCGCAAGGTTGCCGCCATCCTTCTTGCCGATCTCGTCGCGCAGGGTGCGTATCGGATAGAGTGTTCGTCTGACGACAACGATCACGGCGATGATACTTGCGGGAATCAGAATGAGGACGGGCAAGAGCAGTGCGGTTCCTGCCTCCTGTATGGCTTCGCGGCGATTGGCGAAAGCGTCGGCAACCTGCAGGACATAGTTTCCGTCCGGCGTCGCCACCGAATAGATGCGTTGAGTCGAGGTTTCGGAAAAACCGGGATCGAGCGAAACCTCGAAAGGCTCGGTCGAGCTGTCATGCGAATGCAGGACGACCTGTCCTTCGCGGTCCCGGACTTGATAGGTCAGATATTCCGATCCCTCCGAGGAGCGAAGTTTTTGCAGGGCGGGTGCCGTGTTGTTCTGTCTGAGGTCGTCGACCAGAAGAGGCAGCAGCCTCTCTGCCGTTTCCTGCACACCGGAATCGAAGATTTCCGCGAATTCATCCTGCATCACCATGATCCCGAGGCCACTTGCGAGAAGCCACGACGCCGCAACGACGCTTGTGACGGCGACGACGATTTTTCGGGTCATGCTGACGGGTTTGGACATGCTTGCCTACTTGATGGTGTAACCCACGCCGCGAACGGTCTCGACGCGGTCACGGCCGATTTTTTTGCGCAGACGGCTGATATAGACCTCGACCGTATTGCTTTCGATTTCTGCACCAAACGCGTAAAGCGCGTCGTGCAATTGCGTTTTCGAAATGACCGCGCCCGGGCGCTCGACAAGTTTTTCAAGAACGGCCCATTCTCTGGCACTCAGCGTCTGCGCCGTTCCGTCAACCACGATGCTCCGCCCGACCTGATCGATTTCGATGCCTGGCAACCGAATGACCGGCGCCGAACGCCCTTCGTAACGCCGCGAAACCGCCAGCATGCGGGCCGAAAGCTCGTAGAGATCAAACGGTTTGACGAGGTAATCGTCGGCACCCGCGTTCAAGCCTGCAATGCGGTCGGAGACCTGGTCATGGGCAGTCAGAATGATAACGGGTGTGGCGTCGTTACGATTGCGCAAGGCCTTCAACAGGGTGATGCCGTCGCCATCAGGCAATCTCATGTCGAGCAGCACGAGCCCATAGGCCATGGTCAATGTTGCCGCCATGGCGTCGTTCAACGTCTTGAACCAGTCGACTGCGTGTCCCGCTGCCGCAACATGGTCCCGCAACGCCTCTCCCAAGACGTGATCGTCTTCAACAAGCAGAACTCGCAAGACAGCTCCCTTAATAGCGCTGTCCTGCGTATCGCTTTCGCAGGACAAGCGTCAAGTTCTGTCTGATCAACTGCTCTGACGTGTCGTGCATCCGCTGAAAATATCGAGTGACGGATCGTAGACGGAGGTGGAGATGTTCATCATGCCCAGGATGCTGTGGAAGTAGTCGTCATGGGAACGGCCACCCTTTGCTGCATCCTTGGCAAGGCAGGCTCTGTCCAGACCCATGGACCTGGCGAAGTCATCATCGAACCAGACGAGGAATGGAACGTGGGTCTGCTGATCCGGTGCCAGCAGATAGGGCGCGCCGTGCAGGTAGACGCCGTTCTCACCGAGCGATTCACCGTGATCCGAGGCATAGATCATGCCGGTCGCCAGCTTGTCGGATCGTGCTTTCAGCTTGTCGATTACTGTCGACAGAAAATGATCGGTATAGAGAAGGGTATTGTCGTAGGAATTGACGATCTCGCTATCGGTGCAATTGCCAAGCTCTGCGGTACGGCAATCCGGCGTGAACTTCCTGAACTCGTCGGTGTAGCGCAGGTGATAGGTCGGTCCGTGGCTACCCATCTGGTGAAGGACGATAACGCTGTCCTTTCGAATGTTGTTGAGCCAGCTGTCCAGTTTGTCAAAGAAGATGTCGTCGCGGCATTCACCGCCTGTGCAGAAGCGGGGATCATTGGTCGATGGCAAGTCGAAATAGGCGATACGGTCGGCGACATTTTTACTGCCTGTATTGTTGTCCAGCCAGCTTGCATCCACACCCGCATGGACGAGAACATCCATGACGTTTTCGTTGGCGAGCGCCTTGCTATGGCTATAGCTCGAACGGGGGAATTTCGAGAACATGCAGGGGATGGAAATGGCGGTCGCGGTGCCACAGCTCGTCGTGTTCGGAAAATAGACCACGTCACGCTTTTCCAGTTCGGGATTGGTGTCGCGCTCATATCCGTTGAGCGAGAAGTTGGCCGCGCGCGCCGTCTCTCCTGCGACGATAACGGTGACACGCGGTTTATGGACGCCGCCCAGCGCGGGAAGAATTTTCGCATCCTGGCCGATTGGGCTCACCGTGATCTCAGCCTCTTTGCCTGCCTGTGTGAAATAATGGATTGTCGACAGGATCGGAGACAGCGGATTGACGCTCTTTACGATATCCTTGTGCTGACGGATGGCAGTGGTGAAGGTCTTGGAATTGGCGAAGCTGATAATGCCGACGAGAAGGAGGCAGAGCAAAATGCTGACCGTGTTCCAGAGCAATTTGTCGAGGATCGGTCGATGCCTGACCCTGACAGCCATGATGACGATGGACGGCACAAGTCCGTTGATCGCAAGATGCAGGATAAAGCCCGGCGTCATCAGGTTGCCGGCCTCGGCTGGCGTTGTTTCCATAGCGTTGCGGATCATGTCGCTGTCAATGACGATACCATAACGATCCATGAACCAGGACGCAGAGGCCGCTGCGATCACCAGAAAGATCAGAAACGGCTTGATGAGATATTTGGCGGAAAAAATCGTTATCAGAGCGCCGAGAAGAGCCGCCATGGCAATATAAAGCGCCGCGATGGCAACCGGATAGGCCGACAGATAGGTGTGTATTTTCGACCAGAATGTCTGGTTCGTGCAAAACAGCAAATACACGCCCGTTAGCAAGCTAAGCGGCACGCTGCCGATTTCGGGACGATACGATTCAGTTCCTGTTGCTTTCGCCGTAAATAGAGCCACTGTCAGGTCCACCAGATTTCACATGAACCGACGACAGCGAAGAGCGTAAAAAAACGCGTGCAAGTGCAGCACCGCATCGGCCTTGTATGGCGGATGCGGGATTTAGCTGACATGAACCTGAAAGCCTTGTCATGGAGGCGTCATATCCTGGTGGTGCGCCTGACGGTCCGGTTCAAAAGATGCCGTCTGACATCATTGCCTGTTGTGCAGGACGAAGGCCCGAACGGCGGGAGAGGCTTCGGTTTTGCGATAGGCAATTGCCAGATCAGATGTTGTTGTGCTGGATGAAAGTGGCACGTAGTGGACACCCGGCAACCTCAGGCAGTCGAGCGAACGCGGTACGAGTGCAATTCCAAGGCCGATAGAGACCATGCAGGCGATGGTGGTGTAATCGCGCCCTTCAGGGCTGATGGACGGCTGGAAGCCTGCCTCGTTGCAGGCTTCGATGGTGTTGTAATGGAAGCCAACATCGGGAGGCTGACGGGGTGTGATGAAGGTTTCCTGTGACAGGTTCTTCAGATCGACCTGGCGAGCGAACGCGAAAGGATGAGTTTGCGGCAGTGCCGCCATCAGAGGCTCACGCAGAATGACGTTGGTCGCCACACCCTCGGGTACTGGCGCGGGTGGACGTATGAAGGCGATATCGAGATTACCATCGGCAATCTTGGAGAGCTGCAGCCGCATTTCCATCTCGATGAGTTGCAATTCCACATCGGGATGAGATGCGCGAAAGCTGGCGATAGACTGAATGAGCAGGCCGGAGTAAGCGGCGGAAGCAACATAACCGATGGTAATGCGGCCCGTTTCCCCGCGATCGACTCGTTTGAGGGCTGCCAGTGTAGCATCGGCATCTGCCAGAATCTTTTTCGCATCTTCGTAGAGAAGCTGGCCCGGGGCCGTCAGTTGCACGGATCGGCGTGTCCGATCCAGCAACGGCATTCCGACGATATCCTCGAGGTTCATGATCTGCTGGCTTAACCCCGGCTGTGCGATGCCAAGCTTTAGGGCAGCACGCTCGAAGTTGCGCTCGTCCACCAGTGCGGTGAAATACCGTAAGTGCCGGAGTTCGAAGGTCTCGGCCCGAGGTCTTTGCCGTTTGGTCATGGTTGTGCGGTTTTCAGATTAGAATAATTTCAAGCTATTATCGAAACCATTTATCATAATCAACAGTGATGAAAAAACCGGTTTTGGCTTATTGGATCATGATCGACCACTTGCTTAATAAGATGACTTAATTAGTCCAGAAAAGCGCCCGTTTTTTTGGGTGCGCAGGTGAAAAGGGTCTCGGGGTGAAGGCGAAGTCGAAATACAGTTCTGTCCTGGCGGGCAATTGCGCTCTGATCGCTCTCTGCGCAGCTCTGCCTGCCGTCGCACAGGACGCCGGTTCAACGACGCTCCAGACGATTACCGTTGATGGTAATGGCAAAACGCAGGACCCCAAAGCGCCAGTCAAGGGATATGTGGCAAAGACCAGCGCAAGCGCGACGAAGACGGGCCGCTCCTTGATCGAGACGCCGCAGTCCATCACTGTCATCACCAGAGACCAGATGGACAATCAAAGTGTTCGCAATCTCAGCGAAGCATTGAATTACGTTCCAGGTGTTGTCTCTCAGCCGTCCGGTTCCGACCCGCGGTTCGATGCGCCTCGAATTCGCGGTTTTGCAGGAAACCAGTTGCAGTTCCTCAACGGCCTTCGTCTCATGCGTACTGCAGGTGCACCTTCTTACGAGGTGTATGGTCTGGAGCGTGTCGAGGTCATTCGTGGGCCTGCATCGGTTCTTTATGGACAGGGTAACCCCGGCGGTCTCATCAATCTCATCAGCAAACGTCCCACCTTCGAGCGCTTTGGAGAAGTCGGCGCACAAGTCGGCAGTTACGACTATTACCAGTCGATGTTCGACATTGGTGGCCCGATCGCTGACAGCGACACTTTTGCCTATCGGCTAACCGGCGTGGCGCGCAACGCGCACACGCAAACCGACAACCTGCAAAACGACCGCTATTTCATCGCGCCCGCAGTCACCTGGCAACCCGACGAAGATACGAAACTGACGGTCCTTGGCGCCTATCAGCACGATAACCCAAGCTCGCCATCCGGTCTGCCTCCAGCGCTGACCTATCTGCGCCCCGGTAATATGCTTGACCGTAGTTTCTATGTCGGTGATCCGTCGTTCGATACGTCCAGCCGCAAGTTCACGAATATCGGCTATGAGTTCGAGCACCGCTTCGACGACACCTTTACGTTCAGACAGAATGCCCGTTATTCCAATTTCGATTGGTCCTATCGGGCACTTGGGATGTCTTCGACCAATAGCGGGATGATCGGCAACCTCATTCGTCGCAATGCGACGTTCCAGGACGAGTTGCTGAACACCTTTAATATTGACAACAGCCTGCAGGTCGATTTTTCGACCGGGCCGGTCGATCACACAGTACTGGCCGGGGTCGATTATCGCTACTTCGACAACAATGTGAAAACCGAATTTTGGGCGGCAACGTCGCTCAACCCCGATAATCCAGTTTATGGCGGTCCGATCAGCCTGACGTCACGCACGCTTTATGCCGACGTGAAAACCGATATTTCCCAGGTCGGCCTTTATGTGCAGGACGAGATGGCCTTTGAGAACTGGCGCGTCACCGCTGGTCTGCGGCAGGACTGGGCAAGCACCAGCGGTACGACATTCAATGGCACCACGTATCGATCGCTCGACAAGGATGACCACAAGCTGACAGGGCGTGCCGGCGTGAGCTATCTCTTCGACAATGGCATTGCGCCTTATGTCAGCTATGCCACGTCGTTCGAACCCGTGCCGCAACCTGCCGTCGGTGATGCACCCAAGCCGACGACCGGCGAACAATGGGAAGCTGGCATCAAGTACCAGCCTGAAGGCTGGGACGGTTTCTTCTCCGTCGCGGCTTATGACCTGAAACAGAAAAACGTAACGACGACCGTCGGCGGCGTGACACAGCAGATGGACCAGGCGCGTGTAAAAGGCATCGAACTTGAAGGCGTGGCAACACTTGCTGATGGCCTCGATCTCAGGGCAGCCTACACCTACATGAACACGGAGGTTTCAGGCCGCGTCAACAACGGCAAGGAACTCGATAATGCGCCGCGCCATGCCGCAAGCCTCTGGCTCGATTATACGTTCCCGGAAGACACCGCTCTTGAGGGTTTCGGCATCGGCGGTGGCGTGCGTTATATCGGTCAGCGCTACGGCGACGCCGCCAATGCCTTCGATATGAAGGCTCTCGCACTGCTCGATATCGGGGTTCACTACGAGAAAAACGGTTATCGTGCCTCGCTTGTCGTACAAAACTTGACTGATAAAGAATATATTTCTAGTTGCTCCACTTTCGGATGCTATTACGGTGACGGAAGAACCGTTATGGGCAAGCTGACCTATCGTTGGTAAGGCTGCCGCAACACGCGAAGCAACAGGGGCATGACAGTCAGGTATCGATACATGTCCTCGTCCTGGGGGCGGCGGGAATTTCTCGGATTGCTCGCTGCTTCGGCTTTCGTACGGCCGCTTCAAGCCCAAACAGCGCCGCGAATCGCTGCGATCGACTGGGCCATGCTGGAAACCGTCGTTGCCCTCGGCGTCACGCCTGTGGCGGCGACAGAACTGATCCAGTTCAGAAAAGATGCCGTCGAGCCGCCTGTTCCGGCTGAAGTGACTGACCTCGGCCTGCGTGGCGCGCCGAATTTCGAGCTTTTGCACCTTTCCAGGCCCGACCTCATTCTGATCTCGCCTTTCTACACTCGCTATACCGGGCGGCTGGAAGCGATCGCCCCCGTGTTCTCGCTGCCGTTCTATGTGAAGGGCGAGCCGCCTTTCGCAAAAGCGCTATCGGCCGTCTCGGCGCTTGGTAAGAAACTCGGAAAAATCGACGAGGCCCAAAAGGTTCTGGATGAGACGGCACGTTCCCTTGAGACGATGCGGGAACGCCTTGCCGCATTCGCTGCGCGCCCGACCTACATTATCAACATCGGTGACGCACGACATTTCCGGGCTTTCGGCGCGGACAGCATGTTCGGTGACATTCTCGACAGGCTGGGTCTTCCCAACGCATGGAAAGACCGCTCGCAATTCACCTTTGCCGCTCCGGTGCCGCTTGAGAACCTTGCAGAAACACCTGAGGCGCGCATTGTCATCGTTTCCGATATTCCTGTTGAAGCGCGTCAGAGCCTCCGCAACAGCGTAATCTGGCAGTCGCTGACGCCAGTTCGAGAAAACCGAGTGACGATGCTCGAAAATATCAATCCCTATGGCGGTATCACGGCCGGCATGCGTTTTGCGCGCCTTCTGACAGAAGCACTGACGACGCAGCAGGGGGCATTGTGACGACGCGCTCCATCCAGCTTTTCTGCGGTCTCGCTGTTGCGCTGGCATGTGCGCTTTCCCTGCACGCCATGGTCTTGCGTTTGCCCTTCGGTCTTTGGCCATCCTTGCCGTTCGATCCGTCGTCAATGTCGCTCGATCAGATCATTGTTGCGTTCAGCCTGATGCCTCGCGTCGTTGTGTCCATCCTTGCCGGAGCCATGCTTGGCCTTTCCGGTGCACTGTTTCAACTATTGCTACGCAATCCGATTGCAGATCCCTCCACGCTCGGTATCTCCGCCGGAGCGCAACTCGCCATCGTTATTGCAACCCTGTTTTTTCCCGAAGCTTTGGACGGAAACCGCTCACTGGTGGCATTGCTCGGGGCTGCTTTGGCAGCCTCAGTCGTCTTTCTGCTTGGATGGCGCCGGTCTTTCGAACCGGTCACCATGGTGATCGCCGGGCTGCTGGTGGGCATTACCGCCGCATCGGTTTCGGCTGCTTTGACACTGGCGCAAGGCGAATATCTCATGTCGCTTGTCGTCTGGAATGGCGGCGCACTCAGCCAGCAGGACTGGTCGGCGGCAATTGCGCTGTCGTGGCAGCTTCTTGCAGGGCTTGCCGTGACATTCCTGCTGATGCGGCCGTTGACCCTTCTCGGGCTCGGCGATTCCGGTGCACAATCCCTCGGCGTGTCGCTTTTCTCCGTGCGTCTGGCGGTTGGGGCGCTGGCGGTCGTTCTGGCGGCATTCGTTTCTTCCGCTGTCGGTCTTGTCAGTTTTATCGGGCTTGCGGCGCCGGCCATCACGCGGGCGCTCGGTATACGGCGTTCGTCGGCGGTCTTGCTGGTTTCGCCTCTTGTCGGCGGATTGCTCCTGTGGCTTTGCGATGGGGTTGTACAATTTGTTGCGACGTCCACATCCGAGGTATTCCCGACTGGCGCCGTGACGGCGTTGATTGGTGGCCCGCTGCTATTATGGTTGCTCCCGAAAATCCGCGCCACCGAGGTTCATCGCGGCGGCAATGACGAGCCGACGAAGAGGCGCGGACCTGCCGCATTGCTGCCAGTGCTCGCGGTGCTGGCCGTTCTTGTCTTTGCGGCGCTTGTCGTCACCAAAGGGCCTGAAGGCTGGGCACTTCTGGCGTCGTCCGATCTGCCAGATCTGTTGCCGTTCCGTTGGCCGAGACTGCTGGCTGCTTTTTCCGCAGGCGGCCTTCTGGCCATGGCCGGGGCTCTCTTGCAAAGGCTGACAGGTAACCCGATGGCAAGCCCTGAAGTTCTGGGCGTCAGCGGCGGTGCTGGCCTTGGCTTTGCTGCAGCCATCACGCTGTTTCCAGCAGGTGGCATTTTCGAATTGTTTGTAGGCGCAGGTGTCGGTTCTGCCGCCGTCATGATCCTGGTCATGTTCTTTGCTGCGCGCCGATATCTGACACCCGAGAAAATCCTGCTCGCCGGCATTGCCATCAGTTCCTTGTGCTCGGCGGTGTTATCGGCACTGCTGTCCATCGGCGATCAGCGTGCCTGGCAGATTCTGTCATGGCTCAGTGGCTCTGGATCGACGGCGACACCTGCCTCGTCGATCTTCCTGTTCGTTCTGTCCGCCGTTTTGCTCACTGCTGCGTTCTCGGTGACGAGATGGCTGGCAATCCTGCCGCTGGGCCAAGCCGTGCCGCAATCTCTGGGGTTGCCGCTTATTGGTGCGCGCGCCGGTGTCGTTGCCGTCGCGGGCATTGCGACAGCAGCTGCTTCACTGCTTGTCGGCCCTTTGAGTTTCGTCGGCTTGATGGCGCCACACATCGCCCTTCGTGCCGGTTTCGTCACCCCACGACATCACATGCTTGCATCGTTCCTGTTTGGCGCGACCTTGATGGTGTTATCCGACCTGGGGGCGAGGACGATTACGTTTCCCTACGAGCTGCCGCTCGGCCTCTTCGCAACGCTGGCAGGGGCACCCTACCTGATCTGGCTGGCAGGTCGGCGACAATGACATTCACGTTCACATCCGGAGATAAGACCCATGGCTCAGGCTGCACTTGCCATACAGTATGATGAGACGCCGCTTTTTTCGTTGGATGCGGTTTCGATGGAGGTGCCGGGGCGGGTGCTTTTGCATCCCCTGACAACGCAATTCGACAGTGGCAAGACGATTGGCCTCATTGGTCACAACGGCTCTGGTAAATCCACGCTGCTGAAGCTTCTCGCCCGGATGCATGAGCCCTCATCCGGTAAAATCGCCTTCGAGGGCAAGGCGCTCGGCGATTGGGGCAACCGCGAGTTCGCGCGAAAACTTGCCTATCTGCCGCAATACACGCCTGCGGCGTCAGGTATGCTGGCCAAGGAGTTGGTGGCACTCGGCCGTTACCCGTGGCATGGCGCGCTAGGACAATTCACAAAGGCAGATCAGGAAAAGGTCGACGAGGCGATAGAACTCACCGACACGGTTGCCTTCCGCGACAGGCTGGTCGACACTCTTTCCGGCGGTGAACGTCAGCGGGTATGGCTGGCGATGCTGGTTGCGCAAAATGCTGAAAGCCTTCTCTTGGATGAGCCGATTTCGGCTCTCGATATGGCCCACCAGATTGAGGTGCTGTCTCTTGTTCAGCGTCTGTCACGGGAAAAAGGTCTTGGCGTTGTCGTGGTTCTGCATGACGTGAACATGGCCGCTCGTTTTTGCGATGAAATCGTCGCCCTGCACTCGGGCAGATTGATCGCGCGTGGCACACCGCAGGAGATCATGAACCCCGAGACATTGGAGAAAATCTACGGGGTGAAGATGGATGTGATGACCCATCCCGCTACCGGTTTTCCCGTCGCCCTTCCGCTCTGATTTGCAACTGGGCATGGCAATCCGGGGATAGACACCTCTGTATCAATGTCTGCCCTAACACTGCCTTAATGGCCCCCTACCGCCTTAAAGACATTGTTAACTGTTTGGGTCTCCTTGTCCCCAATTCGGTTGTTTTGGATCGATTTTGAGGAACAAACGTTAACAGTGCGGAATTCAGTATCCGGAGTGGGCAAGAAGGGCTGCTGCGGGTAGGAATAAAACAAGGAGAAAACCAGATGAAAAAAGCTGTTGCCGTAACCTTTGCCGCATTGACGATGGGTCTTGGCGGTGCCGCATCTGCGCTGGCTGCGGACCTTGCGAGATACGAGCAAGCTCCTCAGGAGCAGGACGATCGCAATGGTGTCAAGATCGGTTACCTGAGCTGCGATATCGGTGGCGGTGTGGGTTACGTGATCGGTTCCGCAAAGGAACTGGACTGCACGTTCCAGTCCACCATGGGCGCGCGCCGTACCGATCACTACACCGGCGCTATCCGCAAGATGGGTGTTGACCTAGGCTTTACCACACAGGGTCGTCTGGTCTGGGCGGTTTTTGCTCCGACAGCAGGCTATCACCGTGGTTCGCTCGGTGGCCTCTATCAGGGTGCAACGGCTGAAGCGACTGTCGGTCTTGGCGTCGGCGCTAACGTCCTCGTTGGCGGTACCTCCGGTTCCATCCAGCTTCAGACTGTCAGCGTGACGGGCCAGGTCGGCCTGAATCTTGCAGCGACCGGTACGTCGGTAACGCTGACGGCCATCAACTAATTTGCGCGGGGCGCTCGAAGCAAGGCTTCGGGCATTCTGTCGCAGCATGCACAACGCCCTTTTCATTGCGAGATGAAGAGGGCGTTTGTATTATGAGGATATGAGATTTACTGCCTCCTCTGTCGTCTCAGCGTCAATCGCCTTTCTTCTGAGCGCGGCTGTGCCTGCTTTTTCAGAAGGTGATGTCGGCAAAGGGGAGCGCGTATTCAGCCGCTGTTCCACCTGTCACAGCGTCGACGCTCCCCGCACCCGGATGGGGCCACATTTGATGGGTGTGGTCGGCAGGCCAATGGCATCTGTTGCCGATTATAATAACTACTCGCAGGCGATGAAGGATGCGGGTAATGCGGGACGGGTCTGGTCAGAGGAGGAATTGGCCAAATTCATTGCCAGCCCCAAAAAAGCTGTGCCAGGGACGTCAATGCGCTTCTTCGGCCTCTGGAGCGAAACGGAAATCGCCGACCTGATCGCTTTTTTAAAAGCGCACCCTTTGCCAGCGCAATAGTTAGACGTCAAAGCGGCGCGTCGTAGAGAATATCTTCCGCTTCTTCAGGCGTCATTGCGAAAACCCGGGCACCGATCTCAAACGAAAAACCGTTGCGCGCAAAGGCTGATAGTTCCTTGTTCTTTCGTTTTTCATCCAGTTCAATACGGCGGTAGGGACCGAATGCCCGTTTGCGGGCAAAAACCACTGCCGCGACAAGGTCATTGGTTTCGTCGAGAGCAGCTTCCGCAGTCTGCCGATCGACGCCTTTGATCGTCAGTTTCTGGGCAAGGCCACGTTTGGATTTGCCACTGCGCAGACCACTGCGAACCGTGATCTCAGCGAAGGCGGTATCGTCAAGAGCCTTGATTTCGTAAGCGAATTTGACGGCAAAATCGCCGAGAGCCTTCGTCTGCTGGACACTGATATCTTCGAACTTTTCCTTTGCCTTGCGGGTAATCGCGTCGCGCAATTGCCGCTCAGTCATCATCCGTCGTTCCAGGCGATAAATCGCGGAATTGCGCGCCCACGACAGCATGCGGCTTGTCGGCTCCAAGTTTTCTGGTTCTGGCGTGTCATCGGTGTCGGCAATCAAGGCGGGGCCGGAATCGTTTGGTTCACTTCATCTGACGATATACGGGAAGGGCGATCGCATGTCAGCGCTTGATACGCGAAAGAGATACGGGCCGCTATTGGCAAGCGGCCCGTTCTCATGAAGGAAAGTTGGTTAGCTGGACTTGGCGATCCGCAGGATCTGCGAATTACCGCCGCCGCGCTGCTCGGTCACGGCATAAACAGCACCATCGGGGCCGACCTTCACATCGCGAATGCGTGCATCCAGTGGCAGCCTGTTCTCGGTCGCAACCTTATCGCCGTCGATTTTCAGGATCACCAGTCCCTGGCTTACCAGTCCGCCGACAATGAACGCACCCTTCCATTCCGGAATTTGCTCTGCGTCGTAATAGACCATGCCAGATGGGCCGATAACAGGGTCCCAATAATAGGCAGGCTGTTCCATGCCGTCCTTGGAGGTCGCACCCTCGCCGACGGCACGTCCGCTATATTCGACACCGTAAGTGATGACGGGCCAACCGTAGTTCAGCCCCGCTTTGGGCATGTTGAGTTCATCGCCACCCTTGGGGCCGTGTTCAACGGTCCAAAGCCTGCCCTGTCCGTCCAGCGCGGCCGCCTGCAGATTGCGGTGGCCATAACTCCAGATTTCCGGGAGGGCGTTCTTCTGGCTGGCGAACGGATTGCCCTCGAATGCCTTGCCCTCGGTATCGATCCGGAAGACTTTTCCGAGGCCGCTCGACAGGTCCTGCGCCTGAACGCGCGGTGTTGCATCGGAGCGTTCACCGACCGTCACATAGAGCGCATTGTCTGGCCCAAAGACGAGCCTGGAGCCAAAATGCTTGTCGCCGTCATAGGTTGGCATCTGGCGGAAGATGACATTGACGTTTTCGAGTTTTGCTGTTCCGCCGTCCTCACTCAGCTTTGCGGATGCGACAGAGGTTCCGTTGCCGCCGTCACGGGGTTCAGAGAAAGAAAAGAAGATCGTGCGCGAGGTTTCAAAGTCCGGTGCAAGCGCAATGTCCAGAAGGCCGCCCTGTCCGTCGGACGCAACGTCCGGCACGCCGTCAATCGCGGAGCCGGCCTTGCCATCGGCGACAATATGCATCGCGCCCTCCTTGGCGGCGACTATCATGCGGCCGTCTGGTAGAAATTCCATCGACCACAGATGCGGTAAGCCGTCTGCGACAACGGATGTTTCGACGTTTGGCTGCGCGGTTGCCTGAGGTGCTCGAGTTTGACCTTCAAAAGCCGGTTTTTGATCTGGTGCGTTGGCCCGTCCTGTCTCAACGGGCGAAGCAGATTGCGCATAGGCTGCACTCGAGAGCGAGGCTCCCACCACCGCCCAGAGCATGGTCGAGGTCAAAAATCGTTTGTTGTGGAACATGGATCTCCCTTCCGTCATTACCGTCAGCAAAGAACCATATGGGAGGCATTTCGTTTCAGTCGATGCATTCAAGAAAACTTGATGGCATCGTGTTCGCAAAGGAGGGGTTTGACGCGCAATGGCGCTACTTCTCATCCATGCGAAATTGCAGGGAACTGCAATGGGTTCACGTGCGTTTCTGCTCTGATACGATGGAGGGAACCATGCAGGTCATCGATAACAAAAACCTAGACGGTAGCGGGATAAAACCGATCCTCAACGTTGCCGAATTCTGCCGACGTTACCGTCTCGACAAGACGGAAGAAACGCGCCTTCGCAAGCTGTTCGGCGATTTCGCCACGCGCCATGAGCTTCTCATGAATGCCCAGCGTAAACCGGTTTCGCGTTGATCAGTCTTCTATGTCGGCCGTTTTTCCGAAGATCATAAACACATCGTACCGGGTGTTTTTACCAAGTATCTGATGCGAGGGTTTTCGTATGCCCGGCATCGGATCGGCCCGCAGCGGCCATTTCAGTACGACCCTCTTTGTAGCGTTGGCCAGAGCCACTTCCATCAACTGCACCTGGTCTGGATCAGCGCCGACGAGTTCGCGAAGCACGCGCATCTCTTTCTTGACCAGTGCCGTATTGTGTCTGGGTGGGTGCATTGGATCGACAATCACCACCTCAGGTGAAAGCTCTTTCAATAATTCCCTGGAATCACCATGCAGTAGCGTCATGCGGGCCGCAGTTTCGGCGTAGGCACCGCCAGCTTCAAGTGCACGTCTTATGCCATCCTCAAGATGGGCGTGCATCCCCGCAGAGCGCTCGATGAGCGTGACATCGGCGCCTAGTGAAGCGAGCAGGAATGCATCGCGCCCAAGGCCGGCTGTCGCATCGACAATCCTCGGCGTACGCCCTTTGGTGAAACCTGCAGCTTTTGCCAGTGCCTGTCCGCGCCCTTCACCAGAGCGGAACCTGTGACCGACCGCGCCACCGACAAAATCCACCACGAAGCTTTCGTCTTCTTCTTTCATTCGTCGCTCTCAGAAGGGGCAGGGCACAACATAGCGAACGTCTCGGCCATCCGGGTGCCGGAAGGCCACCTCCTCGGCATGCAACATCAGTCGGGAAGCGCCCGCTAAGGCTTCTCCATCTGCATAAAACTCGTCGCCAAGGATGGGATGGCCGATCGCCTTCATATGAACGCGCAATTGATGAGTACGGCCTGTCAGAGGGTGAAGCCGAAGCCGTGTGGCAGGCAGAGGCAGCCGTTCTAGCACATGCCATTGGCTTTGCGCGGTTTTACCGTGCTCGTAGTCGACCCGGTGACGAGGCTTGTTGTCGGGATCGATCGCAAGCGGCAGATCCACTTCGCCGTTCTCGCCCTGAACGTCTCCCCAGACCACAGCGATATAGGATTTCTGCGTTTGCCGATTTTCAAATTGTGAGGCGATCGCAGCATGGGCCTTTCGGTTGAGCGACAAAAGCACGATGCCGGATGTGTCCTTATCCAGCCGATTTATCATCAAGGCCCTGGGAAATTTCTTCTGCACCCGCGTCAGCAAGCTGTCGGACAGGACAGGGTCGCGTCCCGGCACCGACAGAAGTCCGCTTGGCTTGTCCAGCACAAGAAGATCTTCATCGCGGTGAACGATCGTAAGATAGGGTTCAAGCGGTGGATTATAGATCGGGTTCGAAAGCTTGGACGACATTTTCGTTCTTTATCACGAAACCACCAACCGGCCAGAGTGGTCAGTCCGGAATATGCAAATTGACCCGTCCGCTCGTAAGGTCGCTTAACAATCGTCCAAGTCGCTCAGCCTCTTCGTTTGGCACGGAAAGTCGCATATCAGCCCCGGTGGCAGTGAAATCCTCGGCGTCGACTTTGAGGCTACGGATCGCCGAAAGCCTCGATTTAACCAGAGCCAGATCGGAAAACGGGCAACTGAGGGTCGCAGTGAGATAAGCTATCACCGGCGATTTTTCACCGAGCCGCAAACACGCGGCTGCTGTGCCGCCATAGGCCCGGATCAGGCCGCCGCTGCCAAGGAGAATGCCCCCGAACCAGCGCACGACAACCACCGCGACATTGTCGAGTTCCTGTCCATCAATGGCCTGGAGGATCGGTTTGCCCGCCGTTCCGGAGGGTTCGCCGTCATCGCTAAATCTGTAGACCTGTCCTGTCCGCCAGGCCCAGCAATTGTGGTTCGCAGCAAAATCGGAATTCTTAGCCAGAAAGGTCTTTGCATCCTCCTCGCTGGTGATCGGCGAGGCAAACGCAATGAAACGGCTCTTTTTGATATCCTGCGAAAAGGTGACGGGCTGGTCGAGTGTGAACATGCCCATGCAATATCGCATATATTCCGGCGCGCAAATCGGTATAAGGCAGCGATGATGGATGGTGACGGAGATAAGCACGTGACTGGCGCAAGGCAGATCGCAATCGTCGGCGGTGGACCGGCAGGTCTGATGGCAGCCGAGATGCTGTCGGCTGCGGGCCATGCTGTCACGGTCTTTGAAGCGATGCCGACGGTCGCAAGAAAATTGCTGATGGCGGGGAAATCCGGCCTTAACATCACCCATTCCGAGGACTACGAAAACTTCGTTCACCGATTTGGTACGGCCGAACCGCGTCTGCGTACCGCACTCGATGCTTTTACGCCTGCCATGTTGCGTGACTGGGCGCTGGGTTTGGGGCAGGAAACCTTTACAGGAACATCGGGCCGTGTCTTCCCAACGGTGATGAAAGCGTCGCCACTGTTGCGAGCGTGGTTGTCACGGTTGGAAATGCAGGGCGTTGTCATCAGGACGCGCCACCGTTGGACAGGATTTACGGGCGACAGTCTTCGGTTCGAAACACCGGCTGGACCAATGACAGCCACGTTCGATGCCGTTTTGCTGGCGCTCGGTGGCGCCAGTTGGCCGCGCCTTGGCTCGGATGCTGCCTGGGCTCCGAGGCTCGCCGAGAAGGGTGTTGTCGTCTCTCCCTTCCGCCCTGCCAACTGCGGTTTCGACGTCGACTGGAGCGAGACATTTCGCGAGCGTTTCGCCGGTGACGCTTTAAAATCGGTTGTCGCCATTTCCAGTGCTGGTGCGTTTTCGGGCGAGTTCGTCGTCACCAGACATGGTGTTGAGGGCAGTCTCGTTTATGCACATTCGGCCGCACTTCGCGATCAATTGGACGAGACCGGAAAAGCTTCCCTCATCGTCGATCTGGCGCCCGGCCGAACGGTGGAGCGGCTCGGACGCGATCTGTCCAGGCTTGGTCGCAAGGAAAGCTTTTCCAACCGGTTGCGTAAGGGAGCCGGGCTGTCGGGGGTGAAGGCTGCACTGCTACGAGAGCTCTTTCCTGACATTTCCTCTCTACCGGCAGACCTTGTGGCCGTGCGGATCAAGCATGCCGAGATCCCACTGGCGCGGACAAGGCCGATTGACGAGGCTATTTCTTCTGCCGGCGGGGTCGCGTGGCAGGGCGTCAGAGACGATTACATGCTGGAGAAGCTCCCCGGCGTCTTTGTCGCCGGGGAAATGCTTGACTGGGAAGCACCGACTGGTGGGTACCTGTTGACCGCCTGCTTTGCGACCGGAAAAGCCGCCGCCAACGGCATTGCGACATGGTGCAGGCAGGGTCTCTCAGACCGCGCGGATCAGTAACCTCGCTGCATATCCACGGTTTCAGGCAAGACACCTGTGGTCCGCCACTTGCCGATATTGGCAGCAACGATCCTTGCCGAACTTTCGCGGCTGGTGGGTGCGGAAATATGCGGTAAAACGGTCACTTTCGGGTTTCGCCAGAGCGCAGACGACTGCGGCAATGGTTCCTGATCGAAGACATCGAGCACAGCATGCGACAGCTTGCCGGAATCGAGTGCTGCGGTGAGGTCATCGGTTACGATGACAGGGCCACGTCCGAAATTGATGATCTCTGCACCGTCCTTCATCACGCCGATGCGGTCGGCGTTAATAAGGCCACGTGTATCGTCTGTAAGCGGTATCAAGCAGACAAGAATGTCGCTTTTTGCAAGCAGGCTGTTCAATCCGGTTTCGCCATTCAGCGTTTCCACATTGGCAATTGATTTTGGTGATCGGCTCCATCCTGCGACATTGAAGCCGGCGTCCAGAAGTCGTTCGGCGGCAACAGCACCGAGAGCACCAAGTCCCAGCAAACCGACGGTGACATCTTGTGGATGGCGGTAATCCAGGTCCTTCCAGATGGCATTCTGCTGATTGTTGCGATAGACGGGCATATCGCGCTGCAGATAATAGGTCCATGCCAGTACTGCTTCCGCCATCACGCGTGACAATTCAGGATCTTTCAGCCGAACGATCGGTGGTGCCTTTTGCCCGAGTTCGAGGACCAGCCGCTCAACGCCTGCCCACAGACTGTGAATCCATTTAAGCCCCGGTAAAGCCGCGATATCGGCTGGGTCCGGATTTGCGACGATTGCCAGTTCCACCGCCTGTTTCTGTTCTTCACTCAGTTCGGAAAAGGAAAGAATGGTTTCCTCCGGCATGGCCGCGCGAAGGGCGGTTTTCCAGATGGTTTCGGATTCCGAATCCGATCGGGAAACAAAGGCAATGGGTGTCGGCATGAGAAATTCTGTCCTGCTCATTGATGCGATTTGATCGGGCACCATCAATGCGCAATTTGCGCGCCAAATCCACACGCAAAAATAAAATCGGATAAAGAAACGGCCCGGTCAGGTGCCGGGCCGTTCTGGTCTTTATGCTGGCTCCTTGGCGGGCTGCTTGGCGTCGCCGTAATAGGCCGCAAATTTCTCGTGATAGTGCTCCGAACCGCCCGGTCCAGCGTAGCGCTGCAACTCGGTCATGTCGGTCTTGTTCAACACGATACCGAGCGTCTTATTGGCGATTTGCGGTTCGTTGGCCATGACGTTCTGTACCATCTGGATCGGCGTCTTACCCCATTCGGTCACGAACACGAAACCGTCCACCTGCGATGCGAAAGCCTTTGCATCGATTACTGGAACGACCGGTGCTAGGTCGACGATGATGTAGTCACACGCTTCGCGTGCGGCATCGATGAACTTGCGCATGCCAGATGACGACAGAAGTTCACTGGAATGGGCGAACTGGTTGCTGGTCGAGACAGGGAGAATGCCCATTTTCGTACGGCTATCGACCTTGACCGCCTGCGTCCAGGGAACCTCGTCGAGGACCACTTCCACAAGACCTGCAGATTGACGCGTGGTGAGCATGCGGCTGAGACCCGGGTTACGGATGTCGGCGTCCACCACCAGCGTGCGTTTGCCAGTCGATGCGATTAGCCCCGCGAGGTTGAGTGCGACGACAGATTTACCTTCGTTCGGCAGGCAGGAAATCACGCCAATGACCCGGCATTGGCGCTCCTGAATGACAACGTCCGCTGTCAGCTTCACATTGCGAAGCGTTTCGGCAAAGCTCGAACGCGGGCTATCGACGGCAAGACGCAGCATCTTCTGGAACGAGACCTGCCCGTTGGCGTCAATGGTTGCATTTTCACCACCGGGGGTCGCGGCGCTGTTTCCTGGCTTGGCAGCCTCGACACCACGCTCACCGATGAATGGCAGGTAGCCCAGGAAACGCATACGCAGATTGTCGCGCACATCGTTGCCGGTGTGGAAGAAGCGGTCGCGAAACTCAAGCAGAGCTGCAACACCGCCGCCCAGCATCAGGCCAAGAATGACAGAAAGTGCCATCGTCATAGTTTTTTTAGGGCTGGAAGGTGACGTCGGCAGGCCCGCTTCAGAAATGACGCGCGCCTTTGCAATCGGGAAGGACTGCTTTTGTGCGGCTTCTTCGAAGCGCCCAAGATAGGACTGGTAGAGCGTGCGCAAAGCCGTGGCGCGCTGATCCAGTTCACGCAGTTGCACCATCGTCATGTTGGTCTGAGAGTTGCGGCCTGCGACACGATCGATGTTATCACGAAGGGACTGCACGCGGGAATTGGTCACCTCATATTCGTTCTTGAGGCTGCCGGTGAGCTGTTGCAGTTCCTGGAAGATCTGACGCGCAACTTCCTTCTTCTCGGCGTCCAGCGCAACTGCCTGCGGGTGATCGGCACCAAACTGCTCGACGATCCCCTTCTGGCGGTCGGAGATGGTGATGTAACGCTTACGAAGATCCTGAATGACGGTGTTGTCAGTGTCGCGGGCCGAAACGACCGCGTTGTCCACGGCCGCATCTGGGCCGCGGTCGATGATCGACTTGTATTGGTTGTAGCGTGCGGAAGCGGTAGCGGCATCGGCCTGTGCGGCAATAAGCTGGCCGTTCAGATCGGCAAGCTGGCCTTCCGAAATCAGTTCGCCGCGCGAGGAGATGATGTTGTTGTCCGCCTTGAATTTTTCAACGGCGAGCTCGGCAGCCTGGGCACGCTGATTGAGGTCGCTGAGGCGTTCCTGCAACCAGACAGAGGCGCGCTCACTTGCGTCGAAGTTGGCATTGAGCTGTTCGGTCAGATAGGCCTGTGCATAGGTCTTGGCGATCTGTGCGGCGAGCTGGCGGTCGGTGGAGCGCGTCGAGATCGCGATCACGGAACTGCGTCCAACGCGTTCGACGGTTAGCGATTGCTGGAGAACGGCGGCGGCCTTTTCACGGCGCCCAGCACGGATTGCGGCTTCGGAGACTGGCGGCTCGCCCGGCGTAAGCAGATTTACAATGCCACGTACGGACGATTTCACCAGTTCGGCCGGCGACATCGGCGGATTGACGATGGTGTCATTCTCATCGAACTTCGCCTTGTCGACGACGGTCAGCGCCATTTCCTTGGATTTCAAAATTTCCACGGCGCTGGCAATACGGTTGTCGACGATCTGGGCTGCCGGGACCGGTGATTCCTCTTCCGCATAACGAGAAAGGCTTTCATCCAGAAGGACCTGCGTCATCGCGGTATAAACAGGGGTTGCAAGCACCAGATAAAGGCCAGCCAACACCATGCTGGCGACCACACAGGCGGCAATCACGTTGGCGCGACGCATCACGGCCGCCCAGAGGCGATCGAGGTCAATGAAGGTGTCGGCATCCTTGCCCTGATCGGCAAAATTGATGTTGGATTTAAAGGTCTTGTGGTGCATGGACCTACCTTGTGAACTAAAAAATGGCGCGGGAAGCCAAGCCTTGCTCGCCTTCCCGCCTCCCGTTGTCTCGGCGCGGTCAGGGATCGGAAATCCCAACGCGCGTGGTGATGTCAGGCCGCCTGAACGCGGCTTTCATGGTTGGCGACCAATTCCTTGATCGACGCCAGAACCTGTTCTTCCATATCCGCACGGAGCAGCGAAAATGCGACGTTGGCGGCAATAAAGCCCTGCTTGCTGCCGCAGTCGAAGGTGCGACCCGTATATTTCTGAGCGTGGAACGCCTGCTTTTCAGCCAGTCGTTTCATGCCGTCGGTCAATTGGATCTCGTTGCCTGCACCGCGCTCCTGCCTCGCGAGAATGTCGAAAATCTCCGGCTGCAGAATGTAGCGGCCATTGAGATAGTAATTCGACGGTGCCTTGGACGGTTCCGGCTTTTCGATCATTTCGGTGACGGAAAAGCCGTGGCTGACCTTCGCGCCCACGCCAACAATGCCGTAGGAGGAGGTTTCCGCCGGAAGGCATTCCTCGACGCCGAGGATGTTGCCGCCGACTTCGTCATAAAGCTCCATCAGGCCGGCTATGCAGCCGCGCGCGCCGTAAGAAACCATGTCAGGCAGAAGAAGGGCAAAAGGTTCGTTGCCAACCAGTTCGCGGGCACACCAGACGGCGTGGCCGAGACCGAGCGGCACCTGCTGGCGGGTATAGCTGACCGTGCCTGCTACCGGCAGCATCTTCTCAAGCTGGAGAACCTGCACCGTCTTGCCGGAGCGGGTCAGCGTGTTGATCAGTTCCGGTGCGCTGTCGAAATAGTCTTCGATCGCGGTCTTGTTGCGGCTCGTGACAAAGATGATGTGCTCGATACCTGCCTGCAAGGCCTCGTCAACGGCATATTGCACGACGGGCCGATCGACGATCGTCAGCATTTCCTTCGGCATTGCCTTCGTTGCGGGCAAAAAGCGCGTGCCGTTTCCGGCAACGGGAATAACGGCTTTTCTGACAGTTTTCTTCATGTCCATCGCGTTCTCCTTCATCAAGGTTTTGATCTGTCCCCAGTCCCTTGCAGACTCTACGAAATCTGTCTTTTCACCCCTGTGTTTGCTGCGGGCGAAAAAAGTGCCTCCCGCAGGCGTCGTAACCGTACGGCGACCGGCATTCTCAAATGACCGATGACCGCAGGATCTTTGATGGTCGTTTTCAGGACGCCAAGAATGGACCGGCGCTTGATGTCCTCGACCAATGTCAGAAAGTTGAAGGCAAGGCTCAGGCTACGACTTCTGGCCTTTTGCGCATCCATGGCGGCGGGCAGCAATGTGTAGTGGCTGAGAAAATCTCGGTCGGCCTTCATCATCGCTTCGACGTGACTGATTTCCAGCACGCGCGAAATCGAGCCCTCGCGGATGTTGTAGATATAACCAGGCTTCGGCTCGATAACGCAGAGGCCGCCAGCGGCCAGTGCCGAAGCAAGCAGGATGTAGTCTTCGCCAATGCGAATTTCCTCACGGAAACGCAGTGCGTTGTCGTTGAGAAAATCCCGGCGGAACATCGGTTTCATGTAACCGAAATTGAAGGTCGTCCGGAAAAGAACGTTTGATCCGATAAACTGCTCAAGCGTCAGAACCGGCATGTTTTCGAGCATGTCTTCCGGAAACATCGTCTCCATCGGGCGGTCGTCCAGATAGACGACGTCGAGATTGTCAACGGCGATAGCGGCATTGGCAGTTTCCGCCCGAGATACCATGCAGGCGGTGCGCTCCGGGCGGATGACATCATCGGCATCGAGCACTGCAATCCAGCGCCCTGTCGCAGCCTCAATGCCTGCGTTACGGGCGCCGCCCGGACCGGCGTTTCGTTCAAGTGCAATGAGCTTTACGCGCGGATCGCGGCCACCGATTTCAGCGACGATGGATCGCGTTTCGTCGCTGGAACAATCGTCCACAACGAGGATCTCCAGGTCGACATGCTTTTGCTCAAGCGCGCTCTGAATGGCCGCGGTAATGGTGTCGGCGGCATTGTAAGCGGCAATGACGAAGCTGACGTCCGGCTGCGAAATCTGGTTGTCCATCAGATCGCCTCCACTGTTCCGTATTGGCGGATTTCGCGTACGCCGAACGCGCCGCTGGCTGAGCCCAGATGTAATGCGCCGCGCAGCGCATACCGATTGCGACGAACCGCATCGAAGCTGCTGAGTGCAGCAAATGTCGCACAATAAAGCACCTTGGAGCCAGCCGTCAGCATCTGCATGACACGCCGGATGCCCGGTTTCTTTTCCGCCAGCACGCGGCCATGGGTCTGCCCCGAGCGGAAGCGGCGTTTGGCGAGCCACATGAAGCTGGCCCGGCTTTCCGGAACTGGTTCTGACAGCATGGCATTTTCAGCGAAGGCGATCTGCCCGCCTGCTGCATGCATGTAGGAGAAGAAATGCGTGTCCTCGCCACCGCTCTGGCCAAGCGCGAGGGCAAATCGTCGGCCCTTTACCGGCGGTGCATCCATTTTCAGAAGTGTGTTGCAGGTGTAGCCAGTGATGATGTCGCCATTGACCCAGACGGGCACAGTGGAGTGAAAGTCACCGCGTTTCATCCAGCCAGGAGCATTGTCGCGATAGACGGCGGTAACCGGCCCGAGAACCGCTTCGGCGTCCGTTTCACGCGCTTTTTGCAGAAGAGCTGAAAGCCAATGAGGCGGTGCTGTTTCATCGTCATCGATAAATGCGAGGTAGTCGGCCTTGCATTCGGAAAGGCAGGCATTGCGGGCAATCGAAATGTTCGACTTGGGGCAATGTACGTAGGTGATTTCGAAAGGCGCTGTCTTGCGCAGCCGTTCGACACTGTCTTGCGCACTCGGTTCCGCGTCATTGTCAGCGACGATCAGGCGAATTTTCACACCCTGAGGAACGTCGAGTTCGAACAATGACAGAAGTGTGGCGACCAGTGCGGGGCGTCTATACGTGCAGATGCCAATGTCAACGGTGGTCACAGAATTCGGTTGGATGACGGTTGTGTCGTTCATCAGGCAGCCTTTTTTCCCCGGAATTTCAGGAGTTCCAGCCAGAAGCCGGTAGACCAGGCGAAGTGCATCACCATGGCTGAGAAGGCCGCGAGTGGGCCGTATGGGTTTTTCTGACCTATAGCCATCCACAAGCCATAACCGAGACATGCGGCAATCCAGAGGCCAAGCGGAATAAGAGCGACCCAATGATAGAGGGACAGCAGGGCAAAGACGAAAACCGGCAGCACGGCCAGCGGGATCATCTGGCGGATTTTCGGAATGGAGCGGTGCTTCAGCAGGTTCTTTGCGCGGCCACGGCCATAAGCCAGATATTGTTTGAAGAGCGGTAGGACACTAGAGCGTGGATAATAGGTCATGCGTGTCTTGTCGGTCATCCAGATGCGGAAGCCTGACTTGCGCAGGCGGAAATCCAGTTCCGCATCCTCATTGTGGCTGAATGTTTCATCGTAACCGCCCACGGCATCGAAAGCGGCGATCCGCATCAGCGCGTGGTGGCCATGGTCGATCCAGTGACCTTTGGCACCTTCCCGGTGTTTGGAGCCGCCATTACCGAGCTTGGAGTTCTGCGCCATGGCGGTGGCCTTCTGGAAAAGCCCATGGCCCACGGTGTCCATCGCAACCACAACGGAATCCGCACCGGTGCGTTCCGCGTCCTCGATGAGACGCAGGCAATAATCGTCTGGATAATCGCCATGTGCATCGATACGGATGAGGTAGTCGTAGTCCTGGCCGAACGTCGAAACGGCAAGGTTGATACCCGCACTCTGGATACGTTTGGGATTGGGAAGCAGCGTCACGCGCTCATCGTTTTTGACAAAGGCATCCACGATGTCGCGGGTCCCATCCGTGCTGCCACCATCGGCCACCACGACCCGGAAATTTTTTCCGTTCATCATGCCAGTAAACTTATGCAGCAGCGCCTCGATCGTCTTTGCCTCGTTGAGGCAAGGAATAACGATCAAAGTCCGGATCTTGGAATTTACGCGACTTTCCATGACTTGCCCCCACGCATTACACAGTTGAAAAGGCCGCTTCACTGGCATGGCCCGAAGCGGATTTGGTCAGGTTGGAAAGTTTGTGGACCAGAAGACGGCAATCGTCTCGGTCCGTCAGCCACTGTTTTTCGTCCTGCGCAGCAAGTGTCTCGAACGCGGCAGAGTAGGTTTCCGGCGTCATCGTACTGAAAAGCGCGGCAAGGTTTGCAGCTGTCGCGTCCGGCAGGGTGAAGCCGATATTGCGTTTCTGGATGAAACGGGCGGTTTCTGTGCCTGTTACGGCAATGGGAAGCGCGCCATGAAGGCAACCCTCATAAAGCCGGTTGGGCAACAGCCAGCTCGAGTTCTGGCCCTCTTCGAAGAAATCGATAGCCCAGGTGAACTGCACTTCATTGTAGATCGAAGCCAGTTGCTCGGGGTTTTTGTAAGGACCGTGGAAATGAAGGTGCGGGGCGTTTTTTACAAAACCATCAAAATCCGAAAATTCGGAATAGGCGGGTCGGCCACGCAGAATGACCTCGACCTTTCCATCCATTTCCCTGGCGAATGCGGCAAGTATTTCCAGCGATTTCCGGCAGCGCAGTGCACCGAACCAGCCGATTTTCCATGGTTGGCCGGCTTCAGGAAGACGAGGGCGGGGTTTTTCCTGTGTGACGGTATCGAGCGCCAGAACCTTGTTTTCCTGCAGCAGAACGGGCAAATCGAGGCCGGAAATCGGCTTGAAATAATGCTCTACAAAAGCCGGAGAACTGGTCATCAGAAGTTTTGCGCCGCGTGCGAAATAATGCTGTGCGGCGTTGAGGGCCTTGCCCACCTTGCCTTGGTTTAAAAGCAGGCGGTGAATGTCGAGGCATTCATAAACAAGCGGTATGTCGCCTCCGTAGAGCGCGAGCGCGCGTTTTGCCAGTGCCAGCATTTCCAGATTGCGTGCGATGACGACGTCAGGGCGTGCAATCCCTTGCAGTTTCCCGCCGAGCGAAAGGCTGGCAAGCACCACTGCCTTCACACGCTGCGGAAATTTTCCGTCCGCGGTCTCGCCGAGCGCGATTGGGCGAATCCCTTCGATATCCGCGAGCTGGTTTTCTCCGCGGCGGAAACCCGCCAACGTAACCTGCGCGCCGCCTGCAATCAGTGTCAGAACCCGCCGTCGAATGGCGGGATCGGACAGATCGTGCGCAAGATAAAGAACATGGGTCATAAAATCGTCCTGGCTGGGATCTGGACCTGAAAGACGTTGAGGCTCATGCTTGGGCACCAAAAGTCGCTTGCGCTCAATTCAACGCGCAAGCGATCGACTCGGAGAATTGGCATTTGTCGCCGAGCGCGGTGAAGGCGACGCGGTCAACCGTCATTTGTGTGGCGCCAGAGTAGGAAAAGGCGCCCATCCAGTCCTTGAGCGTATCGGTGCCCCACAGGCTGAAGAAAATCTTCTGCGCATTTTGCGGAATTTTTGTCGGGTCGGTCACTTCATGGACGAGCGTGCCGTTAACGTAATAACGCAGGCGCTCCGGCTCCCAGACGAAAGCGAAGTCGTTGAAGCCGGCATCTGCGCCACCGGCAACGGGAACGAGCTTTTCATTGCCTCCCTTACCGGAAATATACTGGTTGAGCTGCACCTTCGCCGAGTTCTTGCCCAGCACTTCGAAGTCGATTTCGTCGTGCGGCTTTTTATCGGTCGGGCCGATATAGGTGAAGAATGCCGAGTTGAGGCCGGAGCCGGTCGCAGCCTTCACGCGTGCCTCATAAGTTCCGTAGCGGTATCGTCCCTTGGTCTGGATTTCGCCGCACGAATACTCGCGGTCGCCGGCTTTTCCCTGCTGAAAACCGAGCTGAAGTTGGCCATTTTCCACGCGGGCAAGCTTTTTCGACCAGGTGCAGTTCTGGTGCGCACCATTTGACCAGCCGTCCGAGACGTACCAGAAGCTACGGTCCATCGCGTCGAAGCTCTCGACGAAGGAGGCACCATTGCCTTCTTGAGCCTGGCTTGGTGTTGCAAGTGGCGTGGCAAGCAGCAATGCGGAAAGAAGAAGGTGCGGTCGAACGCGCGTCGCAAATTGTGTCATCGGTTCACCTCTGGCGTTGCGAGTAAAGTGTTTCTGGCCGGGTGGGCATTGGTGGAGACGCCGGCTTTGTCGCGGAATCGCCAGTGATCTTGCGCTTGCCGCTGCGGCTCCCGGTCAGTAGGGCGTAGAGAGCCGGCAGGTGTTTGCGGACCTGCGTGTTGCTGACGACGAGGATGACAAAAGCCACTAGTGTCGCGCCGACATAGAATGCAGGATAGAAATCAGGCCCGGCCTTGTTCCAGACCATCCACATCAAAACGAGAAGCGGATAGTGGGCGCAGAAAATCCAGAAGCTCAGGCTTCCCGTCTGCGCAAGACGCTGCCCAAGCCTGCTGCGGATCAACAGGGCGGAGGATGCCCAGAAGCCGATGGCACCGAAAACGGCCAGCAGGTTGCGTGACAGGCTCAGCCAGAAGGTAAATTCCGGTCCGGTGAAATATAGGCCGGTGGCAAGGGCCGCAGAAGCAACGAGTGTCAGAAGCATGATCGGCAAGGCAAAAGGATCAAGCGCTTTGACATCAACCCGATGCAGGGCGAGCGCGATACCGAGCGAGAAACTGAACAGGATCGATTTTTTCTGGACGATGAAGATCGTCACGTCCGGAACGGCGGTGATGAGCAGCAACACGGCAAGTGTCGGTAGCGCGAAACGCCGCATCAGGAATGCCAGGATAGGAGACAACAGAATGCAGGCGAAAAGATCGCGCAAAAAGTAGAGCGGTACATTCACGGGCAGCGTTTCGATGGCCATGCCGTGACTGACGATTTCGCGCGGAGTGGCGTTCCAGATATCCGGAAAATAGCCGACGCTGAGGTCAAAATGCTGGAGCAGCATGATCGCCAGAAACAGCGCTCCGTTCCACAGTAGAAACGGCAGCAGCACCGTTTTCGACTTGGAACGTATCGTAGCAGGATAGTCGAATTCACTCATTCCGCGACGGAACAGCAAATAGCCGGAGATCGCGCTCAGGCACGGCACACCGATCCGAAACAGAGCGTCGCCGAGAAAAACGCGAAGCCAGTCGAAGAAGCCATAGAGACCCAGAAATGGGCTCGTGTCGGGATCGTGCGGCACATGGACAAACACGATTCCGGATATCAGCAATATACGCATCAGGTTGATACGGGAGGATAGGTTCTGATCGACCGTCACATCAGTCACCCCTATTTATGCGGCGTCCACCCACGCCGCGTTGCAACCAGAGCGAACCTAAGTCCGCCTAGCAAAGTCTGTTTTCGACTTGAGGGTAAAATGTGGCGACGCAGGAAAAAGACAAGCTAAGATTTTGTGGGTAATTGTCTGTCTTTTTCCATTTTTTATATGAAAAATGATATTAAGTGTCTGAATTAAAACGTTTTGTTTTTATTTTTATTACAGGTCGAAAATTGCTGTCGCGCAATGAATTATCATCCGTCATAATGTTGCAATGCAAAAAACACACCTGTTTCGTCACGCTTCTGTGAAGGCGTGCGCCGCGAACAGGGGGTGTTCGCGGCGAAAATGGGGCGCAGTAAAGATGCTGTTTTTAACTCTGGGTTGCGGGTTCTCGCGTACGTCGCGCTTTGACCATGCCGAGAATTTTTTGCAGCAAGGCTCTTTCTGTCAGGATAACGAGGACACCATAGATAAGCCCGCCTGCGGCCGCGCCGACGAGAACCTGCAGGGTCGCGCCCTGAATGCGATCACCCATAAACTCAAGCAGATAACGCACACAAATCGCCATCACCAGAGCCGAGATCATCGGCCTGCTGCTGACATAAAGACCGCTGAAAAACGGTGTGTCGCTGGCCTTGAAGACCGCCCAGGAATAAGCGACGAGGGTGACGGCGTTGACAATGCAAAGCCAGACCATGGCGTCGATCAGGGTGCCGTAAAGTGCTGCGATCCAGACCGCCGCCGTGGTGACAACGGCGCGAATCGTCGCCGACCAGAACAGGACACGTCCGTACCCGGCGCCTTTCAGATAGGGAATGAAAGTGCTGCAGGGCGTCAGGATTGCCTTCGAAAGGGCCAGCAGTCCAAGGACGGGCCAGGCGTAAGCCCAGTTCGGGCCGAAGATCACCAGCATGGCGGGTTCGGCAACAGCCCAAAGACCGAACATCATGGGGGCCAGCAGCACGGTCAGCACCTGCGTGCTGAACATCAGCGCATCGCGCCGCCGCTGCGGGTCGTCCATCATTCGACTGAAAGCCGGAAAAAGCACGCCCATGACGGCAGACAACACGACCTGGTTGGGTATGCTGGCGAACCGGTTGGAAGCAGAATATGCGCCCGCGTCAGCGAGCCCGAGATGTCTGGCAATGATGACCATCGGCGACTGAAAGGTGACGAAATTGGCGATTTCGGAGCCCATCAGACCGGAGCTGAAACCAAGAAGCGGCACCAGTCGACGTGGTTTCATGACAAAGCGTGGGAAATAATGCGACACGGCGTAAAGGCCGATCAGTCGGATCAGGGCAGCGGCAAAAAGCTGGATGATCAGCGCCCAGACGCCAAAACCCATGAAAGCGAGAGCCACGGCAACCACCGCTGCAATGCTTTCCGAAAGCATGCTCCAGACGGCGTCCTTGCTGAAATTCATGCGCCGGGCAAGAAGCGAATAAGCGACATCGCCCGCCAATTGCAGCGGAATGAGAAAGGCCATGATGCGCAGCAGATAAGCACTTTCCACGGCGCCGAGCAGTCCGCCGAAGAACTCTGCCCAGGTGTATAGGATGGCAGCCATGGTGCAGGAAATGGCGAGATTGGCCCAGAAGACGGTATGGATCGTGTCCATATCCTCTTCTTTTTCGACGATCAGAGCGGAGGTCAGCCCCGCTCCGGCTATCATGGTCAGAAATTGTACGACGGTTAAGCCGACAGCGACAACGCCGAATTCTTCGGGCGACAGCAATCGCGCCAGAATGGGAACCGTGACAAATTTAAGCCCGAATGTCCCTGTTTTTGACAGGACGCTCCATCCGACATTCGTGGTGATAGATTTTATATTTGGAGCTGGGGGCATACGTGCATCCTGTTTCTGGAGGCCGGCGAGGGAGGAAAGCCGGTTGGGAGTTGCCGATACCATCGGGTCCGCTGAACAATCGGACCCGAAACTTCTTGATCAACGCAAGGGGCGAAACAATGGCAAGATTTACAGTCGTTATTCCCTATTATCAAAAGCAGCATGGAGTCCTGGGTCGCGCCCTGGCATCGGTGTTTGCGCAGACCTATCAGGACTTCGATCTTGTCATCGTCGATGACGAGTCGCCATACCCGATAGAAAACGAACTCGCTGATCTCACGACAGCCGAGCAGGACCGGATCACCGTCGTCAAGCAGGCGAATGCCGGCCCTGGCGGTGCACGCAACACTGGCCTGGATAATGTTCCGGCGGCAAGTGCCTATGTTGCATTTCTTGATTCCGACGACATCTGGATACCAGATCATCTGAAGAATGCAGCCCACGCGCTCGATACATACGAGGGCGAATGCTATTGGGCTTCCATGCAGGCAAGTGACGAATTTTATTACCATTTCGCCATTTCCGAGCTGGAGAAAAATGAAGGTGCGGCGCGCCTTTCGGAGCGGCCATTGTTGATCGAGCTACCCGATCTCGCGAGTGTCATGCTGCGGAACTGGAGCTTCCTGCATCTTTCCTGCATGGTCATCGGTCGGCGACTTTTCGAAAACATCCGCTTCGATCCGGCGCTCAGGCTGGCGGCTGAAGACGTGCTGTTTTTTTGCGATTGCATCCTGGCATCGCAACGCACACTATTGTGTGACGATGCCGGCGCAATGCGTGGTATGGGCGTCAATATCTTCCACAGCATCGACAACACCTCGCCGGAATTTCTGCGGCAGCAGTTCAATACATGGGTTGCGCTCGACACGCTGGAGGGTCGTTTTTCCCGACGCCCTGATGACGTTGCCTCGATCGCTTCCTATAAAAACACGGCACGCAAACAGGCGCTCTGGAGCCAGGCAGGCAAACTGAAACAGCGCAAAGTTCCCGAATTCGGGTTGCTTCTGAAGTGGGCGATTCGCGATCCGGCAATTCTTCGGGCCGCGTTTCAGCTTGGAGCGGGCAAAATTGTCGGTTCTCGCTGAGTGAATTTTCGCCCGTAAGAATTTATATGTTTTTTATCGAGGAGTAACCTCATGAAACCTTACCACTGGGAATCGCATCACGGCAATTTCGGTGACGATCTCAATCTCTGGCTCTGGGATTTCCTGCTTCCGGGCCTGCGAGACGTTCATGACGACGTTCTGCTTGTCGGTGTCGGCACCGTGTTAAACGATGTCCTGCTACCGACCAGACAGCGCAAGCTCGTTATTGGCAGCGGATACGGGTACGGCGCGGTGCCGGATGTCAGTACGGGGCTGTGGGACATTCGTTGCGTGCGCGGCGAAAAAACTGCTGCAAAGCTCGGTCTCGCTCCTGAAATGGGCATTGTAGATCCGGCAGTCATGGTCACCGAGATGCCTGACTTCAAAGGTCTGCCCAAGGTGCACAAGAAAACCTTCGTTCCGCACTGGGAATCGGCGGAGTTCGGCATGTGGGAAACGGTATGCGAACCTGCTGGCCTGACCTATCTCGATCCGCGTGGCGAGGCGAAGTCTGTCATCCGCGCCATCGCACAGTCTGAATTCATCGTCGCCGAATCGATGCATGGAGCGATCCTTGCCGATGCCTTCCGTGTGCCGTGGGTCGCCGTCACGACATCGACTTCGATCAACAGCTTCAAATGGAGCGATTGGGCAGGCACCGTCGACGTCAAATACGAGCCGCGTTATGTGCCGGTGTCGACACGTGCCGAGGCGGCCAAGAAGGGGTCACGTTTCTGGGGGATGAATTTCCCGCCGCCAGCACCGGCTGCCGTCGTTGAGCACGAGGTTGCGGTTAGGGAAGAGGGTGATGTGCTGGTGCGCGAGCAGCCCGCGCAGAAACCGCTCCGCAAGCTAGCCAAGCAGGTGCTTGCCGCGCCCTCGACGCTGGCGCTCTGGCAGGCCAGCCGGGCGGAACCTCGTCTTAGTCCCGATGGCAGGCTGGAGGAACGCAAGGAGCGTTTTGCAGCGGTGCTCGAAACGATCAAGCGCGATTATCTTTAAATTCGTCTCTGGGAATCAAAGAAAAAGCCGGTGGGGTAACCACCGGCTTTTTTGCGTCAGGATATGGGCGTTGCGGTCAGCAGGTATCGAATGTCGCTGACCTGTTGCGGGGATCGGCGGAACCGCGCCGTCTTGTCCTTCCAGATGCCGCTTGTGATGGCGGGGACGGCAGGCAAACGGCTGAGCGCATGGCCAAGCGCCCCACCCATGCCCTTCTGCTTTTTCGTGTCTAGGAAATGGCGCAGCTCAAACTTGCTGCGAATATGCCTCTCGTGCTCGCGCAGAACAGCTTTTTCCGCGGCAGAAAGATTGGCGGCGGCAAGGATAGCCCTGTCGGCCTCGTAGAGCAGACGCAAATCCTCCGTGCGATGTCGGCCACTCAGGGAGTTACCGCGTACGATTGCGCCATAACCGCAGTGACGGATCACCTTGTAACGAGCGCCGGCGGCAAGGGCTCTGACATATAGCTCATAATCTTCGCCGAGACGCATGGCTTCATCGTAACGCAACGCATTCCTGTCGAGAAACGACCTGCGGATGACCGGTTTCAGGAAGCCGGTTTCGCCGCGTTCGACACCGGGCCTGGATATGTTGCCCTCGACGAACTCCTTCAGTGACAAAAAATGCGACTGCGGCTCGAAGCTTTCTGGAACCATCGAGGATGCACCGGCGACTGTCTGCTGAATGAAGGCGATGTTGTCAGCAACCATGTCCCAGTCATCTTCTGCCAGCATGGCGGCAAACCGGCCTTTGAAGAAGAAATCGTCGGCATCGAGAATGCTGATAAGCGGTGCAGAGGAAATGGAGATCGCATGGTTGCGCGCAGCCGATGGGCCACGATTGGTGTCGAATCGCGAAACCTTCAGGCGGCCGGTGCCATCGTCCGTGGCATGGGCCACATCACTGGTTTTATCCGAAGATCCATCGTCTATCACCACAACCTCAGCCACTTCCGGCTCGGCAAGAGCTGAGCGGATAGCGATGGCAATCGTGTCGGCCGCGTTCTTCGCAGCGATAATGACGCAAATGGACTGGGAACCGTTGGCCATTTCATACCCTTCTGCTTCTGCGTTGTGGTGAGGACTTGGCCAGCAGAAAGTGTCAGGGGTGTGGATGCAACCGATAAAAAATTAGGGGTGAGTTTAGAGAGGGGCAGAATGGTTCAGAGCGGAGCTACATATCCGTCAATTTGGCGCCGGAATGTGGAACACCCTTTATGCTGTCTGAAGACGCATTTTCAGCACTTCGTTCTCTCTGAAAAGGAGAGGCGTCTCGGAGCTGCTTTTTTTCACGCGCGACAAGAACAAGAATACCGATGAAGTAGCCGACTTGAAGAACAACGGCAGCAATCAGGGTTTGAATAAACGCGGTATAAAACGAGCCATGAATGAAGTAGGTCGCAACCGCAAATACGAGCAAGGCACCGATCATGCTGACGAAAACACGCGGTGCATACATGGTGCTCTCCTCCCGAGAACGATTGCTCCGTTTTTGGCTGCGAGATTTCATGGCTTTTCTTGACTGAAATATACGATGAGACAGGTGCTGTTTCAACACACTTATACTTCTTCTATCTTCGGGGGCATGAAATTTTGGTAATGTGAATTGGTAAATTCAAACGTAACGGTCGGCAATGTGCTTTGTCCGTCCGTTAATTTCGCGCCGACGCCGGAACCTCAAAATGTAAAAATCCGGTCGAAAATGAAACGTTTAGGCGGAGCTGCACCTGCAGAAGCCACGCATTTCAACCTTTCGCGGCTGCCTCCAGACTTCGTTAACCATATCGCCTTTAAAAAGTCGGGATTGATTCCTCGAAGAGTAGGTGCCCGCGTGACGACGAATTCGGAAATAATCGCCTTCCCGGCCAAAAATCGCATTGCTGATGTAAAACGCTGTGCTGTTATGCTCGATCGTCTGCACGGGGCGGAAGCCAATGATTTCTGGCGCAACGAATGCCGGGAACTCGCCGCTCACCTGACCCGGATCGGCTATGAGGATGCCGCGATGCGTCAGGAAATCATGGAATTCCAGGAGGCCGTTCAGGCTGAGCTTTGGGCCAATGTACTGGCACCGGAAGCGCGCCGCGACAGCAACTGAGGTCCAATCCGCGCCTCGAGCCTATCGGCGGATATTCGACAGTATTCAAACAAAAAGCCCGGAATATCGTTCCGGGCTTTTTTGTTGGTTTTCGTAGATATCAGGACGCGCCGCGCGTACGCGCAATGCCGTCGAGAGCCGGTTTGTACTTCGGGTCAAGGCGTGCGGCATGGGAATAAGACTTGGCAGCCTTGGCAGTCTCGCCGCGGCGTTCGTAGACCAGTGCCTGGTTAGCCCAGGATTCGGCAATCTTGTCGTCCAGAGAAATGGCGTGGTTGAAATCGGCGAAAGCATTTTCGTCGTCATTGAGCGCAACGTAGGAAAGGCCACGGCCGTTGTAAGGCTCCGGCGACGTCGACGACAACGAGATGGCCTTGGAAAAGTCCTCGATTGCCTGCGCGTGCTGATTGCGAAGCTGATAGATCAAGCCGCGATTGTGCCAGGCGCGTCCGTCGGTCGTTTCCAGTTCGATTGCGCGCGAGAAATCGTTGAAAGCCTCGTTTACACGTCCGGACTGGCGATAGAGATTACCGCGTCCGATCAGGGCAACGTCATAGCTTGGATTGATCTGCAGCGCCGAATTGTAATCTTGCAGGGCCTGCTGCTGCTGTCCCGAGTTGCGATAGACAAGGGCGCGGTTCGCATATGCCTGATAGAAGCGCGGGTTGAGCTGGAGGGCCTTGTTGAAGTCCTCGATCGCGCGGCGCGAATCGCCGGAGCGGCCGTAAGCGGAGCCACGAACGTTGTAGCCTTCCGGATCTTGCGGATTGGCGTTGATGACCGATGTCAGCGAGGCGATGTTTTCCTGCGAACCCTGGGCGCGGTCGATCCGGAATACGTCTTCCGTCTGCTTGGACGTGGCGCAGCCTGCAAGGGTTGCAAGCATAGCGCATAGAATGACTGGGGAACGGAACCGTTTGTTGTTCTTCATCGATACCCGGTGCGTGGAGACATCGGAGTTTTTCACAACACAAGCATCAACAGCGGTCATTCGATATGGGTTCCCTCGCACGCCGGTCTCTTTGGACGTCCCCGGCTTCAAACAGAAAAAGCGGCGGCGACAATATCGCCTCCGCCCAACAAGCACTCAAAAACGTCTAAAAGACGGCCTATCAGCGGCCAGCAACCAGACCTTCGCGCTGTGCACGCTTGCGTGCCAGCTTGCGAACGCGGCGAACCGCTTCAGCCTTTTCACGAACGCGCTTTTCTGAAGGCTTTTCAAAGTGATCACGCATCTTCATTTCACGGAAAACGCCTTCGCGCTGCAACTTTTTCTTCAGAACGCGGAGCGCCTGATCAACGTTATTATCGCGGACTAGTACCTGCACGTGAAACACATTCCTTTGGTTTTGGCTATGTTGCTGTGGGAATCTGGGACATTCGCACGCAAACAAGAAAAGTTTGGTTTGGCCACGAAGGCCGTACGATTGAGCGGGCGTATAACAGATAGTTCACCTTAAGTCCAGCTATAAGTCCAAAAGCGCCGGAAAACGCGGCTTTTTGGCACTTCAGCGAGGCATGTCAAAACAAAAGCATGGTCGCGTCGCAAAATGAATATTGCCTGCGATTTCGATTTGTCATGTGTATGATATCGCCGGGCCGGAGTGTCCGACCTTCGATCGTTTTGTCTGGGAGCAGTCTGCGAATGCGCAAATATTCCGTTTTTGCCGTGGCCCGTGAGGCCCTGCGCGGCCACAAGGGCTGGGACGCGCAGTGGGCGTCGCCGGAACCTCGCAAGGAATATGATGTCGTCATCATCGGTGGTGGCGGTCACGGTCTTGGTGCCGCCTACTACCTTGCCAAGGAGCATGGCATCACCAATGTCGCCGTACTTGAAAAAGGCTGGCTTGGTGGCGGCAACAGTGGACGCAACACCACCATCATTCGCTCCAATTATCTTTATGAAGAGAGCATGGACATCTACGAGCATTCCCTGAAACTTTGGGAAGGCCTGAGCCAGGATCTCAATTACAATGTGATGTATTCGGCGCGCGGCGTGATGATGCTGTCGCACAATATTCACGACCAGCAGTCGTTCAAACGCCATATCAATGCCAACCGGCTCTATGGAATAGACAATGAATGGCTGACACCGGAGCAGGCCAAGGCATATTGCCCGCCACTCGATATTTCCGGCAACGCCCGATATCCAATCAATGGTGCAGCATTGCAGAGGCGCGGCGGAACAGCACGTCATGACGCCGTCAACTGGGGTTATGCCCGTGCGGCCTCCGATCGCGGCGTCCACATCATTCAAAACTGTGAGGTGACTGCGATCCGCCGTGGGCCGGATGGCGCCGTAACGGGTGTTGATACCAATCGCGGCTTCATCGGTGCAAAGAAGATCGGGGTATCGGCTGCAGGTCACTCTTCTGTCGTTATGGCCATGGCGGACGTGCGGGTGCCGTTGCACTCCAATCCGCTGCAGGCGCTGGTTTCTGAGCCTTTGAAGCCGATTTTCCCCTGTGTCGTCATGTCAAATACGGTGCATGCCTATATCTCGCAGTCGGACAAGGGCGAACTGGTCATCGGCGCTGGCACCGACCAGTACAACTCCTATTCCCAGACAGGCGGCTTGCAGATCATCACGCACACGCTCGATGCCATCTGTGAGTTGTTCCCCATCTTCCGGCGCGTAAAAATGATGCGTCAATGGGGCGGTATCACCGACAACACACCTGATCGCTCGGCGATCCAGAGCGTGACGCCGGTGCCCAATCTTTTCGTCAATTGCGGCTGGGGGACGGGTGGCTTCAAGGCAACGCCTGGCTCAGCGCACCTGTTTGCGCATCTTATCGCACGTGGTGAGCCACACAGGCTCGCGGCCGGGTTGACGCTCGACCGTTTCCGGACCGGCCGGCTCATCGACGAGGCAGCGGCTGCTGCCGTGGCGCATTGAAGCAAAGGGGAAAACAAGATGCTTCTTATTCATTGCCCCTATTGCGGGGAAGACCGCTCCGAGCTGGAGTTTCGTTGGGCAGGTGAAGCTCATATCGCCCGACCTGAAAACATTGCCGATATTTCCGACGAGGCTTTTGCGGAATTTTTCTTCATGCGTGACAATGACAAGGGCCTGGTTTTCGAGCGCTGGCGCCACATTCATGGCTGCGGTCGTTTCTTCAATGCTGCGCGAGACACGGTCAGCGACAGATTTTACATGACGTACAAGGCAGGCGAACCGAAACCGGACAGGGAAACGGTTTTGAATGCGCAAAAGGGAAGTCACGAATGAGCGGCGCTTATCGTATCAAGGGAGCAGGTCGTCTCACCCCGGCCAGAACTGCGCGCTTCACCTTCGACGGGAAGATCTATCAGGCGTTGGAAGGCGACACGGTTGCGTCTGCACTGCTGGCGAATGGTGTGCACCTGATTGGCCGTTCGTTCAAATATCATCGTCCGCGCGGCTTTTTGTCTGCAGGTCCGGAAGAGCCGAATGCACTGATTGATGTTTCCCGCGACAGCCTGCGCAAACAGCCCAATGTGCGTGCGACCGTGCAGGAAGTTTTCGATGGCGCCATCATCGCGTCGCAGAACCGCTTCCCGTCTTTGTCGTTTGATGTCGGGGCGATCAATGATTTCTTTTCACCGATGTTTGCGGCGGGCTTCTATTACAAGACCTTTATGTGGCCGAAGGCTGCCTGGCACAAGATTTACGAACCTCTGATCCGTCGCGCTGCCGGTCTTGGCAATGCGCCGACGGAGCCGGACGCGGATCACTATTCATCCCGTTATGCTCATTGCGACGTGCTGGTTGCCGGTGGCGGTGTCGCGGGCCTGACAGCGGCGCTTGCTGCTGCAAAGACGGGTGCGAGCGTCATCCTCGCGGATGAAAATGCGGAAGTCGGCGGGGCGCTGCGTTTCGATACGGGAACGGTCATTGATGGTTTGCCTGGCTTTGACTGGGCGCAGAAGGTTTTTGGCGAACTCCGGTCCATGCCGAATGTGCGTGTTCTGACCCGCACCACCGCGTTCGGTTATTACAACCACAATTTTCTGGCTCTGGCGGAACGCGTCACAGATCATCTGGCCGTTCCGGCGAGGCACCAGCCGCGCGAGCGGTTGTGGCAGGTCCGCGCCAAGAAGGTCATCCTGGCCGCAGGCGCGATCGAACGCCACATGGTGTTCGCCAATAATGACCGCCCTGGTGTCATGCTGGCGTCGGCGGCACGCACCTACCTCAATCACTACGGTGTGGCGATCGGCGAGAACGTTGGCGTTTATACCGCGCATGATTCCGCTTATGAGACGGCATTCGATCTGAAAAAGGCGGGAGTGAAAATTGCCGCTATCGTTGACTGCCGTGAGGCCCCGGATCCGAAGCTTCTGGAAGAAGCGAGGGCATTGGGCATCGAGGTGCTGGCGGGACACAGCGTCTATGACACGGCAGGGCGCTTGCGCGTTTCGTCCATGACGGTTGGTCGCAACGGCGGATCGAACAAACGCAAGATTGCAATTGATGCGCTTGCGGTTTCTGCCGGGTGGACGCCTTCTGTCCATCTCTTCTCACAATCGCGCGGAAAACTGAAATTCGATGTTGAGAACCAGCGGTTCCTGCCAGATATCCACGCTCCACAATCCGTTTCGATTGGTGCCTGTGCCGGGACCGACGAACTGGACGAGTTGATTGCCGAAGCCTCTGCCGCAGGCGGCAGCGCTGCGGAATTTTCCGGCCAGAATGCACGAAGCTGGGCGGGCGGCATGATCGGTGCTGCGGAGGGCGCTGGTGAAGATACGGGCGTCAAGGCATTCATCGATTTCCAACATGACGTTTGCGCCAAGGATATCCGTCTTGCGGTGCGCGAAGGCATGCACTCCATCGAGCACATCAAGCGGTTCACCACAAACGGCATGGCGTCCGATCAGGGCAAGCTTTCCAACATGCACGGCCTTGCCATCGCCTCCGAAGCGCTGGGCAAAGACTTGCCAAAGGTGGGCCTCACCACGTTTCGTCAGCCATACACGCCGGTAACCTTTGGTACTCTCATCAATCATTCACGTGGCGCGCTGTTCGATCCGACCCGCAAGACACCGATGCATGATGAGGAGGCTGCGGCTGGTGCCGTCTTTGAGGACGTTGGCAACTGGAAGCGTGCATGGTTTTTCCCGCGTGCGGGCGAAGACCTCCATGAGGCAATCAATCGCGAGTGCAGGACAGTGCGCGAGACTGTTGGCGTCTTCGATGCTTCAACATTGGGCAAGATCGAGGTGGTTGGGCCTGATGCGGCGAAGTTTCTCAATCTCATCTATACCAACGCCTGGGACACGCTGAAGCCAGGCCGGTGCCGTTATGGCATCATGACCCGTGAGGATGGCTTCGTTTATGATGACGGTGTTGTCGGGCGTCTGGCCGAAGACCGCTTCCATGTGACAACGACAACAGGTGGTGCACCACGTGTGTTGCAACACATGGAAGACTATCTGCAGACGGAATTCCCGGAACTGAATGTGTGGCTGACGTCTGCGACCGAACAGTGGGCGGTGATTGCCGTGCAGGGCCCGAAAGCCCGCGATGTTATTGCGCCCTTCGTTGAGGGGATCGATCTATCGCCGGAGGCCTTCCCACATATGGCGGTGGCAGAAGGCAAATTCTGTGGCGTACCAACGCGGCTTTTCAGGGTTTCCTTCACTGGCGAACTCGGGTTCGAAATCAACGTGCCTGCCGATTATGGTGCGGCAGTGTGGCAAACGATCCGGGAACGTGCGGAAGCGGTGGGTGGTTGCCTCTACGGTACTGAAACCATGCATATCCTGCGTGCCGAGAAGGGCTACATCATTGTCGGTCAGGATACGGATGGCACGGTTACACCTGACGATGCCGGTCTCGGTTGGGCGGTTTCCAAGAAGAAGACTGATTTCGTTGGTATACGCGGCCTGAAACGCCCCGACCTTATGCGTTCCGGACGCAAGCAACTGGTTGGCCTTCTGACAAAGGATCCGCAGATTGTGCCGGAGGAAGGCGGACAGATCGTTGCTGACCCGAACCAGCCCAAGCCGATGACTATGCTCGGACATGTGACCTCCGCCTACTGGTCGGAAAACCTCGGCCGCTCAATTGCCTTTGCGCTTGTGGCAGACGGACGGGCGCGTGTAGGCGAGACCCTCTACATTCCGTTGGTCGATAAAACGATTGCCGCAGAAGTCACCGATATGGTGTTCTTCGACAAGGAAGGAGCCCGCTTCAATGGCTGAGACGCATCACGCAAAACGCAAGCTCGTGCTTGAGGATTTTCACGGTGGTTCGCCTGTCGTTTCGCTGAAGCCGGCTGCTCCCGCGTCCCGCATATCGCTTCGGGCGAAGAGTGAAACGGTTGCGGCTCTGTCGGAGGCGTTGGGACTTGCGTTACCGGAAACGTCCAAGACGTCGTCCACTTCGGGCCTGCGCTCGGCACTCTGGCTTGGGCCAGATGAGTGGCTGGTGATCGATCAGGCTGAAAGTGATCTGACAGCGGTGTTGTCTGGGGTTTCCGGCCTGTTTTCGACGACGGACATTTCTCACCGCAATGTTGCGATTATCGTGTCTGGTCCAGGCGCCGAGGCGGCCCTCAACGCCGGTTGCCCGCAGGATCTTTCGTTGAACGTCTTCCCAGTCGGCGCCTGTTCACGCACCATTTTTGGCAAGGCTGAAATCGTATTGCTGCGTGTTGCGGACGATACGTTCCGGCTTGAGTGCTGGCGTTCCTTCGCAGAATATGTTGGCGGTTTGCTGCAGGAAGCGGCAGGGGACCTGGTGGTTTAAAGCCGCCACGTCAGGCACCCCAACCACGCCAATCGATCCATCGCCCATGAAAATCGGCGCGACCGATTTCACGCTTTTCGCCCGAAGGCCAGAGTTGCAGTGTCAAGGAGGCGCCGCCGCGTCTGGTGTCGGCCTCCATCTGCAAACGGGCCAGCGGAGCATCATCTGTTGCGCGTTCGCCGGCTGCTGCAAACATTGCTTCGCCGATCTGCTTTCGCTTTTCCGGCAGATATTGCCAGGCGATTGAATGAAAAACCACGTGAGCTGCGTCATGAAACGATTTGGAAAGCCGTTGCTCGAGCCAATCCAAAGCGTCGGCTTTTTCGATACCTCCACTGGTTTTAACGGCGATCCGCAAGGCACTTGCGGTGCGTTCAAGCCGATCGGGCTGGTCGGCCCAGATATAGGACATCAGTTGCAACCGATCTTCATCGGAAGAGGGATCAAGCGGACTGATGTCACAGCCCGCACGTTCGAGAATAGTGATCGGGGCAATGCGTGGCGATGAACCTCGCCATTCCGGAGTAAGAACAACCTCCGAGTTTTCACCCCATTCAAGCCCGCCGAGACGGTAACGGTAGCGGTCGAACTGCAGGTTCAGTCCCGCACTGGCACCGACCTCGGAAAGTACCAACGATTTGGCAGTCAATCGCGCAATCTCGAAAAAGCCCGGAAGCAACGCAGCTGACCTGCGCACTTCGTTCGTTTGTGGTGGAGATTTCAGGCGATCGAGAATAAAGGGGGCGTGAAACCGTAGAGCGCTTTCACATGTATCCCAAAGGGCATCCTCGTCATCCATCGCGATAGCGGTGAGAGGTTCGATCTTCTCGAGCAGGACAAGTGCATGCAAAGCACCAGCAAGGCGCAACGGAAGCGAATCCCCTGCTGAGTCAGGGTCGCTCACCCATGACAGAACCGTGGCTCCGACCTCCGTTTGACGATCCAACCGCGCAGCGATCAGATTGCACAGCCTTGCCGTGAAAGGGGAGCCAAGACTGTCGCAGGCCTTGGCCTGGCGAAGGAAAGCTCGTCTCACCGCCTCATCATGCATGCATCCGTCTCCTTTGAGTACACGGGCATCTTCTCTCAAGCGTTGCCGCTGACGATCAGGTCGACCTGCTCGTCTTCGAAACCGAACCTCCGCATCATCCTGCGATGTTCAGGTGATCCGAGATAGTCGGTGAGCGCTGCATCTATCGTGTTGCGAAGCATGGTGTCGGATAACCGGAAACCGAATGCTCCCCGTGCCGCGGTTTTCTCGGCCGACGGAATTGAGATCGTTTCCAATTCGGACCTGAGTTGCGGATGCTGTTCGAGGAAACCGGTATGCGCCATTGCAACACTGGCATAAGCGTCCGCACGGCCATCACGTACGGCCTGCATCGCCTCGTCGTAGGTTTCGCAAACGATGGTTCTATTCGCAGGGACGCACGCTTCGATGGTTGCCCGATGCTGGAGCTGATCACGGATAACGACCATTTTGCGGGACGCGTCCTGCGCGACAGATCTGTAGCCCGTCAGCTTCGCAGGATTGCCCTTTTTGATGAGGAGCCCATCCGGCAAGGCCCATATGGGGCGACTGAAAGTAGCGATCTTTCGCCGTTCTGCCGTGTCGAAGAGGCCAGTTGTGATGTCCCAGCGATGCGCCGCCAACCCTGGCAGGAGTTGAGAAAATTCGGTTTCGATGAACTCGATAGTGTCTATCCCTAGCGTGTTCAGAACTGTGCGGATCAGTTCCACATCACAGCCGGTAACGTCCCCATTTTCAGACAGGTAGTTGAACGGAGGCTCTATCAGATAGGCAAATCGCATTGCGACCTCCGTTGGTTCCTTGTCCCATCTCGCCTGCGTCAGGCGTCCTCCGGCCGGTCTTTTGGATCAAATTGAGTGATCGTCGTCCATCGCGCAGTCAGCGCCGGTTTCTTCTCGTTTTCGATTTCCACAGTAACGTCATAAGTGGTCATCAGCATGGCAGCGCCGCGAAAGCGGGCTTCAGCAAGGGTGAAACGGCCGCGGATGCGTGCCCCGCTTTTGACTGGCGAGACGAAACTGATCTTGTCGAACCCGTAGTTGATGCCCATTGTCTGCTCGCGGATGCGCGGCAATGCATCGTAGTTCATCGCTGAAAGCAGCGAGAGTGTGAGAAAACCGTGCGCAATCGTGCCACCGAAGGGGCTCTCTGCTTTTGCCCGTTCCGGGTCCGTATGGATGAACTGCTCATCGAGTGTCGCTTTTCCGAAGGCATCGATCATCCTCTGATCGACCGTGATCCAGTCGGAAACACCAATTTCGGTGCCGACAAAATTCTTCATCTCCGCAAGCGCTATGTCCTTGGCCATGTTTCCTCTTTTACGCCGGTTCGTTGTCACGGTTATAGAGGTTGGCGGGGTTGCCGATCAACTGCGCAGATAAAACACAACCGAACGAGCGGGCAGGAAGGCAGGACTGCCAAAATCCGTGCCGATGGCGCGCCAACCATCACCTTGCAACGTGAACGGCACGATCTCCCGGCTGCGATTGATCAGCACGGCGAGTTCGCACTCCGCGTCTGTTTCGCGATCGATCGAGGAGAGCACCATGGCAAAGGCCGGGCCCTGCGGATTTTCCCAATCCGCAACGGACATGATCTCCCCAGTTGCGGCCAACCACGAAACATCGCCATAGCCGCTAAAGAAATCCGTGTCGGCGAATACGGAAAACCGTTTGCGAAGAGCTGAAATAAACGCGGTGTGATCGATCAGCTCAGGGTCAAGCGACGCCCAATCGACCCAGGTGACATTGTTGTCCTGACAATAGGCGTTGTTGTTGCCGTGCTGACTGCGTCCACCCTCATCACCGGCGGTGAGCATGATTGCGCCACGGCTGACAAAGAGTGTGGAGAGGAGAGCCTTTACATCTCGGATGCGCGCATCACGAACCTGCGGATCGTTGCTTAGTCCTTCGAAACCATTGTTCCAGGAATAGTTTTCGTTATGGCCATCGCGATTGCCTTCGCCGTTGGCCTCATTGTGCTTGTTTTCGTGGCTGACGAGATCGAACAGCGTGAAACCATCGTGGGCTGCAAGGAAATTGACGCTGCGGGTTTTTGTCCGGTTATGGCGGGAAAAAATGTGGGAAGAGCCAGACAGTGCATCGGCTACTGCGCCGGTCGTGGAAAGATCGCCGCGCCAATAACGGCGCATATCGTCACGCGCCCTGTCGTTCCATTCCAGAAAACTCTCCGGAAAGTTGCCAAGCTGATAGCCACCGGGCCCGATGTCCCAAGGTTCGGCAATCAGCAGCCGGTCGTGAAGCGCCGCGTCCGAATGCATGGCTGCGAGCGTTGCGCTTGCCATATCAAAGCCCTCGGCCGTTCTCCCAAGAACTGGCGCCAGGTCAAACCGGAAACCATCTATGCCGGCATTCAGGACGAAATGCCTCAACGTGTCCACGATGAGTTGACGGATGGAGGGATCGTCGCAGGCGACCGTGTTACCTGTGCCGGTATCGTTCACCAGTGTACCAGGGTCGTCAGGCAGGTGGCGAAAGGCCGTGAGATTGTCTAGGCCGCGCAACGAGAGTGTCGCGCCAAGCCGGTCACTCTCGCCCGTATGATTGAAGACGAGATCGAGGATAACGCCGATCCCTTCGCCATGCAGTGCAGTGACCGTATCGCGCAGCTCCTGCACACCGCCGGGGCAGAGACGAGGGTCGATTGCCATGAACCCGATAGGGTTATAACCCCAGGCGTTTGCAAGGCCGAGTGGGGGCAAATGCCGTTCGTCTATCCAGGCGGTGATCGGCATCAGCTCGATGGCGTCGACACCAATCCTCTTCAAATGGGCAATGATGGCGGGGTGGGCGAGGGCCGCAATCGTGCCGCGTTTTGCCTCGGGCACATCTGGATGGAGCGCTGTAAAGGCTTTGACGGACAGTTCATAGATCACTCCGCCCGGTGAAAAATGCACCTCTTTGCGTTTTACCGGTTCATGGCGGGCAAGAATTGCCTTGGGCATCACCGGCGCCGTGTCTTGTCCAAACGCATAAAGGGCGGGGTCATGACGGAAAGGGCGATCAATCTCCGTGGCGGACGGATCGAGCAGCAGTTTCGACGGATCGAACCACAAACCGTGGTCGGGTGCGTAAACGCCGTGAGCGCGGTAGCCGTAACGCAACCCGGGTTGGACATCGGCCACAAAAAGCTGGTGTAGATCGTTTTCGCCCCGCCTCATCGGCAGCCGGCCCGTCTCCGTGTTGCCGGTCTTATCGAACAGACAAAGCTCGATCTGTGAGGCATGCCGGGAATAGACCGTGAATTCCGCTCCGTCTTCCGTCAGATGAGTGCCTTGATGGAAAACGGCCGATTTCTGCATGGTCATATTCTCCGGGCGATGGATGTCTCCTCCCCCCGAAAGGAGGGAGGAAATTGAGGACGCTCAGGTCGTTTTCAGGTAATCACGCTCGGGGCGTCGCGACCGGTATGCGCCTTGATGCCAGCAATCGTATCGGCGACAGCAATCAGGTCAGCCAATGCCGCCTGCGTTTCGATGCCATGGCGCGCCGCGTCCGGTTCGTAACGTTCGACATAGAGACGCAAGGTTGCACCCGCCGTGCCCGTGCCGGAGAGGCGCAACACGATGCGAGAGCCGCCTTCGAACAGGATGCGGATGCCCTGGTTCTTGCTGACAGACTGATCGACTGGATCATGATAGGCGAAGTCGTCGGCCGCCTTGACCTTCAGATTTCCGTAGCTGGTGCCCGGAAGCGTTGCGAGTTTTTCGCGCAGCGTCGCAACCAGCGTGTTGGCCGCGTCGGAATCGACTTCTTCATAGTCGTGACGGGAATAGTAGTTCCGGCCGTATTCTGCCCAATGCTTCGTGACGATGTCCTTCACGCTTTCTTTGCGCGCGGCAACGATGTTCAGCCAGAAAAGCACAGCCCAGAGACCATCCTTTTCGCGAACATGGTTGGAGCCGGTTCCGAAGCTTTCTTCACCGCAAACCGTCACTTTACCCGCATCGAGAAGGTTGCCGAAGAACTTCCAGCCGGTCGGGGTCTCGTACATGCCCAATCCAAGCTTCTCGGCAACCCGGTCGGCTGCAGCGCTGGTCGGCATTGAACGCGCGATGCCGGAAATGCCCGCTGCATAACCGGGCGCAAGTTTGGCATTGGCCGCGATGATGGCAAGCGAGTCTGATGGCGTGACGAACATGCCTTTGCCGACGACCATGTTGCGGTCGCCGTCACCATCGGAAGCCGCGCCGAAATCAGGGCCTTGCGGGCTCATGACGTCGTCGTAAAGCTCCTTGGCATGCACGAGGTTGGGATCTGGATGATGGCCACCGAAATCCGGCAGCGGGATTTCATTACGCACGGACCCTTTCGGTGCACCGAGGCGCTTCTCGATGATCTCGACGGCATAAGGACCGGTGACCGCGCTCATGGAATCGACGACCACTTTGAAACCGCCCGCTATAAGCTGGCGGATGGCGGCGAAGTCGAACAGCTCTTCCATCAGGAGCGCGTAGTCGGCGACGGAATCCATCACCTCAACGGTCATGCCCTCGACCTTGAAGCTCCCGATCTTGTCGAGGTCGACATCCGCAGCATCTGAAATCTTGTAGCTGTCGATGACTTTCGAACGGGCAAAGATCGCATCGGTGATCTTTTCTGGCGCCGGGCCACCGTTGCCTATGTTGTACTTGATGCCGAAATCTTCGTTTGGTCCGCCCGGATTGTGGCTGGCGGAAAGCACGATACCACCGAAGGCCTTGTATTTACGAATGATGTTGGAGGCCGCAGGCGTCGAGAGAATGCCGCCCTGACCAACCAGAACCTTGCCGAAGCCGGCGGCGGCGGCCATCTTGATCGCCTTCTGGATCACTTCGCGGTTGTAGTAGCGACCGTCGCCGCCGATCACCAGCGACTGGCCTTCAAAGCCTTCGAGTGAATCGAAAATCGACTGGATAAAGTTTTCCGCGTAATTTTCCTGAGCGAAGACCGGCACCTTCTTGCGCAGGCCGGATGTCCCCGGCTTCTGGTCCTGATAAGGTGTCGTCTGGACGGTTTTTAGCATGTTTCAATGGCCTTTCGAGATAAGCTGGTTGTAAAGCGCGGCATAAAGGCCGGCGCTTTTTTCCCAGGAAACATCGGATTTCATTCCCTGCTTCTGCATCTGCATCCACAGTTTCGGATCTTGGTAATAACGGACGGTTCGGCGGATCGCCTGCCGCAGACCGTCCATAGTGATCGGAGAAAATTGCACGCCCGTCGCCGCCTTCTGGGCAATAGCCGCATGGTTGGCATCGATGACGGTGTCGGCGAGTCCACCGGTTCGTGCCACGACCGGAATGCAGCCGTAACGGAGGGCGTAAAGCTGGGTCAGTCCGCATGGCTCGAAGCGTGAGGGAATGATGATCGCATCGCAGCCGGCCTGCATCAGATGGGACAAGGGCTCGTTATAGCCGATCGCAACTCCAACGCGGCCACGATGGCGCGATGCCGCAGCAAGGAGCGCGCCTTCGAGGGCGACATCGCCGGCACCAAGCACGACGAGGCGCCCGCCAAGCGACACGATGTCGTCAACAGCTTCCGCCATCAGGTCCAGACCCTTTTGCCAGGTCAGGCGCGAGATGATGCAGAAGAGAGGGCTGTCATCGTGATCGATCCGGAAATGTTCAGCCACCGCCTGCTTGTTGAGCTGACGGTTTTTAAGGTTGGCGGCAGAGTAATTATCGTGGATCAGATGGTCCGTTGCCGGATTCCATACGTCTGCATCGATGCCGTTGACGATGCCGTGCAGCGCGTGGGAGCGACTGGCGATAACGCCTTCCAGCCCCATTCCGAATTGTGGCGTCAGTATTTCTTCCGCATAGGACGGGCTTACGGTGCTGAGGGCGGTGGCGGCCTGCAAGCCGCCTTTCAGGAAGCTGACGTCGTTATAATATTCGATGCCGTCGACGCCGAAGGCATGCACAGGCAGACCGAGCTGGCTGAAGATGTTGGCGCCGAACTGACCTTGAAATGCGATGTTGTGGATGGTCAGCAGGCTCGGAATTTCAGGCGTTTCGGCGTAGCGCATATAGACCGGCGCCATCGCGGCCTGCCAGTCGTGAGCATGCAGAAGGTCAGGACGCCAGCCGGGAAGCTCTCCGGCGGCGATCCGGGCAGCCGCGAGCGACAATGCAGCAAAGCGCTTCCAGTTGTCCGGGTAGTCCTTGCCGGTCTGATCGAGATAGGGGCCGCCGGAGCGTTCATAATAGGCCGGGGCATCGAGGATCAGCAGGTCGAGGCCTTCGTGATGAACTTCCAGCACACCGGCCCTTTCACCCAGAAGATCGGTGAATTCATAACATTTGACCGGATCTTTAACCGTGCTTTTGACGGCAGGATATCCGGGTATCAGCGTTCGGGTTTTAATGCCGAAGGCGTCGAGAGCAATGGGAAGCGCGCCGGCAACATCGGCGAGCCCCCCGGTTTTGATCAGGGGATAAATTTCGGATGAAACCGAAAGAATATTCATGGGTGCTACAAATCCAGCTTGTCGATCATCGATTGGGTAATAAGGCAAATGCCGTTTTCGGTGCGGCGGAAACGTTTCGCATCGAGTTCGGGGTCTTCTCCAACAATCAATCCTTCCGGAATGACCACGCCATGGTCGATGACAACATTCTTAAGCTGGGCGTGACGCCCGATTTTCACACTCGGCAGTACTACGGCATTCTCAAGGCGGGAGTATGAATTGGCGCGAACACCTGTGAATAACAGGCTGCGCTGAAGCGCTGCGCCAGAGATGATGCAGTCGCCCGATACGACGGAAGATACCGCCGAGCCACGACGATCTTCATCGTCATGCACGAACTTGGCTGGCGGCGTAATTTCCGCATAGGTCCAGATCGGCCAGGATTTATCGTAGATATCGAGATCCGGCACCACGTCTGTCAGGTCGACATTGGCCTGCCAATAGGCATCGATGGTACCGACGTCGCGCCAGTAGGGGCCATGCTCGAAATCGGAGCGAACGCAGGAGGAGGCGAAACGGTGCGCGACGGCTTTGCCGTGGGCAACGATGTAGGGAATGATATCCTTGCCAAAATCGCGGCTCGATGTGGGATCGGCAGCATCGCGGCGAAGCGCGTCCATCAGAAACTTCGTGTGGAAGACATAGATGCCCATCGAGGCCAGCGCGAAGTTTTCATTGCCTGGAATGCCCGGCGGATCAGCAGGTTTTTCGATGAAATTGATGATCTCGTCTTTTTCGTTCACGTGCATGACGCCGAAGCCTGAGGCTTCCTTGCGTGGCACCTCGAGGCAGCCGATCGTCACGTCCGCACCCGAATCGACATGCTGCTGCAGCATGTATTCGTAGTCCATCTTGTATATGTGGTCGCCGGCCAGGATGACCATATATTCGGGGCCATAGGGCTCGATGATATCGATGTTCTGATAGACCGCATCGGCCGTGCCTTCATACCATTGCGTTTCGGAAACGCGTTGGGAGGCGGGCAGAATATCAAAGCTTTCGTTTCGTTCGGGACGGAAGAAGTCCCAGCCGCGCTGCAAATGGCGGATCAGCGAATGTGCCTTGTATTGCGTGGCAACGCCGATACGACGGATACCGGAGTTGAGCGCGTTCGACAGCGCGAAGTCGATGATGCGGGCCTTGCCACCGAAGTAGACCGCGGGTTTTGCTCGCCGGTCCGTCAGTTCTTTCAGGCGGCTTCCTCTTCCGCCTGCGAGGACATAGGCCATTGCATCACGCGCCAAGGGCTGAACTCTCTTTTCTGACATGTCTTGTCCTCCCGTTTGTTGTTCCCGTCAGTTTTCCGGCTCGAGCATGATGGTTGCCAGCGGTGGCAGGACGATCATCGCTCCGATTTGCCCGCCGGCATCCACAGCTTGGACGCGTCCGCCATTTCCTTTGCCGCTGCCGCCGTAGATTTCGGCATCGGTGTTGAGAATTTCCCGCCAACGTCCGGCAGAAGGTAGCGGCACATAATAGCTTTCCCGATAAACCGGCGTCAGGTTGCTGATCACAGCCACGGGCTTCTCGCCTGGTGCCTTGCGCAACCATGCGAAGACGGAGTTGTCGTGGTCCTCGACGACCAGCCACTGGAACCCGTCCGGTTCGCAGTCGCGCGCATGCAACGCCGGTTTGGAGCGATAGCTGAAATTCAGGTCTCGCACGAGGCGGCGCATGCCCTCGTGCATCGGGTATTGGCGCAGGTTCCAGTCAAGCGAACCCTTCTCGCTCCACTCGCTCCACTGTGCAAATTCCTGTCCCATGAACAGCAGCTTCTTGCCGGGGTAACCCCACATGAACGCATAATACGATCTGAGGTTCGCAAATTTTTGCCAGTCGTCGCCGGACATCTTGGCAATCAGCGAGCCCTTGCCATGCACGACCTCGTCATGGCTGAGCGGTAGCACGAAATTTTCACTGAAGGCGTAAAGCAGTCCGAAGGTCAGTTCCTGATGGTGGAATTTGCGGTGCACCGGTTCACGCGAGAAATAGCTCAGCGTGTCGTGCATGAAGCCCATGTTCCACTTGAAGCCGAAGCCCAGGCCACCTTCATGAACGGGTTGCGAGACTTTGGGCCAGGACGTGGATTCTTCCGCAATCGTCATGACACCGGGATGGGTGCCGTACACCAGCGAGTTCATTTTCTGCAGGAAGCGGACGGACTCCAGATTTTCACGGCCGCCATATTCGTTCGGTATCCACTCGCCTTCCTTGCGGGAATAATCGAGGTAGAGCATCGATGCCACGGCATCGACGCGCAGTCCGTCGAGATGGAATTTCTCAGCCCAGAAAAGCGCGTTGTTTATAAGGTAAGACATGACCTCAACGCGGCCGAAATTGTAAATCGCGGTGTTCCAATCCGGATGGAAGCCCTGACGTGGATCGGCGTGTTCATAAAGCGCGGTTCCGTCGAACCAGCGCAGGCCATGCTCATCTGTGGGGAAATGCGCCGGTACCCAGTCGAGAATGACACCAATGCCAACCTTGTGAGCACCGTTTACGAACCTTGCAAACCCTTCCGGATCCCCAAATCGGGCAGAAGGCGCGTAAAGGCCTGTTGTCTGGTAGCCCCACGAGGGATCGAATGGATGTTCGGAAATCGGCAGAAATTCGATGTGGGTAAAGCCCATATCGGTGCAGTAGGGGATCAGTCTTGCTGCAAGTTCGTCCCAGCTCAGGAAGGTACCGTCATCGCGTCGTTGCCATGAACCGGCATGCACCTCGTAAATACTGATCGGCTGGCGTCGCTGGTCGACTGTTGCCCAATGTTCGCGGTGCGCGTGGTCTTCCCATTGCTGAGTAAGTTCCAGGGCTGTCACCGAGGCGTTTTTGGGACGAAGCTCTGCTTTTCTGGCAAAGGGGTCAGCCTTCAGCGGCAACAGCTCGCCATTGGCGCCGACGATCTCGAATTTGTAGGCGCAGCCTGCATAGACATCAGGTGCAAAAATTTCCCAGATGCCGGTGTCCTTGCGAAAACGCATGACGTGCCGGCGGCCATCCCAATTGTTGAAATCGCCGACAACGGAAACGCGCCGGGCATTGGGCGCCCAGACCGCAAAGTGAAAACCTTCAACTCCTTCGAGTTTCAGCGGGTGTGCACCCATCTTGTCGAAGAGGCGCAGATGCGACCCTTCGCGAACGAAATAGTCGTCCATCGGACCAAGAACGGGGCCGAAGCTGTACGGATCGGTTACAGCCCATTCCGCATCATCGCGACAGGCACGGTAACGGATCGGCTGGCGCGACGGCAGGTCGACCAAGCCCTCAAAAAATCCATCGGTATCGATGCGCTTCAGCTCTCCGGCGATATGACCGTCCAGCCGCATCACCGTCACTTCTTCGGCGCCTGGAATAAAACAGCGCGCAACGAAATTTCCCGGCGTTCCGTGAACGCCGAGAATTGCAAAGGGATTGGAGTGCAAACCGCTCTTGATTGCCTCTATTTCAGCCTGTGTTACCTCACCAGTTTTTTTCTCGTCGGCCGAATTGAGCGGTTTTTTCATCAGGCTCTCCAGATTTCTGACGCATATTGCCGGATTGTCCGGTCGGATGAGAACCAGCCCATGCGTGCGGTATTGCGGATGGTTTTGGAATACCAGGCTGTGGGGTCGCCCCAGATCGTGTCGACCTCGCGTTGTGCCCGCGCATAGTCGTCGAAGTCGGCGGTGACCATGAACCAGTCGCTGTTGTAGAGTCCGTCCATCAGTCCGGAGAAACGTGAGCGGTCATCGGGCGAGAAAACACCGGAAGCGATCGATGAAAGCGCCTGAGACAGTTCCGCCGAGCCCTCGATGATGGCGCGTGGATTGTGACCGTCAGCACGTGTTTTCGCGACTTCTTCGGCGGTCATGCCGAAAATGACGATATTATCGGCACCAACGTGATCGCGCATCTCCACGTTCGCCCCGTCAAGCGTGCCGATGGTGAGGGCGCCATTCAGAGCGAATTTCATGTTGCCGGTGCCGGATGCTTCCATGCCGGCAGTGGAAATCTGTTCCGAGAGGTCGGCGGCGGGAACCATGATTTCCGCCAGCGAGACGTTGTAGTTCGGAATGAACACGACTTTCAGCAGCCCGCGCACGGCCGGATCATTGTTGATGACCCGAGCGATATCATTGGCGAGTTTGATGATGAGCTTGGCGTTGTGGTAACTTGGTGCGGCCTTGCCGGCGAAGAACTTCACGCGCGGCACCCAGTCAAGCTCCGGATGAGAGCGGATCTGGTCGTAAAGCGCCACCGTTTCCACGAGATTGAGAAGCTGCCGCTTGTATTCGTGAATACGCTTGATCTGGATGTCGAAGATTGCGGATGGATCGACACGGATGCCCATGCGCTGTGCAACCGTGTTTGCCAGTCGAACCTTGTTCAAACGCTTTACTTCGGCAAACTTGTCGCGGAAGCTCGAATCTTCCGCGAATCTGTCCAGCGCCGTCAGCTTCTCCGCATCGTCGAGGAACTCGTCGCCGATTGCCTCGCGGATGAGCCCAGTCAGGCCGGGATTACATTGCATCAACCAGCGGCGGGGCGTGATGCCGTTCGTCTTGTTGTTGATGCGGTCGGGATAAAGGTTATGGAGGTCTGCGAAGACCGTTTCCTTCATCAGATCGGTGTGCAGTGCCGAAACGCCGTTGATCGAGTGGGAACCGATGAAGGCGAGGTTGCCCATGCGGACCCGTCGCTCGCCAGTCTCATCGATAAGGGAGATGGCGCGGATCTGTTGATCGACCATCTTCTTTTCCTTGCGGGCAAACACCAGTGTATTGGCGTTGATCGCATAAATGATCTGCATGTGGCGTGGCAAAAGACGCTCGAGCAGCGGGACCGGCCAGCTTTCCAGCGCTTCGGGAAGCAGCGTGTGGTTGGTGTAAGAGAAGGTGCCCTGCGTGATTTTCCAGGCCTCCTCGAACTCCAGGCCATGGACGTCGCAGAGCAAACGCATCATTTCGGCGATGGAGATGGCCGGATGAGTGTCGTTGAGCTGAATGGACACCTTGTCAGGCAGCGATGTGAAGTCCGGATACTGCTGTAAATGGCGACGCAGAATGTCCTGCAGGGATGCGGACGAAAAGAAGAACTCTTGTCTCAGACGCAGTTCCTGTCCGGCTGGCGTGGCGTCTGCGGGATAGAGAACGCGCGTCAGGCTCTCGGCCTTGTTGCTTTCGCGCAGTGCGCCGATGTGATCGCCTGCGTTGAATGCAGCGAGCAGGATCGGGTCAATAGGCTGGGCAGACCAGAGACGCAGCGTGTTGACGCGGGTGCCGCGCCAACCGACAACAGGTGTGTCCACTGCCATGGCGATGACGCGCTCTGCAGGCTTCCACACGAAGCGCTGCGGTTCTTCGTATCCGCCAATGGTTTCGACAGAGCCACCGAAGCCGATTTCGTAAGAGCTTTCGCGGCGCTCGAATTCCCAGGGGTTACCGTGAGCAAGCCAGGTTTCCGGCAGCTCAACCTGCCAGCCATCGGCCATCTGCTGACGGAAAAGCCCGTGCACATAGCGGATGCCATAACCATAGGCGGGAATGTCGACCGTTGCCATGGATTCCATGAAACAGGCGGCCAAACGTCCGAGGCCACCATTGCCGAGGGCAGCGTCCGGCTCCAAACCCGCGATGACATCAAGATCAACGCCGAGGGACGACAAGGCATCCTTGATTTCATGCATCAGGCCGAGATTGGAGATTGCGTCGCGCATCAGACGACCGATCAGAAACTCCAGCGACAGGTAATAAACGCGCTTGGAATTGTCCTGGTAGGCCTTGCGGGTGGATTCCATCCACTTGTCGATGATGCGGTCGCGAACGACGAGGATTGTGGCCGTCAGCCAGTCGTGAGGCTTGGCAACCTTGACGTCCTTGCCGATACGATAGGTCAGTCGCTCGATGATTTCGTTGGCCATGATCTCCGGGTTGGAGCTGCGCGGCGCGGGACGAGGGAGGTCGTTGGTGGCGAGTTTGTTGATCATTGGTCGGTCAGCACCTTGGTGGGAGGAGAGGGTCTGATTGTGTCGATCCGGCTTACCTGTAACGGTGCCAGTTTATGCATCGATATGGAGGTGTGGCAACAGCGTTTTTTTTGGAAAGATGAAGAGCTTAATATTGGAAAAGAAAGCTTTTTCTCATAGGCTCGCGAGATTATGCCCTGCCGGTGCGTTGGACGATTTCAGTTCCGCCACCTTGGCGCATCTGTCCGGAAAATCATTGGTGAAGTAAAAAAACGGCTTACGTAACGCTTTGCGGATGCCTGTTGTGCCGGAACTTTATCGTCCCCAGAGCTGTCCGGCATCCCATCATGCCGGTTCGAAGTTTTCGGCAGTCATTCCGCAGGCGCTGATCCTGACGACGGTATTGGGTGGTACGACACACCAGGGTGCGGCATCGAAAGAAAAAGGCTCGGAACTGATGGCGATACCGTCTTCAAGCGCGCGCCAATAGAGCGATGGCGGCGTCGCGTCGCTCGACCAACGGAATGCGTGCAGGCAGTCCCCATCCATGAGCACCGCGCTGAAGCGCAATGCGGAGGTAACGCCGCCGGCAATCATCTTTTCCCGACAGAGTTTAAGGGCTCTGGCGATTGCCGATACCGGATCTTCTTGAAGGTTGTGGCCGGCCGCAATCAGGAAGATTGCTTCGCTGTCGCCGGTGCCGCGTCTGGCAGAATAGATGTGATCGGGAATGAGAGAATCGACATCCCGCCTTATCCGCTCATAACCGCCGATCTGGCCGTTATGCATGAAAAGATGGCGGCCAAGGGAGAAGGGATGGCAATTGGCACGGGACACTTCGCCTGACGTCGCTGAACGGACGTGCGCCATGAACATTCCGGAGCGGATCTGATGGCAGAGGGCTGCAAGATTGGCGTCAGACCAGGCAGGCCGCGTATCACGAAAGACGCCGGGCGCGCCGCGTTCTCCATACCAGCCAATGCCGCAGCCGTCGCCGTTGACGACGGTCTTGGCTTCTCGCGCCGCCATTGATTGGCTGACAAGCGAGGCCTCTGGCTCGATCAGAAGGCTGTCGAGCCAGACAGGTTTGCCCGAATAGGCGAAAAGGCGGCACATTTACGCGGCTTTGTGAAGTGTGCCGCCTTCCAGTGCGAACCTGACGGCCGCCTTTGCGTGAATTTCCGTCGAGTCGTAGCCCGGCAACGGCAATGAGTTCGGATCGATCAGAAGTGAAATTTCAGTGCAGCCCAGGATGATCGAGTCGACACCCAATCCACGCGCCTTCTCAATGATGTCGAGATATGTCTGACGTGACGTTGCTTTGACCTCGCCACGGCATAGTTCGCTGAAGATGATGTCATGGACAGCAACCCTGTCTTCCATCTCCGGCACGAAGACCTCGATGCCATTTTGGCGCATGCGGTCGGTGTAGAAACCATGCTCCATCGTGTAGCGTGTTGCGAGAAGCAGCGGCTTGCTGCGGCCGTCAGCTTTCAGAGCTGCAGCGGTCTCGTCGATGATGTCGATCAGCGTGACGCCTGACATCTTTGCCACGGTGTCTGCGACAAGATGCATGGTGTTGGTGCAGATCAGTACACAGTCCGCACCTGCATCGGCCAGGCGGGCGCCGGCCGCACCGAGGAGCGCGCCAGCCTCATCCCAACGATCTGCCTTTTGCAGCGCAACCACCTGGGAGAAATCAAGCGAATGCATGACGAGATCAGCCGATACCAGGCCGCCGCATCTTTCGCGCACTGCCTCATTGATGAGCCGGTAGTAGGTTGCCGTCGATTCCCAGCTCATGCCGCCGATCAGTCCGATCCGTTTCATCATGTCTTCCCTCGGTATGATTTCGATTGGCCCCATGATGCCATTCATCTTGGGAGATTTTGATGCGTTGTTTACGGCGTAATGTCTGGTCCATGCATTCCATTTGCTCATTAAATTTAAAATGTGCAATTCATTTGCGCCATGAAGAAATTCGACGCATCATCGAAACATGATTGATGACCGTGACCGTCGCATTCTTGCGATTCTCCAGCAAAATGCCGAAACGCCGCTCGCCGATATCGCCGAGCAGGTTTCCCTCTCGCCATCTGCCTGTTCGCGACGACTGACCCGGCTGCGGAGTGAGGGTTACATCACCGGCACAATGGCGCTGCTGGACAGAAAAAAGGCCAATCTGCCGACGACGGTTTTCCTGCTTGTGAGAACAGGACTGCACGGCGAAGAGTGGCTCGAACGCTTTCATTCGGCGGTCAGCACAATTCCCGAAATCGTCGAGGTCCACCGGCTTACCGGCAATTTCGATTATATTCTCAAGCTGGTTCTGCCGAACGTCGAATATTACGACACGGTCTACAAGCAAATCATCCGGCGTGTCGAACTCTACGACATGTCGGCCTACATCTCGATGGAAACGGTCAAGCTGTCGACAGCTTTACCGACGACGCACATTTGAAAGCAACGCTTTTTCAGGGTCGTGGAACGCCTCTAGTGAGGCCTCCTTGAACTCCTATTGTGGAAATTGCCGTTTCGCGCCGCTGAAGAATTCCATCAGGGCGGCCTGATCTTCTCCACCCAGTCCGGCCGCCGTCAACATGCGGTGGACTTCCGCGCAGACGGCGGTCAGCGGCATGGCCGTGTTGGTTCGGCGCGCCAGATCCTGCGCGCCGTTCAGGTCTTTGACCATGTTGTCGATGCGACCGGTGCGGCGGTAATCCTTCTCGACGAAGCGCGGCATGTATTCCTGCAGGATGGCGCTGTCAGCGCGACCACCTTTCAGCGCCTGCGGGATTTTTGCGGCGTCGACGCCGGCGTCGAGGGCGAGTTGTGTAGCTTCAGCTACCGCAAGGAAGTTCAGTCCGCACAAAACCTGGTTGATAAGCTTTGTGGTCTGCCCGGCGCCGCTAGGACCCATATGGGTAAAATTGCTCGCCACGTGGCGCAGAACACGGTGGGCATCAGAGACATCGGTCTCGCTGCCGCCAGCCATCAAGGTAAGCTGGCCGATAAGTGCTTTTGGAGCGCCGCCGGAGAGCGGGCTGTCAACCCAGCGAAGGCCCTTTGCGGCAGAGTCGGCCGCGAGCTCCTTGGTCGCCTCTGGATCGATGGACGACATATCGATGATGAGTGTTCCGGGCTTTGCTCCAGCCGCAACCCCGTTTTCGCCGAAGACAGCGATGCGGACGATTTTGGGGGAGTTGAGGCTGAGAATGACGACATCGGAAGCCGACGCCGCATCGGCCGCTGTTGATGCTGCATGGGCGCCGCGTCCCGTCAGCGCCGCGACCTTTTCTTTGTCGAGATCGAAGACCGTCAGATGATTTCCCGTTTCTAGCAGCCGGGTACCGATGGCGCCTCCCATGGCGCCCGCGCCGATCAAGGCTACTCTGCTGGTTTCGGTCGTCATTGTCATGGGCCTCCTCCCAAAAGCATCATGATGGAAACGTCTCCGCCGAAATGCTGGATCAGCTGGCGCGGCGGAGGCGAGGGGTTTTAGAGCGAAACGCTGATGCCGCCGTCCACGTAGAGAATATGTCCGTTGACAAATGTGGATGCGTCCGACGAGAGGAAAATGCAGGCGCCGACAAGTTCGTCTACCTTGCCCCACCGTCCGGCGGGCGTGCGCTTTTCGAGCCAGCCGGTAAATGCCGGGTCTGCCACCAGTGCAGCGTTAAGTGGCGTGTCGAAATAACCCGGCGCGATGGCATTGCACTGCAGGCCATACTTCGCCCAGTCCGTTGCCATGCCCTTCGTCAGGTTTCCAACGGCGCCTTTCGTGGCGGTGTATGGGGCGATGCCCGGGCGAGCAAGGGCAGTCTGGACGCTGGCGATGTTGATGATCTTGCCGCGTCCACGGCCAATCATGTGGCGGGCAGCCGCCTGTCCTGCGTGAAAAACCGAGGCGATGTTGGTCTGCAGAAGGCGCTCGAAGGCGTCGGCTGGAAAGTCTTCAAGCGGTGTGCGGTGTTGCATCCCGGCATTGTTGACGAGAATATCGATTGCGCCGACTTCGGCCTCGAAGCGATCGATCGCTTCACGAACCGCCGCGTGGTCAGTGGCGTCGAATGCAAGAGTTTTAGCGCCCTTGATGCTTTCAGCCGCAGCTTTGAGTTTTGTTTCGTCTCTGCCGTTCAGGACAACTTCGGCGCCTGCTTCCGCCAGACCCTTCGCCAGCGCAAGGCCAATGCCCTGTGAAGAGCCCGTAATCAGGGCACGACGGCCGGAAAGGTCAAACAACTTAAGGCTCACAATTTCCTCCACGGATTTCTAGTGTGTTATCGGTAACATTCGCTTGTCCGTTACAACTTTGTCAAGGTCAGAACCCTGAAATTCAGTCATGCCGTTCGCGCAAATCCCGCCTTAAAGGCATTTCCTGAATAAGCCCAATACATCTGGCGTGCAAAGTCGTTGAGGGGAAAAAATCTTCTATTGGCATCGTGTCGGCATGGGAAGGCCAGATGATATCGGTATCATGCGAATTCTGGCGGGCTCGTATCGAGATTATCGGCAAGGCCCTGTCACTCAAAGCCTTCAGCGGCCTGCCGTTTGTCTGTGTGACGCTTTTTGACGCAGTTCAAAAAGGAGATTTGATGCCATTTGTTTTTTGTTATATCGAAGTTTCAGAAATTACTGAAAATTAGGAAACAAAGCGTGTCCGCAAATCTCTCGCCTCTCGTCCAGTCATTTGTGCTGCATTTCGGCGAAATGGGCAGCCGATGGGGAATCAATCGCACCGTCGGGCAGGTCTATGCTCTTCTTTACCTATCGCCGGAGCCGCTCTGCGCAGACGATCTCGTCGAGGCGTTGGCGATCTCTCGTTCGAATGTGTCGATGAGCCTGAAAGAGCTTCAGGCCTGGAATCTTGCAATCCTCAAGCATCTGCCCGGAGATAGGCGCGACTTTTTCACGACTCCGGAAGATGTCTGGCACATCCTTCGTATACTTGCGGAAGAGCGCAAGAAACGCGAAATTGATCCGACGCTTAGCGTATTGCGCGAAATTCTCATGACGACGCCTGAAAGCGAGAGCGAGCGCCACGCCCAAAAGCGCATCGAGGACATGAAGGTGCTGATCGAGCAACTGACTGGCTGGTACGACGACGTCAAAAAGCTCGAAACCGAGAGACTGGCATCGCTTTTGGCATTGGGCGCGAAGGTCACCAAGCTACTGGATACCAAGGATAAAATTGTTTCGCTTGCCAAACCACGCGGCAAAAAGAGGTAACGGGATCAATGACCGCTTCCACATCCGCATCGCCTTTCTCTGCTGTCGCTGATCCCGGTCAATTTGCTCGAGAAGCGACGAACAATGCTCATGACACGGCGGGACGACGGGTTTCGGAAGCCGGGATCACGAACGTTGGGCAGGAAAAGAAACGTGCCCCATCGCAAGGCAGGTCCGTCGCGCTTTTGCATGCCGTCGCCGCCCTTATCTGGTTGCCGCAGGCAGCATTGCTGGCTCTTTCCGTCGGTATGATCGCTGATGTGGCACCGATGATATCGATCGTGCCCGCCGCCTCTGCGGTTCTCGTCCTCGGGGTTCTCAAAGCATGGCTGGAGAAAGCGGCATCACGCCGATCGTTTCAGGCTGCCCGTCGCGTACTTTCTCAAGAGAGAGCGGAAGCGCTTGCTATTGTGGCCAGAGCGTCACCCCTCGATTCATCCCGTACGACGTCCGGGGAGGCGGCAAGTGTCATTGCAGAGAGTGCGGAGGCACTCGTCCCCTACTTGTCCCGGTTTCTACCGGCGAGAATGAAGGCGACAGTCGTTCCCATTGTTTTCTTCGTCGCTATCTTCCCATTCTCCTGGGTTGCCGCACTGGTGCTGCTTTTCGCCATGCCGACGATACCGCTGTTCATGGCGCTGATCGGCTGGCAGGCCAAAGTGGCAAGCGAAAAGCAACTGGCCGAGACCGGCAACATGAACGCCTTCTTGCTGGATCGCTTGCGCGGACTGCAAACGATCCGGTCCCTGGAGGCCGTCGATCTAACTGCCCGTAGACTTAGGGGGGATGCCGAAAACCTCAAGAAGCGGACGATGGCAGTTTTGCGGATTGCTTTCCTGTCATCCGCGGTCCTTGAGCTGTTCGCGGCTCTTGGGGTTGCAATGACCGCCGTTTATGTCGGCTTCCATCTGCTCGGTTTTCTGGAATTCGGGGCCTGGGGGCAGCGGTTGACGCTGGCAGAAGGCCTTTTCATTTTGCTTTTGGCACCCGCCTTTTTTGAACCGATGCGCGAACTGTCTGCCGTGTGGCACGATCGCGCTGCGGGCGAGGCGGCAATGGATGCACTGCGCAAGTTCAGGAACAATGCGGTCTCAGTTGTTGGAAACGGTCAGGACGCTACGGAACGTTCTATTGCGAGCGCACCGACCCTGGAGATCAAAGGGCTGTCTTTCGCTTATCCGGGCGGGCCTTACGTCATTTGCGATTTTGACCTGTCCGTTCGGGAAGGTGAATCCGTTGCGCTCCTTGGCCCTTCTGGCTGCGGAAAATCCACCATTCTCTCTTTGATCGCTGGCTTTGCTGCCGCCGATACGGGCTTAATCGAGATCGGTGGCACGCCACTGAATGCCGATACGGCTGACCCATTGCGCCAGACGGTTGGATGGATCAGCCAGAAGCCGTTCTTTACGGCCAGCTCGCTGAAAGCCAATGTTCGCTTTGGTCGTCCTGATATCACCGACACGAGCGTTGACCGTGCGTTGCAGGAAACCGGGCTCGACGCATTGGTATCTGAGCGCCAACACTGTCCCGTCGGTGATGGCGGTCACGGAATCTCCGGCGGTGAGGCTGTGCGGCTGGCCATAGCGCGGGCGGTTGCCGACCCTGCAACAAAGCTGCTGCTGGTCGATGAGCCGACGGCGCATCTCGATCGCGAAACTGCGGAACGGATTGCAGACAGCCTCTGTCGGCTTGCCAAAGACAGGACCCTGATCGTGGCGACGCATGACCCGGTTCTTGCGGGGCGTATGGACAGGGTTGTAGATCTGGCTGCCCTCAGCCAAGGGGAGAAGCGTTCATGATATCGCGTCTTGCCGTATTGAAGCCCATAGCCCAGCTTTTCTGGTCGTCGCGTCGGACAATGTTGTGCGTAGGTGCTGCGCTCGCCGCGACAACGGTCATGGCTGGTATTGGACTTCTGGGCGTCTCAGGCTGGTTCATCACGGCCACGGCAATTGCCGGTCTTGCGCCGGCGACAGCCTATGCATTCGATGTTTTTGCGCCATCAGCGGCAATCCGGCTGCTTGCGCTGTCTCGGACCGCCGCACGATATGGCGAGCGTCTGACAACGCATGAAGCAACGCTTTCTGTTCTCGCAGCACTCCGGGAAAAGCTGTTTCGGGGCTGGGCCTCGCCCATGGCTGCAAAGGCGCTCGAGGCGAGGCCGGTTCGCCTGCTGAACCGTTTGACGGCCGATATCGATGCGCTGGATTCGCTTTATTTGCGTGTTCTCGTGCCGGGAGCCGTTGCAATTCTGGTAGCGATTGCGACGGGGCTAGGGCTTAGCATTCTGCATCCGCTCGCCGGGCTCGGTGCAGCTATCTTCCTGCTGGTCGCGGGCCTTGGAATCCCTGTCAAAACTTCCTTGAAGGCAGAAAAATTCGCTCGCCGCCGTGCGAGTGGTCTTGAGTCTTTGCGGGCGCGCACCGCTGACATGGTTAGCGGTCAGGCGGAGTTCTTGACGACGGGTCGCCTGTCCGCACAGGTGGCGGCTGCTTGTGAAGCGGACGATTATCTGAAAAGATGCGACGATCAATTAAATCGGATTGAAGTTGCAACGGGCTTTTCGTTTGGGATCAGCTCAGCCGTTCTGCTGGCGACTACACTGCTGGGAATGGCCTGGCTGGCCGAACATGGTGTGATCGATGCGCCCGCGGCAGCCTTGGGATTGCTTGTCTGTTTTGCCGCCTTGGAGCCTTTTGCTGCTTTGCGAAGGGGAGCAATGGAACTTGGAAGAACATTGTTCTCCGCCCGACGGATTGCCCCCCGCCTTTCTGCCGCTGATACGGTGTTTTCTCCCTCCGTGCCTGCAACGGGCATGGCCGTCGAATTTGCAGGTGTGAAACTGACGCGTGCTGGCAATTCCCGCCCGGTGCTTGATGACATCGATTTAAACATCAAGGCCGGTGAAACGGTCGCAATCATAGGGGCGAGCGGTGCTGGAAAGACAAGCCTGCTCAATCTGATTGCCGGCGAACTGATGCCGGATACAGGATACGTCAACGCTTTCTCTTCGTCGTTTCTCACACAACGAAACGAACTGTTTCGCGACAGCCTTGGAGACAATCTCCGGCTTGCCAAACCCGATGCGACCGATCGCGAACTCTGGGACGTCCTCGATGCTGCGGGTCTTGGTACCCTGGTCAGGCGCTTACCTGAGGGGCTTGAAACTCGTCTGGGCGAGGGCGGGCAGGGTCTGTCCGGTGGGCAATCCCGCAGATTGGCGCTTGCGCGGTTTCTGTTGAGAGACAGGCCCCTCTGGCTTCTGGATGAGGTGACTGAAGGCCTCGACGGCAAAACAGCGCGCGACGTGCTCGCAAGGCTGTTTCAACACGCGACGGGAAAAACTGTCGTGATGGTGACGCACAATCGGCGTGAGGCTGAATTCGCCGATCGCATTGTGGTTCTGAAAGAGGGGCATCCGTTTGATGAATGTCAAAGCGGTACCTCAGGCTACGGCGTAGTGTTGCAAACATTGCGTCCGGACTGATCGATTTTTTCAGGGTCGGTGCTGTTTTTGAAACAGGAGACTGACCTTTTTTGAAGAAAAAGGTGGGGTAAACACATGGAACTCGACATCGTGGCGCTATCGCGCCTCCAATTCGCAGTTACTGCCTTATATCATTTTTTGTTCGTCCCTCTGACACTTGGTCTGTCGGTGGTGATCGCCATCATGGAAACGGTCTATGTCATGACCGGCCGGACGATCTGGCGGCAGATGACGAAATTCTGGGGAACACTGTTCGGCATCAACTTCGTGCTCGGTGTATCCACCGGCATCGTCATGGAATTCCAGTTCGGTATGAACTGGAGTTATTACAGCCACTATGTTGGTGACATCTTCGGGGCGCCGCTCGCCATCGAAGGCATGATGGCGTTCTTTCTGGAAGCCACCTTCGTTGGTCTCTTCTTTTTCGGCTGGGATAAACTGTCGAAGGTTGGTCACCTGATCTCGACCTGGTGCGTTGCGCTCGGTTCGAATTTCTCTGCACTTTGGATCTTGATTGCCAATGGCTGGATGCAAAATCCTGTCGGTTCGGCTTTCAATCCTCAGACCATGCGCATGGAAGTGACGGATTTTTTCGAAGTTCTGTTCAACCCGGTCGCTCAGGCGAAATTCGTCCATACAGTTTCGGCTGGCTATGTAACGGCCGCAATCTTTGTCCTTGGTGTTTCAGCCTGGTATGTGCTGAAGGGACGCCATGTCGATCTTGCCAAACGCTCGATGACGGTTGCGGCCTCGTTCGGACTTGCTTCGGCTCTCTCCGTCGTCGTGCTGGGCGATGAGAGCGGTTATCTCTCAACTGAACATCAGAAGATGAAACTCGCCTCTATCGAAGCGATGTGGGAAACAGAACCGGCACCTGCTCCCTTCACCGCGATTGGTTTTCCCGATCAGGAAGCACGCGAAACCCATTTCGCCGTTCATATTCCCTGGGTCATGGGCCTGATCGGCACACGCTCGCTCGACACCGAAATTCCTGGTATCAACGATCTCGTCAAGCAGGCTGAAAACCGTATCCGTGACGGCATCAAGGCCTATGATGCACTGATGCAGATTCGTGCCGCCGGCAAGGGTACGCAGTTGCCTGAAGAAGTACGCGGCACCTTTGCGGAACTCGGGCACGAACTTGGATATGCATTGCTGCTCAAGCGCTACGTCGACGATCCGAGACAGGCGACAGACGAGCAGATCGCCAAGGCCGCGACAGATACCATTCCGCACGTCCCGACCTTGTTCTGGTCGTTCCGCATCATGGTCGGGCTCGGCATCTTCTTCATCCTGTTGACGGCAACATTCTTCTACCTGTCAGCCCGCCGCCGGTTGGATCACTATCCTATCCTGCTGAAGGTGGCCGTGTTTGCCATTCCGCTGCCGTGGATCGCTGCGGAAATGGGCTGGATCGTCGCAGAGTTCGGCCGTCAGCCGTGGATCATCGAAGGTGTGCTGCCGACCGCCGCTGCGGTCTCCAGCCTCAGTGCTTCGACGGTTCTGATTACGCTCCTGTGTTTCATCGCCATCTACACGGTTCTTTTCATCATCGAGATGGGGTTGATGCTCAAGGCGATCCGCAAGGGGCCTGATCCGGACAAGGAACCGGAGGCGCCGCTCGTTCCCGAAAAACTCGTCGCTGCGGAGTAAACAACATGATCCTGCACGAACTTATCGACTACGAAATTCTCCGCCTTATCTGGTGGTTGCTGCTCGGCGTCCTGCTGATAGGATTTGCGGTCACCGGTGGTTTTGATCTCGGTGCTGGTGCGTTGCTGCCTTTTGTCGCTAAAACCGACATCGAGCGGCGTGTCGTCATCAATTCCATCGGCCCAACCTGGGAAGGCAACCAGGTGTGGCTGATCCTTGGCGGTGGTGCCATCTTTGCGGCCTGGCCACCCCTTTACGCGGTGTCCTTCTCGGGTTTCTATCTGGCGATGTTCGCCACCCTGTTTGCGCTCATCTTGCGGCCGGTGGGGTTCAAATATCGCTCCAAGCGCGAGAGTGTAGTGTGGCGCACAAGCTGGGACTGGGCCTTGTTCGTCGGGGGCTTTGTACCTGCCCTGATCTTTGGCGTTGCGGTTGGCAACGTACTTCAAGGTGTGCCGTTCCACTTCGATGACGACCTTAGGATCTTCTATGACGGCACGACACTGTTCGAACTTTTGAACCCCTATGCCATTCTCTGCGGTCTTGTGTCCGTTGCCATGCTGCTGATGCATGGTGCGGCATGGCTGATGCTGAAGACGGACGGTGTCATCGCCGAACGTGCCAGAGCATTCGGGACAGTTGCGGCTCTTGCCACGACCGTTGTCTTTGCGCTTGGCGGCATTTTCCTGTGGCTCGGCGTTGATGGTTACCGCTTCACGTCCGAGATTGCCACCGGCGGTCCGTCCAATCCGCTTGGCAAAACGGTTGAAGTGGCAAGTGGTGTCTGGTTCCAGAACTACACGACATATCCGTGGATGATGGTTGCGCCTGCACTTGGCCTTGGTCTGCCGCTGATCGCTTTTGTTTTCATTCGTATGCGCAAGGCAGTGATGGCACTTCTCGCCAGTTCTCTGGCAATCTTCGGCATCATCTCGACTGTCGGGCTTTCGATGTTTCCCTTCATCCTCCCGTCCTCGGTCGATCCGAAGTCGAGCCTGACTGTCTGGGATGCTTCATCGAGCCATCTGACGCTGTTCATCATGCTGGTTGTTGCGGTGATCTTCGTGCCGATGATCGTTGCTTACACGACCTGGGTCTATCGCGTGCTGTGGGGCAAAGTGGATGAGAAGGCGATCCGTGATGAAAGCGGACACGCGTACTGAGATCAAAGAAGGAGATCGAACATGTGGTATTTCGCCTGGCTGCTCGGCCTGCCTCTCGCCGCCATCTTCGCCGTCATGAACGCCATGTGGTATGAATTGATGGAAGAAAATGCCAGGAAGGCAGAGGTTCAATATAACGAGTAAATCTGTTCTCTCGAGACAGTATAAAAGGCGACTTCCGATGTGGAGCCGCCTTTTTTCGTTAGTGCATCGCGTCGACGGTTTCGTCGAATGCATCCCGGATGGCGTCAGCATCGGCGCCACTTGCCAGAAGAGCGGCCAGGAGAATACGTGCCTGGCCCGGCCGCAATGTACGTGAATGGATGGCTCCTGCTTTTGCCAGGTCGTGCCCACCGCCCCCGCCACCATAACTGGGCGAAAGTGCGCCGTCGGGCACACGACTGGAAATGATGACCGGCAGACCCTTGGACGTGCATTCTTGAGCCGCCTCGACAATCACCCGATTGGCGTTGCCCGATCCAAGGGCCTGCAGCACGATGCCGTGTGCACCTGCCTCTACACTTGCCTTGATCTGTGTGGCGTCGCAGCCGGGATAGATGGCGATCATGTCCACCCGGACCGGATCAACCCGACCAGATAGTTCGAGTTTTGCTTTCGTCGTTTCGCCACGGGCATTTCGAAATGCGTCGGCCTTGTCGCTGCTGAATTTGTATGCGCCCCATGCCGATACAGTTCTGCCACCAAAGGCGATCTGAACACCACGCGCAGCATTGACGGCGTCTGACGCGAGCGAAATTGCATGGTGAAGATTAGTTGGACCATCAGAACAGGGATGGTCGGCAGCAAATTGTGCGCCGGTGAAAATCACGGGCTTTTCGATGGCGTTTTGCAAGTGAACGAGAAGCGCGCTCTCTTCCATCGTGTCGGTGCCATGCATCACCACGACACCACGCACCTCTCCGTCAGTGATTTGCTGTTTCACGGCATCGCTGATCGATTGCATGTCGGCGAAGGTAAGGCTGGAGGAATCTTTCGACATCAGATTGACCGTGCGAAGACGCGCATCGACCTCGGGAAGAACGGAAAGAAGGTCATCACCTGTCAACGCGGGCTTAAATGCTCCGTCCTCGCCACGTTTGCTTGCAATTGTTCCGCCGGTTGCGATCACCGTGACGAGTGGTGTTGATTGCGCCTCTTTCACTAAAAACCTCATCCTGTTGAACTGTGGCGCTTATAGCATGTTCACAAGATGGCTCCACTCTTTGTGGTTGAGCACGTTTCAGTGGATGGAGATGCTGCGCTTGTCAGCTTCCTCTTTAATGATGTCTTCGACGACCGCACGTTTCAGATGCGGATTTCCCAGAAGATAATCTTCTGCAATCTCGAAGATTGATTTCGGATTCTCGGTCTTGTGAAGGGTGTCGAGGTCTCTGCCGATCTGTTCGCGCAGGCTGTCGTAGTCGTCCATTTCTTTTCTCCTTGCGGGACATGGCCGGGCCGACTGGTTCGTTGAAAAGGCCAGGGGTGTTACCCCTGGCCTCCGGCATGTCAATCAAGCAACTCGGCTGGCAGCTTGCCGCCATTTTCCGAAAGTTTTTTAATGACCGCTTTGTGAAGCCACATATTCATCGCGGCGGAATCTGATGTGTCGCCGGGATAATGCAGTTCGGCGGCCAGTTCTTTGCGGGCGCTGAGGCTGCTGTCGAGGTCGAGCGCCTTGAGAAGGTCGACGATGGAATGTTTCCAGTCGAGTTTCTGACCGTTTTTCTTGACGGCAGCGTCCAGGATGGCGGCAACATCGACTGCTCCGGCTGGGGCGGGTGCAGCACCTGTTGCGGTTGGCTGCGCAGGTGCCGGTGCCGCAGGCGCAGGGCTGCCCGATGGTGCAGGCGAAGGCGCTGCCGTTTCAGTGGCGGCCTCGGCCTTTCCGAAGATGGCGTTTTTGATTTTGTCAAAGAAGCTCATTTCATTCTCCCTTTAGCGGCGAATCGCTCGCCCTACGGCGATCAGTATGCACGCGCCTATGAAACCTGCGATAAGGTATCCGAGCCATCCCCCAAGGGAAACGCCCACAAGTCCAAGCAGAAAATTCGCGACAATCGCACCGATGATGCCGAGAATAATATTCATGAAAACACCCATGTTGCTTTTCATGAACTGTTCGGCAAGCCACCCTGCAATGCCGCCGATGATAATGGCCGCAATCCAGCCAACCTGTGCATCTTCCATAACACGCCTTTCCTCTCTGATAGCGATCCGCTGATAAAGACAGGTTTTTGCACGCATTCGTCCCCCGCCTAGAAGCACGGACCTCATGGCAAGGCGATAACGGATATGTGAGACGTTTGTTCCGGTATCCGCTCTCAACAGTTGTGGGAAAAATCTAGGCCGATATCGAGCACCGGCGCGCTGTGCGTCAGCCATCCAACGGAAATCAGGTCAACACCGGTTTTCGCGATGGTGGCAGCCGTTTGCGGATTGATACGGCCCGAGGCTTCTGTGATGGCTTTGCCAGCGACGATATCAACGGCTTCACGCAACATCTCAGGGCTCATGTTGTCGAGCAAAACAGCGTCGACGCCTTCTTGCATCGCTTGCCTCAGTTGGTCGAGCGTATCGACTTCCACTTCAATTTTGACGAGGTGGCCGACACTAGCCTTTGCGCGGCGAATTGCTTCGGCCGTGCTGCCTGCAACAGCGATATGATTGTCCTTGATGAGGACTGCATCGTGAAGAGCAAAGCGATGGTTCATGCCGCCACCTGCACGGACGGCATATTTTTCCAGGGCGCGAAGGCCGGGTGTTGTCTTGCGGGTGCACGCCACTGAGGCTCTTGTTCCAGCAATGGCTGCTACGATACCGGCCGTAACCGAGGCTATGCCTGAGAGGTGGCCAAGAAAGTTGAGTGCGGTGCGCTCGCCGGTCAAAAGGCCGCGCGATGGGCCTTCTATTGTCGCGATGATGTCGCCGGGATCGACCGCTGAGCCGTCATTCACCTGCCTTTTCATCGTAATGGCTGGGTCGACAAGCTGGAATGCAAGTTCTGCGGCATCCAGGCCCGCGATGACACCCCTGTCGCGCGCAGCCATGACAACTGTTGAACGATGGTCTGCAGGGATCACGGAATCAGAGGTTATATCGCCTGCAAGCCCCAGATCTTCCATCAGGGCAATGCGAACCGGTGCTTCAATCACAAGACGTGGCAAGGGGGAGAGGGGCATGTCAGGCACTCCGAGCGATGGTGTTGGAAGAAATATCTCGGGCAAACGACAGGATCTCGTCGAGGCAAAGACTGCGTCTTTCCGCAATTCCCTTCAGTGGAAAATCATCGCGAAAATGCGCACCGCGCGATTCCTGGCGCAAGGCGGCAAACACGGCAATCGACAGGCCGACGATTGCCGGGTCGGAGGCTGGGCCGTTCTGCTCGGTCAGTTGCAGAAGGCCGGCGATCGCCGTTTTCAGGCCGGCTGCATTTCTGGTGATGCCGAGATGCCGGGAGACAAGCGGGCGAACAATACGTGGATCGGCTTCCGCAAGGGAACCGATTGCGCTTACACCGGCAGGCAGAGGCGCTGAAAAAGAGCATGCATCTTGTGCGGCGCGCATGCCCATGACGGCTGCCTCGAGCAGCGAGTTACTCGCAAGCCGGTTTGCACCATGCAATCCCGTGCAGGCTGCTTCGCCCGCCACCCAGAGGCCGGGCAGGGAACTGCGGCCATTCCGATCCGTCGCGACGCCGCCCATGTGGTAGTGCACCGCAGGCCGCACCGGGATCAGGTCGCGGGATGGATCAACGCCGGCCTCTTTGCAAAGCCGGTCAATCGAGGGGAACCGTGTTGAAAACCGCGATCCAAGCGCCTTGCGTGCATCGAGGAAAACCCGACCGCCACGGACAATCTCCCGTTCGATGGCGCGTGCGACGATGTCGCGTGCAGCCAGCTCCTGACCGGGAATATTTGCCATGAAACGTTCGTTTTTTTCATTCAGGAGCGTGGCGCCTTCACCGCGTACGGCTTCGCTGACGAGAGCCAGGGGGCGCCGCGCCGAGGCTAGCGCGGTGGGATGAAATTGGACAAATTCCATATCGGCGAGCATGGCACCGGCCCGTGCCGCGAGCATGATGCCCTGCCCGAAATTTGCCGTTGGATTGGTCGTTGCATCGTAAAGCCCGCCAATCCCTCCGGTTGCCAGGATGACCTTGCCGGTCAAAAGGGTGAAAGTGCCTTTTTCACCTGCGCAATGGAGGCCGGCCACGATGCCATCGTCTGCAATTAGCCGGCGCACATCCACGCCAGTTATGACTTCGATGGAGGGCGTCTGCAGCACGGCTGCGGTGAGTGCTCGAATAATGGCTGCGCCTGAGCCATCTCCCTCGGCATGGATAATGCGCCTGCGGCAATGGGCGGCCTCCAGTCCGAACAGCAATTCGCCTTCGGCGTCGCGATCAAAATGCACGCCATTTTTTTCCAGCGCCGCAACGATCGATGGGGCGGCTGCGAGAATATCCGCAGCCATTTCTGGAGCAGACAGGCCATCGCCTGCCGCCAACGTGTCGGCCAGATGAAACGCAACGTCGTCGTCCGGAGCCAGACTGGCAGCGATCCCACCCTGTGCCCAGGCGCTAGATGTTTCACGACCCAGTGCGCTTCGTGTCAGAAGGGCAACGGGTTCAGGCGAGACTGTCAGCGCGGCCATCAGTCCGGCAATACCGCTACCAACGATAACGGTTTTTCCGGTGTGCTGCCTTAGACGTTCCGGCGTCATACTGCCAACATCCTCTCAACCGAGCGGCGGGCAGCGACAGCAACCTCGGCATCCACCGTCACTTCATGCCTGTTTTGCTCGAGTGCGCTTCGGATGTTGGCAAGCGTGATGCGCTTCATGTGTGGGCAAAGATTGCAGGGGCGGATGAATTCTACGTCTGGATGATGGACGGCCACGTTGTCGCTCATCGAGCACTCGGTCAACAACACGACGCGGGCAGGTCGCGCCTGGCCGACATAGTCCGACATGACGGCGGTCGAGCCAGAAAAATCGGCAGCGTCGACGACATCTGGCGGACATTCCGGATGCGCCAGCACCGTGACGCCCGGATAGCTCTCGCGCAGCTCGCGTATATCGTCGGCGGTGAACAGTTCGTGGACTTCGCAGTGGCCGCGCCAGGCAATGAGCTCCACCTTGGTCTCGCGAGCGACATTCTGTGCGAGATATTCGTCCGGCAACATCAGTACGCGTGGGACGCCAAGCGATTCAACCACCTGGCGCGCGTTACCGGATGTGCAGCAAATGTCTGAGGCGGCCTTAACCGCTGCTGATGTGTTGACGTAAGTCACGACAGGAACGCCGGGATAGGCCTTGCGTAAAAGAGCAATGTCTTCGGGCGTGATGGAATCCGCCAGGGAGCAGCCTGCGGCCATATCGGGGATAAGCACTGTTTTGCTGGGGTTCAGCAGTTTGGCCGTTTCGGCCATGAAATGAACGCCGGCCAGAACGATGACATCCGCCTCCACTTCCATTGCCTTGCGCGCAAGCGCGAGACTGTCTCCGACGATGTCGGCAACGCCGTGAAAGATCTCCGGCGTCTGATAATTGTGGGCGAGAATGACGGCGTTGCGCTTGCGCTTCAGCTCCAGAATCGCCTCGACGTCATCTTGAAATCCCATCCATTCGGCTTTGGGGATCACGCGGCTGACGCGGTCATAAAGGGCTGCGGAGGAAATTCGTTCGTTCATAGCGCTCTCCCAATTATACTCATATTGAGTATATATCGGTCAAAGAGATATTCTCAATTAGAGCATATGTCAATTGCGTGAGAGAGGCAGCTTTGTTCCGGAGAGCGCGCGTTCATCAAGGATGGTCTGTCGGAAGCGGAAAAGCTTCGCGGGACGTCCACCCGTTTCGCTGGTCACCTCGCCGGTTTCCTCGACCAATTGCTGTTGTTCGATCAGGCGACGGAAATTTTGCTTGTGCAAAGTCAGTCCGGCGAGCGCCTCGATGGTCCGTTGCAGTTGCAGGAGTGTAAAAGCATCGGGCATCAGTTCGAAAACAACCGGGCGGTATTTGATCTTGGCACGCAGGCGTGCGATCCCGGTTGCAAGAATGCGGCGATGATCGGCAAACATCGGCTTGCCGAAATTGATATGTGGCTCCGTCTGTGCTTCGGTTACGAGCCCGGCCTCGTAGAGAAGTTCATAGCGCTGCAGCGTGAGATCCTCGTTCCAGCCGCCGCCGTCCATTCCGAAGGTGAAATCGGCACGCAAATGGCGCTGGCTTTGGCGTTGAGGGTCGGAATCTGCCCAGGCGCGTAGCTTTTCAACGAGTTGATCCAGCACCGCCGGGCGGCCACGGCGGTGATCTTCCCAAGGGAAATAATCGTACCACCCCCACCACGACGGTCGTTTGCTGTCGCTTGTTTCCTGTTCTCGAACCAGTCCGAGATAACCGATGGAGATTGTTCTTCCGCCGAGAATGTCATTGTTCCGGTCTCGGTCGGCAAAGGTGTAGAGCTGTTCCAGGTAACCAACCGGATAATGGGTCTGTTCATGAATCCATTCGCGAAGCCCGCTTTGCAATGTCCTGTGGCCGAACTCGAACGGCCCGGAAGGCAGAGCCTCTCCCGTCCTGACGGTCATCACTCGCGGTTCTTCTGCAGTAACAGCGGTGACGACGGCAATGAGTTCGGCGTGGGCGAGCCCGATTGTCACGGTTATTCCTTATCGCATCTGATTGATTTACTCACCTTTTGGCACAGGAACGTTGCCGCGCCAACTGCGGCTGCTTGTTGCGCGAAGGCAAAAGTACGGCAACTTTTGTATGCGGCCTTTTAATGTAATCATTGCAATTGCTGTTATGCTTTGTCCGTTAACCTGTTGTCCTTGATCATCACGGAGAGATTGTGCGGCAATTTGCAGTTCTGCTTTTCCAGATTGCGATCGTTATCGGCTTGGGAATTGCAGGCATTCGCACCGCATCGTACTTGAATGGCGAGGTTTCCGAGCCGGCGGCACGTCTTGCCACTCATACGGAGATGGTATGGACGACGGCACCAGTGCGCGTGAATGTCGAGACACAGAATTTCGAGCGTATTTCCACCCCGCCGGATCCCTTTCCCTTGAAAATGCATGCCGACCAAAGTTTTCGCGTCACCTCCAACAACGGGTTCGTCTTCAAGGAACAGGAGTATCGGCTTGATGGCGTCGAGACCGTGGAGCGCAACAAAGTCTGTCTCGATCTTGAAGGACGACGTTTTGCCTGCGGGCTGAACGCGTTTAAGAAGCTGGAAAATCGTATCCGGGGAAAATATCTGGAATGTCGCGTGGTCGGGCAGGTCGAGCAGGTGTCGCTGGTTGAATGCCAGATCAATGGCCAGGACGTGCGGGCAATCCTCTGACGTACAACGCTCCAAAAAAAAGCCCACCAAATGGCGGGCTTCTTCGTTGATATCGGGATGTCGGGATCAGACGCCGCTCTGGCCGTCGGAGCCGATATAGGCAATGCGCACCATGTTGGTTGCGCCTGGCGTGCCGAGCGGAACGCCTGCCGAAATGATGATGCGGTCGCCGGGCTTGCCGAAACCTTCGGAAACAACAATGCGACATGCGCGGTTGACCATGTCATCCAGATCATTCGCATCGCCGGTGACGACGCAATGCAGACCCCATACGACCGATAGGCGGCGCGCGGTCTGAATGATCGGCGACAGCGCAATGATCGGAACCTGAGGACGTTCACGCGAAGCGCGAAGACCCGTCGTGCCCGACGATGTGTAGGTCACGATCGCAGCAAGCTTCAGCGTTTCGGCGATCTGGCGTGCGGCCAGCGAAATCGCGTCCGCACCCGTGGCTTCCGGCTGGGCGCGCTGTGCGTAGATGATGTTCGAATAATGCGGGTCCTGTTCCACGGTGCTGGCAATGGATGCCATGGTGGAAACGGCCTCGACCGGATAATCGCCAGATGCGGATTCGGCAGAAAGCATGATCGCATCTGCGCCTTCGAAAACGGCGGTTGCAACGTCGGAGACTTCGGCGCGGGTCGGAACCGGTGCGGAGATCATCGATTCCAGCATCTGCGTTGCAACGACCACCGGCTTGCCGGCGCGGCGGCAGGCGCGGGTTAGCTGCTTCTGGATGCCCGGAACGGCTTCAAGCGGCATTTCCACACCGAGGTCACCGCGGGCGACCATCAAGGCGTCTGAAAGTTCGATGATTTCCTCGATGCGTTCGATAGCCTGCGGCTTTTCGATCTTGGACATCAGGCCGACGCGACCGCGAGCGATCTTGCGAACTTCTGCCAGATCTTCCGGACGCTGAACGAAGGAAAGTGCGACCCAGTCGACTTCGTTGGTGGCGAGAACAGCGTCAAGGTCAACGCGGTCCTTATCAGTCAGAACGCCGACGCCGAGCAGCGTATCAGGAAGACTGATGCCTTTACGATCGGAAATCTTTGTGCCGGAAACAACTGTGGTCACGATGCTCTTGCCATCGCTCTTTTCGGCGCGCAGGTGCAGCTTGCCGTCATCGATCAGCAGGCGATGGCCAGGCTTGACGGCCTCGAGAATTTCCGGATGTGGCAGGAAAACGCGGGTGTTGTCGCCGGGCGTGTCGTTGTTGTCGAGCGTGAAGGTCTGGCCTGGAACGAGATCGACCTTGCCTTCAGCGAATTTTCCGACGCGCAGCTTGGGACCCTGCAGGTCGGCAAGAATGCCGATAGGACGGCCGTTGCGGCTCTCGACCGAGCGGATGCGCTGAATGAGCGTCCGCATCACGTCGTGGCTGGCATGGCTCATGTTGATGCGAAAAAGATCGGCGCCGGCAAGATGCAGCTTCTCGATCATCGCCTCTTCGGAGGAGGCGGGACCAAGGGTAGCAAGAATTTTGACTTTGCGATTACGCTTCATCAGTTTTGACTTTCCTGTGTGCCTGGCGTGTCGGAAAGCTGGACCATCCAGCTACCCTGTCTGCCCGTGTCGTATTCCTTGAAACCCATTCTCTGGAAGCTGCGCGCGTAGCAATCGTCTACACCGCTGATCTTGAACTCGTTTTCCGCCACGCACATGTTGACGTCACCGGTCCATCGGCCGCCACGGGCGGCATCTTCGGCATAGAGATAATAATAGCGGGACTGCAATTCGCCCTCTATCAGCGTCGCGCAGGTGGAGGCAGGAACCTGCCACCAGCCTTCGCTGACCCAACCCTCCTGCGCCCGGTAGCCGATAGCGACGCCGACGAGGTTTTGCGTGCTGTTGCAGACGCGAAAATCCGCAAGAGCAGGCTGCGCAATGAAGAGCGGGGTTGCAAACAATGCGGCTGCGGAAAAAAGACGAGCAAGATTCCGATACTTGCGGGGAAGAGCGAAGAATGACTGAGTCACGGCTTCCATCCGGATTCCATGGTTATAATGAACACACTTCTTGGCGCGGTCGCCCAAGAAAGTCAACGCGAGTTTAATCGATTATATTGGTTGTCGGATCGTGAGTGCGGTAGGGTAGATAGCGGTTCTTCCGCCTAAACTTGCGCGCGGCCTCAAGCCATGCCATCAAGTTTCTCTCCTCAATCCTGTCCCAGAAAACATCGATGAACGACTTCATACCCTATGAAATCATAGAAGGCGAATATGACAAAGGCATGGTTCTTCTGGCAGACCATGCAATGAACCTTCTTCCGCCACAGTACGGTAAACTTGGCCTACCGCAAGCCGCTTTTGAGCGACATATCGCATTTGACATCGGGATAGAAGGGTTGACGCGATCACTTGCCGCCCGGCTCGGCGTTCCTGCGGTCATGGGCCGGTTTTCGCGACTGCTGATCGATCCGAATCGCGGAGAGGATGATCCGACGCTCATCATGAAGATTTCCGATGGTGCCATCGTGCCCGGCAATCATCCGATCTCAGATGAAGAGTGGCAGCAGCGGATAGAGACCTATCATCGCCCCTATCACAATGCCGTGGGTCAGGTGCTTGGCAAAGTCGAAACCGTCACCGGGAAGGCGCCGCTGGTGCTGTCGCTGCATTCCTATACACCGTTCTGGAAGGAAACGCCGCGTCCCTGGCATGCGGCGGTTTTGTGGGATAGCGACCATCGCGCTGTTCGCCCGCTTCTAGCTGGTCTGCGCGCCGCCAATGATATCCTTGTCGGTGATAACGAGCCCTATGACGGTGCGCTGAAGGGCGACACCATGTACCGCCACTGCATGATCAAGGGCATTCCCCACGCGCTTCTCGAAGTTCGGCAGGATCTGATCGGCAACGAGGCGGGCATAACCACTTGGGCGGAGCGGCTTGCTCCCATTTTTGCGGTAATGAACGACGATCCCGCTCTGCACGAATATCAGGTGTTTGCGTCGCGGACCGGGCCATATTGACGGATTTCGGAGTTTTGCCATGACCAAAGATAAAGACTTGCAACAAATGGAATTCGAGGCGGCGGCTTTCCGTCGCCTTGTGCAGCATCTTCGCGATCGTCACGATGTTCAAAACATCGATCTGATGAACCTCGCAGGCTTCTGCCGCAATTGCCTGTCCAACTGGTACCGGGAGGCTGCCGAGGATGCGGGTGTTGAGATGAGCAAGGATCAATCCCGCGAGATCGTCTACGGCATGCCCTACGACGATTGGAAGAACCGCTATCAAGGTGAGGCAAGTGCTGCTCAAAAGGCTGCATTTGAGGAAAACAAGCCAAAGGAATAATGCTGTATCGCAGGAAACGACTTGACGTAACGCCTGTCAGTGGGCAGTTCACAGGCCGGAATTCCTGCCGCACGATTGATGGCAACAGGCGAAGGTTTCGCCGACTGAACGAACAAGGCTCATGAAAGAGCCGCCACTACAAAGGAAAGAATGATGGACGAAACAGCGACCACCGAAACCGTAGCCGCCGCCGAACTGCGCCAGTTCATCGAGCGCGTCGAGCGTCTCGAAGAAGAAAAGGCCGCTATCCAGGGTGACATCAAGGATGTGATGGGCGAAGCCAAGGGACGCGGTTACGATACCAAGGCGATCCGCACCATCATTCGCCTGCGCAAGAAAGACGCCAACGAGCGTATCGAGGAAGAGACCATCCTCCAGACCTACATGGCTGCGCTCGGAATGGAATGATCTCCGCTTTTGCAGATCCATAAAAAGAAATCGCCGCTTATGCGGCGATTTTTGTTTTTAGCTGCGTGTTCCCGCCAGCTTCTCCGAGAGATCGCTGGCTTCCTTTCGGGCTTCCTTGTCTGCCGGATAGACCGCGAGATATTGCTCCCACGCCTTAAGGGCCAGTTCATCGCGGCCGGACGCTTCGAGAATGTTCGCGAGGCTTGCCAGCGCAGGAAAGTGCCTTGGTTCTTTTTCCAGCGTCAGATTGATGTCGGCCATGGCCTTGCGGGTATCGCCATCAGCAAAGTGTACCATGGCGCGGCGGTAAGGCGCCTGCGCAAAGTCGGGGTCGAGCAGGATGATCTGGTCGAGGAAGTCGTATGCGGCGGCATTTCGCTTTTCGTCCGACGCTTCCGAAGCCCAATGCATCAGCAGATTGATCGTGGCGCTGCCGGAATCATTCCATTCGGCGACAATCTGGTTGGCGAGATTACGTGCCTTCACCGCGTCGCGTTCTTTTTTGAGCGACTCAAACAGCGTATCGACGGTCTGGACAGGGGCCGGGGCGATCTCTTCTATCGCCAGGGGCGTGGGCTGAGACGCCTGTTGCGCTGCTGCGTGGCCGATCGACAGCGCGCCGATCAGCATAAGGCTCTGGGCAAAAACAACAGACGTACAAAAACGATTTGGGCGCATTCGGATAGATTAATCCGCGCGCGCCCAATATCAAATGCAAACTTTGTATCTATCAACAATGTGATCCGCGTAGAAAACGCAAACCGCAGAGCAATCAATCAGCCCTGACGAGCCTTGAAGCGCGGGTTCTGCTTGTTGATGATGTACACGCGGCCCTTACGGCGAACCAGGCGGTTATCGCGATGACGGGCCTTAAGCGCTTTAAGCGAATTCTTGATCTTCATTTTACTGGTCCGCAGTTTTGCACGGCTTCCACCGCGCTTAATCAAAACAATCAAAAGCGCGCAACGGGGCGCGCTCTTTTCGGTTGGCAGGCAGATACCAGTGCGGCCCCTGCCTGTCAACTCGTCACAGTGGTTTTCCCTGAAAAGACTCAGGATTTCCCGCATTCTTGAGTTGCGTGACATGGCCCATCTTGCGGCCGGGCCGTGCCTCTGTCTTGCCGTAAAGGTGCACAAGGCAGTCCTTTTCAGAAAGCCAGCGGGGGACGTCGTTGACGTCGTCCCCAATCAGATTGGTCATCACGCAGTCGGAGTGACGGCCAGTGCTGCCAGGCGCGAGGCCCGCGACGGCACGAATATGCTGTTCGAACTGGGAGATGACGCAGGCTGCTTCCGTCCAGTGACCGGTATTGTGGACACGTGGAGCCATTTCATTTGCCACCAGCGAGCCATCCGGCAGGACAAAGAACTCGATGCCGATGACGCCAACATAGTCCAGAGCGGCAAGAAGCTTTTCAGCTGACTGCACAGCGGTCATCTTTGCCGCGTCGGAAAGATTGGCCGGGATTGTGGACGTGTGTAGGATTCCGTTCAGGTGAACGTTTTCTGCAGGGTCGTAACAGGTCACGGTTCCATCCTTGAACCGCGCCGCGATGATCGAGACCTCCCGCTCGAAAGCGACGAAGCTTTCGAGAATCAGCGGTACGCCTCCCAGTGCATCGAAGGCGCCGGTTAGATCTTCGCCGCCCTTGAACAGGCGCTGGCCCTTTCCGTCGTAACCCATGCGTCGGGTCTTAAGAACGCCTTTGCCGCCAAATTCGGCCAAAGCGGATTCGAGTTCGGTCTGGCTGTCGACAGAGCGAAAACCCGCTGTCGGAATACCGCAATCGTTGAGAAAGCGTTTTTCGGTCAGGCGGTCCTGGGATGCGCTGAGAGCCTTTGCCGGCGGATAAACCGGTACGGAGGCGGCGAGCCTCTCGGCGGCGGAGACCGGCACGTTCTCAAACTCGTAGGTTACGACGTCGCAAAGGCTGCCAAGTTTGGCGAGTGCCTTTTCGTCATCGTAAGCCGCCACGATCTGATCGTTGCAGACCTGTGCGGCGGGACAATCCGCCTGCGGCTCGAGAACGATGGTCCGGAAATTGAGGCGTGCTGCCGCCATCGCCAGCATTCGGCCGAGCTGGCCTCCGCCGATGATGCCGATGGTAAGGTTGTTCATGTTTCCGGTCACTGCGGATTGTCCATGGGGTATTCAGCAACGGCGGCTGACTGGCGCGCACGCCAGGCATCGAGCCGGTCAGCGAGATCCTCGTCGCCAAGGGCCAGAACAGCTGCTGCGAGCAGAGCAGCATTTATGGCGCCTGCCTTGCCGATGGCGAGTGTTCCGACCGGGATACCGGCTGGCATCTGCACGATCGAATAAAGGCTGTCCTGTCCCGACATGGTCTTGGACTGGACCGGGACACCAAACACTGGAAGTGGTGTCATGGCTGCGGTCATGCCGGGAAGATGGGCAGCTCCGCCTGCACCTGCGATGATGACCTTGAAGCCTTCATCCTTTGCGCCGGTTGCGAAGTCGTAAAGACGATCTGGCGTTCGGTGTGCCGAAATGATGCGCGCTTCGTATTCCACGTCGAGGGCATCCAGCGTATCGGCGGCGTTCTTCATGGTTTCCCAGTCGGACTGGCTTCCCATGATGATGGCGACGGGCGGTGTTTCTGCTGTCACTTGGCTTGCTCCGGCTCAGGCAATGATATCGGGTATGACCTGGTCTTCGAGTTGGGACATCTTGTCCTTGACGGCCAGTTTTTTCTTCTTCATGCGCTGTATCCGCAATGCATCGCAGCTGGTCTGGATCATTGCGTTGATCGCTGCATCATAGTCCTCATGCTCCTGGCGCAACCGCGCCAGCGCGAGCCTGATGTCCGCCTGGTCCTGATCGGGCATCCTGTCATCCCCATTTATGCCAGCCGGATCGCCTCCGGCGCTTATGTGATCTGTTCTGGAGCCTCTATCACCAAATCGCGATAACGGGAAGTTTCCCATGCGACCAAATTGCCCAGATATTGTCATGATTTCGCCTTCGACAAGATTGTTAATCCATGTCACAGTGCTGTCGTAAACCTGAAACTCCAGTGATGGAGAGCTGGAGGTAGGTTCAAAAAGGAAGGACGTGCCGCATGACCATTCAGGCTCATATTGCATCGCTCGAAAAGAAACACGGCGCTCTGGAGGAAGAGCTCGAAAGTATTCTTGCTTCCCCGTCTTCGGATGACACGGAGATCGCCGATATCAAACGTCGAAAACTGCGCCTGAAGGACGAATTGCAGAGGCTCAAGGCCTCAACAAGGCATTGATTGACAGACTGCCGCCGCCTTCAATTATGTAAGGACGGGTGGTTAGACAATTCAGGCTCTGGCTGCATCAAGGTGCGGTCGGAGCTTTTTAATTTTCTCCATATCAATTTTTTGCCGTGTCAGATCGGCAATCCATCCCAGAGCAGCTTCAAGGCCGCGAGCAGCGCCATCGTGTACATCAGCGGGTAAAAAACCGCAGGTTTCAGATATTTGACGATTTTTGCCCCTGCTATCGTGGCGAGCATTGCGACCGGAAGCAGCAGAGCTGACGTTTTCATGTTGCTCGAGTCGAGCGCCCCCAGAGCGAAATACGGGATGAGTTTAATCGCGTTCATGATCGCGAAAAAGCGAACGCTCATGCCCGTGTAGGTTTTTGGGTCCAGCTTCAGCGGCAACACATAGATCTGGAAGGGAGGTCCTCCCGCATGGGCAACAAAACTGGCGTAGCCCGACAGGGTCGACCACAGCGTTGCCGGTCCGCGTCGCTGCGGTTTTGCAGGAATTTCCTGGCCTTTTCTGCTGAGGAAACTCTCATAGAAATAACGCAGCACGAAGAGGATTGTCACGGTTGCAACGATGAGACGCATGGCGTCAGCCGAAATCATACTGGAGGTTGCCCAGCCGATTGCAATACCGGCAATGGCTCCCGGCAGCATGATGAGCAATGTTTCGCGATGATTATGATGGCGCCAGGCCCAGAGAGCCACGATATCCATCACGATCAGAATCGGCAGAAAGATTGCCGCCGCCTGCACGGGCGGCACAGCAAGTGCCATAATGGGAACGCCCATAAGGGCAAGTGCACCGCCCAGTCCGCCCTTTGAAAGGCCTACAAGGATGACGGCGGGAATGGCGGCCATAAAAAAATGAAAATCTGTCAGCATGGATGGACGGTTGATCCTTTCGCCGGTCCGGTTTATCGGATTTGTCATATCAAAACGAGTGCAGATTGCGCCGAAAGCGTCTTCTGCCTGAAATGGACGAACCCATGACCACAACCGTAGACCGTTGCCGCCTTGTCCTCATCGTTCCGCAAGCGGACGACATGCAGAATCAGGCCAAGGCCGTTGAAGAGGCGCTGCGTGGCGGCGATGTGGCCTCGGTCATCATTCCGCAATATGGCCTGGATGACGCTGCCTTTCAGAAAGTGGCTGAGTTGATCGTGCCGCTGGTGCAAAAGTCCGGTGCGGCAGCACTGATTGCCGGTGACAGCCGCGTGGCGGGTCGCGCCAAGGCTGATGGTTTGCATGTTACCACCGGGGGCGAGGCGCTGGCCGAGGCGGTCGAGAAATTTACCCCCAAGCTTATTGTTGGCGGTGGCAATGCCGATGACCGCCACAAGGCGCTGGAACAGGGCGAAGCCAATCCGGACTACATCTTCTTTGGCAAGCTGGAAGGTGACATCAAACCAGAGGCGCACCCAAAAAACCTGGCGCTCGGGGAATGGTGGGCATCGATGATCGAAATTCCGGCCATCGTGATGGGCGGTTCGGATATCGCATCCGTTGTGCCTGTTGCCGAGACCGGCGTCGAATTTGTTGCCCTGCGCAGTGCCGTGTTTGACCATGCTGCAGGACCTGCCCAGGCGGTTTCTGAAATCAACGCGCTGCTTGACGAAAAAGCGCCACGGTTTGACGGTTGATACGAGCGATGTTTACACGCGCTGCTCATTTTTGCCTTTCCGTTTCGCTTCTGGCGCTTTCCTTGAGCGCAGCGGCTTTCCCGGCTTTTGCGCAGTCCGGTCCGGCGACGGAGAAAAATCCTCTCGCTCGTCAGTTGGAAGACGAGGCGCAGCCGACCCGCCAGGGGCGTGTGTTGTCGGAAGAGCAGAAAGATTTGCAGCCGTCGCAGGGTGTCAACGTCTATCAGCGCATGGGTGCGGAACTTCCTGCCCTGCCGCCGGAGAAGGAATTTACCGGCAAGGTCGATGAGGCTTACGGGCATTACCAACGTGGTGAATATGTTCAGGCCCTGGACAAGGCGCTCACCCGCGCCCAGAACGGAGATGCGACCGCACAGACGCTGGTTGCGGAAATGATGTCGCGTGGTCTGGGGATTGCGCGCGACGAAAAGACCGCCGCGTTCTGGTATCAACAGGCAGCCGAGGGCAGTGATCCCGTTGCCATGTTCAAGTTCGCCCTCATTCTGATGGAGGGTAAATTCGTCACGCGCGACAAGGCCAAGGCAGACGATTTCATGCGCCGTGCTGCCGAGGCGGGGAATGCATCTGCCCAGTTCAACTGGGGCCAGATACTCGTTTCGGAAAACCCTGGCGCCAAGGGGTTGATGCTGGCATTGCCCTTTTACGAAAAATCCGCCGAACAAGGCATTGCCGATGCGCAGTATGCCGTCTCGCAGATCTATTGGTCGGTCAAGGATGTTCCTGCTGAGAAGAAGGCGAAGGCGCGCGACTGGCTGATGCGTGCTGCTAAGGCAGGTTACGACACAGCGCAGGTCGATCTGGGAATCTGGCTGGTGAATGGTTCTGGTGGTGAGCGGAACCTGGATGAAGGTTTTCGCTGGCTCTACGGTGCGGCGCAACGTGGCAACGTCGTTGCACAGAACAAGGTGGCGCATCTCTACATTCAGGCGCTCGGCACTCGACCTGACCCTGTTGAAGCTGCCAAGTGGTACGTGCTGTCGCGGCGGGCAGGCCTGAAAGACCCTTCGCTGGAGGATTTTTATCTCGGGATCACTGACGAACAGCAGAAAAAGGCAATCGAGGCGGCAAACCGCTTTCGGCCAATGTAACGGCAAGGAGAAGCGCCCTGTCGGCGCGCCTGAGGCTTTTAGCCTTGAATTTCGGCGCGTTTTGTGGTCTTGAACCGCAAACTCTCAATTCAAGAATAATAATAGCCTTTCCTGCCCGGCCAGTTTTCGGGTGGTCCGGCAGCTTTCCAGGAAACGAACTCGATGGCCCGTTCAGCCCTTCTCAATGTCATGGTTCAGGCCGCCCTCAAGGCGGGAAAGTCTTTGGCGCGTGACTTCGGTGAAGTGCAGAACCTGCAGGTCTCGGTCAAAGGTCCAAGCGATTTCGTGTCGCAGGCCGACCTCAAGGCGGAAAAGATTGTCCGCGACGAGCTGATGAAGGCTCGTCCGACCTATGACTTCCTTGGTGAAGAAGGCGGCGAGGAAAAGGGCACCGACGGCGCACATCGCTGGATCGTCGATCCGCTTGATGGCACCACCAACTTTCTGCACGGCATTCCGCACTTTGCTGTATCCATCGCTCTCGAGCGTAACGGTGAAATTGTCGCTGGCGTTATCTTCAATCCGGCCACCGATGAGCTTTACACCGCTGAGCGTGGCGGCGGCGCGTTCCTGAACGACCGTCGTATCCGTGTTGCCGCACGTAAAGTTCTGACCGACTGCGTTATCGGTTGTGGCGTTCCGCATCTTGGCCGTGGCAATCACGGCAAGTTTCTTGTCGAACTTCGTCACGTCATGGGCGAAGCCGCGGGCATTCGCCGCATGGGCGCTGCATCGCTTGATCTTGCTTATGTCGCGGCTGGCCGCCTCGACGGTTTCTGGGAAGCTGAACTGTCGCCGTGGGATATGGCCGCCGGTCTCGTCCTGATTCGCGAAGCTGGTGGCTTTGCGAGCGATGCAAAGGGCGGCTCGGCGATCTTCGACACCGGCAGCGTGGCAGCCGGCAACGAATATATCCACAAGGCACTGGTCGAAGTTGCCAACCGTCCGATTCCTGGTCGGTAATAACGTTTTCCTGAAAATCCTGAGGTTTTCGGAAGGATTTGCAGCGCTCGGCGATCATTCGCCGGGCGCTTTTCTTTTGTCTGGCGGCGTTTCAATCCAAGGACGTGAAACGCCTGTGATTTTACACCGGGTTTTCACTTCAATTCGTCGCAATTTTCAAATAGCTTCCGCTGAACAAGTGACCAAAGGGAACGCAAACGTCATGGCGGATTCGGAGTTGCTCGATCTTGGTGTCGAGAAACCGGTGACCACTCGGCAGTACAGCCACAAGCTGTCCAGCCCCACACCATTCCTCTGGACGATGGTCCTTTTTCTGGTCCTCGTTGGTTTCCTGGCCTCTATCCTCTATCGGCAGGCCCATACCGCTTTCATGACGAACCCGGGGCTGAACGGCTTCATTCTTGGTGTTCTGGTCATTGGCATCATTCTGGTCTTCACGCAGACCATGAGCCTGCGTTCGGAAGTGCGCTGGTTCAACGCCTTCCGGGCCGCAGGCAGTGTCGAGAAAGCTGGTCGTGCTCCGAAGCTTCTGGCACCGATGAGCACGTTGATTGGCAAGCGCGGTGATGTGCGTCTCTCGACTGTCACACAACGCACAATCCTTGATTCGATTGCTACCCGCCTTGATGAATCCCGCGATACGTCGCGTTATCTTGTCGGGCTTCTGGTTTTCCTCGGTCTTCTCGGGACGTTCTGGGGCCTGATCGGCACCATCGGTGCAATCAGCGACGTCATTCAGTCGCTTGACCCGAGTGCTGGCGACAGCACCGATATCCTCGGCTCGCTGAAGGCCGGGTTGACGGCACCACTTTCCGGTATGGGCACGGCGTTCTCGTCGTCGCTGCTTGGTCTTTCTGGTTCGCTCATTCTCGGTTTCCTTGATCTGCAGGCAGGCAGAGCCCAGAACCGCTTCTATACCCAGCTGGAAAACTGGCTGTCTTCCGTTACCGATACGGGAGCTGATATTGTCAGGGATGTGAAGGCCGAGCCGGGTACAGCCGTCAGCACCGAACGTTCACTCGCCGCCATGACCAGCCTTGCAGAAGGCATCCAGGGCCTTGTGAAGAACATGCGCAGTGAACAGCAGATGTTGCGTGACTGGATTGAAGCGCAACAGGAAGAATCGAAGTCGCTTCGCCGTACGCTCGATCGGCTGTCGGCGCGTGTCGATGAGGATGCAAAGTCTTCTTCCGGGCGTATACGCCACGATAACGGGAGCGAGTAGCCATGGCGCTCGCGCGCAATCGCCGTCGCGACAGAGGGGTCGATTATTGGCCGGGCTTCGTCGATGCGCTGTCGACGTTGTTGATGGCCATCATGTTCCTGCTGACGGTTTTCGTGCTGGCACAGTTTGTTCTGTCGCGGGAAATCACCGGCAAGGACGAAGTCCTGACCCGCCTTAACAGTCAGATTGCCGAGTTGACCGAACTCTTGGCGATGGAGAAAGGCAGCAAGCAGGATATCGAGGATACCCTGGCGAACCTGCAATCGACGTTGGCCGCATCCGAGAACGAGCGGTCTAGGCTGCAGTCGCTTCTTGACGCCGGCAGCGGAAACAACGCCGCAGCAAATTCACGTATCGGCAGCCTTACAGGTGAGCTGGATGATCAGAAGCAGGCAAATACCCGCGCTTCTGCACAGATTGAGCTGCTGAACCAGCAGATTGCGGCGCTTCGTGCGCAGATCGCTTCGGTCGAATCGGCTTTGCAGGCATCCGAGGCAAAGGATGCGTCTTCTCAGGTCAGGATCGCCGATCTTGGGCGAAGGCTGAATGTGGCGCTGGCGCAGCGCGTGCAGGAGTTGAACCGCTACCGTTCGGACTTCTTCGGCCGGTTGCGCGAAATTCTCTCTGACCGCGAAAATATCCGTATCGTGGGTGACCGTTTCGTATTCCAATCTGAAGTTCTGTTCCCATCTGGCGGCAATGAACTGAACCCGGAAGGGCAGGTGGAAATGGAAAAGCTGGCTGTAGCCCTTCTTGATCTCGCCAAGGAAATACCTGCTGAGATTAACTGGGTCCTGCGTGTCGACGGGCACACGGACAATGTTCAGCTCTCCGGTTCCGGTCGTTATCGTGACAACTGGGAGCTATCATCGGCGCGTGCGACCTCCGTCGTCAAGTTCCTGATCTCGAAGGGTGTCCCGGCAAATCGTCTGGTCGCCGCAGGTTTTGGTGAGTATCAGCCGATTGCCGAGGGTGAGAGCCAGGAGGCGCGCCAGCAGAACCGACGTATCGAACTCAAGCTGACCGAACGGTAAGTGACACACACCGTGTGATTGTCTTTGCGCTGATATAAATTTACGTTCTCGTAAAAGTAAATCCGTCACATCTGGGAGGAGACTGATGGAGCGGTTCGACGTGATCGTCATCGGGGCGGGGCTGGCCGGACTGGTGGCTGCGACAGAAGCCTCTGAACGTGGGCTTAGCGTATGTGTTTTGGATCAGGAGGGGGAGCAGAACCTTGGTGGGCAGGCATTCTGGTCACTTGGAGGCCTGTTCTTCGTCAATAGCCCCGAGCAGCGTCTCATGCGGGTGCACGACAGCATCGATCTGGCGCGACAGGACTGGTTCGGTTCTGCCGGTTTCGACCGTGCCGAAGATCATTGGCCGCAGCGATGGGCCGAAGCCTATCTCGATTTTGCTGGCGGAGAGAAACGTGCCTGGCTGCATGGCCTGGGTATGCGGTGGTTTCCGGTCGTTGGTTGGGCGGAGCGGGGAGGCGCTTTCGCGCATGGTCACGGAAATTCCGTTCCACGCTTTCACGTTACCTGGGGAACAGGCCCGGGCGTGCTGGCCCCGTTCATTAAGAAGGCGCAGGCGCTCGTCGAAAGTGGCAGGCTTACGTTTCGCTTTCGCCATCAGGTCGACGTGCTGGAAAAGAGCGGAGGCACCGTCACCGGCGTCTCCGGGACCGTGCTTGTGCAAGATCCTGTCCTGCGCGGTCAGACAAGCAGCAGAGAGCCGACAGGCAGCTTCACGATGGCCGCCTCGGCTTTAATCGTTACCGCTGGCGGGATTGGTGGCAACCACGACCTGGTGCGGCGCAATTGGCCGACTGATCGTCTCGGACAACCACCGGCGCAAATGGTCTGTGGTGTACCAGCGCATGTGGATGGCAGAATGATTGCCATCACCGAGGCGGCTGGCGGTGATGTCATCAACCGAGACAGAATGTGGCATTATACCGAAGGGGTGAAAAACCATGACCCGATCTGGCCCAATCACGGCATCCGCATTTTGCCAGGGCCATCGTCCTTCTGGTGTGATGCAGATGGCAATCGGCTGCCCGCACCCGCCATGCCGGGTTTCGATACGCTCGGGACGCTACAGATCCTGAGGCAAAGAAACAGCGACTATAGCTGGTTCATTTTGACCAAGGCGATCATCAAGAAGGAATTTGCTCTTTCGGGATCGGAGCAGAACCCGGATTTAACGGATAAAAACATCCAGCTTCTCCTCAAGAGGCTTGGTAAGGAGCCACCGGCGCCGGTCAAGGCATTCATGGATCACGGAGAGGATTTTGCCGTCTCTGACACACTGGAAGATCTCGTGGCGGCGATGAACAGGATCAGCGGCGAAAACAGGCTTGATCCGGCTTATGTCCGCCAGCAAATCGAGGCCCGTGACAGGGAGATCGAAAACAGCTTCGGCAAGGATATCCAGATAACGGCGATCAACGGAGCAAGGCGCTACCTCGGCGACAAACTCATGCGAACCGCCCGACCGCACCGTTTGCTTGATCCCGGGAAGGGGCCGCTGATTGCCGTGCGTCTGCATATCCTGACCCGTAAGACACTGGGCGGCCTGCATACCGATCTGCAAGCGCGCATTTTGGATCGGGCAGGCAAGCCGGTTGCGGGGCTTTATGCCGCCGGCGAAGTCTCCGGTTTCGGTGGTGGCGGCATGCACGGTTACAACGCGCTGGAGGGCACATTTCTCGGCGGTTGCCTGTTTTCCGGCCGTGTTGCCGGACGCAACGTTTTGTCGTGACACTTACGCGTGGGCGCGCAATTCATCCGGCCCGGTCTGGAATTGCAACTGTGCAAGACGCGCATAAAGGCCGTTTTGGCGGATCAGGCTCTGGTGTGTGCCCTCCTCGACAATGCGGCCTTCATCCATGACAAGGATGCGATCGGCCTTGAGCACGGTAGCGAGGCGGTGTGCGATGACGATGGTGGTGCGGGTTTTCATCAGCTCATCAAGCGCCTTCTGCACCAGCATTTCGCTTTCGGCGTCAAGCGCGGAGGTGGCCTCGTCGAGCAAAAGGATTGGCGCATTGCGAAGAATGGCGCGGGCAATGGCTATCCGCTGTCGCTGGCCACCGGAAAGCGTCACGCCACGCTCGCCAACCTGCGTATCATATCCGCTTTCCAGCCTCTCGATGAAGCCATCCGCCTGTGCCGCTGTGGCCGCAGCGCGAACTTCATCACGCTTCGCTTCCGGATGACCAAACGCGATGTTGTCATGGATCGAGGATGCAAAAATTGCCACGTCCTGCGGCACGCTGGACATACGCGAGCGCACATCGGCAATGCGGGCGCTTTTGATGTCGGTACCGTCAATGGTGATGCGACCTTGCTGTGGATCATAAAATCGCATCAGAAGAGAAAAGACCGTGCTTTTACCCGCGCCGGATGGCCCGACGATCGCCACCGTTTCACCGGCACCAACCTTGAACGACAGGCCGGAGATGATCGGCCTTTCGGTTGCCAGCGGATAAACAAAGCCGACGTCGTGAAATTCGGCCTCCCCGCGTGGTGGTAGCGGCATCGAAACAGGTGCTGCGGGTTCGGCGACGGCGGAGCGCTCGTTCAAGATTTCAGACAGTCTTTCGGCCGCGCCACCTGCTTGCGCCAGTTCACCCCAGACTTCCGAAAGTTGGCCCAGGCCGCTGGCGGCAATAACCGAATAAAGAACGAACTGGCCGAGCGTACCTGCGGACATGCTGCCGCTCAGAACGTTCTGGGCGCCGTACCAGAGAATGCCGACGACGCTTCCAAAGACGAGGGCGATGGCGACGGCTGTCAGGATTGCGCGCGCACCGATGGCTGCCCGGGCGCCTTGATAGGCCGCTTCGACGGATTGACCATAACGGGCGTTCGCAAGAGGTTCGGCATTGAACGATTGCACCGTTCGGGTGGCTCCGATGGTCTCGGAGGCGTAGGCTGCGGAGTGGGCCAGTGTATCCTGTGTTGTTCGCGAGCGAGCGCGCACCGATCGCCCAAATGCAATCAGGGGGAAAACGATGAAGGGGATGGCCAGCAGCGCCAGGCCTGAAAGTCCGGGACTGGTATAGATCATCATGACGACGGCACCGAAACACATGATGATGTTACGCAGCGCCACGGAGGCGGAGGAGCCAAAGGCGGAGCGAATCTGCACCGTGTCGGCAGTAAGGCGCGAGGTCAGTTCACCGGATCGGTTGGCATCGAAAAATTGCTGGGACAGCGATGTCAGGTGCGCGAAGACGTCATGGCGAAGGTCGGCAACAACCCGTTCACCGATGCTCATGACATAATAATAGCGCATGGCACTGGCGAGGGCCAAAACAACGGCAATCGCAAGAAGCATGGCGAAGTAGCTGTTGATCATGCCGCTGTCAGAAACCTGAAAGCCATGATCGATGATGCGGCGGACGGCGAGCGGCAAAGCAAGGGTGGTGGCCGATGAGAGAACAAGCGCGAAAAGGGCAATTGCCATCAGGCCGCGGTAGCGCTTGAGATAAGGGAAGAGACCGAGAAGCGGCTTCAGGCTTTTACGGTTTGCCGCTTTCTGCTCCTGTATGTCTGCCACTTCTTGTCTTCTCCTTTGTCAGCGCTTGCCAATCGGCCTTTGGCAGGGAATTCGGATTATGCGATCCGTTCTTGCCAAATGAGGCTATCTCCGTTCACAAGGAAACAGCAGGCTCTTGTTATCTCGGCGACCTTCATGTATAGGCTCCGCATCAAATTGGGAAGCCATAGCCCATCTGGACTATGGCTTCATTTATTGAATTGGCTCAGTTGACGCAATTGCGGCAAATGGACCGCACGTCACTTAACCAGGAAGATTGTCATGAAGGCTGATATCCATCCCGATTATCACACGATCAAGGTGGTCATGACCGATGGCACCGAATACGAAACCCGCTCGACCTGGGGTTCGGAAGGCGCAGTCATGAACCTCGAAATCGACCCCAAGTCCCATCCAGCATGGACGGGCGGCAACCAGCAGCTTATGGACCGCGGTGGTCGCGTTTCCAAGTTCAACAAGCGTTTCGGTGGCCTCGGCCTCTGATCCCTTGTGGACGGATTATTTAAAAAAGCCCGGCTCTGCCGGGCTTTTTTATTTGCCTGTTTGTGTTCACAGGCGTGTTGCGCAACAAAAAAAGCAGGCTTGAAAGCCTGCTTTTTAAATCGTCTAATTTTTTGTTTTTTCTTAGTTGATTGTGAATGCCGTGCGCAGAAGGTTGAGCTGAGCCTGGACGCTGTTTTCGTTGTCCGGCACCTTGGCAGCTTCTGCGGGGCGATAGATTTCGCGGTCGAGCAGGGCAACGCGATTCTGAAGTCGAAGCGAGCGTTCGATCAGATCACGGAAGGATTCCGGCAGGTCGTTCCAGCCGGGAGCATTGCGATCAACATTAAAGCTGTCGAGGCGAACCTTGTTCTTTTCGCTGATAACCTGATCCTTGGTCATCTCGCCGTTGTTGACGGCGCGCTGCAGAAGCAACCAGGAGGCCATCTGCATCAGGCGGGTGGTGAGGCGCATCGATTCTGCTGCATAAAGCACCGACGCCATACGCGGGAGAACCTTCGAGGCAACGCGGCCAGCACCATCAAGATAGCTTGCCGTTTCCTCAACCAGTGTCATCCCTTCGTTATAGAGGGTCTTGAACTGGTTGGAAGCAGCAGCGCGCCCTGCAAAGCTAATGGTATTCAACACCTGTTCGGACATGTTCTTTAATCCCTGCTCACGCACCACACTGTCAGGCAACGACGATCCGGATATTTTGTTCCGGTCTTTAGTGTTTTCAGGATGATATCATTACCTGAAATGCGCAAGGCAATTATTAAAGAAGGGTTAATACCCACAGTTTTGCGAAAATGCCATCGACCAAAAAAAGAGCCGCAAAAGCGGCTCTCAAGGTAAAACAGGGAGAAAAATCAGACCAAATCGCCAACTGGAGAAGATGCCTGAAGTCCAGAAGAACTGGACATGTATAGTAATCTCTCAGAAAGCTTAATTTTGTGTTAATGGTAAACGAAAGACTGCCTCAGAATTTTAATTCCTTCCGGCGCGACAGCGCTAGCGACGAAGTCTTTCCTTCATTCTGCTTCTAAGCTTCCACGGTTGCCAGACGTCAGGCAGGCTTAAGTCCGGAAGAGATTCTCTGCCGCTTGCCTGCCTGCGGATTTCCTTTTCCGCTCCTCGTCGAGTCGGTTGATCTCTGCTTGAAGCAACCCGATCCGAGTCGTCAGTTCGTCGACCGAGAGAAGGCTGAGGTCGCTGCCGATCTCGTGCGCCTGTGGTTTTTTCGGCCTGTCATCGTCAAAGAGGCTCATATGCCCGCTCCTTTTTCAACATAGTCGCCGTCCTCAGGATATTGCGGCGCGCGCGGGTCGAGCGCAATACTTTCCGGCGTGACAAGCGGCGCTGGAGTGGTCGGGATACTCGTGAAGTTATCCTTCTCCTCTGTCGACAGGGCGGCACGACGGTAGCTTCTCATGATCGCGTAGGCCGTTATGAGTGTGTGGGCGAGGGCGGTTACCAGGAACAGAGCGTAGGGGCCGTAATGGGTCATGACGGCGCCACCCAATGTTGGGCCGATGATCGTGCCAATGCCGTAAAGCAACAGCAGGCCGCCTGATACCTTGACGAAATCCTGGGAGGCCGCGAAGTCGTTGGCATGTGCTACGGCAATCGGATAGAGCGCGTTCGCGGCGGCGCCATAGACCGCAATCATTGGAATGAGCAGATAAACGTTATGGGGCTGGACTGCTGCGACAGCAAGACCGGCCAACGCTCCGAGACCGGCAAGCCCAGCCAGCACGTAACGACGGTCGATGCGGTCTGAGAGACGACCGGCCGGGAACTGCGCCATGGCGCCGACGAAAATCGTGACAGAGACCATGATGGCAATCATGGTTGGATCTAGCCCCGCCCGTGCTCCGAACACCGCACCCAGCGTACCATAGGCGCCGTTGGCTATGCCGATCATCAGGATGCCGACAAATGAGACGGGCGAGTTGCGATACAATGCCGGTAAATCCAGCCTCACCTTTTGTAGAGGCTGGGGGGTCGCTGCTTTCGACAGCGTGGCCGGCAGAATGGCAACGCAGTAGATGATGCCGCAGATCATGAAGAGCGACGTGTCGCTGATATTGCCCATTGGGACGATCATCTGGCCCGCCACGACACCGAGCAGCGTGATCGCGATGTAGAGCGAGAAGATCATGCCACGTGTCTCATTGGTGGCACGCTCGTTCAGCCAGCTCTCGATAATCATCGATGTCCCGGCCGTGCAGAAGCCCGTCAGAGCACGCAGCCCAATCCACCATTCGTCGTCAACGACAAGGCCAGTCATCAGTACAGTGAGGCAAACAACGGCGACGAAGGAGCCGAAAGCTCGTACATGCCCCGCCCGGCGCACGATGGCGGGTGCGACAAAGCAGCCAATGACGAAGCCCGCCGCCCAGGACGTTCCGAGAAAGCCAAGGACTTCGTTCGAGTATCCTTCCGCAGAGCCACGTACGGGTAGGACCAGACCTTGCAGGCCGTTGCCCAGAAAAAGAAACAGAGTGCTGGATAAAAGAGCGAATACGGGTAGAAGGTTTCTGCTCATAGAGACACTCTCATGCGTTCGGTCGTACAGGTCGGGCGTTCACACGGATGCTACCCCAATGGGTTGCACTCTTCTGGTGAACGGTAAAAATGTCCAGCCTGTGACGATCCGGAAATAAAGAAAAGGCTGAACAAATGGCAAAGGCGATCGGCCTTTTTCTACTCTTGGCGATGATCGTGCAGATTATCAGGCCAATTGGCCTGCCAGGACTGCGAAAACGCGGCGATTTCTGGAAGATTGCCATCGTGGCCTTTGTGATCTGGACAGCAACGCTTCTTTTGCGTCCTTGATCAGAATGGTGTGTGCGAACAAAAAAAGCCGCCCCGAAGGGCGGCCTTGATCTTTTCCTGGGATCAGAATGTCTCAGGCGGCTTTTTCGAGTTCCTGTTTCCAGGTGCCCTTGGCTGCCAGTGTGTTCATCATCGCACGGTGCGTGAAGGCGCGTTGGCCTGCTGCAACGTTTTCCTGCTTGCCGCCCCAGACCTTGAGTGCGGTGTCCTGAAGCGCACGACCGTAGGAATAGGTCAGTCCCCACGGCAGGTCGTAACCGGAGTTCATGGCGGACAGGTGGGCTGTCGCTTCTTCGGAGGACTGGCCACCCGAGAGGAACGCGATACCGGGAACGGCCGAAGGCACGGTTGCCTTGAGAACCTTGACCGTCTTCTCAGCCACTTCTTCGACAGATGCCTTGCGAGCGTTTTTGCCGTCGATGATCATGTTCGGCTTTAGGATCATGCCTTCTAGGTTGACACGGGCGTCAAACAGATCGGCGAATACCGTCTGCAGAACCCACTGGGTAACTTCCGCGCAGCGATCGATGTCGTGGGTTCCCGGCTCGCCGTCCATGAGAACTTCAGGTTCGACGATAGGAACGATATCAGCCTGCTGGCAGAGTGCGGCATAGCGAGCGAGAGACTGGGAATTGGCCTTGATGGAGCCCCAGCTCGGACGCTGCTCGCCGATGGTGATAACACCGCGCCACTTGGCGAAACGGGCACCTGCTTCATGGTACTTGCGCAGGCGCTCGTAGAGGCCGTCCAGGCCCTCGGTGATGAATTCATGCGGGTGGAAAGCCATCGGCTTCGCGCCAATATCCACCTTGATGCCAGGAAGGCTGCCTGCAGCCTTGATGATGTCGACGAAAGGCGTACCGTCTGCAGCTTTCTGGTAGAGGGTTTCCTCATAGAGGATGACGCCGGAAATACACTTCTTCATGGCGTCGTCGGAGCGGAACAGCATCTCGCGATAGTCGCGGCGGCTGCTCTCGGTGGATTCCAGATTGATGCTGTCGAAACGCTTTTTGATCGTTCCTGTGGACTCGTCTGCAGCGAGGAGACCCTTGCCGTCAGCGACCATTTTGAGTGCGATGTCTTCGAGACGTTCGGTCATTTGCTATACTCCCAAGGCACAATACAATTCCGGATAACAGAAGTTCCAATGCAGGGAAATGGCGTGCTAACTCATTGAAACGATTGAAATCATTTCAATCGTTTGAAACTTTTCCTCCCATTTTTACCTGCCAAAAAACAAGCCGGACAAGCAGTGCTTGTCCGGCTCTTTCGTCAGGCAAGTTGTAGAAGTTTACTTGTCGCCAGAAAGGATGGCAACGCCCGGCAATTCCTTGCCTTCCATCCATTCGAGGAAGGCGCCACCGGCCGTCGAGACATAGGTAAAATCGTCGGCAACGCCGGCATGGTTGAGGGCTGCGACAGTGTCGCCACCGCCTGCGACCGACACGAGTTTTCCAGCCTTGGTGCATTCGGCGGCGTGCTTGGCCGCAGCGACCGTTGCCGCGTCGAACGGCTCGATTTCGAACGCACCGAGGGGGCCGTTCCACACCAGCGTCTCGGCACGGGAAATCCATGCCTTGATGCTTTCGACGGATTTTGCGCCGACATCCAGCACCATGGCATCGGCAGGGATGGCATTGATTTCGACGGTTTCGTTAGCAGCGCCAGCCTTGAACTCGCGGGCAATCACGCCGTCTTCCGGCAGAACAATTGCACAGCCCGAGGTGGCGGCCTCGATCATGATCTGCTTGGCAGTGTCAGCCAGATCGTGCTCGCAAAGCGACTTGCCAACATTCGTGCCACGCGCAGCAAGGAAGGTGTTGGCCATGCCGCCGCCGATGACGAGTGCATCGACTTTCTTGACGAGGTTCATCAGGAGATCGATCTTGGACGAAACCTTCGCGCCACCGACGATTGCCACGACCGGGCGGGCAGGTGCGCCCAGACCCTTTTCAAGAGCTTCCAGCTCCGCCTGCATGGTACGACCGGCATAAGCGGGAAGGTGGCGTGCCAGGCCTTCCGTAGAGGCGTGCGCGCGATGGGCGGCGGAGAAAGCGTCGTTCACGTAGATATCGCCATTGGCTGCCAGTGCCTCGACGAAGGCCGGGTCGTTCTTTTCTTCCCCCTTGTGAAAACGGGTGTTTTCAAGAAGCAGGATGTCGCCATCGTTCAGCTTGGCGACGGCTTCAGCAGCAGGCTCGCCGATGCAGTCGGACGCGAAGGATACCGCGTGATCGAGGACTTCTTCGACGGCCGGAACGATCAGCGACAGCGACATGTCCGCGACAGGCTCTCCCTTCGGGCGGCCAAAATGCGCCAGCAGGATGACCTTTGCGCCTTTTTCAGAAAGCTCGAGGATGGTCGGAGCAACACGCTCGATACGGGTCTTATCCGTGACTTTCCCATCCGCGACCGGTACGTTGAGATCAACGCGCACGAGAACGCGTTTTCCGGCAATGTCTTTAAGATCGTTGAGGGTTTTGAAGGCGGGCATATATCGATCCTGATTTTGTTAAGACGGGTAAGGTTGGCAGGAACATACAATGCCTGAAAGCCGACGCAAGCCGCTTATGATTCATTTTCTCGCACATCGGTTGAAGCTGTGGAGGAGGGCAGAGCACTTTTCTGGGCCTGCGGATTGCGAGCGTTCCGACGGTGCTCGACGTGGGCGCGGACACGGCGGACGATTTCACCGAAGCTGATGAAGATCGGCAGGCTGGTCGCCGGTTCAACAGGTTCGAGCGAGACGCCGACGCCCGCTATCGCCTCATGTTCGTCCAGCGCGCGAACGATCAGGACGATGGAGCCAAGGCGTACACGATCGGCATAGTCGGCCTTTCCACTGAGACGGGATTCGATCAGTTCGGCGATGGTCATCGACTGTTCGGCGGCGGATAGAAGGCTCGGACCATAGGCGATTTCCAGTTCCTTGGCAGGGCGAGATGGCTGGATCGAGAAAGTGCCGAAAAACTCCGCATCGTCTGCCGCAACTGGCAGCGCGCTGGCAAACAGTCGGTCGATCAGACGCGAATATCCGGGTGCAATAAAGAGATAAACGAGATCGTCTTCGCGCAGGCGCCCGGCATATTGGTATCGCATGGATTTGCCGTCCCGCACGACCAGAGAGGGCATCGCCCAGCGCGGAATGCGCTCGCCCTGTAAAATCGCGCTACCGCTGGCGACGCGGTAGGAAATCAGTTCGTGATTGGCCGTGCCGGGAAGATCGACCTCCAGCTTGTCGACGTCGCCCATGCGAGGCGGCACGATCAGCCCGAGCCGAGTAGCCACCGGCTTGATCGTCCATCCCTGTAACAGAAGCGATACCAGGACGATGATGAAAGCCGCGTTGAAATAGATTTGCGCGTCATCAAGCCCCCCGAGAATGGGCATGATGGCAAGCAGGATAGAGACTGCGCCGCGCAAGCCAACCCAGGCAACGAACGACGTCTCCTGCTGCGTGTAGTTGAAGGGCATGAGGCTGAGCCAGACGGCAAGGGGGCGTGCCACAAAGATCAGAAAGAGTGCCAGCAACACGGCCGGAACGGCGATCGCCGGAAACTGCGAGGGTGTCGCCAGTAGACCAAGCATCAGGAACATGATGATCTGCGAGAGCCAGGTCAGACCCTCATGGAAACGGCGAATGGTTTCCTTGGCAAAGATTTTCCGGTTGCCGGCGACGATGCCTGCCACATAGACGGCGAGAAAGCCGCTGCCGCCGATGGTGCCGGTAAAGGAAAAGACGAGGAGTGCCAGTGCCAGCACAAAGATCGGTGCCAGGCCTCGGTCGGCAGCAAAACGGTTGACTACGGAAACGATCATCAACCCGCCCAACAGGCCGAAGATCAGCCCAAGGCCCATCTGTTCGAGGAAAAGAATAACGAAGCTTCGGTCGAACCCGGCAAGCCCCTGGCCTTTGCTGATCACCTCGACAAGGGCGATGGTCAAGAAGATCGCCATGGGATCGTTGGTGCCGGACTCGACTTCGAGCGTCGAACGCACCTGATCGCGGATATGTATGCCGCCGATGCGGAGCAGGAAGAAGACGGCTGCCGCATCCGTCGAGGCAACGATCGCGCCAAGCAGCAGGCCCTCAAGCCAGGATAGTCCAAGCAGAAGGGCGGCCGCACCGGCAAAAAACACGGAGGTAAGGATCACGCCGACGGTGGCAAGCGTGATGGCGGGGGCCGCTGATATCCGGAAGGATTGTATCGATGTGCCGAACCCGGAATCGAACAGAATGACTGCCAGAACCAGTGAACCTAGCATGTATGCGAGCGGGTTGTTGGTAAACTCGATACCAAGGCCGTCAACGCCGGCGGCAAGGCCGATCATCAGGAACAGCAATAGCAATGGCGCGCCGAAGCGGAATGCAATCAGGCTGGAAAACGCCGCAACCAGAACCAGGATCGTTGCCACCAGGAGCAAAAAGTAAAATGATTCCACGTCCATCGCCTCGCTTGAAACGGCTCCGGAGCTGGCAATGCATACGCTGCACGTTTGCAGTCAATGCGCCACGGTTGCAGACCTTCAGCGCTTTTGCGGGGTGGCGTTGAATGGCAAGGCAAGGCGGGGTGTATCGAACGATACGGCAGGAGGCAGTGCATTGCGCACGACCGAATCTCTGCTTCAATTTTTCAGGGTCAAAGTGGACCGCAACAAGGCAGGAAATAGGAAAGTTGGCGGCATTCGATTAAAAAAGAACCCGACCAGATTGCTCTGGTCGGGTTCCCTGATGACAAGATCCGTTGCGGGATCAGATGGTCTTGGCGAAAGCCACAGCCGTGTCGGACATACGGTTGGAGAAGCCCCACTCGTTGTCGTACCAGGACAAGACGCGAACAAACGTGCCTTCCATGACCTTGGTCTGGTCGTTTGCGAAAATCGAAGAATGGCTGTCGTGGTTGAAGTCGCGGGAAACCAACGGCTCGTCGGTGTAGCCGAGAATACCCTTCAGCTTGCCATCGGCAGCGGACTTGATCGCAGCGTTGATTTCCTCGACCGACGTGTTGCGCTTGGCAAGGAACTTGAAGTCAACAACCGAAACGTTCGGGGTCGGAACACGGATGGAGGTGCCATCCAGCTTGCCCTTCAGGTGCGGCAGAACGAGACCGACTGCCTTGGCGGCACCGGTCGAAGTCGGGATCATCGAGAGTGCTGCGGCACGCGCGCGATACAGATCCTTATGCATCGTGTCGAGCGTCGGCTGGTCACCGGTGTAGGAATGGATCGTGGTCATGAAGCCATGATCGATGCCAACCGCGTCGTCGAGAACCTTGACGACCGGCACGAGGCAGTTCGTCGTGCACGAAGCGTTGGAGATGACGAGGTGATCCTTCGTCAGCTGGTCGTGGTTGACGCCGAAAACGACCGTCAGGTCAGCTCCGTCTGCCGGTGCAGAAACGATGACGCGCTTGGCGCCAGCGGTGAGGTGAGCCGCAGCCTTGTCACGCGCGGTGAAGATGCCGGTGCACTCGAGCGCGATATCAACGCCGAGTTCCTTGTGCGGCAGGGTGGCGGGATCGCGCACCGCCGTCACCTTGATCGGCTTGCCGCCGCCAACGATGATGGTGTCGCCTTCGACCTTTACGTCTGCCGGGAACTTGCCGTGGATCGAGTCGTAGCGCAGCAGGTGTGCGTTGGTTTCAACCGGGCCGAGGTCGTTGATGGCAACAACTTCGATATCGGTGCGGCCAGATTCGACGATGGCACGAAGGACGTTGCGACCGATACGGCCAAAGCCGTTAATGGCAACTTTTACAGTCATTTACAGTCTCCCGATGAAGAATTGTACGTGTCTTGCAGTATTGTGAGGGCTTGGGGCCCTCACGAAAGCTTTTCTTCAACTGCTGCGACAACGGCTTCTGCCGTGATGCCGAAGTGCTTGAAGAGATCCTTCGCCGGGGCGGAGGCGCCGAAAGAGTGCATGCCGACGAAAGCGCCGTCAGAACCGATGAAGTAGTCCCAGCCCTGGCGGACAGCAGCTTCAACAGCGATATTGACCGATGCCTTGCCAATGATGGCGTTGCGGTAGGTTTCGGGCTGTTCCTTGAACAGTTCGAAGCACGGAACGGAAACCACACGGGCGGAAACGCCCTTGTCCTTCAGCGTTGCCGCTGCCTTGAGGGCAACTTCCACTTCAGAACCGGAAGCAAAGATCGAAACCTTTGCGTCGCTTGCCGAGACCAGTTCATAGGCGCCGTAAGCCGACAGGTTCTTCTCTTCATATTCCTTGCGCGACGGCGTCAGGTTCTGACGCGTCAGGGCAAGCGCAGACGGACGATGCTTCTGCTCGAGAGCAATCTGCCAGCACTCGGCCGTTTCGGTTTCGTCGGCCGGACGGAAGACCAGAAGGTTCGGGATGGCGCGCAGCGCGGCAATCTGCTCGACTGGCTGGTGGGTCGGACCGTCTTCGCCGACGCCGATGGAATCGTGTGTCAGGACGTGAACGACGCGAATTCCCATCAGGGCAGCAAGGCGGATCGACGGACGGCAATAGTCCGAGAAGATCAGGAAGCCGCCGGCGTAAGGGATGAGGCCGCCGTGCAGGGCGATGCCGTTCATCGCTGCCGCCATGCCATGCTCACGGATACCGTAGTGCAGGTAACGGCCGGAGAAATCCGTCGGAGTGATGGACTTCATCTGGCTGGTCTTGGTGTTGTTCGACGGTGTCAGGTCGGCAGAGCCACCGACTGTTTCCGGCAGGATGCCGTTGACGATTTCGAGGGTATCCTCGGACGCCTTACGGGTTGCAACCGTCGGGTTGTTCTCGATGATCTTCTTCTTGAAGGCATCGATGCTGCTGTCGAAGTTGCCTGGCAGGTCGCCAGCGAAACGGCGCTTGAACTCGGCCTTCTTGCCGGCTTCAGACGCTTCAAGGCGGGCTTCCCAGTCCTGACGTGTCTTGGTCGAGCGGAGACCGGCCAGACGCCATGCGTCAAGCACATCTTCCGGAACGACAAACGCTTCGGCTTCCCAGTTCAGGTGCTTGCGGGTGGCAGCGATTTCTTCTGCGCCCAGCGGGTTGCCGTGAACCTTATGGGTGCCCTGTTTGTTCGGAGCGCCGAAACCGATAACGGTCTTGCAGGCGATGAAGGTCGGGCGGTCCGACTTCTGGGCAGCTTCGATGGCTGCAGCAATCGCGTCCGGATCATGACCGTCAACTTCGATCGTATTCCAGTGTACGGCCTTGAAGCGCGCAATCTGGTCGGTCGAGTCAGACAGGCCAACTTCACCGTCGATGGTGATGTTGTTGTTGTCCCAGAAGAGAACGAGCTTGTTCAGCTTCAGGTGACCGGCAAGAGCGATCGCCTCGTGGCTGATACCTTCCATGAGGCAGCCGTCGCCGCACAGAACATAGGTAAAGTGGCTCTGAAGGTCAGAGCCGAACTCTTCTTCGAGCTTGCGTTCGGCAATCGCCATACCAACGGCGTTGGCAATGCCCTGGCCGAGCGGACCCGTGGTCGTCTCAATGCCAGTTGCGTGGCCGTACTCAGGATGGCCGGCGGTCTTCGAGCCGAACTGACGGAAGCGCTTGATCTCATCGATCGTCATGTCCTCGTAGCCGGTCAAATAGAGCAGCGAGTAGAGGAGCATCGAGCCGTGGCCCGCAGACAGTACGAAGCGGTCGCGGTCTGCCCAAAGTGGGCTCTTCGGATCGAACTTCAGGTAGCGGGTGAAGAGAACGGTGGCGACATCTGCTGCGCCCATCGGCAGACCGGGGTGGCCGGAATTGGCCTTCTCCACTGCGTCCATGGCAAGAAAGCGGATCGCATTGGCCATCCGGTTGTGTTTGTCGCGAGAAATCATGGCTTTTCCGTCTGTTTCCGGGTGAAAGGAGATAGTTAGATGCAACTATCCAAAAAGCGGGTTGATCCATAGCAGGTGAAGCAGGCAAGTCAATAAATCCACGGCCATTTGCAGTTCGGTGATCGATAAAAATCGTTTTGAAAAACAGCCTGGCTCGCATCTGTTCGATGCGCAGCACTGTTGCGCAGCTTTATTCATCCACAGAGCAAAGTGACCCAATGCACTGGTTTGATTGACGGGATGGTAAATCGGGTAATAACCTCGTGAGCATGAAACAAAGAGCCCAAGGCCGAATGATTCGGCCAGTTGCGTGCGAGTTGGAAAAAAACGATGTCGGCTGAGAAGACCGTACAATCTGCACTGACGGAGCTAAGTGCTGCCATCACAAATCTCGAAAACGCCATCGATATGCGTATCGAGCGGGAGCGGGAGGCAGGTGACATCGATAATGAGGTAAAGCGGGTTCACATCGACCGGGCGCGGCTTGCCAACGAACTGGACCAGGCCGAGTTTCGCGCCAATCGCCTTGAAGAAGTCAATCGCGAGGTTTCTCGCCGCCTGGTGACGGCAATGGAGACTATCCGCGCCGTGCTGGATCGATAGGGGAGCGACCAATGGCTCAGGTTACTGTGATGATCGATGGCAAAGCCTATCGTATGGCATGCGAGGCGGGACAGGAGCAGCACCTGACCGATCTTGCCACGCGTTTCGATCAGTATGTCGGACATCTTAAAAGCCAGTTTGGAGAGATTGGCGATCTTCGGTTGACCGTCATGTCGGGCATAATGGTGATGGATGAGCTTTCGGAGTTGAGCCGCAAGCTGGAGAAGCTCGAGAGCCAGGTCGCATCGCTGACCCAGAACCGTGATGGCATGGCGGAGCAAAAGGCGAAATCCGACGAGATGGTTGCCATTGCCATCAGTGATCTTGCCACGCGTCTCAACGGCGTGACCGAAAAGCTGCTGGCGCGGCCGAAACCTGCCGCTACCCACTGATTATCCTTTGGCCGCCTGTACAAGCGGCTGCATTAGCCGACAAGGCGTCGTTCCGATGCCGCGTTTCACAACGTAAAAATCCGCTGTTCACCCTCTGGCGGAACCTTTCGATCCGTCCTATATCTGGTGAGCGTTCTGCGCTTCCCGACAGGAACCACAATCCCTGGGGCCATACTCGATCCAAAGGGAGCTGTCCCTGACCAGTCCCGTGGGGCTGGACACACGGTGCCCACCTACTTTTGTAGGCACCCAGGATCGTAAATCTCCATCGGTCGCGTGGATCGCACTTCAGTTTTTCTGTGAAGTAGCCTCTTTATATCGTCGACAGTCTCTTTCATCGCTGCCTGACTGAGATTTTTAATCCGCAATCATTGCATTGGCGGAACAATTCCCTATTATCCGGATTGGTATGTCTGTTCTGCCTTTTAAAAAAGGCGCTGCGGTCAAAACCGCGACGTGCCGTTCAACAGCCCAAAGAGCTAAACTTGTTTACTGAAATCTTGATCGTGGTCCTGCTCACCGTCGTGAACGGTGTGCTTGCCATGTCTGAGCTTGCCGTGGTTTCTTCGAGACCGGCAAGGCTCAAAGTGCTCGCCGCACAAGGGAGCAAGGGCGCAATGCTCGCCCTTAATCTTTCTGAAAATCCGGGACGGTTTTTGTCCACCGTGCAGATCGGCATTACGCTGGTCGGCATTCTCTCGGGTGCATTTTCCGGTGCCACGCTCGGCACGCGTTTTACCGCGTGGCTCATCGAGCAGGGCGTACCAGACCGCGCCGCTGACGCGCTTGGTGTCGGCTCGGTTGTTGTTGCCATTACCTATCTTTCGCTGATCGTCGGCGAACTTGTCCCGAAGCAGATTGCGCTTCGCGATCCGGAGAAGGTTGCAGCTCGCGTTGCTCCGTCGATGATGTTGCTGTCCAAGATCGGTGCGCCGCTGGTGTGGCTGCTCGACAAGTCCGGCAAAACCGTTCTTGCGCTGCTTGGACACAGCGGCGAATCCAATGCGTCTGTTACGGATGATGAAATTCGAACCGTTCTTGCTGAAGCGCACAGTGCCGGCGTCATCGAAACCGAAGAATCGGCCATGATTACCGGCGTCATGCGTCTCGCTGACCGGAACGCCCGTGGTCTGATGACGCCGCGTCGCGACGTGGAAGTCGTCGATATTGAAGACAGCGCCGAGGAAATTCGCGAACAGCTTCGTGGCACGCAGCGTTCGCGTCTTCCTGTCCGTAACGGTGCGTCTGACGAAATCCTCGGTGTTCTTTTTGCCAAGGATGCATTTGATGCACTCGCCTCGGGTAACGAGCTGAACATCCGCGAGCTGTTGCGTGAAGTACCGGTCGTGTCGGACCTCACCAGCGCTGTGGATGTCATCCAGTCGCTGCGCCGTTCGACCGTTCATATGGTTCTCGTTTACGATGAATATGGCCATTTCGAAGGTATCATCAGCTCAGGCGATATTCTCGAAGCCATTACTGGCGCATTCCAGGAAGACAATGACGAGGAGCCGGCAATCGTCGAACGTGACGATGGCTCGTTCCTGGTTGCTGGCTGGATGCCGGCGGACGAGTTCGCAGATCGTATGGGCTTCCAGATCGACGAGGATGCAGAATTCGAAACCGTCGCTGGACTGGTGCTGGACGAATTCCGTCGCCTGCCGGAACTCGGCGAACACGTTACCCGCAACGGCTGGCGTTTTGAAGTGATCGACCTGGACGGGCATCGCATCGACAAGGTGCTCGTGAGTCGGGCTGCTTGATGCAGCCTGGTGTCGGGGAGAAGGCACGGCTGCGCGGCGAAAGGCTCGCCGCGCGGGATGCGCTCACAACAGACGAACGGCATGTAAAAAGCCTGGCCATGTGTGTCTGTGGGGCTGCCAGGATCAACTTTGAGCCAGGCACCGTTGTTTCCGGATTTATGCCGATCCGCTCGGAAGCCGATATTCGACCATTGTTGGAATCGCTGCGCCGCAAGGGTGCACGTCTGGCGCTGCCTGTTGTTCTCGACCGTGAGACGATTGTTTTCAGGGCTTTCGAAGAAGACATACCTCTGACAAATACAGGGTTCGGCACGACCGGACCCGGCCAAGATGCTCAGATCCTCGATCCAGACATTCTCCTGGTGCCTCTCTCAGCGTTCGATAGACAGGGGCATCGTATCGGTTACGGTGCCGGTCATTATGACCGTGCGATTGCCCGCCTGCACAAGCAGGGGCGCACGCCGACGCTTATCGGGGTGGCGTTTGATTGCCAGGAAGTGCCGTCCGTTCCGGCAGAGTCACATGATGTCCCGCTCAACGCTATCCTGACTGAGAGCGGTTTGCGGCGGATTTATGCAGCTCCAGACGAGCGATAATGGGCAAAAGACGCTTTAGCCCTTTTTAAACGACGAATTTCCCATTAGACGGAACGAAATTTGACAAACTGGCGCCAGCGGGGCAGGTGAATGAGGCTTCTTTTTCTCGGGGATATGGTCGGCAAGACCGGACGGACGGCGGTTTGGGAAAAACTGCCAGGGTTGATCTCCGACCTGAATCTGGATTTCGTTGTCGTCAACGGCGAGAATGCGGCCGGTGGCTTCGGGATTACGGAAGACATCTACCTTGAGACGATCAACGCAGGTGCCGATGTCGTGACGACTGGCAACCACGTCTGGGATCAGAAGGAAGCCGTATCGTTTTGCGAGCGACACGACCAGTTTTTGCGACCTGCCAACTATCCCAAGGGAACGCCAGGAAAGGGCTCCGGCCTGTTTTATGCGCGCAATGGCGCGCGTGTTCTCGTGGCTAACATCATGGGCCGTGTGTTCATGCACCCAGAACTAGATGATCCTTTCAGCTCCGCCGAAACCATCCTGGCCGCCTGCCCGCTCAAAGAGCAGGCTGATGCGATTATTTTCGACTTCCATGCGGAAGCGACCAGCGAAAAGCAATGTTTCGGCCATTTCGTTGATGGACGTGCTAGCTTCGTGGTTGGAACGCATACCCATGTGCCGACAGCCGATGCGCAGATTTTGAACGGTGGAACCGCATATATGTCGGATGCTGGCATGTGTGGCGATTACGACTCTTCGCTTGGTATGGACAAGGAAGAGCCGATCAACCGCTTCATCTCCAAGATGCCCAAGGGCCGGTTTGAAGCAGCAAGCGGGCCAGCGACGATCTGCGGTGTTGGCGTGGAGATCTCTGACAGAACCGGGCTCGCCGAGAAAATCGCGCCCTTGCGCATTGGACCACGGCTCTCTGAAAGCATTCCTGCTTTCTGGGCGTGAGGAACGTTGCGCCGTCAGTGACCCGTCGATAATGACGACATTGTGAGCGCGGCGTCGGTTCTGCGAACTGGACGCTTGGCCAAGCTTGTCGCATCCTCTGGCATCGCAAGTTTCAGGGGAGTGGCGTCATGCTGCGCATGCTATTGCTTGCAATGTCCGGACTGGTTGCATTTGCTGGAGCGGCGCTCTCGCAAACAGCCACCCGCCCACCTGTCAGTCAATGCCAGGCGATTGCTCAAAAAATTCCTGGCGTGACATTTGCCAGCTTCACCCCAGCCGATATTCAGCTTGCTCAGGCGACTGCCAAGGAAGAGGTGAAGATCAGTTTTATCGGGCACTCGACCTACCTGATCGAGAGCCCTGACGGTGTGACGATCGCTACCGATTATAACGGCGTCTATCGCCCCCCTGTAACGCCCAACGTCGTGACGATGAACAGGGCGCATTCGACTCACTTCACCCTTAATCCCGATCCCGCTATCCAGCACGTTCTGCACGGTTGGAGCGATACGCCGGGCGAAAAGGCCGATCACAAGGTTCTCGTTGGAGACGTCTATATCAGGAATGTTGCAACCGACATCCGCAACCGCTGGGGTGACTACGAGAGCTTTCAGGAAAATGGCAATTCCATTTTCATTTTCGAAGTCGCCGGACTTTGCATCGGCCATCTCGGCCATCTGCACCACGAGCTGACAGACACCCACTATGCGGAGATTGGCAGGCTGGATATCCTGATGGTTCCGGTCGATGGCGGATTGACGATGGGAGCCGACAGCATGAGCCGGGTTGTGAAGCGGCTTCGTTCTGCATTGATCTTGCCAATGCATCGCACTGGCCCGCCACTGGAGCAGTTTCTGACGATGTTTGGGGAAAGCTTCAAGGTGGCCTACGCGAATGAACCCATCATCCGTGTGTCGATGCGCAATCTTCCCCGCCAGCCGCAGATACTCGTGCCACAAGGCATGTAGCGTACAACTGGCGAGGAAGACGGGGGAGCTTGATCAATCAGGCGAAGGCAAGATGCTGGCGGACCCCAACATCAGGCACCTTATCGTCGGACATGTTGGCCTTGGCAATTTCCCAGCCGAATTTCAGCGTGCTGTCCGTCGACGCCCATATATCGGCGTCGTCAACATGCAGGGCAAGCATTGTCAGCTCAGGATCTGACTTGCCGTGTTCGTACCAGGCGGCTGTCACCGAGTTCCAGTATTCATCGACTTTTGTCTTGTCGTCGCGAATCTCGAGCACTCCAGAAAGGCAGGCGTGATAATCGTGATCCTTGCCGACGAGGCAGAAGTGCGCGCGAGAACCTGCTTTGATCGACTGAGCGAGGTCCGTATCCTTCTTCGAGAAAAACCAGATCGTATTGGTTTTAGGATCGGCGTGCGGTGCCATCGGCTGCATATGGCTATGCAGGCCTTCAAGCCCGAGCATGCCGGCATGGACCGAATTGATTTCGTCCCAAAGCTGACGGGCAGGGGCTTCGCGCGCTTCTGTCAGGCTGACCATGGTTATCTCCTTCCGGTTGGTTGTCTGTCGGAGAGGGGACAAGCTGTCCTCTCACCGCGCTCCTGACCAAAACGGCGTGCGGTTCAATCGGTTCCTTATCTTCTTCAGGTCTGAAAACGCATCCGGGCTTGAACGATGGGCGTATCGCACTTATAAGGCCCGCAATCCCAAATTACGACAATCAGGTTTTCCATGGCTGGTCATTCACAGTTCAAAAACATCATGCACCGCAAGGGTAAGCAGGATTCGATCCGTTCGAAGATGTTTTCCAAGCTTGCACGCGAAATCACCGTTGCAGCCAAGTCCGGCCTGCCTGACCCGACCATGAACGCTGCTTTGCGTCTGGCTGTTCAGAACGCCAAGGCGCAGTCGATGCCAAAAGACAACATCGACCGCGCCATCAAGAAGGCGTCGGGCGCCGATGCTGAGAACTACGATGCAGTTCGTTACGAAGGTTATGGCCCGGGCGGCACGGCGGTTATCGTCGAAGCGCTGACCGACAACCGCAATCGCACGGCATCCAACGTCCGCTCGATCTTCAGCAAGGCTGGCGGAGCGCTTGGTGAAACCGGTTCGGTTTCCTTCTCCTTCGATCGCGTTGGCGAAATTGCCTACAAGGCTGAAGTCGGCGACTCTGACAAGGTCATGGAAGCGGCGATCGAGGCCGGTGCTGATGATGTGGAATCCTCCGAGGACGGCCACACGATCATCTGCGGTTTTGAAGATCTGAACGAAGTTGCCAAGGCGCTCGAAGGCGTGCTCGGCGAAGCTGACAGCGTCAAGGCAATCTGGAAGCCACAGAACACGGTTCCGGTTGACGAGGAAAAGGCGCAGTCGCTGATGAAGCTGATCGACAACCTCGAAGACGATGACGACGTTCAGAACGTCTATTCGAACTTCGAAGTATCCGAAGAAATCCTGGCGAAGCTCTCGGCCTGATTTTTTCAAATGTCTGAATTACAAAGCCCCGGCAGCGTCAGCTCCGGGGCTTTTTTCTTGCGTATCCTATGCCGCCTTACGGATCGATGTTCGAACGTCCGCAAAGATCTCCACGGAACGAAGCCGCTTTTCAATGTCATGGATCGGCATGGAAACGATCAGTTCATCAGCCTGCGTCTCGGCAAGGAAGCCGTCGAGGTGGCGACCAATTGTGTCGGGTGATCCAACGGCGGCGAAGCGCAGAGTGTGTTCAACCGAAAACCGCTCCATCTCGTTCCAGTAGTCATCCATGCTCTCCACCGGTCTGGGGAACTGGGTGCGAACGTTGCGGCGCAGGTTCACGAACTGCTGCTGTGAAGACGTAAAGAGATGCTGCGCTTCCTCGTCGGTATCTGCACCCACCCCCATCACGCCGACCATGACGTACGGTTTGTCCAAGACCTCGGACGGTTGGAACCGCTCGCGATAGATATGCAGTGCTTCCATCAGCATGTCTGGTGCGAAGTGCGACGCGAAGGAATAAGGAAGGCCAAGAGCGGCCGCCAGATGCGCACTATAGGTACTTGAGCCCAACAGCCAGATCGGCACATTCGAATTCATGCCAGGAACCGCGAGGATCGTTTGATCTGGCTCCGGCGGACCGAAATAACGCTGGAGCTCCATGATGTCGTGAGGAAAGTTTTCTGCACCGGCATCGAGATTGCGACGAAGCGCGCGGGCTGTGCGCATGTCGGTGCCAGGCGCGCGTCCGAGGCCAAGGTCGACACGTCCGGGCAGCAGCGCTGCCAGGGTACCGAACTGCTCGGCAATCACCAGTGGCGAGTGGTTTGGCAGCATGATGCCACCGGACCCGACCCGGATATGTTTTGTTGCCGCCCCGACATGGGCGATGACAAGTGATGTGGCTGCACTAGCGATACCCGGCATGCCGTGATGCTCAGCAAGCCAGATGCGGTTGTAGCCGTGCTCTTCCGCCTTGATTGCCATGCGGCGGGAGTTTTCAAGCGCTTCACCGACGGTCTCGCCTTCGCCGATCGGGGAGAGGTCGAGAATGGAAAAAGGGATCATCCGTCGCTCCTAGAGAAAGTCCTGTTTCCGACCCGATGTAAGTCGCTGGTGCGCCTTTACCATAGGCGTCGCGTAGAATTGATGAAGCATTCAAAAAAATTGGGGCTCGCGGAGAGCCCCAATCGCAGATGTCAGCTTGCCCGGCGGTAGAGAACCTGTTCGGCCAAAGCAGAGTGGCCGCTGCCATCGGCGAGGAGGAACTGTCCGAGCCTGCCGTCCATTTCTGTGGCCTCCGAAGCGAGATTGTGGATCGCTGCCGTAGTTTCCTCCACCATAGCTGCATTCTGCTGTGTCATCGCGTCGAGACCGCTCACGGTGCTGTTGATCTCTGCCAGCGTGTGCGCCTCCTCTCGAGTCGATTCCATAATCTCCTCGATGCGAGTTCTGATCGCCTGGACGTGCTGGCCGATGCCATTCAGTGATGCGCCGGCCTTTTCGACAAGCGTGACGCCGGTAGACACCTCATCGGTGGAGCGTTTCAGCAGGCTGGTGATTTCTTTCGCTGCAGCCGCCGAGCGTTGTGCCAGTTCGCGCACTTCCTGAGCCACGACGGCGAACCCCTTGCCGGCTTCGCCCGCGCGCGCTGCCTCCACACCCGCATTGAGAGCTAGCAGATTGGTCTGGAACGCGATCTCGTCAATCACGCCGATGATCTGGTTGATCTGCCGCGAGGAGGTCTGAATGGCTTCCATCGCGGCGATTGTCTGTTCCATGACGTTGCCGGAGGCTGCGGCTTCCTTGCTGGCATCGCGGGCGATCCGGGTCGCCTGTTCAGCCCGCTCGATCTGATCGCGGACGGCTTCGGTGATAGCCTTGATGGCACTTGCCGTTTCCGTAATTGATGCAGCCTGGCGCTCTGTGCGTTCGGCGAGTTGGTCGGCACCGACGCGCATCTCTTCGGACCCGCTTCGAACGGCGGCGGAATTGCCTCCGATGGCCTGCATGGTTTCGCTGAGCCGCGCCATGGCGGTGTTGAAGTTGTGGCGCAGACCTTCAAGCTCATGAGGGAAGCGGTTCTCGATCCGGTAGGCGAGATTGCCGTGCGCAAGGCGATCGAGTCCCTCATCCAGGGAATGCACGACCATCTGGAGCGTGCTGGCTTCGGCCTCGCGTTCGGCAAGATGAGCGCGCCGCGCCGTTTCAGCTTCCTCGCGGGTGCGCGATGATGTTGCTTCAAGCTCTCGCTGCCTGATGAGTGTCTCACGGAAGCTGCCGAGTGCGCGTGCCATTTGACCGATCTCGTCTTTCCTGTCCTGATTACCGATCTCGGCATCAAGATTGCCGGCAGCAACATCACCGGTCAGACCTGCAAGCTTCTGAAGCGGTGCAAACAGTCGACGCGCAAAGAACGCGGTTGCCGCGCACATGGCGGCCAGCACACAGAGCCCGATTATGGCAAGCGTACCAGCAATCGAGACAGAGCCTGCGTTCAATTCACTTTGGAGCATGCTTTCGACAGCAAGATATTTTTCGCCGCCAAACGAGAATGGCCGGGCATAAGCGTTAGCGTCGCCGTCGGCGCGCGTTATCTTTGCTTCTGTCATTCCCGACGAAGTGAGAGCAGAGGTATAAAACCCGTAAGGACCGGCATCCAGAGCAGTCAGCGTGTTGCCGTCTACGCCGATGACCTTGCCATCCGCTGCGATGATCGCGGGTTGTTCGGAACTGTCTTTGGCGATGCCTTTGGCGAGGATCTGTGCAAACACCTCTTCCTTGACCTTGAAGAGAACGAGGCCCTTGAACGACTCGAACTTGACCACGGGTATGCCGAAATAGATGCCTGCTTCTTTTGTGGCTGCGTCGATCCGCAGTCCGGAGAAACTGGTCCGCGCTACGTCGTTCACAGCTTTTTTGGCGTTTTCAGCGCCACGCGAAAAGGCTGCCCCCAATCCGCTATCTGCCCATGCACCGCTGGTGACAGTTTCACCGAATGCCGGCCCCTTGAGATAGGAGTAATAGATCGTGCCATTAGGGTCGACAAAGAGAACATCGCTGAACGGCGTTCCCTGTAGGTATCCGGCGATATCTGTCTGGGTCTTCTCATGGGTGGAATAATAAAAGCCGCTTGGGTTTTCCGGCTTGATAAGCTTTTCACGCTGACCGAAGGGGTTTTCCTTGACGAAAACGCGTTGCAGTTCGGCTTTCGCATCGCCTGAGTTTTTCTGAACCGTACCCCAACCGCTCCGCATCGACACGACGGCCATTTGCAACGATTCAATTTTGGCGATGGAATCCGCCTGTGTTTCAAGCTGTTCCAGACGCTCCTGCAACATGTCTCCACGGAAGACGAGAATGCTCTCCATGGATTTCGAAGCTTGTTCCTGAAGAACGCTGCTGCTGCTCTGATAGCCGAGGAGGGTCAGTGCGGCAGTAGACGTTGCCATCAAAGCCAGGAAAATGATCAGAACTTTGGTCGATATGGAATGAAAACGGTTCAGCATGGCTGCTGTAGCCCCCAATGCCAGTTCGGCAGCCCCGCTATCCTTAATGGCGGCACCGGCTGATCGATTGACGAATTGTTTTGCTACGGCGCATCATGTCCGCAGCTCCCCTTTTGTCATTATTGCCGGAAACAATGCGGTACGGGATTTAAACAGAGGTAAATGCTGCACTGCAAATTTAACGGATGTTGTCGTTTTGTTCACTTATCGCTGGCAGGTTTGCTGCCGGAAAGATAGGGTGGCTTATGCAGAACACGATTCGAATCATCGGGATCGATCCCGGTTTACGGCGTACCGGCTGGGGCATCATTGAAAGCCTCGGCAATAGCCTGCGCTTTGTTGCCTCCGGTACGGTTACATCCGATGGCGACATGGACCTAGCATCGCGCCTTTGCCAGTTGCATGACGGACTGGCCGAGATCGTGCACAGCTATCAGCCTGATGAGGCGGCGGTGGAGCAGACCTTCGTGAACAAGGACGCTGTCGCCACGTTGAAGCTGGGCCAGGCGCGCGGTATTGCCATGCTGGTTCCGGCGCGGGCTGGATTGCAGGTTTCCGAATATGCGCCGAATGCGGTCAAGAAAGCAGTGATCGGGGTTGGTCACGGTGAAAAGCAGCAGATTCACATGATGCTGAAAATCCTGATGCCGAAAGCCGAGTTCAAGGGAAACGATGCCGCGGATGCGTTGGCGATTGCTATTTGCCACGCACACAATCGTGGTGGTGATAGAATGCGCCGCCTTCTGGCGGCGGGCTAAATTTTAGTGGTTTTATTTCGGCGGGCGGCGTCATGATTGGAAAACTCAAAGGTACTATCGATGAAATCGGCGCGGATTACGTCCTCGTGGATGTGCATGGCGTCTGTTACGTGGCGCATTGTTCGGCGAGAACGCTGTCGAAAATCGGATCGGCGGGTGAGGCCGTTGTACTCTTCATCGAGACCTATGTACGTGAAGATCAATTGAAGCTTTTCGGCTTTCTTTCTGCTCTGGAGCGCGAGTGGTTCAATCTTTTGCAGAGTGTTCAGGGCGTGGGTTCGAAAGTGGCGCTTGCTGTCCTGTCCACCCTGTCTCCTTCTGAACTGGCAAATGCCATTGCGCTTCAGGACAAGGTCGTTGTTTCGCGTGCGCCGGGCGTTGGTCCAAAGGTCGCCGTTCGCATTGTGACGGAGCTTCGCAACAAGGCACCTGCCTTTGCCGGAGAGGCGTCGGCGTCGATCGGTCTGAAGCAGGAACTTGGAGAAGGGGCCGCCCCCGCTCCAGTGGCAGATGCTGTTTCCGCTCTTACTAATCTAGGCTATTCCCGAGATCAGGCAGCAAATGCGGTTGCTGCCGCGCTCAAGAACGGAGGTGAGGGCGGCGATAGCGCCAAGCTTATCCGTCTCGGGTTGAAGGAGCTTTCGCGATAACGCGATGCCCGTGTTATAGGGAGTGGAACATGCCACTCCATGAATGTGCGATTTAGACGGAATACCCTTGATGAGCGATGCGGCAAGATTGATCTCGGCGGACAAACGTGGCGAGGACATCGACACAACCATGCGTCCGCAGTCGCTGGACGACTTTACCGGCCAGGCGGAAGCGCGCGCCAATCTCAAAATCTTTATCGAAGCCGCCAAGAACCGCGGCGAAGCGCTAGACCATGTCCTTTTCGTCGGCCCTCCAGGCCTGGGCAAAACGACCCTTGCGCAGATCATGGCCAAAGAACTCGGCGTTAATTTCAAGTCTACGTCCGGGCCAGTCATTGCCAAGGCGGGTGACCTTGCAGCACTTCTGACCAATCTCGAAGAACGCGATGTGCTGTTCATCGACGAAATCCACCGCCTCAACCCCGCCGTTGAGGAAATTCTCTATCCGGCAATGGAGGATTTCCAACTCGATCTCATCATCGGTGAGGGCCCGGCCGCACGCTCGGTCAAAATCGATCTGTCGAAGTTCACGCTTGTTGCGGCAACGACGCGTCTCGGACTGCTGACAACGCCGTTGCGCGACCGTTTCGGTATTCCGGTCCGCCTTTCATTTTACACCGTCGATGAACTGGAATCGATCGTTCGTCGTGGTGCGCGCATGATGGGCCTCAACATGACGGACGAGGGTGCGCGCGAAGTGGCCAGACGTGCACGCGGCACGCCGCGAATTGCAGGGCGGCTGTTGCGCCGCGTGCGCGACTTCGCTGAAGTGGCGCGGGCGGAAGCAGTTACGAAGGAAATTGCAGACGAGGCTCTGACGCGCCTTCTCGTCGACAATATGGGTCTAGACCAGCTCGACATGCGCTACCTGACGATGATCGCCGTCAATTTCGGCGGCGGGCCGGTGGGTATCGAGACCATCGCTGCGGGTCTTTCCGAACCGCGCGATGCAATCGAGGACATTATCGAGCCCTACATGATCCAGCAGGGGTTTATCCAGAGGACGCCGCGCGGCCGCATATTAACGGGAACCGCATGGAAGCATCTGGGCATGCAACCGCCAAAGGACCTTGAGGCAGCGCAATTCAGGCTGACGCTGGACGAGGATTAAACCTTCGACCTCCTGGTTTCATGCCGCGATTTGACGATTGGCTGGTCTCAAAACGAAGGGAGGGGAAGATGCCGGACTATGATGCGGCGCGTGTTTTTCGCAAGCTGGCGCGGAACAATCGCCTTGCCAATTTTCGGCTGCATAACGCCTGTTTATTGTTGCCGCAGGACGAATTCGTCGCGCCCCGAACGAGCTTCTTTCCAACCATTCGCGCGACATTGAACCATATCCACATCATTGATGTCTTTTATATCGATGCACTGAAAGGCGGCACCCTCGGTCCTGCAGCATGGGCAAATGAGGAGCCCTACCTGACGATGGAAGCGTTGCGACAGGCCCAGGCGAAACTCGATGACGACCTGATTGTTTTTGTCGAAGAGCTTGATGAAGGCAGTCTTGCCGCAACGGTCAACATTCACCGCGGCAAGCGCATTCAGCAGGATCGCTGCGACGACATTCTCAGTCATCTCTTCCAGCACCAGACGCACCACCGCGGACAGGTGCACGCGATGTTATCAGGCACGAGTGTGAAACCACCGCAACTCGATGAATTCATTGTTGGCGATGACGCAGTGGCAAGAGAAACCGAGATGGATGCGTTAGAATGGCGCGAAGATGATTTGATGTCTCCAGTCCACAGGCCGCTCAATGACGTATGACACCCGCATCCGCATAAAATTCAAACCGAAGCGTATTTTCCAGATGCGTATCGCGGGCCTCGCCTTTCGTGATGGACATGTGCTTGTTCACCGGGCGACGCACGAGAAATTCTGGACTTTTCCCGGTGGGCGCGCGGAAATGGGAGAACGCTCGGAGGAAACGCTCGAACGAGAGATGATGGAGGAACTCGGTACCGAAGCGAAAGTCGGGCGGCTTCTCTGGGTGGTGGAAAACTTCTTCCATTACGAAGACAAGGACTGGCACGAGCTTGGGTTTTACTACCTCATGGATCTGCCGAAGAGCTTTGCGTTCCATCCCTCGGCCATCATCCACCGCGTTCAGGATGGTGATAACGAACTGGAGTTTCGTTGGGTCAAGGCGACGCGCCAGGCATTGACGGAGCTCGATATTCCGCCCTATTTCATCGCCGACGAAATAGAGCATCTGCCGCAGACAACAAGACACCTCGTCTGGTACGACGGCGATCTGGACGATAAATGACTTCTGCCGAACGCCACATGATCCGGCTGGACCGCAAGCCGCAGCTTTTCAGCATGCGTGTGGCGGCGCTGATCTTCCATGACGGGCATATCCTCGTTCAGCGTGCTGTCGGCGACGTCTACTGGGCTTTGCCGGGCGGGCGTGCGGAGATCGGTGAAAGCTCCGAGGAAACCATCGTTCGGGAAATCCACGAGGAGCTGGGCCGGGATTGCTGCGTCGAACGACTGCTGTGGTCCGCCGAGAATTTTTTCTCTTACGAAGAATACGCTGCGCACGAGTTGGCGTTCTACTATCTGGTTTCCCTGCCGGAGCCTATGCCTTTCCACGAAAGCGATATCATCCATCGTGTGATGGATGGCATCGAGATCGAATTCCGTTGGTTGCCAGCCAATTCGTCCGCGCTCACGAAAAACGATCTCAAGCCTGCGTTCGTCGCGCAGCGTATTGAAGCCTTGCCTAGCCGGAGCGAGCACCTGATCGTTCGTGAAGGAAGTTCTGGCGCGACAGGAAGTCCCAAGGAGACCCCATGACCTTTACCGTCCCGCTTTCGGGCGAACTTATCGAGCACGGCCATCGACTGATGCAGCGCGTTTATTACGAGGACACGGATTTTTCCGGTCTCGTCTACCACGCCCGCTATCTGCATTTTTTGGAGCGTGGCCGTACCGACTATCTGCGGTGTCTCGGATGTGAGCAAAGCGCGCTGCTGACAGCGGATGAAGAAGGCCTTGTTTTTGTCGTTCATCGTATGGAAATCGACTTCAAGAGCCCGGCACGTATGGACGATGTGTTGACGATCACCACTGTCACCGAGAAGGCAGGTGGCGCAAAAATGGTGCTCAATCAGGAAATTCGTCGTGGTGAGACGTTGCTTGTCAGCGCCAAGGTCATCATCGCAGTCATCAATGCGAATGGCAGGCCAAGACGTCTTCCGGAAACGGTTGCGGAAAAATTCCTCAAGTAAGACAGGCGCCGTCGCAGTAAATCCCGCAATGGTGTCCGTATAGTAACACTCCCTTAACCATAATGGTGTCTTACTTTAGCATCTGGTATTTGTGCGGTGCACGCCTTCCTTTCACCAAATTTATTGGCAAGGAAGGCATATTGGCAAGTACCGGGGCATGGCTAAAGGGTTGGGCGGCGTTGACCGCATAACTTCGAGCGCCGATGCGCGTTTGAATCGCCCGGTCCCGTGCCGGGCGTTTGGATTCGGGGATTGGATATTTATGGAACAGGCAGGTTTGGCAGCGGCGACGCACGACGTAAGTCTCTGGGCTCTGTTTATGCAGGCGGGCTTTATCGTAAAGCTCGTCATGATCGGACTTCTGGCCGCCTCGGTCTGGACGTGGGCGATCGTCATCGACAAGTATGTGAGCTTCAACAAGGCACGGCGCCAGTTCGATCAGTTCGAACAGGTCTTCTGGTCTGGTCAGTCGCTTGAAGAACTCTACCGTACGCTGGCAGAGCGGCAGAATGGCGGCTTGGCTGCGATTTTTGTGTCGGCCATGCGGGAATGGAAAAAGTCCTTCGAGCGCGGCGCACGTTCTCCGATCGGTTTGCAGATGCGTATCGACCGGGCAATGGATGTGACCATGGCTCGTGAAGGCGAGCAATACGAAGCCCGTCTTGGTTCTTTGGCAACGATCGGTTCAGCCGGTCCGTTCATCGGCCTTTTCGGTACGGTCGTTGGTATCATGACCTCGTTCCAGGCTATCGCCGGTTCGAAGTCCACCAACCTCGCCGTTGTGGCGCCTGGTATTGCTGAAGCACTTCTGGCAACGGCTATCGGCCTGGTTGCCGCTATTCCCGCGGTTATCGCCTACAACAAGTTCACCGCCGATGCGCACAAGCTTTCCGCACGCATGGAAGGTTTCGCCGACGAATTCTCTGCGATCCTGTCTCGCCAGATCGATGAAAAGCTTCAGACGCGCCAGGCTGCGCAGTAAGCGAACCGCGCATTAATTTGCCGCAAGGCAAAATGGAGTAAACGTTATGGGTATGTCAGCAGGTGGCAACGGCGGCGGTTCCGGTGGACGCCGTGGACGCGGCGGCCGTCGCAGAGGCGGAGCGATAAGCGAAATCAACGTGACGCCGCTGGTCGACGTCATGCTGGTGCTGCTTATCATCTTCATGGTGGCTGCACCGATGATGACGGTGGGCGTTCCGATCGATCTGCCGCAGACCTCTGCGAATGCGCTGAATTCGGACACACAGCCGATCACGATTTCCGTCAACGCCAACGGCCAGATCCATCTTCAGGAAACTGAAATCCAGGCTGAAGAAGTGGCTGCCAAGCTGCAGGCCATTGCGACGACAGGTTATAACGAACGCATCTTCGTTCGCGCCGATTCCGTTGCCGCTTACGGCATGGTCGCGGACGTAATGGCTCGTATTCAGGCCGCAGGCTTCAAGAATATCGGCCTCGTGACCCAGCAGAAACAGGATAATTGACGTAAGAGCGATGAAGGGCAGCATCACCACATCCGCGATTGTGCATGCGTCGCTTCTGGCTTTCGCCCTTGTATCCTTGGGCTCGCCGGAGCCTCTTGACGTGTCGCAGGCCGAGGCCCTGCCAGTGGAACTGGTCCCCGTCGAGGAATTGAGCCAGATTCAGCAGGGTGACAAGAACGCACCCAAGGCGGAAAAATCCGCGCCTGTTCCGACAACCCGCCCGGATATCGTCGAGAACGCTCAGAACGCAGGCAACAACACCACAGATATTCAGGCGCCGCCGACCCCGACGGAAAAGCCGAACAACAATGAAAGCGCTGCCGCGCCACCAAAGTCCGAGAATCCTCTGCCTGTTGTCGATACCAAGCCGAACGAGGTGAAGGATATCGTCAAGGAGGAGACCTCCGCGCCGAAACCGCAGGAAATGGCTGCTTTGCCGCAGACCAAGCCGGAAGTTGCGCCGCAGCCAAAACCCACGCCGACACCGCCGCAGGAAACCAAGGCGGAAGAACCGCCGCCGCAAAACCAGGAGCCGGCCGAAATACCCGTGCCGCAGAACGTGCCGCGTCCGAATTCTCGTCCCGAGCCGCCGAAGCCGGAAGAGCCGAAACAGGCCGAGACGAAGCCTGCAGAACAGAAACCGGCCGAAAAGCCTGCCGAGAAAAAGCCGGATCAGGCCAAGTCGACGGAGAAGCCGTCTGACAAGAAGCCCGCCGATAAAAAGCAGGAGACAGCCAAGTCTGCCGCGTCTCAGGCAAGCGAGTTCAATGCCGACGAGATTTCAGCGCTCCTGAACAAACAGGCGCCGTCCGGCGGCGGTGCGAAACGCTCGACCGAAACAGCCTCCCTTGGTGGCAAGAAGACGCTTGGAACGGGTCTGAGTGCCAGCGAAATCGATAACGTCAAGGGCCAGATCCAGAACAATTGGTCTATGGTCTCCGGTCTCACCGGCGTTGCCGAGGTGCGTGTGGTGATCAGGATCGAGCTTGACCAATCCGGCAATATTGTTGGTCAACCCGAGGTCAGTGCTTCCGGTGGTCCGGAAGGTACGCGCCGGGCGGTTGAAAGCAGTGCGCGCCGCGCGATCCTTCGCTCCGCGCCTCTCAAGAACATGCCGATCGAGAAATATGAGGGCGAAAGGGGCTGGAACACGATGGTTCTGAACTTCGATCCGTCCGAATTTGCATTGTGAGCCGACAGGTTTTGGAACTGATGACGACAGAAATCCCAAAACTCCTGTCCAATTTTCGTAAGAAGCTGAAAGGCTTGTCTAAATGACCAAGTGTTCTGTCCTCCGCGCCCTCATGGTTGCCACGGGCATGTTGTTCTCGCTGGTTGCTGTCGCTCCGGCGAATGCCGAGGTTCAAATCAACATCAACAAGGGCAATGTTCAGCCGTTGCCAATTGCCATTACCGACTTCATGTCGGGTGACGGCATCGGTGCGCAGGTTTCTGCTGTCATCGCGGCTGACTTGCAGCGCTCCGGTCTTTTCGCACCGGTCAATAAAAGCGCGTTCATCGAAAAGATCAGCAATCCGGATCAGCAGCCGCGTTTCGAGGATTGGAAGGTCATCAACGCGCAGGCTCTGGTCACTGGTCGCGTGACCCGTGAAAGCGATGGCCGCCTGCGCGCCGAGTTCCGTTTGTGGGACACGTTTGCCGGTCAACAGATGACAGGCCAGCAGTTCTTCACCCAGCCGGAAAACTGGCGCCGTGTGGCTCATATCATCGCGGACGCGATCTACGAGCGTATCACCGGTGAAAAAGGCTACTTCGATACCCGCGTTGTTTTCGTTTCCGAAAGCGGCCCGAAGACAGCCCGTAAGCGTCAGCTTTCCATCATGGACCAGGACGGTTTCAACATCCGTAACCTGACCAACTCGAATGACATCGTTCTGACGCCGCGCTTTTCGCCGAACCGTCAGGAAGTCACCTACATGTCTTTCGAAGGCCAGCAGCCCCGTGTTTATCTCCTGCAGCTCGAGACCGGGCAGCGCGAAGTTGTCGGTAACTTCCCCGGCATGACGTTCTCGCCGCGCTTCTCTCCGGATGGGCAGAAGGTCATCATGAGCCTTCAGCAGGACGGCAACGCCAACATTTACACGATGGATCTGCGTTCGCGGACAACCACGCGTCTGACGAACACGTCTGCGATCGATACCGCACCGTCCTATTCGCCGGACGGACAACGTGTCGCCTTTGAAAGCGATCGCGGGGGCCGCCAACAGATTTACGTCATGAATGCGGACGGCTCCGGTCAGCAGCGCATCTCCTTTGGTGATGGCTCTTATTCGACACCGGTCTGGTCTCCTCGTGGCGATCTGATCGCCTTCACCAAGCAGTCGGGTGGCAAGTTCTCGATCGGCGTGATGAAGACCGACGGTTCCGGCGAGCGTATCCTGACCAGCGGTTTCCACAATGAGGGCCCGACATGGGCACCCAATGGCCGCGTTTTGATGTTCTTCCGTCAGAACGCCGGCGCAGGTGGACCGCAGCTCTATTCTATCGATCTGACCGGTTACAACGAGCAGCTTATCAAGACCCCGACCTTCGCTTCAGACCCGGCATGGTCGCCGCTTCTGGACTGATTTGATTGCCATGGCGGCGCTGGATGATCCATCGCCGCCATATTTTTACGCATGCCCTTCAGGGGGATGCCTCTTTCTTGCCGCAAAGTGTTGTGAGGGAGCAAGAAAGTGGGACATTTCCTTTCTGTTAACCATAAGTGTTTGCCGGCGATTAACCTCAATCGGTTAGCCTCTGGCAACGTTACTGAAATTCTAAGGAGAGACCGGCGATGAGCCGTACACACACTTCGGCACTCAGCCCCATGCAGAAACTGGCCCGTAACCCGGCTGTCATCGCCATGACGCTTGCGCTTGCTCTTGCGGGCTGCGCAAACAAGAAGAACATGCCGAACAGCGCCGGTGAACTCGGCCTCGGTGGCGCGGGCTCCGCAACGCCTGGCTCCCAGCAGGACTTCACCGTCAATGTCGGCGACCGAATCTTCTTCGACACCGACTCGACCTCGATCCGCGCCGATGCGCAGCAGACGCTGCAGCGTCAGGCTCAGTGGCTTGCTCGTTATCCGAACTACTCGATCACCATCGAAGGTCATGCCGACGAGCGCGGTACGCGTGAATACAACCTTGCACTCGGTGCGCGCCGTGCGGCTTCCACCAAGGAATTCCTTGCATCGCAGGGTGTTCCGGCAAACCGCATGAAGACCATCTCCTACGGTAAGGAACGTCCGGTCGCCGTCTGCGACGACATTTCTTGCTGGTCGCAGAACCGCCGTGCTGTGACGGTTCTCGGTGGCGCGGGCATGTAATTGCCTAACGCTTTCGTGATCTTGAATGGAAGGCGGTCTTAGGGCCGCCTTTCGTTTTTTTCATAGTTTGGCCGAAGTTAAGTTGCTTTTTCGGGTGATATGGAAAAAATCCGGCTTTGCGCCATTCCGGTGCAAATCAGTTAAGGCAGGACGAAAGAGATGAAGAAACTTGTCGTGGCGGGAATGCTGGGGCTTGCAGCCTGCACCGGCTTGAGCGGCGTTGCCGTTTCGGGTCCGCTGTTCGGTGCGGGGGGTAGCTTCGGCACGATCAACTCTCAACAGCCCCCGGTCGTCCGGGTTCAAGCGAATGAGGCCTATAAGGTTCAGCAGCTTGAAGAACAGATCAGGCAGCTCAACGGCCGTATCGAGGAAATGAGCTTCCAGCTTCTGCAGATGCAGGAAACCATCCGCAAGGCGCAGGAAGATAATGAATTCCGCTTCCAGGAACTGGAAAGCGGTAAGAGTGCCGCTCCCGCTGCGCCGAAGAAAAAGGCGGAAGCGGACCTTGCAAGTCCTCCGAACGATGACGTTGCAGCAATCATTGAAACGCCACCCGAGGGTGGCGCTTCTGTTTCACCGTCTCAGCCGAGCAATGCTCCAGGTGAGACCACGCTTGGCTCTATTCAGCTCGATTCCGGCGGCATGCCTGTTGGCGGAACGCTCAATCAGGGCGCCAACAATTCCTCCGGCAATTTGCCTGGTGTCACGACGGGCGGTGCTTCGCGCAAGACCGATCCTGTGAATACGGCGGCGCTGACGAGTGAGAACGATATCTATCAGGCCGCGTATAGCCACGTGCTTGGTGGTGATTACAAGCTGGCGGAACAGGGTTTCGAGCAGTATCTGAAAGGCTACCCAAAGGGTGCCAAGGCCGCCGATGCCAGCTTCTGGCTGGGTGAGGCTCAATATTCTCAAGGCAAGTTCAACGAGTCGGCCAAGACTTTTCTGAACGGCCACCAAACTTACGGCAAATCGCCGAAGGCGCCGGAAATGTTGATGAAGCTTGGCATGTCGCTCGCCGCGCTGGATAACACCGAGACTGCCTGTGCGACGCTGCGCGAAGTGCCGAAGCGTTACCCGAGCGCATCCAAGACCGTGCTGAACAAGGTCGCAAGCGAACAGAAGCGTCTTAGCTGCTGATTTCTCTCTACCGTTGAAGTAGCGGTATGCCCATGCCGGTTGTGCCCCGCATTTCAGACGAAACCACAGTAGACCCGCTTGAGGCGGCAAGGTTTTTTCTCAAAAACCTCCGCAAGCCCGCGCATATTCTCGTTGCAATTTCCGGGGGCAGCGATTCCACCGGCCTGTTACTTGCTTTGCACGCGGTTTTGTCGTGTGAGCAAAACCCCGGCACACGTCTGTCGGCGGTAACGATTGATCATGCGCTGCGGCCCGAATCTGCCGACGAAGCGAAAAAAGTCGCGGCTCTCTGTGCTGAACTTGGTGTTCCGCATTTTGTCCGCCGTTGGGACGATCCTAAACCTCCGACTGGTTTGTCTGAAGCGTCGCGTCTTGCTCGTTATCGTCTGATTGCTGATGTCGCCGATAGTATCGGTGCTGATGCAGTCGTCACAGGACATACACTGGGCGATCAGCGGGAAACGATTGCCATGCGTGTGGCCCGCAGTGATCGACATGACAATATCGGTCTTGCCGGTATGGCCGATGCAGTCCTTTTTGATCGGCGTCTGTGGATCTTGCGGCCATTTCTGGCCTGTGAGCGCCAGTCCATTCGCAACTTTATTCTCGCGCAAGGCAAAGACTGGGTGGATGACCCAAGCAATGAGAGCGTTAAATATGAGCGCGTGCGCGTGCGACAATCGCTCGGACCGACATCTCTGGCGGATTATAACAAAAGATCTGAGGCGAGAACGGCGCTTTCTCTAGCTGCCGCGGGGTTTCTGCGTGCCAACGTTCAGGTTTTTCATTCAGTTCTTGCGAAGATAAATATCTCCACGGGTTCAGAGGAATGCCCGGAATTCCGGCACGCGTTAGCGGCGCTGATAGCGACCTTGGGAGGGCGTGCCTATTTTCCTGCTGCCAGTGGCATGGATCGGGCGATCGAGCCTATCGTTGAGGGCAGGCCTGGCCGTCTGACTCTCGGTCGCGTGCTTATCGACAGGACGCGGGATGGGCTCTATCTCTATCGTGAACGGCGCAATCTCCCGGAAATCTGTTTGGAGGCCGGGAAAAGCGCGATCTGGGACGACCGCTTTTTTGTCGACAATCGATCGCCCAATGAGGTTCTTATAACGTCTTCTTTTCCGAATGCTGCCAGGCCGCCATTTTCTCTCAATATCCCGCCCGGGGTCGTTGGACAGGCGATATGGAGCATGCCGACGGCTGTCACCGCATCGAGTGACGAAGCGTTTGATGCCCGGGCCATCAAGTTCGTTCCGCGGGTTGCGCCGTTTGATCTTTTTCTGCCACGGTTCGACCTTGAGTTGGCAAATGCGATTGCTGTTTTGCTCGGTCGTTCAGCCTATCCACAGCCACCGGTTTAATTCAGGCCGCTTTTTCGTGAATTGCATTGGAATACTTTTTACACCAAAACGCATCTGATAATGCCCTTCGCCTTGGCAACGGCAAATGTCGACCTTATGTTAGGGGCACGTAAGAGCGGACAGCAGACATGTCCGTGTGAGTTCGGGGAGTTCGATGAACCCAAATTTCAGAAATTTCGCCTTGTGGGCAGTTATTGCCCTGTTGCTGATCGCATTGTTCAGCATGTTCCAGACGTCGCCAACGCAAACGGGTTCGCGTGAAATTCCGTACTCGCAGTTTCTTCGCGATGTGGATTCCGGGCGAGTTCGCGACGTTACTGTGACCGGCAACCGGGTTCTTGGAACCTACACCGAAAACGGTACGGCATTTCAAACCTATTCCCCCGTTATTGACGATTCCTTGATGGAGCGCTTGCAGAGCAAGAACGTCACCATCGTCGCACGGCCGGAAAGCGACGGTTCCTCCGGGTTCTTGAGCTACCTTGGCACATTGCTGCCAATGTTCCTCATCCTCGGAGTCTGGCTGTTCTTCATGCGGCAGATGCAGGGTGGTTCGCGCGGTGCGATGGGCTTCGGTAAATCCAAAGCCAAGCTTCTGACAGAAGCGCACGGTCGTATCACGTTTGACGATGTCGCCGGTGTCGATGAGGCCAAGCAGGATCTGGAAGAAATCGTTGAATTTCTGCGTGATCCGCAAAAATTCCAGCGTCTCGGTGGCAAGATCCCGCGCGGTGTGCTTTTGGTTGGCCCCCCGGGAACTGGTAAAACGCTTTTGGCACGCTCGGTTGCGGGTGAGGCAAATGTGCCGTTCTTCACCATTTCCGGTTCCGACTTCGTTGAAATGTTCGTCGGTGTCGGTGCGAGCCGCGTTCGTGACATGTTCGAGCAGGCCAAAAAGAACGCACCTTGCATCATCTTCATTGACGAAATCGATGCCGTAGGTCGCCACCGTGGCGCCGGTCTTGGCGGCGGCAACGATGAGCGCGAGCAGACGCTCAACCAGTTGCTCGTCGAGATGGATGGCTTTGAAGCAAATGAGGGTATCATCCTGATTGCTGCGACCAACCGCCCCGACGTTCTTGATCCGGCGCTCCTGCGTCCAGGCCGTTTCGACCGTCAGGTTGTCGTTCCGAACCCGGATATCGTAGGGCGCGAGCGTATTCTGAAGGTGCATGTCCGCAACGTGCCGCTCGCACCGAATGTCGACCTCAAGGTTCTGGCACGCGGTACGCCTGGTTTCTCGGGTGCTGACCTGATGAACCTCGTCAACGAAGCTGCTCTCATGGCCGCTCGTCGCAATAAACGCGTCGTGACCATGCAGGAATTTGAAGACGCCAAGGATAAGATCATGATGGGTGCGGAGCGCCGCACGACCGCCATGACCGAAGCCGAAAAGAAGCTCACCGCCTACCACGAAGCGGGTCACGCCATCACCGCACTCAACGTGCCTGTGGCAGATCCCCTGCATAAGGCAACGATCATTCCTCGTGGCCGTGCGCTCGGCATGGTCATGCAGCTTCCGGAAGGCGATCGCTATTCCATGAGCTACAAGTGGATGGTCTCTCGCCTCGTGATCATGATGGGTGGTCGCGTTGCGGAAGAACTGACCTTCGGCAAGGAAAATATCACCTCCGGCGCATCCTCGGATATCGAACAGGCTACCAAGCTTGCTCGTGCCATGGTGACGCAGTGGGGCTTTTCCGACGAGCTCGGACAGGTTGCTTATGGTGAAAACCAGCAGGAAGTCTTCCTCGGCCACTCCGTTTCGCAGTCCAAGAATGTCTCTGAAGCGACAGCTCAGAAGATCGACAACGAAGTTCGTCGTTTGATTGATGAGGCATACACCGAAGCGCGGCGTATCCTCACGGACAAACATGATGAGTTCGTTACTTTGGCTGAAGGTTTGCTCGAGTATGAAACGCTCTCTGGGGAAGAAATCAAAGCGCTGATCAAGGGTGAAAAGCCTGCCCGCGATCTCGGTGATGATTCTCCCGGCAGCCGCGGATCCGCAGTGCCTAAGGCTGGCGCCAAGAAGGACGGCCCGAACGAAGCCAAGGGCGATGGCGAGGCTGAAGGTGGTCTGGAACCCCAGCCGCACTAATGGCTTAAAATCAGACGTCTTTCTGAAAACGAGGCCACCCGAAACCGGGTGGCCTTTTCAGTTGGTAACAAGATATAAGCCATTTTTGTGCTAATTTACGTGCTGTTTGCCGTAGTTTGTGGCATCTACCCGAAAAACGCATCCGGCTTTTTTACATGCCGCCGGAATGCATGAAGGATTTGGAGTTCAAATGGCACGCCGTTATTTCGGAACCGATGGTATTCGCGGACAATCGAACGTTTTTCCCATGACGCCGGATCTGGCGATGCGGGTTGGTATTGCTGTCGGCACCATTTTTCGTCGTGGGCATCACCGTCATCGCGTCGTTATCGGCAAGGATACCCGTCTTTCCGGTTATATGCTGGAAAACGCACTGGTGGCAGGCTTCACAGCGGCGGGGCTTGATGTCTTCCTGCTCGGGCCGATCCCCACGCCTGCGGTTGCCATGCTGACGCGCTCGTTGCGTGCCGATATCGGTGTGATGATCTCGGCATCCCACAATCCGTTCGCTGATAACGGCATCAAGCTCTTCGGACCGGATGGCTACAAGCTGTCTGACGAACTTGAGCTTGAGATCGAGGATCTGCTCGACAAGGATATCTACGCACAGCTTGCCAAGCCGAGCGAGATCGGCCGCGCCAAGCGCGTTGATGGCGACATTTATCGCTACATCGAGTTTGTGAAGCGCACCTTGCCGCGCGACGTGACGCTGAATGGTTTGCGGATTGCTATCGATTGCGCCAATGGCGCTGCCTACAAAGTCGCTCCTGCGGCGCTGTGGGAGCTTGGTGCGGAAGTCGTGACGATCGGCAATGAGCCGAACGGCGTCAACATCAATCTGGAATGCGGCTCTACCCATCCTGAAGCTCTTCAGAAGAAGGTCCATGAAGTTCGGGCAGACATCGGCATCGCTCTCGATGGCGATGCGGACCGTGTCATCATCGTTGATGAGCGCGGCGAGATTGTCGATGGGGATCAGTTGATGGCAACGATCGCCGATAGCTGGGCCGCCGACAATCTGTTGCGCGGCGGTGGCATCGTGGCGACAGTCATGTCGAACCTGGGACTGGAGCGCTTCCTTGACGACAAGGGCCTGACGCTCGCCCGTACGAAGGTTGGCGACCGCTATGTCGTTGAGCACATGCGCAATCATGATTTCAACGTTGGCGGCGAGCAGTCTGGCCATATCGTACTGTCTGATTACGGTACGACGGGGGACGGCCTTGTCGCAGCACTTCAGGTGCTGGCGCGCGTCAAGCGTTCTGGCCGTACGGTCAGCGAGGTTTGCCGCAAGTTTGACCCCGTACCGCAATTGTTGAAGAACGTCCGTATCTCCGGTGGCAAACCACTGGAAAATCCGGTTGTTCAGCAGGCAATCGCAGATGCGGAAAATGCTCTTGCGAAGAATGGCCGCCTGGTCATTCGCCCATCTGGTACAGAACCGCTGATCCGCGTCATGGCGGAAGGCGATGATAGCGCCCAGGTCGAGCAGATCGTCAACGATCTCGTTGGCGTCATTTCGAGCGCACGCACAGCCGCCTGAGGCGCCCTGTTCAAACGGTCACGAAAGCCGGCGTTCTCGCCGGCTTTTTGTTTGCACATTTGCTAATAAACATGGTGAATGATCGTGGTTAATCGTGACTTAACCAATTTGCGTCACTGTTCATGACTGAAAAGTTCACTGGCATCTGCTGCCCATGCGCAAATGCCGTTTCTGGAGTGGAAGTCATGAAAAACGCCCTGGCTGGATTTCTGGCCGTCCTGATGACCGGCACGAGCGCCATCGCTGCCGATCTTTATCAAGCGGAGCCAGCCCCGGCTTACATCGAGGCTCCGGAAGTGCAGGTGTCGCAGGCGAGCGGCTGGTATCTGCGCGGCGATGTTGGCTATTCTTTCAACAAGCTCCGTGGTGCGCATTACTATCAGGGTGGACCGGGTGGCTACCTCCAGGATTTCGAGACGGCGAAGATCGATGACAGCTACGTCATTGGTGCCGGTGTGGGTTACCAGTTCAACAACTATTTCCGTAGCGATCTGACGTTCGATTACATGGGCAAGTCTGATTTCCGCGGCTCGACTCGTGGATTTTGTGGAAACGGCGCGCCCTGTGTTTCCGCCGACCTCAGCTCGCTTAAGGCCTATACTCTGATGGCGAACGCCTATGTTGATCTCGGCACCTACGGTCGTGTTACGCCGTATGTGGGCGGCGGTGTCGGCGCCTCGTATGTCAAGTGGGACAAGCTGCGCAACACTTCTTGCGCAACTGACGGCTCGGGGTATTGCGACGAAACGACCGAACATGGTGGTCGCGGCAAGTGGCGTTTTGCTTACGCTCTGATGGCGGGTGCTTCCATCGATATCACCTGCAATCTCAAGGCCGATGTGGGCTACCGGTTCCGCCACATCAACAAGGGCGACATGTTCGCTTATGAGAACAATGGCGGCCCAGGTCGCGACAAGGGCTTGTATTCACACGAAGTTCGGGTCGGCGGTCGTTATGTCTTCAATGGCTGCGATACGGCTCAGTACATTCCGCCGGCCGATATTCCCTTGCAGCCGGCCGTATACAAGTAATCGTCACGCTTGACTGTTAAAGATCGAAACCGTCCACATCCCTCAGGATGCGGGCGGTTTTTCTTTGGTCGTATGCTGCGTGTCATGTGGCGCATATGGGCCAAGATTCTTCTGTGCAGCGACATATTCCGCTTGACTGGAACAGGTGAGAAGCATAGCAACAGCGTCAGGACACTCTACCCTAACGTAGAGCGCCTATCTGGAAGGATAGTCAAATGACAGATATCGTGAAGCCGGACCTCCGTCCGGGCAATACGCATTTTTCCTCTGGTCCCTGCTCGAAGCGCCCCGGTTGGTCGCTTGAAGCTCTCGCTGATGCGCCGCTCGGTCGCTCGCATCGCGCCAAAGTTGGCAAAGCCAAGCTGAAGCAGGCCATCGATCTCACCCGCGAAGTTCTGAACGTTCCCGCTGATTACCGCATCGGTATCGTTCCCGCATCTGACACCGGCGCCGTTGAAATGGCTCTGTGGTCTCTGCTTGGCGAACGCGGCGTTGACATGCTTGCATGGGAAAGCTTCGGTGCTGGCTGGGTTACCGATGTCGTCAAGCAACTCAAGCTCAAAGACGTCCGCAAGTTCGAGGCTGATTACGGTCTGCTGCCGAACCTCGGCGAAGTTGATTTCGATCGCGATGTCGTCTTCACCTGGAATGGTACGACGTCTGGCGTTCGCGTTCCTAACGCTGATTTCATTCCGGCTGACCGTAAGGGTCTGACGATTTGCGATGCGACGTCTGCCGCATTCGCACAGGAGATGGATTTCTCCAAACTCGACGTTGTCACCTTCTCCTGGCAGAAAGTTCTGGGCGGTGAGGGCGGTCATGGCGTCATCATTCTGTCGCCACGCGCTGTTGAGCGTCTTCTGAGCTATGCACCTGCATGGCCGCTTCCGAAGATTTTCCGCATGGTCTCCGGCGGCAAGCTGATCGAAGGCATCTTCACCGGCGAAACCATCAATACCCCTTCGATGCTCTGCGTTGAAGATTATATCGATGCCTTGTTGTGGGCGAAGAACCTCGGTGGTCTCAAGGCGCTCGTTGGGCGTGCTGATGCCAATGCCAAGGTTATCTACGACTTCGTTGCTGCAAACGACTGGATTGCAAATCTGGCTGTTGTCGACGAAACCCGTTCCAACACGTCGGTATGCCTGAAGATCGTCGACAAGGATGTCGTTGCTCTTGATGCTGATGCGCAGGCTGCTTTTGCCAAGGGTGTTGTTGCCCTTCTCGAAAAAGAAAATGTAGCGCTGGATATCGGCGCTTACCGTGATGCGCCGTCCGGTCTTCGTATCTGGGCTGGTGCCACGATCGAAACCGCCGATATGGAAGCTGTCATGCCTTGGCTGGCATGGGCGTTTGCAACGCAGAAGGCAATGCTTTCCAAGGCTGCTGCCTGATTTGATACCGGCCCTGCTGATGCAGGGCCGCGCATTTCCCATTCGCACATCTCAATCGTTTCATCCAAGGAGCCCATGCCATGGCACCTCGCGTACTCGTATCCGATGAACTGTCGGAAACCGCCGTCCAGATTTTCCGTGATCGCGGCGTCGAAGTCGATTTCCAGCCGAAGCTCGGCAAGGACAAGGACAAGCTTGCCGAAATCATCGGTAACTACGATGGCCTGGCCATCCGTTCTGCCACAAAGGCAACCGAAAAGCTGATCGAAGCTGCGACCAACCTCAAGGTTATCGGCCGCGCTGGTATCGGCGTCGACAATGTTGACATTCCGGCGGCTTCGCGGCGCGGTATCATCGTCATGAACACCCCTTTCGGCAACTCCATCACCACGGCTGAACACGCCATTGCGTTGATGTTTGCTGTTGCCCGCCAGCTTCCGGCCGCGGATGCCTCCACGCAGGGTGGCAAGTGGGAAAAGTCGAAGTTCATGGGTGTCGAAATCACCGGCAAGACGCTCGGCGTCATCGGTGCCGGCAACATCGGCTCCATTGTTTGCTCGCGTGCACTTGGTCTGAAGATGCATGTTCTCGCCTATGATCCCTTCCTCTCGCCGGAGCGCGCGCAGGAAATGGGCGTTACCAAGGTTGAGCTGGACGAACTTCTGGCGCAGGCTGATTTCATTACGCTGCACGTGCCGATGACGGACAAGACGCGCGGCATTCTCGGCGCCGAAAACCTTGCAAAGACCAAGAAGGGCGTTCGTATCATCAACTGCGCACGCGGTGGTCTGGTTGATGAAGCAGCTCTGGCCGACGCCATCAAGTCTGGGCAGGTTGCTGGTGCTGGCTTCGACGTCTTCGAAGTTGAGCCTGCAACGGAAAGCCCTCTCTTCGGTTTGCCGAACGTGGTCTGCACCCCGCACCTTGGCGCTTCGACGACAGAAGCACAGGAAAATGTTGCCCTTCAGGTTGCTGAACAGATGTCGGACTACCTCGTCAAGGGTGCCGTTTCCAACGCCATCAACATGCCGTCCATCACGGCTGAAGAAGCACCTCGTCTGAAGCCGTTCATCCGGCTGGCTGATGTTCTCGGCTCTTTCGTTGGTCAGGTGCAGGAAAGCGCGACCAAGGAAATCGAAATCGTTTATGATGGTGCAACCGCCAACATGAACACCAAGGCTTTGACGAGCGCGCTTCTGGCGGGCCTCATCCGTAGCCAGGTTTCCGACGTGAACATGGTTTCCGCGCCGATCATGATCAAGGAAAAGGGCATCATCCTTTCCGAAGTCAAGCGCGACAAGACCGGCGTTTACGACGGCTACATCAAGCTGACGGTCAAGACCGAAAACCAGGTCCGCTCTGTTGCCGGCACGGTCTTCTCGGACGGCAAGCCGCGTTTCATCCAGATCAAGAACATCAACATGGATGCCGATGTTGGATCGCACATGATCTACATCACCAACACTGACGTTCCCGGCATGATCGGCTTCATCGGTACGACGCTTGGTGAGGCCGGTGTCAACATCGCCAACTTCCAGCTCGGTCGCGAGAAGGAAGCCGGTGACGCGATCGCCTTGCTCTACGTAGATGGTCTGGTCTCTGAAGAGGTCCTCGACAAGCTGCGTGCCAACCCGGCCATTCGTCAGGCAAAGCCGCTGAGCTTCAACGTCGACTGATCCCGTTATCGTTCCTCCCAAGGGGACAATAAGGCCCGGTGCAGGGGAAACCCTGTGCCGGGTTTTTCCGTTTTGACGGTGCGTCTGACTGGCTGATTATCCCTATGGTTGCATATCACGAAAAATTTTATCGGCTCCGACTAAAAATGATGATCCTGAGTTGCTATATCGCTTTTCATGACATGCCGCTCATGGGAGGGCGGCCAACAGGAGAAGACGATGTTTGCTGCCTTTCGGCGCTTTAAGGGTTTGTTTGCGGTCGCCGCGTTGGGGATTGCGGTTTCTTTCGTAGCGGTCGATATGGCCGAGGCGCGGCGCGCCAGCGGTGGTCTCGGCAGCCGTGGAACACGCACTTATTCCGCGCCGCCATCCACAAGCACGGCTCCGGGACAGGCAGCGCCGATCAACCGCAGCATGACGCCAAACACGCAGTCCGGTCAGCCGGGTGCGACGGCGCCTAACCGCAATGCGACGGCACAGGCGCCGCAGCAGAGCCGCGGTATGTTCGGCGGCATGATGGGTGGCCTCATGGGCGGTCTGTTGATGGGTGGCCTGTTCGGTATGCTGATGGGCGGTGGCTTCGGTGGTATGGCCGGTTTCTTCGGTATGCTGTTGCAGGTGCTGCTGATTGGTGGACTGGTCATGCTGGCCATGCGTTTCTTCGCATCGCGCCGTCAGGGTCAGCCAGCCTTTGGTGGTGCAGGCAATAACTCGGCACGTACTGACTATTCTGCCAATAATCATGCTCCGCAGGGCGGCTCTTCGTTCAAGATTCCGCAGATCGGCTCCAAGACAGGCTCTTTCGGTGGCGCCGCTGCGGCTGCCGCTCCGGCGGCCGCCAAGCCTGTCCCGCACGAAAATGCCATGTCGGAAGGTGATGAAATTGGCGTTACGCAGGGCGACCTCGAAACCTTCCAGAAAATGCTGGAAGACGTTCAGGCAGCCTACGCTGCTGAGGATTACGGCACGCTGCGCAAGCTGACGACGCCTGAAGCCATGTCTTATCTTGCCGAGGAACTGAGCGACAACGCCACCAGCGGCGTCAAGAATGATGTGAGAGACATCACGTTGCTACAGGGCGATGTTGCCGAGGCCTGGCATGAAGAAGGGCAGGATTTCGCCACCGTTGCCATGCGCTATTCCGCAATCGACGTGATGCGTGACCGCTCTACGGGTCAGGTCATCGAGGGCGATGAACAGAACCCTTCCGAATCGGTGGAGATGTGGACCTTCGTTCGCCGCGCCGGCAATGATAACTGGCAGGTTGCCGCTATCCAGGCTGCCGCCTGAGGAAATGGCAGCGTTTGGAATTGACGCCGACCGTCGCCGACCAGTGAAGTTGAAAAAGCCCGGACGCCGAAAGGTGTCCGGGCTTTTTTCTTTCTGCAATCTCTGTTCACAAAATTGTGCAGAAAAATGTCATGGCTCCGATCTGTGTTGGAGGCGATGGACTGGCGCGACCCTTTCGCCTGCTATGCAGGGGATTGCGCCGATATGCGCCTGGGCAGATGGCGCGGAGGCCTTCCTCCTTCTCACGGAAATGCCATCTTTCATTCATCCAGCATTCAGTCCCGGGGTCATAACCAGAGGGTGCACACGCCAACGTGAGCTGCTTCCCGCTTTAAACCGCTTTCAAGAGGGAACCACAGCCTGAAATCAGCGTTGACGATCCAGCCCCGGTTCTCGGGGAGAAGGAGTGGCCGGGCGCTGCACGGCCCGCGAGTATGGAGAGCTATCGACATGAAACGCTTTGACCTGATCGACGGGATGCGCGGTTATTTTCTCGTCTTCATGCTGATAAACCACCTTGTCTTTGCGGGTGGCTTTTGGCTTGTTGAAATCAATCACAGACAGTTTGCGTTTGTCGAGGACGCTCAGGGCTTCGTTTTCCTCTCTGGCCTGCTGATCGGTATGGTATACGCCAGAAAGATGATGAAGTACGGTTATGACGCCGGAAAGCAGGCGATCTGGAACCGGGCGATGGAACTCTATCGCTACGCGATGGGTCTCGTGATCGCCGTTCTGTTCTTTCGAATGGTTATCCCGCACGCACCTTACATCTGGTACAACTGGCTTGGCATGACCTCGTTCGACGATCCGCTGCGTCTTGCTGCGATTGCGAGCTTCCTGTTCCAGCCGACATTCATGGACATTCTGCCGCAATATATCGTCTATATGATTTTTGCGCCTGTCCTTGTGAAGCTTTGCCTGGATGGCAAGTGGGCCTACGTTATTGCCGGTTCGTTGCTGGTCTGGATGGCAGGACAGCTTGGCCTGCAGCAGATCGTTACCGCTCCGCTCAACGAGCTTGTGAAGGGTGCGGATGAGCAGGGCATTCGCGTCAGCTTCAATATGCTGGGCTGGCAGCTTGTGTTCTATTCGGCGCTGGTGCTTGGTGCGATGACTGCACAGGGCCGCATCCAGTGGAAGAAGATCTTCTCGCCCGAGAACTCCTGGATTCCGAAGGCGGCTCTGGTGATCTGCCTGTTCTTCATGCCGCTTCGTATCGCAACGGCGTGGAATCTGATGCCGGAATTCATGCTCGGAAAATTCTCCTCCATGGAAATCCGTGCGGACTTCGGCCCGGTCTATCTCATCAACTTCCTTGCTGTCGGCGTTGGCCTGACATGGTTGATTATTGCCGGCCCGCATCATCACCGTCCGCTGGTGCGGTCGATTGCCAATGGCGTCATCTGGGTGCTGTCGCTCAAGTTCCTGCAGCTTCTCGGCCGTCATTCGCTTCAGGTCTATGTCTGGCATGTCGCCATCGTCTACGGGATCTATTATGTCGATGGCCGTACAGCAGAACTGGGTCAGATCGAAAAGACGATGATCGCCCTTACGGGTATTGCGCTTCTGGCGGTGCCTGCGCTCTGGCGCGAGCGTGACAAGTGGATCGGTGACGGTCAGAAGACTGCTGGTGCCTGATAGCCCTTTATCGTGATCTTCCTTTAGCGCAGGGCGGCTTTGCCGCCCTGTACTTGCGTGTGAAAGCAATTCTTTCTATATGCAGCGCTGAAAATCCGGCGAAATGGGGATGGATGATATCCTCGAAAATCCATATCGTACCGGATGAAACGACAGGCGGCGGGGCCTTGACCCCCGGTATGACTGACGATTGGAAAAAACTTGAACACGCTCGATTTTGACAAGAAGCCGGAAGACACCCGGATTGTCGTCGCCATGTCTGGCGGCGTGGATTCATCCGTTGTTGCCGGTATCCTCAAGCGTGAGGGCTATGATGTCCTCGGGATCACGCTTCAGCTCTATGACCATGGTGCAGCCGTACATCGTGCTGGCTCCTGTTGTGCAGGGCAGGACATCGATGATGCGCGCCGCGTTTGCGAAACGCTGGGCATTCCCCACTATGTGCTGGATTACGAAGCGCGCTTCCGCGAAACGGTTATCAATCCCTTTGCTGAAGCCTATGCGATGGGCGAAACGCCGATCCCCTGCGTCGCCTGCAATCAGACTGTAAAGTTTGCAGATTTGCTGGCCACCGCCAAGGAGCTTGGCGCCGATGCACTGGCAACCGGCCATTACATCCGTTCGCGCCGTAACCCTGTTCCGGGTCATCCAGATCGTCGCGCGCTTTACCGCCCAATCGATAGCGATCGCGACCAGAGCTGGTTCCTGTTTGCGACCACGCAGGAGCAGATCGATTATCTGCGCTTCCCGCTCGGTGGTCTTTCCAAGGCTGAAACACGCGAGCTTGCCGAAGATATGGGGCTGGTGGTCGCCAAGAAGGCCGATAGCCAGGACATCTGTTTTGTGCCGCAAGGCAAATATACTGATATCATCAACAAGCTGAAACCGAATGCGGCGCTGGTAGGCGATATCGTTCATCTCGACGGTCGCGTTCTCGGCCGCCACGACGGCATCGTGCATTATACGATCGGTCAGCGCCGCGGTATCGGCGTCGCAACCGGTGAGCCGCTCTATGTCGTTCATCTCGATGCACGCGGGCGACGGGTGATTGTAGGGCCACGTGAGGCGCTGGAAACGCACCGGGTTTATCTGCGTGATGTCAACTGGCTGGGTGATGGCGCGCTGGAAAGCGACGCGCAGTCTGGCTTCTCCTGCTTCGCCAAGGTCCGCTCGACACGGCCTCCGACAGAAGCCGTGCTGCATGCGGATGAGAAGGGTGTCTACGTCGATCTGATGACCGGCGAAGCCGGTGTCGCGCCTGGACAGGCTTGCGTGCTTTATTCTGCGCCAGGACCGGACGCACGCGTCTTTGGTGGCGGTTTCATTGAGCGCTCTGAACGGTCAGCCGATGCGGAGGCTTCTCTTAAGGCGCTCCTCGAAAATCAGGTTGCAGCCTGAAACCGTTCGCTTTTTTGCTCCTGTGCAGAAAGCGAACTTTTTGCGCATCTTGCGCTTGACACTTTGGGGAGCGGCACCTTATAAGCCGCTCATCCTGACGGAACGGCAGTCACAAGACAGTCATTTCCCTCTGTGGCGGGGTAGCTCAGGTGGTTAGAGCAGCGGAATCATAATCCGCGTGTCGGGGGTTCAAGTCCCTCTCCCGCTACCATACGTCCCCCCAACATTTCTGCCGGGCTCCCAACGAGAGCGGCAATGTGCCCGACGATCTCGGCTTCAACTCCCCCGTCTTCCCTGTCGATAACCGTGACGTGATCCACGAGATCGCGAAACGCAATGTGAACTTCCGAATCGGTGATGCGATCAAGCGATGTCAGGCGCTCTGCCAGAGCGTCGATCGAGTTTTTGTATCGAGTGATCGTGGCCGGGTGTAATTCGACGATCGGAGCGGCCGGGATGGTAGCCAGCTTTTTCTCCAAGGCATCTTTCTCAGCTTTCAGCGGGCCGTATTGAGCCTCCACGGCTTCGATAGGCAGGACGCCTCTTGTCATCGCCTGCATCAGCCGATCAAGCTGCCCGCCTATGTCTGCTACGCGTCGCTCGATCGACGCGCGCTCTCGCATGGCTGTATCTGCATCGAGCCGTCTTTCCTCCCGGTATGCCCTTACGTATTCAACGAGTATCTCAGGCGCGCTCAATTGCTCTTTCAGGCCGTTGATGACTGCCCGCTCGATTTTATCGAGGCGATAACGTTTGTCATTTGCGCATGCGCCGCTCTGCGTAGAGCGCGAGCATCTGATCCGGACCGAATTGCCACTGTGATCATGGATGGACATACCGCCACCGCAGTGGCCGCAACGAAGGATGCCGGAGAGCAGACGCTTTGGGCTCCTCGTGTTTGAGCCGCCTTGTCCACGTCGTGACTTACCTTCCAGCAAGGCAAGCGCTCGGTCGTAGGTTTCCCTGTCGACGATAGCCAGATGTGGCGCCGACGCACGCTTGTATTCACTCTCGGGGTTCGGCCTGCTGATGCGTTTGCCTGTCTCGGGATCCCTGACCATATGAACCCGGTTCCATACGATCTCGCCGGCATAGAGTGGATTTCGCACTATGCCGTAGCCGCGCTGTGCTGAACCGTTGATCGTGCTGGCGTTCCACTGCGCGCCTCGAGGCGGCAAGATTTTGTCGCGGTTCAAGCCAGCCGCAATTTCCCTGGAGGTTTTACCTTCAATCGTCTCCCGATAAATGCGGCGCACCACATCAGCCTCGGGTTCAAAGATCTGCATGACACCAGGTTGCCCGGGTGTTGGCTGATAGCCGTAAGCTTTGCCGCCGGCGTGCCGGCCCTCCCGCACTACGCCCGTCATTCCGCGACGAATCTTGTTTTTCAGATCGGCGAGGAACAACGTCGACACGAGGCCTCGGATGCCGACCTGAATGGCGTCGGTCTTGCCGTCATGGATAGCAAGGATTTCGACACCAGCGAAGGCCAGCCGCTTGTGCAATCCTGCCAAATCTTCCTGGTCGCGTGAAAGGCGGTCGAGCGCTTCAACTATGACGGTTTTGAATTTGCCAGATCTGGCATCTTCCATGAGGCCGAGTAGTCCGTCTCGTCCGAAGATCGACGCGCCCGAGCGCGCCTTGTCGTGGTATTCTCCAGCGATGATGAGACCGTTTCGGGCGGCGAACTCTCGGCAAACAGCGATTTGATCGTCAACGGACCGCTCGTTTTGCAGATCAGTTGAGAACCTCGCATAAATGGCTGCTCTGTTTTCTTGCATGCTTCCTCACTATTTGCCGCCGCCAGCGCTCGATCGCGGCGTGCGTCAGCTTTCGCCAAAGCCCGGACAAAAGCAAGTAACCTCGGATCGGCCGTTGTCATCGCTTTGTCCTCTCAATGTTGTGGTCCTCTGGCTTAGTCATCGAGAGATCCGAAAAGCTGAAGTTGTGTTGAGTTTACCGAAGCCGCCTTTGGCTCCTGTGGCTTAATCCATTTTGGCTCAGGATCTATCGCCGCTGCGGCGGCCGGTTTCCATTCAAAGAAACCGAGGGAACCTACGGCGGGAATGAAGTCAACGGGGCGGGTGTCCTTCAACAGCAGCCCCTTCGGGCCAAAAAACCAATCGCTGTCCAGGTCGGTGACAATATCGGCGATCGTGGTAACGCCGATGATGCCGCCGCGCTGGAGGTCTGCAGGGGCGGGGCAGGCAACACCGAGCGTGGCCATAAAGTCCGCGGCTTCCTCATATTCGGCCCGCGTCATACCTTTGGAGGCATGAACGCAGCATTCGCCACGAAATTTCAGCCCTGGGTTCCTCTTCCTCCAGCTTCGATTTTCGACGGGCTTGCCAGCGTAAATAACGGCCCATGCCCACGGCTGACGGATAGATAAGGCCAGTTTGGGGAGAGTAAATGACATCACATACCACCGCCTTTCTTGACGAAAACGCGGATTGTTGGAGCGGTTCCGTCCGCCAAGCGCGCGAATGCTTCGGCTTTAAACTCGGAGAGATCAAAGCCCTCTTTTACGAAATAGCGGACGGCCCCAATGGGCTGATCTTCTTTTCCGGTTTCGCAGACCACTATACCGGCTGCAACTAGCTCATCTAGCGCTGATTGCATTTCCGGCGACGGGACATTCTCAATCATCCGGTATTGCAGTTTAGATTTGGACATCCCGAGCACCGAACCAAGGACTGTCCTAGCGGATAGAGAAAGGCTGCTCATTACGTCATTCCTTTGAGTAATTTGCTTCTTCGGCCATGATGCCGCGCGCGGTGCGCAACTCTTCGATCTGCTGGATCATCGCTTCAGCGCGCTCAACAACGTCGTGGCGATTGTTGATTTTCCCCCAAGCGATCTTTAGACGGCTGGTATGAACCACCGGTCCGAATTTGTCGGTGAGTATCGCGCCAGCAGCGATCGCGAGCGCTTTTTTTGAAAGCGCGATGTCGAAGTGGACCCAGGAGGCATCTCGATGCTTTCCGAATGACAAGGTCTTGTGACCCTGTATCCATTTCCGCTGGACGCCAATCTTGTCCACCATAGCTAAGAGCTCGTCGTCGGTGTCCGCCCAAAGATGGCACATCACCATGTTGCCGAACCGGTGACGCACGTCATCAACGTATACTGCCATGGGTCACCTTTTAGCTTTTGTGAGATCATCATGATGCTGTTCGCATGGCGCATGTTTGCCGCCGCCGAAGACGTAGTCGCGCCACGGTGTCCAGCACCATTGACCATCCCGGTTTCGCAGGAAGCCCCACGCGCGTCCGGACCGGCCCCGCCACACAAGTGTGATTATGCGGCCTTGGTCGAAGCGCGGGTTGCGCTCCTTGCCACCGTAAAGGGCTATTGGCGTGGAGTATCGACCAAGGACGCGATGACAATGCGTTGCGGGCCGGTAGTGCAGGCGAAACGCGCGAACGACTTGGCGGCGGGGATGGTATTGCGTCGGAAGCGGACCACTCATCCATATCGGTTCCGCTACTTCCTCCACATAGCTGGTTAGCGGAAACGTCCAGAAGTCCCATGGGTGATCATGATGATCCGGATCGTTGTCTCCGCGGTAGAATATGTGAAGGCGCAATCGGCCGATCCAATATCGCCGCATGTAAGGAGTGCGGCTCTTGCCAGCATCATCAAAAATTGTATGCGCACCGATGAAGCGATCAGTCATTCGCCGCCCTCCTGCTTTGCGGGTGCTGCGGCGGCAATGGCGTTGTCGATAGCCTCATCAAGAGTTTTGCCGAACCCGAGAACATCGCCTGTTTCATGCTTCACGCTCGGGAAGTGATTGCCATATGGCTTGAGGTCAATGCGCCCGGATTTTCCGACAAGACGGACAAGGTACTTCGCAGGGCAATTTGGATTGTGCTGCACGGCGTAGGTTACATCGCGCAACCTTTCCAAGCCCGCCACGTCCTGCACCTGTGCAGAGAGAACGGCAATAACGTCTTCATACGCGCGAACGCGGTGCTCTATCTGATCTGCCCCGATGGTTGGGCCGCCCCATTGCCTGCGCTCAAATAGATCGTCTTTCGACTTCTTGATCATCGACGTGACGATCTCTGCGGCTTTCGATGTCACCGGTGACGCGGGCGTCGGTGGGTTGAAATCCTTCAGCGCAAACGAGCGCTCGACGTTCTTTTCCACATCGATGGCAATCAGCAGCCATTGCGGTTCTGGATGCCACTCCGTCGCGCTGAATTCCAAGCGGATAGGTAGAATTTTGCGCGTGGAAATCTCGCCGCGCCAATTTTTGTATGGCAATGCCAAGGGTTCAACAGGCTTAGGCGAAGGGCTTTTCGATCTGGTTCCGCGGAAAAGATAGACAACCTCCGTCGGGCCTTTACTGCCCGCAGCTGCGATTTTTTCGATGTTCTCAACATCGCGGCTCAGATACTCGCAGCCGAGATAATCCACGGTTATGGCGGCGTATGGCTCACCGTCACTGAAAATGATATCAGTCGGCTCGGGTAGAACGGCGATCGTGCCTGGCTGAAGAGAGGCCGCGCGTAAAGCTCCCGTATCAAAATCTTCAACGGGCTCGATCCGGACACTTGTCATCGCGATCACGCCGGCTGCAAGCGCATCAGCCCACCGCTTCTGAACGCCTGCCGGGAGATCGTCCCACTTTTTCCCGTATTCGCCGGTCATGAAGTTTTCGTAGAGCGCCCGGGCTGGGTTTGGATTGATAGGTTTTTCAGCCGTGAGCATTGGCGCGTCCCCTCACTTCCATGAGATCGGAAAAGGTGCAGAGGAAGCTCGCGGCGAACCGCTGGCTTAGCTCATTCTTCTCGTCTCGGCCCATGTGATGATTGGCAATCTCGAGCGCTGATACCGCGCCGAGTGCCACCAGTTTATTTTCGACGGAAAGACCCTCGAGGATCTGCTGGATGACGTTCGTCGCTTGTAGTGTGGTTTGATCCATGTTCATCGCATCACACGCGCATCGGCATGAGAACGATGAGATTTTCCTTATGGTCGCCGTCTGCACGAAAGATCGTGGGGCTAGTGCTCTCCCCAAGGGCGATACGAACGGTGCCTTCTGGCAGGTGCTCAAGCGCCTCGAGGACGTATTTCGCGTTGAAGCCCGTTTCCATTTCAGCCTGACCGTCATAGGCGACTTCGTCTTCCGCGCTGCCGGCATCAGGATTGGTCACGAGAAGCTTCAGCGTGCCTTCCGAGAAGTGGAACTTCATCGCCCGGCCGCGCTCCGTTGAGACCGACGACACGCGGTCGACGGCGGAGGCGATGGCTTTGGCATCCGCCGTCACGTCGGTGGCATTATTAGCGGGGATGACCCGGACATAGTCAGGGAAGGTGCCGTCAATGAGTTTCGACACGAGGCGTGTCCCGCCGACGGTGAAACAAATCCTTGCATCGCTGAGCTCGACGAAAACGTCGCCATCTTTAGGCAGGATCTTCGAGAGCGTCGCGACCGTCTTGCGCGGAATTATCACGCCAGGCGCATCCGCCGGAACCTGGTCGATCATAACGATCCGCTTTGCGAGGCGGTGCCCGTCGGTCGCAACGAACAGCATGCCGTCCGCCGATGGATGCATGTAGATCCCGTTGAGATAGTATCGAGTCTCTTCGGTTGAGATAGCAAAGCCTACCGCTGAAATGGCTGACTGCAAGGCTTTCGCCGGTATCGTGAACTTGTGAGGCAGGTTGCTGACATCCATCGACGATAGATCGCTAGGGGGCAGGGCCTGCAATGAAAACCGTGATCGGCCCGCTTTGAAGGTCACCGAATCGGGAGAGCCTTCCCGCTCTTTCGCCTCGGCCGATATATTCGCTCCGTCCGGAAGCTTGCGGACAATATCGCGAAGCAGGTGGGCTTGGACGCTGAACGGCTGAAAATCCACTGCGACAGTAGCCGAAAATTCGACCATTGCTTCCGTATCAAGATCCGTCGCCCGAGCCCGCAGGCCTCCGTCAGTCCGCTCGATCGCGACGTTCGCGAGGATCGGGATTGTGTTTCGTCGCTCGACGACATCACTGGAAAGTGCGAGGGCTGCGGCAAGGGCTGATTTGCTGGCTGTGAACATGCTTATTCCTCCGCGCTTTCGGCGTCGTTTGCTGGTTGCTGGATGAGCGATTTGCAGTCGTCGGAAATCCGGTAGTGGAATTTGGGCGACCAGTATGAGGTGTCGATAACGACGCTTTGCGGCTCCGCCTCTCGATGGCACTCGGCATAGATGCGGGCGAATTCATCGACGGTCTCAGCACAGATCTCGCTCTCATATTCCCAGAAGGAATTCGCCTCGTGCTTATCGGAGCTTTGATCCTGATGTTCTTGCGGCTGCGAAGTTTCGAACATTTCGATGGTATGGGCGCACCGCGGCGCATTTCCATGGGTGCCGTCGGGATTGACGCTGATCTCGATATTGCCTCGCTGTTCGACATATCTGAAAGAGAGCTCTTCCCCTGGAAGGAAGAGCGGCTTTTGACCTGCTGACGCGGTCGTAAGAAATGGCAGCCATGCCTCAGGCGATGGCCTGCCAGCCGGCAAGACCTCATCGATCATGAACGTCGGGTACCAGGTTTTCATTGAAGTCATGGCTGCTGCTCCTGTCAGGCCTGCATTTCCGGAGTGCCCTGGAAGCTTGGCAAAGCGGTATCGGCGGCGGCGCGCGTCAGGTCATCGCGCACCTGCTTGGTGACGTAGTGGTCGGGGCGGTAGAGGTGGAACGACCAGACGAGACCGGAAGGCGTCTTGCGGTACCGGAGGCGCACGGGAATGCGCGCCGTTTCCCCTTCGAAGAAAGGCGGAACCGAGAGAATGAACATGCCCGGCACGTCGATCCGGTTGCCTTCCTTGTCGTGGGTTTGATGGTCTTCCTCGAACACGATCTGCCCGGCGCCGTTCTGCAGCGATACAACATTCTTGACGCGTGTCTCAGCCGTGACAAGAAGACCGCGGGAAAGGGTAACAAGCTGGTTCGGGAACGCGACCTTGAACGAAAACTTGTTCTGGAATTCGAGTTCTTCAGCATCGTCGGGAGCGGCGAGATCGGCGATGTGATCTTCGATGAACTCAGCAAAGTCGGTTTGGGAAATTGCCTTGCCGTTCATTGCTGTCCAAGCCTTCCACTCCTCAGAGAGGGGAAACTCGTACTGGATGCGGTGTTTACCGTTGTCGGCCGCGCCGCCGTTTTCTTTCTTGTGATAGTCGATCACGGCAGTCAGCGACGGCCTTTGCCAATCCATGTTCGCGAAGATGACAGAGTGCTCAGTCTTGTGACGCTCAACCAGTTCGATGAAGCTCGACAGCGTTGTGACGTGCGCGGTCCCTAACTTCGTTTCGGGGCTGGTGCGCCAGCCGTCGAATAGATTTTTGGTGCCGATGACGCTTCCGTCCTTCGGATCGAAGATCACGGGGACTTTTTTGGGAACGCCAACGGCGTCGTTCGGCGCCTCAATGAAGCGGACATCGAGGCCGCTTTCCTTTGCAAGATTTGCAATCGCCGCGACGGCGGACGCATTGAGCATATCAGTAGCCACTGGGTGTTTCCTTTCCTGGCTGTCTTACTGGTTGAGGTTGGGACGGCTGCGGTCGATTTCGCGCGGGCCGGGGAACATGTCGTGCTGCTGCGGATGCTCGGTGGACAGGCGACCGCCTTCGATCACCCAGTAAACCGATGCCTTCCGGGGCAGCTTTGGCAGCGTCGGGGGCGGAATTTCCGCATTGATCTCGACCATGCCGTTCTTGACGGCGAGGTTGAGCTTGAGCGAAACGCCGCCCTTGTAGGTGACGTTCGGCCGGTCGTTCGAAAGCTCGAGCAGCTTTTCGAGGGTTTCCGTCAGCTTGATGGAAAGCTCAGCGTTCAGATCGCCGCTTTCCAGCATGCCGAGGAGGGATTGCGCATCTCTGATGATCTGCATGGTCTACTCCGGTTGAAAGAGAGGTGAGCCGTTTCTCAGAACGGAATGTCGTCATCCATGTCGTGGCTGAAGTCGCGGCGGTCGCTCGCGTTTGAGCCACTCGAGCCGGATTGCCGGCTAGATTGTCGCCCGTACTGGTCAGGATCGGACGCCGGCGGCGGGCGGTTGCCGCTGCCCTGACTGTCAAGCATGGTCAGCGTCGCATTGAAGCCGTTCAACACCACTTCGGTTGTGTAACGATCGCCACCGTCAGAATGCTGCCATTTGCGGGTTTGCAGTTTGCCTTCGATGTAAACCTTGGCGCCCTTCTTGAGGTACTGCTCGCAGATCTTCACGAGGCCTTCGGTGAAGACCACGACACTGTGCCATTCGGTTCGCTCTTTCCGTTCGCCGCTGTCCTTGTCCCGCCAGCTTTCGGATGTGGCGAGGCGAAGGCTGGCAATTCCGGCACCCGCCTGTGTATGTCGGATTTCCGGGTCGGCGCCGAGGTGTCCGACGAGAATGACTTTGTTGACCGAGCCGGCCATTAGATTGTCCTTTCGGTTTTGGGGAAAGCGTCGTGGAGCACGCCGTCAAGCATGCGGCCGGAGGCCTGTTTGGTGGCTCGCTTCATGACGTGAAATTGCTCACCATGGAAACCGATACCTCCTGCGAGGTTCAGCCATCTGATGTTTGAATGGCGGTCATGAAAACGCCCGCTGTAGTCAGCCCGCCAATCAGGATCATCCCTGTCCCTGTCGAGAACGCTGATCCAATTGCCCCATTGCTTGAAGAAGAACGGTACGCCTGCTTCGAGGCATTGATCTCGGACAGACCTGACCCAGGCAGGGTGCATTGGACGCGCCTGCGGGCCACTTTCACCACCAAGAACAACCCAATCGATGCCCGGCCCGCAGCGCTCATCATGATGATGGTGCGGCAACATCGGATTGGTCGCGTGGAGCCGACCGTGGATAACTTCGCCCTGCTGACCATGGTGCCGGTGAGTTCCGCCGCATCCTCTCTGGCCGCCCATCCACAAGGTTCCACCAGTGGACTTCAGGAGATCAATCCCACCAAGCATCGGTTCGATGCTTACCCATCTAACCGCAGCTGGTGTTTGAAGAAGAAGAGGTATCCGTTCGTCCGCCCGCGACTGATCCTCGGCTGATACTCCTGCCCAGACATTTGGTAAGATGACCGGTGGGCTAACGGTGTGCCGACCGAGTTCCTTGTGGATGATGTTTTCCCACCGCCGACGCGCGAGCGGTTGATTGCCCAGATAGACGCGCATCCTCTCAGGCCGCTTCGTAAGAACCTGAAAGGTGTGACGAGAAGCTACCGCCATCACTGCGAAAACTCTGTCGATCCATTCGTCTGGCACATTTTCGGCAAAAAGATCGCCATGTGCGCAGACGAAGATCATCCGTGGCCGCTTCCATTCTAGCGGCTGGCGAAGCCATCCTTCGTTGAATTTCACGGCTCCGTTCCAAACTGGTCCGGACTTCGACGGTGACGTTAAGCCGTTGCGGCTGGCAGTGTGTTTCAAGCGGGTGCCAGCAAGCTTCATCGCATAGCAGTTGGTGCATCCCGGCGACACGACAGAGCAGCCGGTAATCGGGTTCCATGTCGCATCGGTCCATTCGATATGTGTCCCGTCAGCCATGGTGATCCTCCGCACGTGCCGGCATTTCAAGGCGATAACCAAGGTGGCGACTGGTGATGATGGAAACGCCATGCGGAGCTACTGATCGGCGTAGGCGGTTCAGGAAGGCATAGGTGCACCCACGGGCATCCAGCGGGCCACCGTCCGGATCGTCGCTATAGACGCGATCGGCAAGTTGGTCGGCTGAAAGAAAGCTCCTCGCTTCAGCCAGAGCCAGAAAGATCTGTCGCTGGCGGCGGGGCAACATGATGCGGTCCGCGAGTTCGATAGCTTCCTGTTTCATCGGCCGCTCACGATCTTCCGATGCATAAGGTTGTTGTTGGCTGCGTTCATCCGCTGCTGGATGCCTATCAACCGATCGAAGCACTCCAGAAACGCGAGTTCGGCCTTCGCTGGTGCCCACGGCGTAATTGCGCCGATGGTTAGGGGAGCGGGAAACCTGGATAAGGGATACTTCTTGCGCGCGGCGGCGCCGAAAAGGCTTTCCGCCTCGGCGGCAGCCATGCGGACATCCATGCGCTCGACAGCGTGCGCCTGTTTCTTCGTCCACGCACTCGGCGCGGGCAAACCTGCCGCCGCATAGATGGCACTGTCCCATCCGGCCTTTGCTGAAGCGACAACGGACCGGTAAGCTTCAGCGGACTTAGGCGAAAAGTCGTCGAGCATTGCGGCGACAAGATCCTGTTTAGGGCGGCTATCGTCACCAAGCTTGTATTCGTGCGCATCATGCAGGAGGAACAGCGCCGCGGTGAGCTCGTCTTCCCCTTCACGCAAAAGCGCCTGAGCGCCCATAACGCAATGCTGGGCGTCGCTATATCCGACGCCAGGATATGTTCCGGTGAAGCGATTGATTTTGGCGAGGCCGAACGCAACTTCGTTGAAATCGATCTCACACGCTTCGGGATGCGCAAGGTCCATCAACGAACCGTCCGGCCGAAAGAAGTCGATGCGCTTGCTGCAGAGGCGGGGGGCGGAGATCGATGTCATCACACGATCCCTCCGATAGCGTCGCTGGCAAGCATCGAAACGCCACAGACGAGACCGGTGGCTGAAACCAGTGCGAAGAACACAGCGAGTGCAAAAAGCACGCGGCAAAGCAGGTCTACCCGGGGCGCGAGTTCGTTTTGAACCTGCTCTTTAGGTGAAGCGCACATCGGCAATATTTGGATCATGGGAACGTCTCCATCCGTTTCGGATGCCGCCTCGAATTTGAGGCGGTCACCGAAATCGGACGTGACGTCATGCAGCCCGTTTGCGAATTTGCCGCACAGCCTGATCGTAGGCGCGGGCTCTTGCCCGGGCGCCGTATCGTGCGATTTCAGCTTGTGTGAAATGACGGTTCAGTTCTTCGGAGGTGCAACCGTCGCCGTAGCGGCGCATGGCGTCCGCCATATCCTGAATAAGTTTTTCTTCCTTGCTCTGCATTTTGCTCTCCATCCTCTGAAAGGTTGGACCGGATGGCGGGGCAGGGGATTGGGCGCCATCCGGTCGTCTCCATGCCATGTGGTTCGGCTTGGATGAACAGCGTTATAGTGGGAAACATCCCACTTAGCAATAGGAAAAGTGGGATACGTCCTATCGGCGCATTTGCTTCCCATCCAATGAGAAAAATTCCCTTTTGAATTGAGTGGCTTGGGAAGTTGCGCGAAAAACGAATCAGTTTGGACTCGACTCTTTCAGCAAGTCATGTCTTTTTTGATGAGAACGAAATGAGAACAAACAGGAGAGGAAGATGGCAACGTCGCCGGTCAATCATCCAGACGCCATGCGATTGGTTATCGAGCTAGACTCGCTTTACGTGGCTTGTGATGATTGCGGGCACTCGCGCCTGCTTGGTTACAGAAACCTTCGGGAGGCGGCAGCCTTAGGCGTGCACAACTACATGCAGTTGTGTCGTAAAATACGTTGTTCTGAATGCCCAAAGGTCCCGCCAACGCACAGAAACCTCACTATAAGGCCGAAGTGGATCGAGGGTCTCGCCAGTCAAACAGTGGCGTGAAAAACGATCTTATGTATGGAGAAAACCTTAGATGACGGGAAAGTCACCTCGTTCGGCTCGTCATCCTCAGGATTGTGCTGCCATAGTCGCGTCACCTTGCTCGACTGCGAACGAAACTCCTTGATGTAGCTCTCCCGCTGATTTTCCTCTTCAGTCGCGACCTGGACAATGACGTCATCGCCCGCGCGTACGGGCTCGTTCGGGTTAATCCAGACAGTTTCGCCGGCTTTGAATCGGGGCTCCATAGAAGTCCCGTAAACCCTTACAGCATACGCGCCTTCAACGCCCTCCAGCATCGGGGGAACGAATAGCCGTCCGACTTCAGAACCATTTAGAATAAAGCGACCGTTTGGCCCACCAATCGATTGGCCGAGCAGGGGTATATATCCGTCACCGTCAAACTTCTGGAAGCGTGGGGGGAAGCTTGCGTTCGGTTTGGTAATGGTTTGGACCACCGGCTCTTCATCATCGGCCAGCCGCACAACCTCTCCTCTGATCAGTGCATCGGCGTCCAGTCGCAAAGCCTTAGCCAGATCAGGCATTTTCTTAAGCGTGACTGTGGATTTTTTACCGTCGACGAGATCGCGAAGGAAGGTCCGCTCGATCCCCGCTTTCACGGCGGCTTCTACCGGCCCAAGATCCAGTTCTTTCAGTCGCTCGATCGCAATTTTTTGAAGTGTGCTCATGCTGCGATAATAGGAAATTTCCCCCTCCAAATGCGAATGGGATGTTTCCTATTGCAAAGTGGGAAGCATCCCACTATAAGGGGTGCATGGAAACTCAACTTGCAAATCATCTGTTGGCTCTTTCGGAAGCGTTTTGCTCTGCCCGCGAACTGGGTGAGACGACTGTTGGGAGGCATTGCGCCGCTGATAGCCGTTTCTTTGCCCGCATTCGCTCGGGTAAGACGTTCACGGCGAAGAAGTATGACGAGGTCGTGGCTTGGTTCAGTTCGAACTGGCCCGATGGATCAGACTGGCCACGAGGTGTTCCGCGTCCACAGGAGGCGGCACGATGAAGCTGTTTCCAACCCTTTATGTCGGAGTAGGGAAGAGGTCATCCCGCGTGGCTCATAACCACGAGATCGCGAGTTCGAATCTCGCCTCCGCAACCAGATACCTGCTCCCTTTCCTCCCGGGAGTACGCTGGCGCATGACGGTTGGGGGCTCCCGGCTGTCATGCGCCATTTTCCGTCTGCTGTGCGATCGTCGCGCTCAATCCTCGACGATCCCGCTTGCTGAGACAGCCATACTCCTTCCGGAGCGTTTGCTTGTGCGGTTTCCGTGCCGGCTACCGCCGAGTGCGGCGGCCGACAAGTTGGAAGCGGAATTCGTCCACCGTCATTCGCCCGCCTTCGAGCATGTTGACGATGTACCTCTCCTCGTTGGGGGCAGCCTTCAAAAGCGCGGCCTCCTGTCGATCGAGTCGTGCATCCGTCTCGTTCAGAAAATTTTCGATATCGGGGTGCGTCTCCAGAAGTTGCCGGAGAATGATCTCCAGCGCGAAGATGCGCCCCGTGATCTGGCTGCCGTCGTCGGCGGGAATATCGGTCATGAGTTGCCCCAGGTTGGTAGCGGACTGTCGCATGCTGTTCTGCCCTCCGGCGATGAAAAAAGAAAGTCTCCGTCATGTGATCCCCCGTGATCTGCTGACGCACTGAACCTCACATTTTCAATTCATTCCCACCACGGGAAAACGCAGGGAAATTTCCCGGCGCGGGAAAGGCTTTGTCATGTTCCAAGACGCATGGTTTCACCGCATCAAGTCCGCACAGCGTGACCTGATCAAACTCGTCGGCGGCATCGAGCGTGCGGCCGAGATATCTTCCATCTCCAAAAGCCACATCGGGCGCATGAATAATGCGGCTGATCCAGAGTTGATGCCGCTTTCCGCTGTTCATGCGCTCGAGGACGACTGTGGCGTTCCGGTCGTGACTTCCGCGATGGCGGAGCTTTCGGGTCGCCGGCTATCGGATCCCGATCTTGATCGTCAGGCCGACATTTGCGTCCAGCAGGCAAAGGCAGCGCTGATCGCCAAGGTTGGGGAACTCATGTCGAGCAGCGCTGCTGCTTCTTCAGATGGTTTTTTCAGTGTCGCTGAAAGCCGGCAGATGGACCGAATTTCGAACGAGATCGAGCAGGCGACGGCGAAGTTCCGCCAGGCCTTGGCAGTCGTTGCCGCGCGCGGCGGTGAGATAGTCGGCCTCCGCGTCGTCAAGGGAGGAGAGCAATGAACTTTCTCCTGAAGCCCTGCGAAGACGATACGCTGGCATATGCGCAGAAATGCATGGAGCGCGGGCAGGCGGAAGGCGCCATCCCCGCGAACCGTGGACCTTTGACGGGCCATGAAACCGCACTGGTCGCGCGTCGCGCGACGCAAGACGGGTTCCTGCGCCTCGGCGTCTCTGTCTTTTACGAGCCTGAGCCGGGCCTGCTGTGGCTTGATATGCTTTTTGTTGAGCCCGAGTTCCGGCGCCAGAATGTCGGCTGGCAGTTGTTGTTGGAGACCCGCGCACATGCCGTGAGCCAGCAATTTCGCGAAATGAGTTTCGGCACGCTGCTGACGAATATGCCGATGCGCTCGCTCGTCCGTCGTGAGCCGGGATTTTTCATGTCATCCGAAGTGCACGACGGGCAAGCGCTCGTGTTCTCGGAACGCCTGGCGCGGAGGGCGACGCGATGACGCCCCCCCTCTGTAAATCGAAAGCCGATCGTGATCGTCTTCGCCAGCGTGTCGGTGAAAGCCGAAAGGCCCAGCTGAAAGAAATACGTCGACAGGTGAAGCGCTGGAGCGATGGTGCGTCGGCGGAAGATTGCTTGGCTGCCATCAAGGCTGCCATCGCTCATATAGGGGAGCGAGATTGATGCTCCGCGATTATAATCAATTCCTCGCATCGAAAGTCGCAATCGCCCAGGAAGGTGGTTTCGAAGTCTCGGCTGACGACATCAACCCGATTCTGCAGCCTCACCAGAAGCTGATCATCATCTGGGCATGCCGGGGAGGACGACGGGCAGTCTTCGCAGCATTCGGCCTCGGCAAGAGTGTTATCCAGATTGAAATCCTGCGCATCGTCATCGCTCGGTTTGGCGGGCGAGGGCTGCTGGTGTTGCCGCTCGGCGTGCGCCAAGAGTTCCGGCAGGACTGTGAATTGCTGGTCACCGGCATCCATCCCCGTATCACCGATGCGCAGCGTGCCGCGCTTCGGGCTTGGCAGGAAGGTCATCCGGAGCGCGTGCCATCGCTGACCTTTATCCGGTCGATCCTTGAGGCTGGTGAGGCGGGCCTCTACATGACAAATTACGAGACGGTGCGAGAGGGCAAGATTGATCCCCGATTGTTCACTGTCGCGTCTCTCGATGAGGCTGCCTGCCTTCGCGGGTTCGGAGGGACCAAGACGTTCCGCGAGTTCATGCGACTGTTTGATGGCATCCGGTTCAAGTTTCTTGCCACGGCGACGCCTTCCCCAAACCAGTACGTTGAACTGTTGGCCTATTCCGCTTTCCTCGAAGTGATGGATGTCGGGCAGGCGAAAACGCGGTTTTTCAAACGCAATTCGGAAAAGGCTGACACGCTCACCATCCATCCGCACAAGGAGCATGAGTTCTGGCTGTGGGTCGCAAGTTGGGGGCTGTTTGTCCAGAAGCCCTCCGATCTCGGATGCTCCGACGAAGGTTACGAACTACCGGAAATTGAGGTGCGCTGGCATGAGTTGCCTGCTGACCATGCATCGGCCGGTACCGAAAAGAGCGGGCAGGGCCGCCTTCTGCGCAATGCTGCAGCGTCTCTTTCCGACACGGCGAGGGAGAAGCGGGATAGCCTGGGTATTCGCATTGCCAGGATGATGGAACTGCGCGCCGAAGATCCCGACGCGCACCGCATCATTTGGCACGATCTTGAGGCTGAGCGGCTGGCGATCGAGGTTGCCATTCCCGATGTGGTCAGCGTCTATGGCGCACAGGACCTCGACGATCGTGAACAGTCGATCGTCGGTTTCTCGCATGGCCGCATTCGCGAAATCGCAGCCAAGCCCGTCATGCTCGGCTCGGGCTGCAATTTTCAGCGTCATTGCTGGTGGGCAATCTTCCTCGGCATTGGTCACAAGTTCAATGACTTCATCCAGGCGGTTCACCGTATCCAGCGCTTTCTCCAGACGCACAAAGTTCGGATCGACCTCATCTACACCGAGGCGGAACGGCCGGTGCGCGACAACCTCGAAGCCAAATGGCGTCGCCACGTGGAGCAGATGGCAATCATGACAGATATCATTCGCAAGTATGGCCTATCGTCTGCGGCGATGGCTGAAACCCTCACGCGCGCCATGGGTGTTGAGCGGATCGAAGTTTCCGGCCCGGGCTATCGGCTGGTCAACAATGATTGCGTGGTGGAGTGCCAGAAGATGGGCTCCAACAGCGTTGACCTGATCGTCACATCGATCCCGTTCTCCACCCAGTACGAGTATTCACCGAACTATGCCGACTTCGGCCATACAGAAGACAATGAGCATTTCTGGCAGCAGATGGATTTCCTTATCCCGGAATTGCTGCGGGTTCTGGCACCTGGACGCGTCGCGGCAATACACGTCAAGGATCGCATCGTTCCCGGTGGTATGACGGGTCTGGGTTTTCAAACCGTTTACCCGTTCTCTGACGATTGCATCGCCCGGTTCAAGCGGCACGGGTTCGCGTTCCTGTCTCGGAAGACGATAACCACGGACGTGGTCCGCGAGAACAATCAGACATATCGCCTGGGATGGTCGGAACAATGCAAGGACGGGACCCGAATGGGTAATGGTCTTCCGGAATACCTCCTGATCTTCCGGAAGCCGCCGTCGGACAATTCGAACGGATATGCCGACAACCCGGTAAAAAAACAGAAGCGGGAATGGAAACAGGGTCACTGGGACAATCCCGACGGATACAGCCGCGCGCGTTGGCAACTTGACGCCCACGGCTACATGCCGAGCTCCGGCAATCGTCTGCTCTCGATAGAAGAATTGGCCGGCTTGGAGCATCACCAGATATTCAAGCTGTGGAAGCGTTACTCTCTCGAGACAGTCTATGATTTTGAGCACCATGTGAAAATCGCCGAGCATCTGGAAGAGCGGGGCATGCTGCCCTCAACCTTCATGCTGCTGCCACCACATTCCACGTCTGACGACACCTGGACCGATATCACCCGTATGCTTTCGATGAACACGCTGCAGGCAGCGGCGGGCAAGGAAATGCACCTTTGCCCGCTTCAGTTCGACATCGTCGATCGGGCCCTTGCTCAATATTCAGAACCGGGTGAGACGGTGTTCGATCCGTTCGGCGGTTTGATGACCGTGCCTTACCGAGCGATCAAGCTGGAGCGGAAGGCCGTCGCGACTGAGCTTAACGCTGGCTACTTTCTCGATGGCTGCAAGTACGTGGAAGCGATGGCCCGTGAGAAAGACATGCCCAGCCTCTTCGACACCTTGGAGGCTGCGGAGTGAGCGACCCGGTCTCTCTCTACATCGTCACGGATCGGGCGGAGCAGGCGGCACAGCGGTTTTTTTACTGCCGCGTTGCATCTCTTCCTGACTGGGTGCAGGTCGCCACTTCCATCATCGAGATCGAGGAAATTCCAGACGGGAAGAGCGTCCTCACGCATTTTGCAGCTGGCGGCCGGTCCACGGCTGAACAGGTGTGGTTCGAGCGCCGTCTCCGCGGCGGGCTCTTTTACGACCACGAAGCTCTCAGGGACAAGATCGAGGTCTGGCTCGACAAGAGGCTCGAATACGAGCGGAAGCTGCTTGCCCAACATTCACAAGACCATGAACGACAGGGGAATTACGCATGACGATGGTGACGGTTTTCAGGGATTATGCTGTGCAGGGAAAACATCCGGCCGCACCAAGCGCGTTCGATGTGACCCCTGAAAAGTTCGATGGTTTGCCGCCTCATATGCGTTCGGATCTGTGCCGCATGCTGACCGATGCAGGATATTCTGCCCGCCGCATCCTCCAGCTCTGCGGCATCTCGGCTATGGCACTCGCGGAACATCTGGCGCAGCGCCACCGGTATTGCATGCCGGAACGGATGCAGGCTGCGCGCCATAGCGGCGAACGCATCACGCCTCGCCAGGTCGACGAGATTGTGGAAGGTCTCGACCTTTATGCTTGCCGCGTGCTCGCGAAGATGCCCAAGGTTGGGCGGACGCACTGGCGGCGCGGGCAGATCGAGGATGAAACAGGCCTCCGGCATAACCACGGCGTGCACGCCCTCAAAGACCTTCAGGCGAAGGGTCTCGTCCGTCCCATAGGCGTCGCGGAGCAAGGTTTCATCCAGCCTTATGAGTTGACGAAAATGGGCGCCGTGGTTGCCGAGGCGATTGATCCGCGCGATATCTCGACCGCTTCCAACGGGGATGGCTGATGTTGATCCGTCTTGCCACCCGGCGCCCCCGCATCGTGCTGGTGATAGCGCCCACCCTCTATGAGTGCCGCAAGACGCTTGACGCTTTCGGCATCCCTCTTTCGAACATCGATGAAATCCGCTCGGTCACCAAGGCGCATCACCTGCGCGGCTGGTCGCGCGGCACACCATTCATCGCACTGTCGGAGCGCGACAGCTGGTTTGCGACCCAAAGCGGCCGAGAACTGAGCACGGTCGTGGACGCATTCCTCCTCAGCGGACGCCTGCGGATCGCAAGTGACGCTGAACTTTCAGATCTTCGCCAACCGGAGTTTTCCAATGCTTGCCAAAACGCCGTCCAACGATCTTTTCACGTACCTCAATCATGATCTTCAACCGTTGGCGCTACATGCAGCCAACCATCCGAGCGATGTCGCGGATCTGACAAACATTGAGCGCTCTCCGATGGAGATAGTTTTTCAGTCTCCGCCATGCGTTCTTTTTGCTCGGACTGCATCTGAGCAGTTGGCCGAAAAAGGAGCGCTCAATGTACGCTGAAAGCTTACTTGATCACCTCGCACCGCCTCCGCAATTTTCGATTAAAAACCGTTGGAACCACGGCCTGCCGCTGATCGTCGATAGCTTTGCGGGGGGCGGAGGCGCCTCCACCGGAATCGAGATGGCGCTGGGTCGCTCACCTGACCTTGCCATCAATCATAATCCGCAGGCGCTTGCCCTACATGCAGCCAATCATCCTGACACGCTGCACATCTCGGAAAACATCTACAAGGTCGATCCGCTTGATTACGTGGCTGGGCAGCATATAGGCCTCGCCTGGTTCTCTCCTGATTGCAAGCATTTCAGCAAGGCCAAGGGCGGCAAGCCGGTCGAGCGCAATATCCGTGACCTCGCTCATATCATTCCGTTCTGGGTCGAACGTGTCCAGAAAAGCGGGGGCAAGATCGACGTTATCATCATGGAGAACGTCGAGGAATTTGCGACGTGGGGGCCGCTCGTCCAGACCGACAGGGGATTGATGCCGGATCCGGAGCGGAAAGGCGAAACCTTCCAGCAATGGTGCAAGAAGCTTCGCCGCCTCGGGGGAAAGCTGGAGAAGCGGGAATTGCGTGCCTGCGATTACGGCGCACCGACGATCCGCAAGCGCCTTTTCGTCATCATCCGTTTTGATGGTCAAAAGATCGTCTGGCCGGAACCGACGCACGGCGCTCCCGATGATGCTGACGTGATCGCCGGTCGCAAGCTACCGTGGCGCACCGCGGCGGAATGCATCGACTGGTCGATCCCATGCCCGTCGATCTTCGATAGCTCGGCCGATATCGCCGAGAAGCACGGTCTGAAGGCTATCAGGCCTCTGGCGGACAATACCATGGCTCGTGTTGCGCGCGGCATGAAACGTTATGTGCTCGATGCGGATCGGCCTTTCATCGTTAACCTGACGCACGGCGCGCGCTGCGAAGATATTGCGGAGCCCGTTAAAACGGTGACCGGTGCGAATCGTGGTGAGAAGGCCGTCGTTCTCCCGCACATGGTCAGCTATTACGGCCATGGTGACCTGAGGGCGGAACGGACGCGGGAACTGTCTGAGCCGATATCGACGATACCTTGCGAGAACCGGCATGCCGTGGTCGCGCCTTCGGTGATCCGGTTCAATACCGGTGCGACAGGCAGCGACATGCGCGAGCCCGCGCCGACCGTTACAGCGAACAGTTATATCAAGAAGCCAGGCGGCGCCGCGCCGATCGGTATGATCGCCCCGCACCTGATGACGATGCGCAACGCCGGCAAGCCCTTCAATGGTGCTGATGAGCCGACGCATACGATCACCGCTGGCGGCGCAGGCCTCTCCCTGGTCGCGCCTGTCCTGACTGCCGCGCAGCACGGCGGGTCCAATCGATCCGTCGAAGATCCTCACCATACGATCACGGCCAGCAAAAAGGATCAGAACAGCGTCATCGTCCCGACGCTCATACAGACCGGCTATGGCGAGCGGGACGGGCAGTCACCGCGATGCCTCGACATAGACAAGCCTTTGGGAACGGTTGTTGCTGGCGGCGTCAAACACGCTGCCGCCGTCGCGTTCGTCGCGCAGCATAATAATGACAGCCGCCGCGAGGGTGGCGTCAATCCGGGCAGACCTGCCGATGTCCCGATGTCCACCGCAACGCAAAGCGGATCGCAGCAAGGCGTTGTGTCCGCCTTCGTGGCGCGCCAGTTTGGCACGTCAACCGGGCACGAGATCGACCGTCCGTCTGCGACGGTGATGGCTAATGGTGCTGGCAAATCGCAACTGGTGACACCATTCCTTCAGGCCTATTACGGCACGGGCGATGGTGGCGAAGAAAACCAGCCAGCGCGCACCATCACCACGAAAGACCGGCACGGCCATGTCGAGGCGATGCTTGATGTGCCACCATTTACGGAAGAAAAGGCTGCCCGCGCCCGCGAAGTCGCGGATTTTATGCGATCGCACGGGTTCTGGGATGAGCGTGAGTTCGTAACCCTCGAAATCGACGGGCACACCTTCGTCATCGTCGATATCGGCATGCGGATGCTTACGCCGCGCGAACTGTTTAATGCGCAAGGTTTCCCCGGCGATTATCAGATCGATGGTGTCTGGGTGTCGGAAGACGGCAAGGAAACGTGGATAGCGTTTCCGAAATCCGTGCAGGTCTCCTGTGTCGGGAACAGTGTTAGCCCGCCTGTGGCCGAAGCGCTGATAGGCGCGAATTGCAATCATCTCGTTGCTGTGCAGGTGGCGGCATGATGCAGCCGACTTTGTTCGAAGGGTCTGAACGCCTCGTCTATGACGATGCGGTGGAGCTTACTCTTCAATCCATGCAGGCATATGGCCCTGATCATGACCACTGGGGCATAGCTTGGTCCGGAGGGAAAGATAGCAGTGCGACCCTGACGCTTATCCTCCATCTGTTGGACACTGGACAGCTGGCTCGGCCGAAGTCGCTTTCAGTTTTTTATGCCGACACGCGCCAAGAGTTGCCGCCGCTGGCGATTGCTGCTGAGCGGATCATGTTGCAGATGGCCGCAAGGGGTATCCGGTGCGAGGTTGTCCGGGCGCCGCTCGATAAGAGGTTCCTCGTTTACATCCTCGGTCGCGGGGTTCCTCCGCCAAATAACAACACCCTCCGCTGGTGTACCCGTCAGATAAAGATTGATCCTATGACGGAGGCTTTGGAGCGCCGGATTAACGAGATTGATGGAAATATCCTGATGATCACAGGTGTCCGGCAAGGTGAAAGTGCGATCCGTGACCAACGTATTGTCATGTCGTGTGGCAAGGATGGAGCAGAATGCGGGCAGGGCTGGTATCAGCAGGTATTGCCGCAGGCGAAAGGCATCCGCGGTCGCATAGCAACCCTTGCCCCTCTTCTGCATTGGCGCGTGTGCAACGTCTGGGATTGGCTAAGATTTTACGCGCCGTTGCCTGAATACGGCGGCTGGGCCACGACTGCAATTGCGGATGCATATGGTGGCGATGAGGCGGAGGAGAAGAACGCCAGAACCGGTTGCGCCGGCTGCCCTCTTGCGTCGAAAGATTTGGCATTGATGACGATCGTCTCTATGCCGGAGTGGTCTTATCTTTCTCCCCTGCTGGGCTTGAAGCCGCTGTATCGCGAGTTGCGTTTGCCTCATAACCGGCTCCGTAAACCTGGTGTGGAAAGGCTGAAAAACGGCGCTATCGCCGCTAATCCCCAGCGCATGGGACCGTTGACATTCGATGCCCGACTGATGGGGCTTGCCCGGGTTCTTAGTATTCAGGCTGAAATCAATGTCGAAGCGGAGCGTCTGGGGCGGCCAAAGATAGATATCCTCAATGAAGAGGAAGAGAGCCGCATTCGCGAACTCATATCGGCCGAGACCTGGCCGCAGGGTTGGGATGGTGACGAACCTGTCGCGGACACGCCAATGGCGTCTGTTTTCTCCGACGGCTCCGTGCAGCCACTTCTGGTGTGAGGCTGTCGCATGTCTGATCCCATCATCGAAGAGTTTGTTGAACGGGCTCGTAACGTATCAGTAAGCGAGGCTGCCGAGCGGCTTAACATCAAACTGGGCCAGAAGGAGCATATTGGCGCTTGCCCGCGCTGCGGCGGCAAAGACCGGTTTTCCATAAATGGTGTCAAGAACGTTTTTAATTGCCGCAACTGTGGCGGAGGGCGTGACGGCATCGCCCTTATGGCGCATTTCCACAATCTCGATCTACGTGACAGGGTGGGCTTCCTGGAAGCGTGCGCCGCCGCACTCAACGAGGATATCCCCGAAGGTGGCGAGCGTGAAACCGATGAACAGCGGGCAGAACGGCTTGAACGCATCGCCCAGCTGAAGGCTGACAACGAGCGGAAAAACCGCGAGAAGGAAGCGGGCGAAAACCGGTTCCGCGATATCGAGGTCAGCAAGGCGCGGGGCATTTATGGCAACGCGCGGGATCTTCATTCCTCAGGGTTTTCCTATGCCACGGAGCTATTTCAATATCTTCGGCTGCGTACAGGTTTTGAACCGCATCCGGGCGTTCTCGATCATATCCGCTTTGCGCCGGCGCATTCCTACTGGCATGGCAAGGATGAGATGGGGAGGGCAGCCAGTCCGCATATGGGGCCAGCCATGATCGCGCCTTTCGTCGCTGCAGACGGCAGTGTGACGGGATGCCATGAAACATGGATTGATTTGGGTAATGCCCCGAAATACCGGCCATTAATCCGGGATGAAAGCGGCACAGTCATCCTGGATAAGGACAAAAATCCTGTCACCACCAAGAAGATGCGCGGCACAAAAAAAGGGTCGATGATCCCAGTTTTTGGCGCGTCGCGAGCGGTGCGGTGGGTGCTTGGTGAAGGTATTGAGACGGTATGCGCCTATGCAGGCGCCGAAGGTTGGCGGGCTGACACATTCTATGCTGCGACGGGCGATCTCGGCAATCTTGCTGGCCCGGCCGACCCGCGATCTTCGTTTCCGCACCCGACAATAAAGGTCGGTAACGGGCAATTTCAAAAAATTCAGGGTCCAGTTCCAAAGCCAGACCAGGCCCCCACGGACGCCGTGCAGGTGCCAGATCATGTTGTCGAACTCATCATACTCGTTGACGGCGACAGCGAGCACGTTTTCACGGCGTCGGCCATAGCGCGGACAGTTTCGCGTCTGTCGGCGCCGCATCGCATCATCACACCATTCTGGCCACCAGAAGGCGAGGATTTCGCCAGCTTGTTTGCCAACATGCAGCAAGGGGATTGAAACATGAGAATACCCGAGAAGCGTCTGACGCGCCTGGAGCGTCGCAGATGAAGGAAAAAGAGAAGAAGACAAATGGCGGCGTCCCCGAGGATGTCGCACGCATGATGGCGATGGCTGCGCAACAACGGCGCATCTATTCCGCGAACCCGGACCCTTTGCCGGTGGCAGAGCCTGAGCCGACAGAAGATGTCCTTGTCCTTTCTGACGAGGAGATTCTCGAAGAATGCTCCGAGCAGCCGGAAACGGACATCGGCAATGCGAATCGGCTTCTTATTCGCTTCGGGGAACTGATCCGTCACGTCACCCACGTCGGTTGGCATGGCTACGATGGAAAGCGCTGGCTCGAGGATGCTTCCGGTTCCGTTGTTCGTCGGCTCGCACACCGCACGGCGGAATTCATTGATGACGAGGCTGTGCGGTTGGATTGCAGTGAGGAGGAACAGGCCAAGATCGCGGCCGGTAAGATCGCGCGAGAAGAACTGAAGAAATTAGGTAAAGCGGCAAAGGATTGGGATGCCGCAAAGCTGGCCGAATATGAGAGGCTGCAAAAGGATGTCGAGAAAATGGACAAGGTCGAAAAAGACCGGTCCGGCCGCATTTCATCACGACATGCTCATGCCAAGCAAGCTGCAGGGACTTCGAAGATCAACAATATGCTTCAGGAAGCCGCGCCCTATTGCTCTCTGGAGGTGCTGGACCTCAACAAGGATCTGCTCGCGCTCAACTGTGAAAATGGCACATTAAGGTTCTTCTGCTCGGAGGTTGGGGATACCGGGAAGTGGCAGATAAGGGTTGACGCTCACCGAGCGTCCGATCTTATCTCAAAGCTGTGCGAAGCGCGTTTTTCGCAGGACGCCGACGCGCCAATGTTCCAACAGTTCCTGCAGCGTGTCATGCCGAATGTTGATTATCGGGCATTTTTGCAGCGATATCTTGGATACTGCCTGCTCGGCCTTACAGGCGAACAATGCTTGCTGTTCTTTTATGGAGCCGGCAGAAATGGGAAATCGACCTTCGTAGACATCATGGTCGAGATCCTTGGCGACTATGCCGTATCAATGTCGATCGACAGTTTCGCTGGTGACAGTAAACGTGGCGGTGCGGAGGCGACGCCAGACCTCGCCCGCTTGCCCGGCGCTCGCCTCGTGGCGGCCAGCGAGCCAGAAATGGGCGTGCATCTGAAGGACGCGTTGATCAAGACGCTGACGGGCGGCGAACCTATCGCGGTCCGTCGGTTGCATCAGGATTTTTTTGAACTCATCCCGCAATTCAAGATCATTCTTTCTGGCAACCATAAGCCCATCATCAAGGATGACTCTGACGGGATATGGCGTCGCGTTCACCTGGTACCGTGGGAAATACAAATTCCGGAAGATGAGGTTGATAAGACGCTCAAGGAAAAGCTCTTGGCTACAGAGCGAGATGGCATCTTTGCATGGATGGTGAAAGGGGCACTCGAATACCTCCAATTTGGTTTGCGCGTCCCTGATGGTGTACGAGCGGCGACGGCCGAGTATCGAGAAGAGAGTGATCCTATCGGCGCATTCCTTCGCAATGCCTGCCATGTCACGGGCGCTGATGGTGACCGTGAAAGTCCGGAAAACCTTTACAATGGGTATGTGCGATACGCCAAACGCGAAGGCTTGGCGGACATCAGACAAGCAACATTTACACGGAGACTGCCAGACCAAACCCGGAAGAGTTGGAAAGGTCCCGACGGTTTCATGCATCAGTTTCAGCGAATACGGTCAAATGGCACCGCATATATCGGTATTCGCGTTCGGGACGAGTTTGCCGGAAAGCCGGACATAGGCAGTCCGCCTGAAGGTCGCTTTTCAGATGATGAACCTTTCCCCGAGAGCTTTTGATGCTTGACACCCGGACCCTTCGCCGTACACACAGGACATACAGCCATCTGTTTGCCTTGCCTGTCCATACGAAGGGTCCGGGGCGGACAGCTAGGACAGCAAGCAATGCTGCGCGGACAGTAAGCGCGGCGCGCTCAAAGCCAGAAAGAACATTTCTTTCAATAGCTTGCGCAGGTTGGACAGCTAGGACAGCAATTTTCAGGTTTTCCATGATGCGCATGCGCTCGCGCACGTCAAATTCCCATCGGGATATATGGCGAAAAAATAGAATGTCTCGCATCACATAAACCTCTGAACTATCTGTCCTTGCTGTCCAATCATTGAAATCATTGAGTAACTTTAACTCTACCTGTCCTCCTTGCTGTCCAAACTGAATATATTTCCTGTCCTACATGTCCAAAAACACCCAGAAAGGGTCAAAGGAATGAAAATCGGTATCGAAAAACTGTTGCAGTGGGCTTTTGTGCAGGAGCTTTGCGTGCGGGATATCGCTGAAGCTGGTGGCCCGAGCTCGTCTTCATCGAACTTTACGATGATCATGGAAATGCTGGAGTTGGGAGCCATCATCGACCGGTCGCGCAACGTCATGGCTGCATCATCTGCGGTAACTTTGGAGCCCCACCTTGATGCGTTGGTTGTGGCTGATGCTGTCCGCGATCTGGTCGATGGTCATTTCACTGTCGAAAATGATTGGTCGCCGTTCTCGGACTGGGATGATGATCACGGTCTGGTTTCTGTGGCCGTGCAGGCCGAGATCGAGGCCTTCCGTCTCCGCGGTGATCGTGCGAATGGTCGGCGTGCAGCCAATCTTGTAATTTGCTCGGCTATTCTCGGACGCGGCCCGGATTGGTTTGCGGAAAAGCCTGCGGAGCGTGTCGTGGAGCGCTGGGGAAAACCGGCATGGTTCATCATGAAGAGCGCGAAAGACTGCTTTGGTCGCGTTTATCAGTTCGAGGCCGATGGCTTCGACCGGAAAAAAAGGAGGCCGATGCGTGGCGCCTATCGCAAGATGGAGCTTGCTGAGCCAATTCGGAGCGCAATTATTGCCAGGATGGAGTGGAAACTTTGGCAGGATGCCTTGGTTTCGCTCAGCAAATCGTTGGCAAATCAGCTGAGTTTCTATGAAGTAGAACTCTACAGCCCGGACGATGCACCATGGTCGAGAAATCGGGAAAGTTCCAAAAATATCGTAATTGTTTGATTTTTATTGGGATTTATTTGATGTCTACGTGTTGAAATGCGACAGTTGCTTGACATATCTTGGAGACAGTAAAAAAGTTTGGAAAACCCGCTTCGGATCGCCCGGCGCGGGTTTTTTGTTGCCCAGGATGGAGGCGGCCATGCACCCCGTCGCTGTAATGGCGATGAACGATCGAAAGGCTCTGCTATGTCGCTAGTCATGCGGTGGCAGAACGTCGCTGGCATGCAGCGGATGGAGAATGCCCTTGGTCGCCTGGATGGACATCAGTTGCATCTCGGTTTGCAGCGAGCGCTCAATCATACCGGTGGCAAAGCTAAAACGCAGGTCGTGCGGGCGCTGGTAAAACAAACCGGTCTGACTTACGGGGTGATCAAGAACGCTGTGAGGACCGGGCGGGCATGGGGCGCTAGCGCCGACGCCAGCCGGTTTGTGGAGGGGCGGGGAGCGCTTCAGTATGTCCTGTCTTCGAAAGGCGGCGACATATCTCTGAAGTATTTCAAGGCGAGGGAAACGCGCGCTGGTGTTACCGCCGCGCCGTTTGGCGAGCGCAAGTTGTTCGCCGGAACGTTCATCAAGGGTGGCCAGTTCCCGGCAAGAAAAACGGCGTCCGGGCTAAACGGCCACGTTTACAAGCGCACCAGCAAGAAGCGTGGGCCTTTGGAGTTTCAGGATAGCGGCGTGGTCATCCCTGCAGAGATGCTGAAGGGTGCGGCTGCCGAGGCATTCACCTCAGTGGTGAATGAGGAGCTTCCAAATCGTGTCATGCACGAGATCAGCCGACTTGCCCCGGGCATCTTCGTCTGATCGCCGATGCCAAACCCGAAAGGGGCGGGTGCCCCTCGGACCTCCCCCCCCCCTGGGGTCAGGGACCGTACCCGAGGCGCACCCCCCACGGGCGGAGAACGGCCCGAAATCTCGCCAGTCTGAGGGTAAAACTGAAGCCTAAAGCTTCTAAAACTGGTTAAAGGATTAAAGGTCGAGCTTTAGATGGAAGTTTCGAAGAGCGAATTTGCCGCGCTGATCAATGTTTCTCCCGGCCGCGTTTCGCAATTCATTGCATCCGGTCAGATAAGCAGAGCCGCCATCATAGGGAGCGGCCAGCGCGCCAAGATTGATGTCGAACGCGCCAAAGCTGATTTGAGATTATCGCTCGACGTCTCGCAGCGGTTAGGCAACGGGATCGATACTCGTCTTGATGATGACGACGACGGTGGCAATACACCCGAACTCGGGAAACCCGGCCGAAAGGATCTCGATGATGATCCATTTCAGCGCCGCGGCGGCGTCGATTTTGAAATCAAACAGCAGAAGCTGGAGCAGATCCGACGCGTCAACCGCAATGCCGCGATTGAAGACGCCAAGAGTGCAGGGACCCTGATCGAGACCGATGCATCACGTTCGGCGATGGTGAAAGTCGCATCCAGCATGCTTCTCGTGTTCGAGGGCGGCCTCACGGATTTTGCGACTGCGATTGCAGAGGAATTCAAGGTCCCGCACCGTGATGTTCTTCATCTGCTGCGGCGCGAGTTTCGAAAGGTGCGCGCGAACGGCGCGAAACAGGTGAAAAGCGAGGCTGTAACGCTTCCGGAAACTATGGAAACGACCCTCGAGGTCGAAGAGATTGAGACGCTGAACTGACATGACATCCATGATCGTCAACACGGCCAACGCGGAGCGTCTGGCTCTCGACGTCATGGGAGAGGTCCTGGAGCCTCCGCCTGAGGTAGACTACCTCGCTTGGGCGGAGCAAAATATCAATTTCTCCGAACGCGAGAGCCAGTTTCCCGGCCCGTACAACAGAGACGGGTTTCCGTATTTCGACGAAATCTTGGGCGCTCTGTCGCCGGCAGATCCTTGCCGGACGGTGACAATTATGAAATCCGCCCAGTTGGGCGGTACCGTTCTCGCTAACATCTTCACGCTTGGAACCATCGCGATGGACCCGGGCGATATCCTTTACGTCCATCCGACGGAAAACAATGCGGCCCGCTGGAGCAAGATGAAACTTGCTCCAATGCTGCGCAATACATCCGCGCTGGCAAAGCTTTTCCCGATGAAGAATCGGGATGGGCTCGATAGCCTGCTCTACAAGGAGCGCGTGGACGGGCGTGGCGCCATTCAGATTTCTGGCGCCAACTCTGCCGCTTCGTTGTCGCAGGTTTCGATGCGCCGACAGGTTCAGGATGACCTGTCGAAATGGGAAAACAATTCCGGCGGCGATCCTGAAACTCAGGCGGACAGCCGGTCTCGCGCGTACGAATTCGCGAAGATTTTGAAGATCTCGACGCCTCTGGTAATGCCGGGGTGTCGCATCACCAAAAATTTCGAGGAGGGTTCGCAGGAGCATTTCTATGTTCCGTGCCCCCACTGCAGTCACACGCAGACGCTCGAATGGGAAAACTTGCTGGCCAACCTGGATGACGATCATCCGGAGAAGGCGCATTTCACCTGCATCGAATGCGGATGTGAAATCGAGGAGCATCATCGCGCCAAGATTGTCCGCAAGGGAAAGTGGAAAGCACACAATCCCAAAGCGAAGCGGCACCACCGTTCGTTCTATCTCTGGTCCGTAATTTCTGCTCTCCAGAGTTGGGAGCGCATCGCGCGAGAATGGCTCGGTGCTCGTGGCGACCCGGCCTCGGAGCAAACGTTCCTGAATGACACGGTCGGTCGGGCTTATGTCACGGCCGGTGAAGCGCCGCCATGGGAGACGCTTCGCGATCGTGCGGTGAATTCTACGTATTCTCGTGGACGGATACCGCCTGGTGGGCTTGTGCTAACGATCGGTATCGATTGCCAAGGCGATCGCGTCGAGTGTCAGGTCGTTGCGTTTGGCAGAGATTTTCGCCGCTTTGTCGTCGACTACTTTGTCATTCCGGGTCATATCTCGGATCAGTCCTGTCAGGATCGTCTGGATGCCCTGGTCTACCAGACGTGGCAAAATAGCGTTGGCCGCAGGATCACACCCGACAGGGTGGCGATCGACGGTAACGCCTATACCGAAGAAGTTTGGGAATGGGCGAAGCGGCATCCCGCCAGCAAGGTGGTCATGGTGCGTGGCGCTAACAGCGATCATGCTCCGTTGACGCAGCGGGTTAAAAAGGAACGCAACCACCGTACTGGCAAGTTCATCAAGTATTCTCGACGGTTCTACACCTTCAACGGCTCTGTGCTGAAGATGGCGCTTTACAGGAATGTCGCAAAGACAGACGTCCTTGAGCGAGGATTTGTCGGTTTTCCGACCGGCTTGGAAGATGAATATTTCCGGCAGCTGACAGCGGAGCGTCGCGTTCCAAAGAAAAAGAAAGACGGCTTTACGGAGTATAAATGGGAAAAGGACCCGGCGCAGGCCAACGAGGGTCTTGATACCATGAACCAGGCGGAGGTGGCTGCTATCCTTTACGGGATCCGCAGCTTGCCAGACGCAATCTGGGATCGCCTTGAAGCTGAAAGAGAGACGCCCATTCCTGAAGCTCAACTGGACTTCGAGGATGGTTTATTTGGCTTGTCGCAGGATCAGCAGCCTTCGCAACCCAATCGATCGATCCCGGAAACGAAGTCGGCGATCATTAAAAAATCTTCTGAAAACAGGTGGAAGAAACGCAGATGACGGAAAAGACGAGGGTGAGGGTAAAGGCCGGTAGTGTAGCTGTGCCGGCAGCCCGCCCCACTGGCGCTCCGTCCTCTCCGCGCATGAGGGCAGCGTATCTCCGCGATACCCAATCTGGTGTTATTGCATCGCGTCCGGCCTCGTTGCGCGAACACCGTGACGAAATCCGTCGCGTCTGGGTTCGTGCAGCCGGGCTCGCAATGGACATGCTGCAAAATAGCGGGAAGTTGCGCGGCGCCGCCGACCAGATCATAGCCGATACAGTTGGCGTCGAATTGGTGCTCAATCCGAAACCGGATCTCGTAAGGTTTGGATATTCCGACAAAGAAGCGATCGATTGGATCGCGACTGTCAAGGCGAAATGGAAGTTCTACGCCTGGAACCCTCGGGAATGCGACTTGCGTGCCAAGCTGACCAACCCGCAGCAGACGGATATAGGTCTGCGGAACTGGCTTGCCTTCGGTGAATCTACAGGCATTGTTGTATATCTGCCGAGGTCCCAACGTCTTCCGGGGACAAAGACCGGAACCAAATTTCTTTTGGTTTCACCGTCGAAGCTGGTGCAGGACACAAGCGAGGTCGTGGGGCTTTTTCAGGGTATCATCCATGATGCCTATGGGCGGCCTGTCATGTACCGTTTCGAGGAAAAACGGGATGGCCTGACGGTTAAAACGGATTATCCGGCATGGGACGCAGATGGCAGACCTCTCGTTATGCATGCTTTCGACCCGTTTTCCGCAGAAGATGTTCGGGGAATTTCGCCCCTCGCTCCGACATTCCGCAAATATCTCATGGCGGAAAACATCGACGATGCAACCGCGCAGCTTCGGTTCATGCAAACGATTTATTCGATCGTGCTCAAAAGTGAAAAGCCGAGTGCAGAAGCTTTTGAGGCGCTTGAGGCGATGCAGACAAGCGGTGCTGAAGGTATGGATGAAGTTGCTGGCGATTTCGCCAATTACTTCAAGGCAAAACTCGATGCTGCGGCAGAAGGGGAGATCAAACTGGGACCAGGAGCAGGTGTCTCTCATCTAGCCCCTGGCGAAGATCTTGAATTCAAAAGCATATCCGGCGTTGGCCCGGATCTGAAGGACTTCCGCGCTTCGCTTGATCGTGAAACGGCGAGGGCGCTGGGAACCTCCTATGGTGGTTATACCCTCGATCACACTGATGCGACATACGCCAGCACCAACATGGAGAATTCTTCTCTCTGGCCGTTGGCGCAGCGACGCACAGACCGTATCGCTTCGCCGCATCTTCTCATGCCTTATGGAAGCTGGCTCGATGAAATGATCGAGGAAGACGAAATTCCATTCAAAGGGGGGAAGGAAGCGTATCGCGCCAATCGCGATGCCATCCAGTACGCGATCTGCCACGGGCCATCCAAACCCACGGCCGATGACGAAAAGCGGGCGCGCGCAGCGAGTGAACGGCTCACGAATGGGACAAGCACCCTTGAAGCTGAGTGCGCTGAATTAGGGCAAGATCCCGAGGAAGTGTTTGAAAGCCGTGCACGCTGGCACAAGCGGTACAAGGATCAGGGCCTCCCCTCGCCTTTCGAGCGCGGGATGGGTAGCAGACCGGCTGCAGCAGAGCAGAACGAGAACCAGCGTCAGAAGCAAAAGGCCTGAGGTGGATTATGGCGAACATGCAAAAGATCGGCGGCGCCACCGTCGACGCCGATGATCCGTGCCAGGTTTTGGCCGCACTGCAACTTGTCCGGACCAAACTGGCTGCCGGAGAGAGTGTTGAAGAGTTCTCCATTCAGTCCCCGACGACGCGGGAAACGGTGCGCTTCAGTCCGGCCAAGCCTGCCTTCCTCGAGCAGGAAATCCAGCGCTATTCGCGATTGTGTTCGGAAAAACAAGGTCAGCGCAGATGCGGACGACGCTGGCGCTTCCGGTTCTAAAAGGAAAGACACCATGACCATTCTCGTGAACGGTGAACTCATTTTGTATGGGTTCGTCGGCGACAATTTCTGGGGTGAAGGTTTTACTGATCGTGAGGTTATCGACGCACTTGTCGAGCATGGTCGTGATGAGCCGATCACGGTTCGCCTCAATTCTGGTGGCGGTTACGTGGACGCTGGCATTGCCATCTTCAATGCTCTGAAGAGCCATGCCGGAAAGGTGACCGTCATTGTCGACGCCATGGCCGCTTCCAGCGCATCGGTCATAGCAATGGCCGGGGACGAACGTCTGATGCGGACCGGAGCCATGATGATGATCCACGATCCGTCCGGCGGGGTCTGGGGTACAGCTTCCGACATGGAGGCTTTTGCCAAGGTCATGGAAAAGCATGCGGAGAACCTCGCGTCAATTTACGCAGAGGTGACCGGCGGCGATAAGGATGACATCCGCGAGAGCATGAAATCCGAGCTTTGGATGAACGCGGATGAGGCCGTCGAGCAAGGTTTCGCGACAGGGCTCGACAAGCAAAAGGTCAAACAGACAGCCGCGCACGATTATTCGATTTACGCCAACGCGCCGAAACGTTTGGTCGCATTAGCCAAAAGCAAGGATTGGACCCGCGCCAAGGCGAAAATTTCTGCAGCGGCGTCCGCCCCTGCGCAACCCAGCATCGATAAGGAGAACCTTCAGATGCCCCCATTGTCACAGGCGGAACAGACAGCCGCCGATACCAATAAACTTGTTGCGGATGCGGTTGCGAAAGCACTCGCCGACAGCAAGACCCGGATCAAAGCAATCACCGCGTGTGAAGACGCCAAGGGACGCGAAGCCCTCGCCGAACATCTGGCACATGAGACGGACATGAGTGCCGAACATGCGATCGCCGTCTTGAAGGCTGCACCACTTGCGGCCGATACCACGGTCATTCTGCCCCAAGGGTCAACCCAGTATGAGCAGCAGCGAGTTCAAGCCGCAAACCTTGCGGCGCCGGCCGCTCCCTCCTCACAGGCCTCTCAGCCAAAGATCAACGCGAATGCGATCTATGCGTCGCGCCGCCAGCAGCAGGGGAAATAAGCCATGACTGGCATTGTTACCGAAACACCTCGGGATCTCGGCTTCGTGCTTTCCGAAGCAAACGGACTTCTTTCCCGTGAATCTATCACGGTGGCAGCCGGCGCCGGAAAGGTGCTGGCCGGCACGGTTCTCGGGAAAGTCGCCGCGACGGGCAAATACTTTCCGTCCCCCGTCGCCCAGGTGGCGGGAAAGGAAGGCGCTGAAACAGCCGTGGCAATCCTCGGTTACGAGGTAGATGCGACCAATGCTGATGTCGCGACAGTTGCCGTGACGAACGACGCTGAAGTCAAAAACCCGATGCTGGTCTTCGATCCCAGCGTCAATGATGCAACCAAGCGAGCGGCCAAACTGACCCAGTTGCGCGCCGTCACGATCAAGGCTCGATAAGGAGACCGCCGCGATGACCACTTCCAATGCCCATACTGGCGATCCCTTCAGCCTCGAAAGCCTGACGGCCGCTGTCAACTCGGTTCCGTATCGCCCGGGCCAGATTTCTGCATCCGGTCTTTTCGATGAAGACGGCGTCTCCACGACGATGATTTCCATCGAGCTGCGTGACGGAAAGCTTTCGCTGGTTGAGCCGAGCGCGCGCGGCGGTCCTGGCGAAACGACCGACGACGAAAATCGCCAGAAAGTCCCGTTCAACATCCCGCACTACCAGCGTGATGATGCCATCGCCGCAGATGAAGTGCAGAATGTTCGTGAGTTCGGCACGGAAAGCCAACTCGAAACGGTCGAGGGGCGTGTCAACCGGAAGGCGCAGCGGCACGCGGCTGACCTTACCATGACGCTCGAGCACCAGCGCGTCGGCGCCGTTAAAGGGATTATCACCTCAAAGTCTGGTGCTGTGCAGGTTGATCTCTACAGTGCGTTCGGTATCGCCGTGCCTGCGCCGATCTCGCTTGAGCTCGATGTCGACTCGACCTTGGTGAGCGCGCTTTTTCAGGATGTCGTCTACAGCATCGAAGACTCTCTGGATGAGCCTTATGACGGGTTGCACGTTTTCACCGGGCGTTCGTTTCATAAGGCGATGTGGCAGCACAAGTCGGTGCGGGAAACCTTCCTGTACGGAAGCGGCGCGGTCGTTCTTCGCCAGGACGTTCCGGATGTGTTCGAGTTCGGCGGAGCGACGTTCGAGCGTTATCGCACGGGTGCCCGTGCGACGGCCAACCTCGGCGCTCCCTACATCGCTCATGATCGCGCTCGCGTCGTTCCGAAAGGTGTGCCGGACTTGTTCATTACCAGGTTCGCGCCGGCGGATTACAACGAGACCGTCAATACCGTCGGTCTCCCGTTCTACAGTCGCGCCACACCCAAGAGAAACAACAAGGGTTACGACCTCGAAGTCCAGATGAATGCGGTTTCGATCTGCACCAAACCTCAGGTGCTGCGTGAACTGACGCTTACCTGACCGCCTTTCGTACACAGCTTTTGATGACTTGGAGCCGGGCCCGTCGCCCGGCTTTCTAATTCAGGTCGCTGGTGTTCCAGCAATGAGACAAACGGAAGGAACCGTCATGTCCAAAAAGAAAATCACTATTGCCTCTCCGCGAGGCATCATCATTCCCGCTGCGATCATCGGGCTGGAAAGTGATTACAGTGCAGGTCCTCACGAACCCGTTTCGGTACCGGAAGACTATGGAAACTCACTCATCGAAAACCGGTTCGCTGCGAAAGTCGACGACGCTGCGGTGAAGCCCAAGGTCGATGAAAAGCCGAAGACTGCCAGCAAGACCAGGGGCATCGGGAAGCAGGATGTCAACCTCACTCCTGCTACCGGTTCCGGTCAGCTGAGTTTGGGCGATGAAACACTGCTCGGCTCGAATGTTCAGCCATCTATCATCGAGATTTCGGACGGCAAGACGATCCAGCTCGGCGACGCGGTCTCCGCTGCTCACAAAAATTCCGGACTGTCCGTCGCTGATTGGAACTCCCAGCCGGAAGATATCCGGGAAGCGGCCATTCTGGCTGCGATCGAGCAGATCAAGGTCGATGCTTCCAACGATCAGTCTCAAGGCTGATCGTCATGGATCTGGACGGCATCCGCTCGCGTCTTCCGTCGATGACGAGAGAAGTTTTCGGCGATGCGACGACGGTTATTCCAATGGCCGAAGGAAAGATGAGCGCTGCCGTTGCGGACCTGACCCGAGATGTTCAAGTCAGGGTAAAGGGTCGGTTCGACTTTTCTCCTGATATCGAGCAGATGGGCGGAGGAAGGGAGCGACCGGAAGCCGCACACGTCATGTCGTCGCACGCATCGGTTAGTTTCGCTGTAGATGACCTGGTTTTCCTGCCCAAGCAGGGCGATCATATTGTGCGCGTCGATCCGCAAACCGCAACAACCGAACGCTATCGCGTTGACCGGGCATACCAGCCTGTGGCTGGCGTTCTACTCTGTTTTCTGTCGAGGTTATCGTGAGCGTTGTCCGGCAATTGATGCAGATCTGCATGGTTGAAGCTTTTCGGAGCCGCACCATTGCCGGTACGTATGTGTACGACAGCAAGATCGACACGCTTGATGGTTTTCTTAAAGGGCAAGTCCGCCCCATCATCATCGTGTCGATCGAGGAGGCGGAGCAGGATGAAGACGGGCCGGCCACAGGTGGGCTTTTGGGCCGTCCATCAAGGTTCACCGTGATGGTTCAAACCGCAGTCGCGTCTGGTCAGGAAATTCGCGACGACGATGGTTTTGTTGTTCGTGGTGCGATTGGTGAAAGTGATGCGTCGTTTGAGGCGACGCTGAACGTGCTCGATCGTCAATGGCGGCAGGTGTTGACGGCCTCTGATAATGAATGGGCGATTATCTTCCGAGACCTGGTGCATTCCATCGGGGTAATCAAGGACACCCGCGCGACCGATCCCGAAACCGGGACCAAACACGCGGCACGGTTCGTTCAGTTCAAGGCTGAAACTTTGCCAGATCCTTTGCCTGGTGACGAAATCCCGCCGCCGATCGCTGCTGGACTTGCTGCTATGGAAGCCGACGGTGATGACGGATACCGCAAGATTGCCGAAACATGGCGCGCATTGTTGGCGACGGGCGGTGATTGGCCGGACTGGAAAATTCTGCAAGCTGCTCTCTTTACGTCGAAGGCCGGAATTACAGCGCTGGGTCCTGGTCCTCTTTCGGAGACGGATGTCCCGTTCATATCAGCTAAGATAAAAATATCCGGCGTTGAAGGTTTGGTGGTGAGCGATGATCCGTGAGTTCATGGCACTGGCATCCGACGTGGAGGTTCTCAAAAGTGCCTTCGGTCGAATGGTGAAGGTCGGACCCGTCGAAATCATTGATGCCGAAAAAGGTTACCGGCTGAAGCTTGGCGAGAATGCCGATGGCTCGGCATACCTATCGCCATGGATGCCGCACCCGGAAACCGGCAAGAGCTCAGTTCCTCTCAAAAAGGGGCAGATTGTCGGAGTTATCAACCCTGGTGGAGATCTTCGGCAGGGCATCCTCGTGAGGGGTGGATATTCCGACGAAAACGCAAGCCCGAACGATGACATGTCGGCAAATGTTTTTGCTGACGCCGGAGTGCGCCTCTCCATCAAGGGCGGCGTGCTGCATGTCGAGGCAGAGACGCACGTCATCGTGTCCGCCCCCAAAGTTTCGCTTGGCGGCGAGGGCGGCAAGAAAGTCGCACGGATTGGCGACAAGGTTCATGTTGCCAGTGGATCATCAGCCGGCCTCTGGCCGATTGTTGAGGGTTCCGGGGTCGTTTCGGCCGTAGATTGATCAGGAGAAAATCGATGCGAAAAAGCAAACTGCCGAACGATATAGCGGCGGACAATGACGGGCGCAAACAATTTGCCGTCGCCGATGGGGTCTCTATCGTGAATGGCAAAAATGTCACGGGGGCCACGGTCAGGTTGACCGAGACCGAGGCGCTCTACGATCTGTCACTCGGACGGGTTAGCGCCATCGACAGCGGGGCTTCAAGCGATGGTGGGGCTTGATCGGCGCACGGGCGCGAGAATTTCCAACATCGAAAGCGCCTATCAGGCCGTTATTTTCATACTCGCGACCCGCATCGCCAGCGTCCTGCTTCTTCGGGAGTTTGGTGGAGGTGTTGTCGAACTCCTCGGCCGCGCTACTACCCCGCCGCTTTTTGCTGCGTGGCAGCAGTTGATTGCCACGGCGATTGATTTGTGGGAGCCGCGTTTCAAGGTTCGTCGAGTGACGTTGAACGGTACCGTTGATGAAATTCGCAGCGGCATCGCGGGTATATCGATCGAAGCTGATTTTCGACCCAAAGGTCATCTCGGCGATGAAACTGTGGAGCGGGTTGTTCGCTTCGGGTTGGCCTTTAACGGCGGAGTTACGCTCATATGACTTACGCACCGACGGCGATTGATTTTTCACGGCTGCCCGCGCCGGAAGCGATCGAGATTATATCCCTCGAGCAACTCGACGCGGCATATCGCGAACGATTTCTCGCGGAATGGGCAATTCAGCAAGCTTTGGACGCGTCACTCCCTGATTTCACAGAACAGGATCTTGCAACGCATCCGGCTATCGTGGTTGGGCGCGCGTGGAGATATCTTCGAAACCTTGATCGAAACCGGGTCAATGACGGGCTTAAAGCGCTGTTGGCTCCTTTGTCCAAGGGTTCCAACCTGGACAGTCTTGTTGCTGCTCGCAATGTGGCCCGCCTGACGATTACGCCAGCCACTGTGAACTCGGCAGCAGTGATGGAAGGTGACGAGGCTCTCCTGCGGCGTTTTTTACTGTCATTCGATGTGCCGTCGTCTGCGTCTGCAGGACGGTACCTTTTCGATGCATGGACAGCGTGGCCTCAGTCGAATGACAGGACGCTTGGTCTTTGGGATGCTCGCGTCAATGGACGGTCGGTGCACGGGCGCAGGGGTGACACAGATGTTGTCCTTATTGGCCCATATGGCCGTTTGCCCACTGCCGAGGAGCTTGCGGCGGTTCGAACCGTAGTCACCCATCCTGATCGAGCTCCGGAAGCTGTCGGGCTATCGGTTTTGGGCGGGGTCCGCACGGAGTATCAGGCATCATTTGTGATCGAGGTGCCAGCGTCTGGCCCATCGCCAGATCTTTTGAAGGCCGAAGCGATAAAGCGGATAAATGATGTTGCGACGGACCGAATAAAAATAGGGGGTGAGGTGCCGGCTGGGCTGTTGCTTGGTGCGGCCTATGGATCGGGGATCATAAAGGTTCGTGATTTATCGCCTGTCGCCATCGGTGGCGACCCCTACAAGGTCCCGGTAATGACCGCGTTAACAGTGGACATTGAGGTGCGGCTATGAGTGATGTGAGGCCTCTTCTTTCTTCGGAAGTTGGTTCCTTCGAAAAAGCCCTCGCTGCCGGCATGTCCGATGACATCGATGTGCCTTACGCCATCATTATGGATCCGTATCGGACGCCCGCTAGGTTCATCCCTTGGTTGGCTGCACATCATTCGGTCGATCTATGGTTTGATGACTGGGCCGAAGAGCGGAAACGGGAAATGATTGCGCAAAGCGCAGGGGTTTCGGTACTCTACCCCGCGTCTCCCTTGGCGGCGCTAAAAGGCACGCTTGCCGGGCTGAAACGCTACCTTGCCTTCGTTGATGCGGAAATCGTGGATCGCATCGCACATCCGAACCGCTTCACCTTCGGGCGGGCGGTGATCGGACGAACCCCGATAGCGCATCAGCCATTCGTTGCGCATTACCTTGTCCGCGTTTCGTTGACAGCGCCGAAAAACCGTTTCCAGATTGGCCGCAGCGCCTTCGGGCGGGCGGCGATGACGGCCATCGACCTTGAACCCATCCGCCGCGCCAAGCGCGCCATGACGACCGCCAAGACGCCGGAGACGCTCTATTCGGTGTCCTTCGCATGGCGGCGCGGCATCACCTTTAACGACAATATTTTCATCGACGGAAGCCATGCCTTCGGCGGTTACATGGATCGCAAGCGGCTGGATTGAGGGTAACGACACATGCAGCGCACTTCTTTTGCAGAAGCTGAAATCGCCGATCACGCTGATTTCGAAGCCATCGGCTTGCAGGCGCAGGCGGCGACGGACGGCCTCTGGCTGGACGCTATCGGCTATCCGGCCCATTGGGCCGCATTCACGGTTGCCCGCAAATCGGCGCAGGAAATCACGGTTTCGGCTGGCCGCTATGTCGCCGGGGAAATCGTCTTTGCGCAGGAAGCGCCGACCGATATGAACCTTCAGCTTCATATCCCGGCGGCAGCTTCCGACCAGCGTTGGGTTGCCGTGCTGTTGCGTGGCAAGGAAGTGACCGACACGGTAACGCGTCCGTTTGAAACGTCCGACGATCCCGAGACCAGCATCATTGTCAACCGCACCACGCCGAAGACAATCCGCCGGGTTGTCGAACTGATTGTGCAGCCGGGCGAAGCAAACCCGGTTCCGGTCAAGCCGGTGGTGGCATCGACGGATGCATGCATTGCCTTCGTGCTGTTGACCTCTTCCGGGGTCGATACCATCGAACCCGGCAACGGCGACCGCGTGAAAACCCTGTACGAAGTCGAAGGCCGCGTCACGGCGCTCGAAGTCGATCTGGATGGCCTCTTCATGAGGACCGAGACGATTGAAACGCAGATCGTCAATATTCAGGGCAAGCTTACCGAAATCCCGCGTCCGGTCATCATTCGCCAGATGCAACGCGACATCGGCGCGGCCCGGCTGAAAGTCGATCTGCCAGACGAGGCGCGTGCCTATGTGTTCGATGACGGTCTTATTCCCGACCGTTGGGACACGGCGCATGTGGACTGGCTCGCGCGGATTGAAGAGGGCATCCGGTTCGGCTTCGCTGCTGAAGGACAGGCCCGCCTTGAAGTGCAGGCGGAAGACGATCCGAAGATTGCATTTCGCGGTCGCCGCATGGTGCCAGCCTTTGACGAGGTGACGCGCATTGCAAACACGTCGCTGGACGGCACGCTGAATATTTCGCAGTTGGTACATACGGAAACCACGCTTGTCCGCAAGGAGGCGTCCCGCATCCGCATCACCTACGGGCCGACGATGCACGCTTGCGAGAACGCGGCGGGCTGGTCCGGCCTCGGCGGTGATTCCAGGGTGGGGCAGATGCTCAATGTCGGCGGCGAGACCTTTGAGGTGGTCTATCTCGGGGCGAACTATGGTCCCGGTCATCAGACCTACGGCGTCCGGCAGGTTCGATATGAAATCTATAGCGAACCCTATTGGCAGTATGTGACCGAAGAAGTGGGCATTAACGGCTCCATTTACGGCCAATCCTTCCTCGTGGCGCAGCCCATGCAGGTCACAAGTCTTGACCTGTCTTTTGCCCGTGTTGGTGCTGATGGTGACGTTCACGTTTTCATCGTGGAAACCACGACCGGTGGCATGCCCCGTTTCGATGCGGTGCTTGCGCAAGGGATATTGAACCACGCTGATCTTGTGGTTGGTTGGAACAAGATTGTTCTGCCGATTACTTTGCTGGAAAGCGGAAAGCGTTATGCTTTTGTGACCGTGACGACCGGCGCGCATGCGCTGCATATATCCGGGTCGAACAAGTATACGGGCGGCACACAGTTTTTGACGACGGACGGCGCTTTCGCCCAAGGATCGACGGAAACCGATATTTGCTTCCGGCTGAATGCCGCCCGCTACCGCAGCCCGCGCACGGTCATACCGATGCAGGCGCTCAACCTCGCGGACGGCATGACGCAAATCGACATGCTGTTTGCGGGTTGGGTTCCGGGCGGCTGTACGCTCGGCTGGGAAATTCGGCCATCCGGTTCCACCGTCTGGACGGAACTTGATGACGGCGACCCGGCGACAAACCCGCTTGTTGGGCTTCCGGCGTCTGTGGAATTGCGCATGGTCATGATGGGTACGGCTGATTTGCAGCCAATGATCCAGCTTGACCAGAAGGCAGTTTCACGCGTTGCCCGGAACCGCAACAGCATGCGGGCGGTCAGTGACAGCTTTGCGTTTGGGTTTGCGACCACAAGCATCCAGACCCAATACACGCTGGATTCGTTCGACGCTGACCGGCACACCTTCACGCCCGCCATTATGGTCGGCAACACGGTCATCAACCCGGACACCACCGAAATCACGGTTGACCCGCAGATGCCTGCGCGCCGGACCTATCTTTCCACCTATACGCTCGGCGCGTCGGCGACTGCCGCCCGCATGCGCCCGGCGGCCACTACCAACAATGTCGTGTCCGTGCCGTTCGTGCAGGACGCGTTCATTGCTGCACTTTAAGGGGTTCCCATGGCTTTCCAGATCGATCCGGAAAAATCCTACAAGGTGAAGCTGTCACGCCCGGTCAAGCGTGGGGCCTTCACCTTCAAGCCGCTGAACGAAATCGAGATGCGCGGTACGGTCGTCACGGCGATCATCGAGCAGGAAGGTGACGAGGTGCTTGACTATGCCAGAGAGGTCTGACGCCTATCAGGTTCCATCGTGGCCGAAGACGCTGATTGATCGGGCATTGTGGAATGCGACAATGGCCGATCTTCATGCTCGGCTTGTTGCCCGCGAGGAACTGGAAGCATCCTTCGAAAGCCTTGAGGCTCAGGGCATTCAGGCATCGCTTGATTATATTCAGGTCAACGTCGCGCCGCAGATTGCCAATCTGCAACAGTCCATTACGCTCGCGCAGGACCAGATTGACCAGATCATCATTGGCGGCAAGGCTCCTGACACCTTGAAGTTTGGCGGGCAACTGCCAGCGTACTATGCGACAGCGCAAGCGTTGTCGGGTGGGCTTGCTGCAAAAGTGCCGAATACCCGCAGGGTGAACAACAAAGAATTGTCCGCCGATATCACGCTTGGCAAAGGGGATATTGGTCTTGGAAACGTTGACAACACCGCTGATGCGGACAAGCCCGTCAGTACGGATCAAGCGGCGGCGCTCGCGAAACGCATCCGTGTTGATGCCCCTCAAAACTTCTCGGAGTTGGAGAAGGGGAAAGCTCGGGCAAACCTCGGTGGCGGTGTCCTTGCTGGTTTCCGCAACAAGATCATAAATGGCAATTTCGATGTGTGGCAGAGAGCGCCAAGTCAGACTTCTTCCGGCTACGGAAGCGACGACATGTGGTTTAACCAAAACATCGGAACCACCAAAACTCATTCCCGGCAAGCCTTCGCATTAGGCCAAACGGACGTGCCGGGTGATCCGGTTTATTTCTCTCGTACCGTCGTTGCCAGTGTCGCTGGCGCTGGCAATCTCTGCCGAAAAATCTATCGGTGCGAAAGCGTTCGAACGTTGGCGGGAAAACGTGCAACGTTGACTTTCTACGCGAAAGCGGACGCGGCAAAAAACATTGCCGTAGAACTGGCCCAAGACTTCGGGGCAGGTGGTTCTCCCTCCCCGTTTACAACGTTCAGCGTAACAACGGTTGCTCTCACTGCGCAGTTGGCGCGATATGATGTTGTGGTGGACATTCCGCCTACTGCCGGAAAAACACTCGGAACGAACAACCTTGACAACTTGGCTGTGAGTTTCTGGTTCGAAGCCGGATCATCATTCAATGCACGCACAAACAACCTCGGGCAACAATCGGGAACGTTCGATATTGCGCGTGTGTCGCTGGTTGAGGGGGACGCTTCTGCGGAAGCAGACCCGGCAGGATATAGGCATATCCAGCAGGAACTTGCCTTGTGTCAGCGATATTTCTGCGTGATCCACAATGGTTTGCAGTCCGGCGGTGTCGGCACGAATATGGCTTACTACCGGTTCCCTGTTCCTATGCGGGCCACGCCAACTTTAACGGTCGTGAACAATGGTACCGCCTCATCCGCCAATATCGTTAGCACTTTCGGAGCGCCTTCTTATTTAGGGGGGTTCTTCCAGATCAATGTAACGGTGGCATCTGGTTACATTGACGGGTGGATCGGTTACTTCGATGCGGGGATTTGACATGAACGTTATCGGATACACCGAAACCGGCATGATCCGCGCCGAGTTTGACGACACGGAGATACTTGTCCCGGACGATATGGGAAACCGTCATCGCCAGTTGATTGCGGAGTGGGAGTTTGACGAAGAGGGTGAGCGCGTCAACACGATCCCACCATATGTTGCTCCCCCTGCGCCGGTCCCGCCAATTCCTCGCCTTGGCTTCTGGCTGGCGGCGGCAGAAGTTGGCGTCACCAAAGCGCGCGTGAAGGCCCATATCGACGCCATGCCTGAAGGCGTCGAAAAACAGCAGGCGATTGTTTATTTCGAGGACGCGCAGCTTTACCGCCGCACCGACCCGCTGTTGAACCAGATGGCGGAACTCGAAAACATCACGCAATCGCAGCTTGACGACCTCTGGGTATGGGCGCTCGCAAACTACGCCTGATGCCATTTTGCACTCAGACCCAGCCCGCCAATACTGGCGGGTTTTTTATTGCCCGTTTTCAGCGCTTCGGGCAGGCGCCACCTTGTATATAGAGAGATCCCACCATGACCGCACCTGCCTTTGGCATGCAGTTTTTCCGCCCCACGACTGAGACAGTTCCTGCTCTTGGCGCGGACTTTTCCAAGATGCTCGTCATTGAAACATCTGCTGACGCTTCGAATGCGGAGTTTCCGATCGATACGCCTAAACGCATCTCCTCCTCCAATTCGGAGGCGGTCGCCGCTCTTGGCACTGGTCTGCTGGCGGATGCGGTTAAAGGTATTAATGATCAGCTGACGAGCCTCAACGCCGGCGCCGACGTCACGATCGTACGTGTCGCCGAGGGCGCCAATGCGGCTGCCACCGCAGCAGCAATCGCTGAGGTCATCAATTCCATCACGGATATTCCAAGCCAGGTTAACGCCACACCGAGGATCGTGGTGGCTGGTCGAACGGCTTGGCGGCCCGATCTGGACACTGCAAATCCGGTAATCGTTGCGCTTCAGGCAAACCTGGGAAAGATCCTCGCCATTGCGCCGGTCGACGTTGATGACACCTCATCGGCCAACGCGATTGATGCGCGTGAAACCATGTCTTCCGAGCGATTGATGCCTATCGGTGTAGCTGCCCGCGTATACGCTGGTGCTGACGTTGTCACGCGGCCGATGGCACCGCGCGTTGCTGGTTTGATTGCGCGGGTCGACAATGAAGGTGACGGCTTGCCATTCAACCCGTTCGCAAATCAGCCTCTCTATGGGCTTGCAGGCCTGTCGAGAAAGATTCCTTTTTCTCTTCTCGATGGTTCTACCGAAGGGCAGCAAATGCTGGCCGCTAACGTCGCTATCGTGACGGAGGGCGAGACCGGCGTCGACGGTGCAGTCGCCGATGGCGGTTTCGTGTTCATCGGCACGGACAATGCGCAGACAGGCGAGCTCTGGGAGCAGATGCACCAGGTGCGTGGCACGGATTACATCGTGACCCAGATCATGGGAATTACGAGGCAGTTTCTCGGCAAGAACAAGATCACTGCCAACATGGCCGAAGCGTGGATCAACTCGATCGCCTACGCGCTGAAGGATCACAAGGTTGCGGATCGCATCCTCGGTTACACGCCCCGAACGGAAATGTTCAAAGCCGATCTGAACAGCCCGGAAAATATTCGTCTTGGCACACTCGCACTCGAGATTGGCATCGAGCCGGCACCAGTCTTCAAGCGTGCTGATCACACGATCCGTCGGTATCGCCCTGCCGTCGAAGGCCTTGTTGCCGAAATCATTGCACGTCTGGCGCAGACCGCCTGACCCCTCCGATCTGAAAGGACAATATTATGGCACAGCCTTTTCTCACCCTGGTGGATATCGACGCTCGCAAGTCCCTCGAGTCCGGATCGACGCGCGCAACGATCATCGCCAAAATGGTGATCCCGCCGCTTCGGTTCAAAACAACCACGCGAACGGCGGGCGGCGGCGTTCTCGATGTCGATTACAGTCAGGATCGTCTCCAGCCGATTGAGCCGGCAGTATCCGTTCATGGCTTTGACAGCGATCTCATGCCTGGGGTGAAGGAGCGTTGGACGCTTGCCGCTGCACTGCGCAATCGCAAAACGAGCGCGATGGTACCGGTCCGCGTCGAAATCGAAGGCGTTATCGTTGAATGGTCCCCGGACGAGGCCGACCCCGGCCAGTTCAACGGATGCAATTCCATATTCAAGGAAGTCACACATTTCGAACTGTCGATCGATGGCAAGGAATGGTGGTACGTCGACGAAGATGAGCGTGTAATTCGTCGAATGGGTGTCGATATCACTGCCGCCCGCCGCGCCGCACTCGGAGCGTAAAATGGGTGACCTCGACTATTCTGAATTCGAGCCGGCGGTGACCGAGACATTGGAAGCGGGCGCCGCAGAAGAGTTTGTCGTCGAGCACGTTGAGCCTCTTGCGGGCTCTTACAGCTACCGCCTCTTGTCCCCGATGACGGTCAACGGTGCGCGGCTCAATGTCGTCACGATCAAGCAGCCGGAGCAGACTGATCTCGATGACTATGCGACGGGAAGCATTGTTTCCCGTCGTCTTTTGCTCGCGCGCCTGACGGGTGTCGACCCGAGGGTGATCAAGAGAATGATCTGGCCGGACAGCAAGGCTATTCACCAGATCCTCGCGGATCTGATCCCCGATTTCATGATGGAGTGATACCAGTATGGGCAAACTGACCGCCACGATGGTCGTCGATATCAGCGATCGCACAGGCAATAAAACACAGGCGATCATTGGTAACCTCGACCGCCTGAAGCGGGCAGAGCGTGACCGTATGCTTGCCGAACGGGGTATGTCTCTTAACCGCGTGCAGCGTCTTCAGGAACGGGAGATGATTGAGCGCGCACGCTCTGCCCAGGCGGAGCAGACGGCGCGGGAGGCCGCTCTTGCGGCGGCGACGCAAAAACGGAGTGCTGCAGTGGCTGCATTTGCAGTGCGGGGAGCGGCGGCTGTTGGGGTGGCCGCCTATGCCGCTGGTCGAGCATACTCCAATTACGCGGACATCGAGGATCGCGTCGCAGGCATCGCGATCAATGCGGACAAGGGTGTTGCTGCCATACAGCCGACGATGCAGAGCCTCAGAACTGTGGCCCAAGACACGAAGCAAAGCTTCGATACGGTGATGACTGGTCTCGACACGCTCGTCGCCTCCGGCCGATCGCTCGATGAATCTATGTCGTTCCTGCCATCAGTGGCCCTGACCGCTAAAGCGTCTCGCGCAGAGATTGCCGATATCGCACTCACGGCAGATGCTGTCGGAGGGTCTTTCAATATCGCTGGCGACAAGATGCAACAAGCGTTCGACATGCTCGTGACAGGCGGTAAACTCGGCAAGTTCGAGTTGAAGGATATGGCTCAATATCTGCCAAGCTTGGCGCCGTCGTTTGCGGCTCTGGGATATAAAGGTACCGAAGGTCTCGGCAAACTTGTGGCGATGTTGCAGACTGTACGGATGCAAGCGGGATCTTCGGCTGAGGCGGCGACGTATCTCAGTAACGTGCTCAATAAGATGTATTCTGAGGATGTTGCCAAGCGCTTCGACAAGTTTGGTGTGGATCTTCCCAAGGCGCTCGATAAGGCCCGCCGGGAAGGCAAGGATGTGCTCGAGGTTTTCCTCGATATGACACAGCTGGCGCTGAAGGGTGATCTGACCAAGATTACCACGCTTTTCGGCGATGCCGAAATGCAGAAGGGTGTCCGAGCTCTCGTTATGCTTAGGGATGCGCAGGCAAACTTCAATGCGGAAATCAATAAAGCGAAGGGTTCGGCGCTGGCGGACTTCAATGCTCAGGCTGATCTGTCGAAGAACAAAATTCAGCAGCTTTCAAACAATTGGGACACCTTTATGGCCCATGTCGGGAGCGGTGTCGCAACGGTCGTTAATCCCGCTCTAGATAAGGTCAATCAGGCGATTTCGGACGATGCCGCCGTTGAAAGTGTTATGAGCGGCATGGACGCTGAACAGAGAGGTTGGTTGCGTGATGACTTCTACGGGCGGTTCTCTAAGGCAAATCCGCAGGCGAGTTACGAGGAGATGGTGGCCGCTTTCAGGGCCGCGCTCATAAAGGTTGGGCGCGGTGGAGCGAAAACGATCTTCGACGATATCGATACCGCAGAAGGCCGCAGGCGAGGCGGGGAGACGATGTCGAAGTATCCGTCGAGAGGCTCTTACGACCCGGCTGCACATGCCGCCGGTATCGATAAACAGCCTCTTGGGCAAACGACTGGTGTAATCCCGGTACCAACCGGCCGCCCTGGAAGCGAACCAGCAGAGGTGCGTTTAGACCGAGTGCTTCAGAATGCAGAGGATGTGCAGCGGAGATATCCGTCACGAGGCGCCTATGATCCGGAACAGGTGCGTCGTGAGCGTCTAGCTGTTGCTGTCCAAGAGCAGAGGTCGTTCAATGTCTTCGGCGCATTTGAAGACAGGTTGGCGGGCAGGACTCCGCAAAATGCCACCGCCCCTACGTCAGGGCGTCAACCTGTTGTCATCGAGGGGACCCCTTCGGTGACCCTTTCCGGTACGCCTTCTGTCACCATCACAAACCCGCCGCCTCGGCCGAACATCACCGTCCATATGCCTGTGACCATCCATGAGGCTCCGAACGCTGAGGCGGTCGCAAGGCAATTGGGGCAGGCGATCAGATCGGAAATGGATGGGCTCCAAACGTCGACGAATGACAGCGGGCTTTAGTTAGCCCGCGTCTCGGCGATCCGCCGCAGGTGGCGTTCAATTTGCAGCAGCGTTGCAAGGAGACCGCAAATGACAGCGGCGGTCACCAGTCCAGCGATCAATCCAAGAACGGCGTAGATTGCACCGCTTCCATTCGGCTGACCGAATATCCACCCCATAGCGGTAGCAGCGACAACGATAAAGAGTGCCAGGATCTGATTGATGCTGTCGAGCAGGCTGATGAGCGTTGTGTTCATGAAGTCCCCCATTCCGTGAATGCGGAAAAGAAATCAAACTATCGGTTGAAAGTCCAGACATGATGTATTTTCTCGGCGCAGTGATGATCGATGCAAAACCGTTCTCTGCAGATGCGGTCCGACGGGATAGTTCCGGATCTCTGGTCGTGAAGCCGGTGATGGGCGGGCGACAGCGGAAGGAAAATGTTGGTGAGGGAGAGGACGATCTGACGCTTTCGGGCTCCCTGCTGCCGAACAGGATTGGCGGCCTTACCCAACTTGAGGTGCTTCACTCAATGCGTCGTAACGGCGCGCGTTTTCCCGTGATGCGCGGAGACGGAACGCGCCTTGGTTGGTATGGCATCAAAGCTATGACGGAAGAGCATCGCGACCTGATGTCCGACGGGGTGGGGTTTGAGCTTCTCTACACCATCGTTCTGGAACAAGCGGATGAAAGGCCGGGCGACGGTCAATCCGTGATTGGTGGGCTGCTTTCGCTATTCTCTCTGAACGGGGTGTTGTGATGCCAGACAAGTTCACGGTGCGAGGTGAGGGGCTAACCGTCGAGTTGGTTCTGCACCGTAAATACGGGGTGCGCGGCCGAGCCCTCGTGGAGGAGACGATGCGAATCAATCCCGGGCTGGCAGGTCTCGGGGCATTCCTGCCGTTGGGCACCACTTTCAGCATTCCCGAACTGCCGGCGCAAACGGGTCTCGTCCGCGCCCGAAAAAGTCTGTTCAAGGATTAGAGCGCATGAGCTGGGTCAACGGTGTTTATTACGATCTGACCGTCGCTCCGCAATGGTCTGTCGACTGGTCGGTGTGGATCGATGGAAAAGACAAAACGGGCGCGATGAGTCCCTATCTGATCGATGTCGCGATTACCGACAAAGAAGGCACAGCCTCGGATACCTGTAGTCTGACTTTCGATGATACGGACGGGGAAATCGAACTGGACATGGAGGGAGCGGCGATCGTCGTCTACCTCAATGGCGTCGCGACATTTGATGGCACGGTCGAAACTGCAAGAAGTACCGGCTCGCGCGGCGGTGGACGGTTGGTGCCAGTGACCGCAAAAGGTTTCGACACTCGCGGAAAAGCCAAAGAATTGCAGGCCTTTCATAAAGACGAGGCCACATTGCAGGAGTTTCTCTCGGAGGCCGCCTCCAGAGCGGGGTATTCCATACAGGTCGATCAATCTTTGGCGGACATGCAACGGGACTATTGGTCGGCGGACTATGAGAGCTTCCTCGATCTCGGCGAAAAAATAGCGAGAGAGGTAAACGGAACTTTCAAACTTCGCGGCAAGCGGGCCGTCTTGGTTCCGCGCGGCGCAGCCGATCTTTCCCCGATTTATGGCATCGTTGGGCCAGGGGGAAACGTTATCAGTTGGGACATCGCGCCGTTTACTGGAAGACCGTCATTCACCAAAGCAAAGTCGCGCTACTTCGACAGGAAATCGGCGAAATTCGTTGAAGAAGAAGTGGAGATAGATCTCGGCCGTGATCTTCCTGACGTGACGAACATGACGCGCATGCCAGTTGCCGATGAAGGGCAAGCCAAGCGCCGTGCTGAAGGTCGGAAAAGTGAAGCGAAGCGCGACGCAGGCGGCGGTACCGTCCTTCTTGATCTTGAGCCGATGGCTCAAGCCGAGGCAGTCTTTCATCTGTCAGGTGCCCGGAAGGCTATCGACGGTAGCTGGCGCGTTGCAAGTGTAGCTCACAAGGCAAACAGATCTGGTGGCGCTACCACGTCACTCGAAATCAAGGAGCCTGGCGCCCAATAGGGCAGGCTCACCAATCCTAAAATCAGGAGAACAAAATGGCGACTGTACGCGAGGTACAGCAGCGCTTGATTTCGCTCGGCTATGATGTCGGGCCGTCTGGCGCTGATGGCATTCCCGGTCGTAGCACGACGAAGGCCGTGACGCGGTTCCAGGAGGATAAGAAGCTCTCAATCCTCTATCCCGGCACGATCGGTCCGAAGACGCTCGTTGCGCTCGGGTTGAACGATAACAGGCCGATGGTGCCGCCTTGGGTGACGGAAGCGCGCCGCTTCCTCGGCCTGCATGAGGCGAAGAACGCCAAAGTGCTGGACAAGGCCCTGCGGCTCGATGCGAGCGAAATCGCGTGGTGCGGTGCTTTCGTCGGCATGGTCATTGCCACAGCCCTGCCGAAAGAGCCGATGCCAGCGAACCCGCTCGGCTCTCGCAACTGGTTGAAGTTCGGCAAGGCGCTGAACGAACCGCAGATCGGCGCCATCGCCGTCTTCTGGCGTGGCTCTAAGGATGGCTGGCAAGGTCATGTTGGCATCGTCGTCGGCCACGACAAGACGCACCTGCATGTTCTAGGCGGTAATCAGTCCGATTCCGTCACCATCGCCCGCATCGCAAAAACTCGTCTGCTCGGCTATCGCTGGCCGGTCACGTATCAGGATGCGCCCTATACCGCTCTGCCGATGACCACAATATCGGCCAGCGTCACGACCAACGAAGCTTAACCCCTCCATAAAAGGAAACACTCCATGACCAAGTCTCTGCTTTTCGCGGCAGTGGCGGCCTTTGCGCTGTCTTCATGCTCGGCCACAACCGGATCGATCGACAATGCGATCCAGAAAAATCTCCCGCAGATATGCACCACGGCGGCGACTGCCCATAGCGCGTTCGTGATTGTCGCTAGCACAGGCAACCTGAAACAGTCGACGGTCAGCAAAGAAGCTGCAGCCTGGTCTGCTTTGGACGTGATCTGCAAAGATCCCTCGTCCGTCACGGCGGCTACTGCATTGGTAAAAGCGGCCGAGGCATACGCGGTGATCACAACAGCCTTACGTGATGCAAAACGGGTGGAGGGTTGAGCCGATGCGAAGCATCTATATCTGTGCCCTTGCCGTCGCCGTTCTCTTCGTTGGTGCATTTATTTTTTGGCCAGCTTTGTCGCAGGAAGCCGGGCCTGTGATTGCGCCATCATCGATCTGGTATGATCTCTGGACGATCGTGCAGCCGATCGTTGTCCTTCTGATTTCTACCGTTGGCCCTGCCTTGGTGACCTGGTTGAGCGTTCGTCTCATAACTCTGCTCAAAATCTCCGATGAAAAGCAGCGCATCGAGATCGAGGCTCGATTGCGGAGTGCCCTCCATGAATCGGCGCTCAATGCCCTGAAGTATGCCGTCACGAAAACCGGCCTCCCCCTCAGGGGGGACAGTATCCCTGGTCCTGTCCTCGACGTAGCCATCGAATACGTGGCTGAGAAAAATCCTCAGGCGCTTTCAAATCTTGGAGTGGATGTGAAAGCCCTTCAGGACATCATCATGTCGAAGGTTCCGGAGGTGGCTAAGGCGGTCAACTGACCGCCTGTGGCGACCACAGATTATAAGGGGCGGGGAAATGGAACTGTCGAACGAGATTGGCGGCTGGTTTCTGCAGCACGGGCCTTTTGGCGGGTTCGCCCTGCTCATGGTGATGTTCTACATCTATGAGCGGATCGGCCGCGCCAAAGACCGCGAGGCGCATGATGCCCGCATAAAGGAGCTTCAGGACGATCATATCGAGACGCTGAAGACTCTCGCGCCGCTCGTCCAGAAATTCACCGACACCATGGATACGGTCCTGCCGGTCATGGTTTCGAACGGAAACAGGAGGGGCGAATGAGGCTGCTATCCTGGTGGCGCTTGCCGAAAGTCCAGACCTTGCCAGATCCGGAAATAGAAAAAGAGAAACGCGACCGAAAAGCCGATTTAGCCCAAGCGGTCGTGACATTCGAGCGCCGGCGCGACCGCGTCCAGCGCATCGCGGAGGAAGTAGTAGTCAGCATGCAGAAAGGCAGCCGGCGATGAGACGATTTAAAACGAGTGTGGCGGCCTGGTCTGCCCTGATTGCCGTAATGCTGTTCTGGATCGCTAACGCCTTCATTCCAGCCGACTATATGACCGAGGTCTCGTCTAGCCTCGTTCTGGGGGTTGCGTTTGCCGTTTTGGTCCGCTGGTTCCGCGACGCAACGCAGGCGATGCGCAATGGTCGCGCCGGCGCTGATTTCCTGATTGTCGCCGTCTTTTCGATCGTCGGCATTATCTTCTTCCAGCGGGTGTGGGTGATGTTGCTTCGATACCACGAGCGACCGGACTGGATGGTCAACTCTCCCATCAGCGCTTTCGTGGCATGGATGATGGCATGGTCCTGCACTCTGGCGCTGGTCGCTCCAGACATTGAAAACGGACACATTCCACCGCGGAGCCGTATTCTAATTGGTTTCGCTCTTTTTGTGGCTGGTATGGTCTCCGGCGGTAGCATCATGCTGGCGCTGAAGCCCTGACTTCAACGCTTCTCCCCCTGTCTATGGCCGGGGGAGATTTGCAAGGCGTTTGGTGGCTTCCCAATACTCCTCGCACTTTTGCATAGCCAGACGGCATGAGGCGGAATAGCCGAGGTTTGGCGTCGGCGGCGAACCCTTGTATTTCTTCGAATACCAACCGGCCCATTGCTATTTGCCCTTTATCGGCCCGTGTATTTCCTTCCGAACTCTACCGATCGCCTCGGCGCCATCGTACCCGGTCCAATCGAAATCCGTTGGGGGGTCGCGTGCATCGATCTGAGTTCTTTTCCAGAGATACTTAGGCTCATATTTTTCGGTCATCGCTGGCAACCTGACGCGAGAGCTTGTCGATAGCAAGCGGCCGAGTTATGCCGGCTCATGAAATATTTTTATGTACTTTTATTCTCATTGATGGTGACGACAGGCGCTCGCGCAGCAACCGAAAGCGAGTTCCGGTCCCGGTTCTGCGCCGGCATGCAGCAAGAGCGCGTATTGCCCAACGGCACGCGGGTTGACTGCATCACTGATCGTCTCGCGATTGAGGTCGATTGGACGCACAAATGGGCCGAGGCGATCGGGCAATCCCTCTTGTATGCGGCAGCTACCGAGAAGCTGCCGGCCATCATCCTAGTTTGCAAGGTCGGTCCGGTCGGATGTCTGAAACACGAATACCTTATCAACGAGGCAGTCGCTTATTGGAAACTGCCAATCACCGTCTGGATGTGTATGCCTTCCGATCTGGTTTTATCGGAATGCAGTAGACGGGATTATTAGTCGTTTCATAAGTCATTGAAATTATGCGTTATGATTGGTTGTGGCGTCTTTCTGAAAGAAATCTATGCTACGAAACGGCCCAAAATAATCTGGGGGGATTGCTCAAAACGCTCTCCCGCTACCATTTCTCATTTATTTCAAATCGACGATCAGCATTGCCTGGTGTCCCGCGTGCAGCCTACTGCCCAAAAAAAGGGAAACCCGCCTTCCGCAATGTTGCAGCCGACGGGTCTCAACCTCTGCCCCTCCCACAAGGGCGCGCGCACGTAAACACACTAAAGCAATTATGGCAAGATCATGGTGACCATGTTGTCGCCGATGATGGCTCCAAATTCCATGTCAGCGGCGGGTGGCAAAGCGTTACCAGCTCCGTGTGTCGTTCGTACGGGGCGCGGTAGGAGACGATATTGTTGCTGCAGAGGTCTCGCGCTGCGCGACATAAGACGAGCGGTAGTAGGTCTTCTGCGCGCGATCTTGGCCGTATTGGATCATGTCGGCGGCAGAAGACATTGTCGGTATTGATATGGCGAGGAATGCGGCTGCCAGAAATATGGATTTGCTGTTTGCGAACATTGCGACCCCCAGGGTGGTGAAACAACCACATTAAACGGCATTGGGCCATGTTTGTTCCAGCTATGCGAGGGTATAGGCGGTATTCTCTTGGGGAAGAGGTGGCTGGACCCGGTGCGGCCGCCCCGAACTCCAGGCCGGTACGTGTAAGACTTTAAGGTGCTACTGTAAGCTTTGCAGCGGTCAACGGAAGGCGAATGATATATTCCCAGTCGCCAAGGCGACCAAAGTTCTCAATGTCAACAACGATCTAGGAGAATTTGGAGCGGGCGAAGGGATTTGAACCCTCGACCCCAACCTTGGCAAGGTTGTGCTCTACCCCTGAGCTACACCCGCTCATAAGCCAACGGTTCGGGGTAGTAAGCTGAACCGTGGGTCACCAGTGTTGCGGCGACGGGCGCTATATCGCTCAATCGATTTTGGAATGCAACAGGGAAATGACAAAAATACGAACAAAACCCGCGAAAATTCGACAAGTAGCGGAAATAGCTGGATATTTTCATTGCGGTAGGATTTCTGCCCGTTGCCAACGGTAGCCAGCGTGCTTATTCAGAAGACAATGGTCCGAGAATCGAGAGCGACAGGTGCGGGATATGACGGAAATTTCTCCCAAGACGGCGGATGAACTCTTCGAGCTTCTGGACAAGCTTGGCATCTCACACAGCACGAAACAGCATGAGCCGGTCTTTACTGTCGCTGAATCCCAGTCGCTGCGTGATCTCATCCCCGGTGGTCATACCAAGAACCTGTTCGTAAAGGACAAGAAGGACAAGTATTTCGTCCTGACGGTGGAAGAAAACGCTTCCGTCGACCTCAAGAGCGTTCACAAAGTGATCGGTGCGGCAAGCCGCGTTTCCTTTGGCAGGCCGGAAAAGATGCTGGAGTATCTTGGCGTCGTTCCCGGATCGGTCACCGTCTTTGGCGCGATCAATGACGTCAACAACGACGTGACTTTTGTGCTCGACAGCGCTCTTATGGAGAACGACCTGATCAACGGTCACCCGCTGTCCAACGATGCGACGACGACGGTTGGCAAGCAGGACCTTATTCGCTTTCTGGAGGCGACCGGCCATGCGCCGCTTGTCTTGAAAGTGAGCGAGTGAGATACGATCTTTGCGTTAATAGAGACGAAAACGACAGGTACCATTGGAGACCGGCATGAGCGGCACGAACAACCCTTACGGCAGTTCCTACGGCGGGCAGATGTCTGCAACCGCACAATTCGGCGGGGAGCATAATGGCGCTGCCTCCGGCCACATCAAAGATACGACGACCGCCGCCTTCTCCAAAGATGTTCTTGAGGAATCGCGTAATCAGCCGGTGCTGGTCGATTTCTGGGCGCCGTGGTGCGGCCCATGCAAACAGCTGACGCCGGTTCTGGAAAAGGTCATCAACGAAGCCAATGGCCGCGTGAAGCTGGTAAAGCTGAATATCGACGATCATCCCTCAATTCCCGGCCAGCTTGGCATCCAGTCAATCCCGGCCATCGTGGCCTTCGCTGATGGTCGCCCGGTTGATGGTTTCATGGGCGCTGTTCCGGAAAGCCAGATCCGTCAGTTTATCGACAAGATTGCCGGTCCCGATGCAGGTGATCCGAAAGCCCAGATCGAAGCTGTGCTGGCCGAAGCAAAACAGCTTGTGGCGGATGGCGATCACGAAGGTGCTGCGCAGCTGTTCGGTGCAGTCATGCAGGCTGACCCGGACAATGCAGCCGCGATTGCAGGTATCGCCGAGTGCATGATTGCCGTTGGCGAATACGAACGGGCGGGCGAGCTTGTGTCTTCGCTGCCGCCGGAATTGTCTGAAGATGCGGGCATCCAGCTCGTTGCCAAGAAGATCGCTCAATATGAGGAAGCCCGTAAACTCGGCGATGCGACGGCCCTCGAGCGAGATCTCACAACAAATCCGGATCATCACGAATCCCGAATGAAACTTGCCAAGGTTCTGAACGTTCAAGGCAAGCGTGATGAAGCAGCCGACCATCTGCTCTACATCATGCGCAAGGATCGCGAGTTCGATGAAGACGGCGCGCGTCGGCAACTGCTGGAGTTTTTCGAGGCCTGGGGCTTCAAAGACCCTGCGACGGTGGCCGGACGCAGGAAGCTTTCGGCTATCCTGTTTTCGTAATGTGGAGATGACCGGTCGATACCATCGGGATCGACCGGTACTCCGGAAAATAGAGGGTTCATTCCCATGCATATCGGAAATGCGAGATATGTGAAGAGCGACGATCTGCCGGAAACAGTCCCGGTCTTCCCCCTGCCGGGAGCGCTTCTCCTGCCGGAAGGGCATCTTCCGCTGAATATCTTCGAACCTCGATATCTGGCGATGATCGACCGGGCACTGGCGAGTGATCGCCTCATTGGCATGGTTCAGCCCGCACTTCACGCAATCGATACAGGCACCGAGGGTGGAGCGCTGAGTTCCGTGGGTTGTCTTGGTCGTATCACTTCATTTTCCGAAACCGGCGACGGCCGTTATCTGATTTCGCTTACCGGTGTTTGCCGTTTCCGTCTGCTCAAGGAAGTGGATGCGGCGGGAAAGCCATACCGCAGCTTTGTGCATGCACCGTTCATCGCCGATCTTTCCGGCGACTACGACGAAGACGCTGTGGATCGTAACAACCTGTTGCGCGTTTTCCGAGCCTTTCTTGATGCCAATCAGCTTGAAGCAGACTGGGAAAGCGTGGAGCGCGCGGGCAATCGCGTGCTCGTCAACTCCCTTTCGATGATGTCACCTTTCGGCCCCGCGGAAAAACAGGCGCTTCTGGAAGCTCCTGATTTGAAGACACGGGCTGAAACACTCATTGCAATCACAGAGATTCTTCTCGCTCAAGGTGGCGGCGAGAACGGCAATGTTTTGCAATAGGGCAGGAGCGGGCCGATGGACGACAGGATGAGCAATGTCGACCCGAAGCTGTTGGAGCTTCTGGTTTGTCCTTTGACCAAGGGCGGCTTGTCCTATGACCGCTCCCGCAACGAACTTGTCTCGGAAAGTGCCAGACTGGCCTATCCCATTCGCGATGGTGTGCCGATCATGCTGATTTCGGAAGCCCGCAAAATAGAAGACTGATTTTCCGTTTACCCCGTTTGGCGCGGTCATGTCGCAAATTGGCGATGACGCGTTGACAACTGTGCGTGGATTTGGCCAGAGTCCGGCCAGCATCTGTACGGGGGAGAAAACTGATGTCGCTGCTTGCTATCGTTCGGGCTTCTGTCGTTGTTCTGGCAACGGTTTCCACCATTCTTCCGGGCTTGGCGGCAGAGCCATCGCGAAAGATCGTCACAACCAAGAATGGCGATTATTTCGGTTTCGATTTGCGAACCGAGCAGAATGTCTCGCTGGAGCAATGCGGTGAGATTTGCGTGGGCGATGCGGCCTGCAAGGCATTTACCTACAATCCGAAGGTGAAATGGTGCTTCCTGAAATCGGATTTCAATCAGCTTAACGCATTTCCGGGCGCTGTGGCGGGCAAGGTGGTAGAAACCGTTGCCGAACCGGATATTGGCGCACCGCAGCGTCTGTCGTTCATTTCAGAAAGCCTCCAGCAGGAAGCGCTCAAGCTGAAAGCGGGTCTGGAAGCAAGCGGCGATCAGGGGCTCGAAGGCCTTCTGGAAACGGCGAGGCAGCAGGTGGCCGCCGGCACTATTCCGGAGGCGGTCGAAACCTATAAATCGGCGCTTGCGCTCGCCCCCGATGATGGAGCGCTCTGGGCTGAGCTTGCCGGGGCTGCCGCGCAGGTGACAGATAATTATTCGATTGCCGGTCAGGCTGCCTCGGCCGCGCTCAATGCTTACCAATTGAGCCGCACCGTCAGCGCCCGAACGGAGGCGCTCAATCGTCTAGCGCAGGCTTTCGAGAGAACGCAAAGTTACAGGGCCGCCCTGAACGCCTACAAGGCAAGCCTTGCGCTCGTCGATATGGCTGAAACAGAAGCTGCTTATGCCGATCTGCGCAGCCGGCAGGGCTTCCGCATCATCGGCAACACGGTGGATACAGACAGTGTCAGCCCACGCGCCTGCGCGCAGTTTTCCGAACCGCTCGTCAAGAACGGTGTTGATTACTCGTCCTTTGTGACACTGGACGGCGCCGCCCCCAAGGCAATAGACGCGAAAAACAACGAGATTTGTGTCGAGGGTCTGACACATGGCCAACGCTATAAAATCGCGTTTCGCGCTGGTCTGCCGTCATCGGTCGATGAGCCGCTCGAAAAGCAGGTTGATCTGGATGTTTATGTCAGAGATCGCACTGCAAGCGTACGTTTTACCGGTGAGAATTTCGTGCTGCCCGGCTCGGCACGGCGCGGCATCCCGATCGTTTCCGTCAATGCAGACACGGCGGACTTGAAACTTTACCGCATTGGCGATCGCAACATCACGGCGCTTCTGGCGAACTCTCAGTTCCTGACGCAGATGGATGGCTATAATGCCGGTCGTATCGAAAACGAAATCGGTGAACTGGTCTGGCAAGGTGCAATCGAAATTCAGCCAGACCTCAACAAGGACGTCATTACCAGCTTTCCGGTGGATGAGGCGCTTCCCGAGCGCAAGGCCGGAATCTACGTGCTGACGGCGACGCCGCCCGGAACACAGCCAGAAGATTGGGATTCGCGCGCCACCCAATGGTTCCTGGTGTCCGACACCGGCATCACGACCTATGCCGGGACGGATGGTCTTAACGTTTTCGTCCGCTCACTCGGTACCGCAAAACCATTGGCAGATGTCGACCTGCAATTGCTGGCAAAGAACAACGAAGTTCTTGGAACTGCAAAAACCGATGGCGATGGTAGAGCTACCTTTTCTGCCGGTCTGATGCGCGGTTCGGCGGCTCAAGCGCCGGCAATTGTGACCGCGCGCAATGGCGATAAGGATTATGTCTTCCTGGATATGACACGGGCCGGCTTTGATCTTTCCGACAGAGGTGTCACCGGTCGGGCTGCTCCCGGTGCGATCGACGTGTTTTCCTGGACGGAACGCGGCATCTACCGGGCCGGAGAAACGGTGCATTCCGCTGCACTGGCGCGGGACGTAGATGGGAAGGCAATCGAGAACCTGCCGCTCACCTTCATCTTCTCTCGCCCTGACGGCGTGGAAGACCGGCGCTTCGTGAGCGATGGAAAGACACTTGGCGGTTATGCGTTGGATTTGCCTCTGCAGGAAAACGCCATGCGCGGCACCTGGACGCTGCGTATTCATACCGATCCGAAAACGGCTGCAATCAGTGAAAAGAGTTTCCTCGTCGACGACTTTGTGCCGGATCGTACGGAGTTCGATCTTTCAAGCAAGGTCAAGGAGATCGTTCCGGCACAAGATGCCGCAATCGATGTGGATGGCCGTTATCTTTACGGAGCGCCGGCGGCCGGCCTGACGCTTGAAGGCGAAGTCGGCATCAAACCAACACGGAGCAATTCCGCGTTCGAAGGGTATGCCTTTGGTCTTGCTGACGAAGAAACCGAAGAGGAAAACCGGACAACTCTCGCGGATCTGCCGGTTTTGGACGAGGAGGGCAAGGCAAGTTTCAACGTCAATCTGACGGACCTGCCGTCGACTACGCAAATGCTGTCCGCCAACATCACGGTGCGCATGCAGGAAGCAGGTGGGCGTGCTGTGGAACGCTCGTTGTCGCTGCCGATCAAGGCTGAGGGCGCGATGATCGGCATCAAGCCGCAGTTTTCCGGTGATCTGGCACAGAATTCCATTGGTCGCTTCCATGTCATTGGGGTCTCTGCAGACGGCGTAAAGCAGGCCATGAGTGGACTGAACTGGAAGCTCATCAAGGTTGAGCGGAACTACCAGTGGTATCGTCAGGGCAACTCCTGGCGTTATGAGCCGGTGGAGTTTACCAAACAGATGGAAACCGGAAACCTTTCCCTCTCGGCTGACGGGGGTGAAATTTCCGTGCCGGTGACCTGGGGCCGCTACAGGCTGGAAGTCGAGGGTAGTGGTGCCGCCGCGCCAGTCTCCAGCGTTGAATTTGATGCCGGTTTCTATGTTGAGGCAAGCTCTACGGAAACGCCGGACGCTCTTGAAATTGCGCTCGACAAGAAGAGCTATAAGATTGGCGACACCGCCAAGCTCAGGGTGTCTCCCCGTTTTGCGGGCGAGGTCATGGTAACGGCAGGTTCAGAGAAGCTGATCGCCGTACAGAATGTCGAGATCGGTGAAGGTGGCGGTGAGATCGAACTTCCGGTTACCGAGGCGTGGGGTGCAGGCGCCTATGTGACGGCGACGTTGTTCCGTCCAGGAGATGCGCAGGAAAGCCGTATGCCGATGCGTGCCATCGGTATCAAATGGCTTGGCGTTGATCCCGCCGAACGCAAGCTGAATGTGTCGCTTGGTGCTGCCAAACAAACGCTGCCGCGCCAGCCGCTTGAAATACCTGTAACGGTAACGGGGGCTGGTATCGGCGATCAGGCCTACATCACCGTAGCTGCAGTTGATGTCGGTATTTTGAATCTTACGCGTTACGAGCCACCAAAGCCGGATGACTGGTACTTTGGCCAGCGGCGTCTCGGTTTGGAAATACGCGATCTCTATGGGCGTCTGATCGACGGTTCACTCGGCGCAACAGGCCGGCTTCGCACAGGTGGTGACGGCGGGCAGGTGGCGTTGCAGGGTAGCCCACCCACTGAAAAGCTGGTCGCCTTTTTTTCAGGTCCCGTCGCACTCGATGCGGATGGCAAGGCAACTATCAGCTTCGATATACCCCAGTTCAACGGAACAGCTCGCATAATGGCGGTTGCCTGGACGAAGGACGGGGTGGGCCATGCGGTCTCCGATGCGGTGATCCGTGATCCTGTGGTGGTCACTGCCAGCGCGCCGAAGTTTCTTGCCCCGGGTGATCAGTCGCAATTAAGGCTCGATATCGCTAACACCGATGGCGAGGCTGGCGACTACCGGCTCGATGTTACCAGCAATACGGCGCTCACCGTTGATCAAGGCGAGGTTTCGCAGGTGCTGTCACTCGAGAAGGGCGGTAAGACCTCGTTGACCGTTCCGCTGACGGGTGAATTGCCGGGGAACGGCGCGATCACCATCAAGGTCTCGAACAACAGCGGTGTCGCATTGGAGCAGGCGTTGACCATTCCGGTGCGTCCAGCGGTTCTGCCTGTCACGACGCGCCGTGAAATACGGATTGCCCCCAATAGCAGCTTGACGATCAACGGTGACCTGTTGGCTGACAGCATGCTGCTTGGTGCGTCCGTTGCGGTCAATGTGACGCGTTCACCCGCTTTCGATATTCCGGCTCTGGTGATGATGCTGGACAAATATCCCTATGGCTGCGCCGAACAGACCACCAGCCGTGCCCTGCCGCTGCTTTATCTCTCCGAGTTGACGAAAGACAGTGGGATTGCCGAAGATCCGGAGATGCGCAAGCGCGTCCAGGAGGCGATCTACCGCGTTCTGTCGTTCCAGTCGAGTTCCGGCAGCTTCGGCCTTTGGTCACCCGGATACGGCGACCTGTGGCTTGACTCTTATGTCAGCGATTTCCTGACGCGTGCCCGCGAACAAGGCTATGACGTTCCGGAACAGGCCATGGTCCAGGCGCTCAGCAATCTGCAGAATGGCCTTTCCTATGACAGCAATGTCAAGGATCGCGGCAACGAGATTGCCTATTCGCTCTACGTGCTGGCACGTAACCGCAAGGCCGCTATCAACGATCTCAGATATTATGCCGATACGGCGCTTGCAGATTTCCCGACGCCGCTCTCAAAAGCCCAGATCGCGGCAGCGCTGTCGCTCTATGGCGATGCGGCCCGGTCCAAGAGCATCTTCGGAGCATCGCTGGATATGGCGAGCCGTGCCACCAATGTCAGCTTTGCCCGTGCTGACTATGGCTCACCGTTGCGTGACGGTGCCGCGTCGTTGGCGCTGGCTGCCGAAAGCCGCCCCGTTCCCGCTGTCGTGCCGCAACTTGCCGGTGCCGTATCGAAAGAATGGGAAAAGAAACCCTATACCAGCACGCAGGAACAGGCCTGGATGCTGCTTGCTGCTCGTGCCGTGAAGGGTGAGGACAAGGACATCCGCATCGATGTGAATGGGGATTTGCAGACGGGCGGTTTCGGTAAACGCATGAGCGGCGATGAGCTTCTCGGCACACCACTGAAAATCTCCAACGCTTCGCCTGATCCTGTAACAGCGGTCGTGACCACGGTAGCGCCGCCTGCTCAGCCTCTGGCTGCTGGGGGCGACGGTTTCACGATCAACCGCACCTATTATTCGATGGACGGCGAAGAGGTGAACCCGAGCGAGGTCGTGCAGAACGAACGTTATGTCGTGGTTTTGAATGTCGCGCCGCAAAACGACTGGCAGTCCCGTCTCCTTGTGACTGACCTGTTGCCATCAGGCTTCGAGATCGACAATCCGAGCCTCGTCAATTCGGCGGCGCTTTCGAATTTCGACTGGCTGCCTGAAACCGAGGCTGCCCATACGGAGTTCCGCTACGATCGCTTCGTGGCGGCCTTCGACCGAACCGCTGGCGACAGTTCGGAGATCACACTGGCCTATGTCGTGCGCGCCGTAACTCCGGGCACCTACGATCACCCTGCCGCGACGGTAGAGGACATGTATCGTCCGCAATTTGCCGCTCGCACGGCAACAGGTCGCATGGAGGTGCGTTCGGCGACACCATGAGGCGCGCGAGGGCTGTTATTGTCGGTATTTCCTCGGCCGCGCTGCTTCTCGGCGGCGCGGTCTTTGGCATAGATACGCTTGACAAGGCCTATCCGCCTCCGCTGGATGCTGCTGCGCAACGCTCCTTCGAAGTCCTGGACCGGGACGGGCGGTTGTTGCGAGCCTTTGCAACGACGGAAGGGCGATGGCGGCTCAAGACGACGGCGAGGGAGGTCGACCCGCAGTTTCTCCGAATGCTGGTGGCTTATGAGGATCAGCGCTTTTACGAGCATCATGGTATCGATCCCTGGGCGCTGCTGCGCGCGGCGTCCCAACTTGCTACCAATGGGCGTATCGTCTCCGGCGCGTCGACGCTGTCGATGCAGGTCGCGCGGCTAATTGAACCGCGCGCCGATCGATCGTTCTCGGCAAAGTTTCGACAGGTCCTGCGCGCGCTGCAGATCGAAAGACGCCTGAGCAAGGCGGACATTCTCGATCTCTATCTCAATATTGCGCCCTATGGCGGTAATCTGGAAGGTGTGCGTGCGGCAAGCCTTGCCTGGTTCGGAAAGGAGCCAAAGCGGCTGGATAGCGCCGAGGCGGCATTGTTGGTGGCGCTGCCGCAATTGCCGGAAAAACGCAGACCGGACCGCTTTCCGGCTGCTGCTAAGGAGGCGAGAGAGCGGGTCTTGCAGCGCGTTGCTGTTGCGAACGTCGTCGGCGAGGGAGAGGCGGACCGTGCCGCGCTGTCCTCGGTGCCGTCCAGAAGGCAGGAGTTGCCGGCCTATGCCCCCCACATGGCGGCTTATGCCAAGGCGAAGTTCGCCGGGAAGGGCGAGGCGCATTCCACGTTATCGCTTTCCATCCAGCGGGAATTTGAAACCATTGCGCGCCACGCCGCGGAAAAACTTGGGAGCCATGTGTCAGTCGCCATCGTCATGGCCGATAGCCTTAGTGGCGAGATCATTGCAGAGGTCGGTTCATCGGATTACCTCGACACCGCGCGACGCGGTTTTGTGGAGATGAGCCGCGCGGTGCGCTCTCCCGGTTCGACCCTCAAACCCTTCATCTATGGGCTTGCCTTCGAAAATGGGCTGGTTGCGCAGGAGACCATCATCGAGGATCGCCCCTCGGATTTCTCCGGCTACCGTCCGCGAAACTTCGATATGCAATATCAGGGCGATGTCAGCATTCGGCAGGCGCTGCAACTCTCGCTCAACGTTCCCGCTGTGAAGCTGCTGGATGCAACCAGCCCCTCGGCGCTGATGGTGCGGTTCCGTCGTGCCGACGTGAAGCTAGTTCTGCCGTCCAATGAGGCGCCGGGCCTCGCCATTGCTCTGGGCGGAGCGGGGATTTCGCTCGTCGATCTCACCCAGCTTTATGCTGCGCTTGCCAATCGTGGAAATCCGGTCCGGCTGGGTGACGCCATTCGTGGCATGCCAGAGATTATGGAAAGTGATCCGCTGTTCTCAAGCACGGCACTCTGGAACGTTTCGGATATTCTCTCGGGCGTTTTGCCCCCGCTTGGCATGAAACAGCGTGGCATCGCCTACAAGACTGGGACGAGTTACGGTTATCGGGATGCTTGGTCGGTTGGTTATGACGGTCGCCACGCCATCGGCGTTTGGATCGGGCGCGCAGATAACGGTGCCGTCCCCGGCATTGCCGGTTACGCCACGGCAGCACCGATCCTCTTTGACGCATTTGAAAAGTCGGGGTTGCCGGTGACACCCATGCCTGCGGCCCCGGCAGGTGTTGCGCGTATCGCACAAGGTGAACTTCCCGCCAATCAACGCCGCTTTGCGGTTACGGCAAGTGGCCTGCTATCGGCTTCTCGACGCGAAACGGCTCCTCGCATCGTCTATCCGCCAGAAGGCGCGCGGGTGGAACTCTCAGGTCAGTCGGGCATTTCACCGCTGGTTCTGAAACTACAGGGTGGACGAGCGCCGTTCCGCTGGCTTGCCAATGGCAGGCCTCTGCCGGATGCGTCCCATCGCCGTAGTAGTGAATGGCAGCCGGAAGGCCAGGGTTTTTCAACGCTGACGGTAATCGACGCCGATGGCCGCGCATCAAGCGTGCGTATCTTTGTCGAATAGCGGCTTTAATGCCTAGTAGTCGACGAGCAGCTGCGGCTGATCGTCAAGTCCGAAACTCGGCTTTACTCCCAGCAGGCCCGCCGTACGGGTTATGATTTCTTTCGTCATCGGCGCGGCCGTGGATGCCGCCGTTCGGCCACCATTTACACCAGTCTTGGGCGCATCGATAATCGTCAGCACGACATATTTCGGTTTCTCCATTGGAAACCCCGCTACGAAGGCGTTGAAGTTGATGTCCTTGGCATAACGCCCGTTGATAACCTTATCGGCCGTACCGGTTTTTCCGCCGACGTGGAATCCTTCTACCTGCGCTGCGCGGCCAGACCCTTTCACGCCATTCCAATTATAGAGGAAGCGCATATCGGCACTGGTTTTCTCCTTGATGACAGCGCGCGATATGAGTGCAGCATCGTCTCTGGAGCGTGGCAGGAATGTCGGGTTGATGAGATTGCCGCCGTTGATTAGGGCAGCCGCCGCGACTGCGGTTTGTAGCGGCGTTGTCGCAACACCATGGCCGAAGGAAATCGTAACTGAATTGATCTTTTTCCACGTACGCGGCTGGGTAGGGGTCGCCACACCCGGCATTTCGGTCTCCATTCTGGAGAGAAGTCCGAGGCGGGTTAAAAACTCCTGATGCCCTTCGATTCCGACTTTATCGGCGACGGCTGCGGTTCCGATGTTGGATGAATACTGAAAGACCTCTGGGATCGAGAGTGGCCTGTTCCTCCCCTTGAAATCCCGAATGGTGAAGCCGCCCATGCGGATGGGGCGCGAGGCGTCGACGACAGAGTTCAGGGTGATATGTCCGGCGTCGAGCCCCATGGCCAGCGTAAAGCTCTTGAAGGTAGAGCCCATCTCGAAGGTTGCGTTGCTCATCCGGTTGAACCAGCCCTTTTCGTACTCTTTGTCGACGCTTCCGTCGGCGAGCGTTCGTGAGGGCTCGTTCGGATCGTAGTCTGGTACCGATGCCATGGCGATGACCTCGCCCGTCTCGGCGTCAAGGATGACAGCGCCGGCCGCTTCCGCCTCATATTCCTTCATCGAACGGGCCACCACTTCACGCAGGATATGCTGGGCGCGGATGTCGATCGAAAGCTGGACGGGTTCCAGGCGGGTGTCATTCGTAAGGCCAGCGGCTCGAAGGTCAGCATAGCCTTGCTGGTCAATATATCGTTCCATCCCTGCAAGGCCGAGATTGTCGATATTGACGTGGCCAACAATATGCGATGCGGTTGTTCCGCCGGGATAGAAGCGGCGTTTCTCAGGACGAAAGCCGATGCCGGGAATGCCAAGGGAAAGAATATCGGACTGCTGTCGTGGTGTAAGTTGCCGCCGAAGCCACTGAAAACCGGTTCCGGATTGAAGTTTCCGGTGCGTATCGCGCCAATCCAGATTGGAAAGGACGGTTGCAAGTTTCTCGACAACTTCATCCGCGTCGACAATTCTGCGGGGCTCGGCATAGAGCGATACAGTGTTGATATCGGTTGCCAGGAGTTCGCCGTTTCGATCCAGAATATCCGGACGAGAGGCGACAGAGTTGGCGTTGAAATTGATGGAGCCCATGATCGCGGGCTCGGTCATACCGTATTGGACAAGCCGCGCACCAACAACGATGTACATGACGGCAAAGCCGGCGATCATGATCGCCAGTCTCTGCCTGGCGTTTCGTTTGCGGCGCTCTGCCGTTCCCACGAAGGTCCCGGTTCGCAGGTTACTTTTGCCCTGCATACGGAAATGAGCGCTGCTGCGAAGCTTTACGATAAAAGCAAGCATTCCGAACCAAGCCCACGCATTGCGAGTGAATCATATCCCAGACGCCATTCATGCCGCCGAAATGAAATCTGCAATTGTATGGGAATAAAGCCAACACGACGGACGACAGAAGACTGCAGGTCCTTCAATTGGCATTAATATACATTTAAAACTCTATGGACCGGCTTAACGTTTTGTTGGTCCAGACTGTCATCAGCCCGTCAAACGGGGAGAGGTGATGACACGTCGAAACAGCGCGGACATCGCCTCACTGATGCCCTCGGTCGGGCTGACTTCAAAAAACAGGCCTGGCGAAGCACAGTCCTGCATTCGTGTGCTGATTTCGCTCTGAAAAGGCTTGATCCAGGAATTGTACCAGGAGTTCGTCGGCAGGGGCAGATACGTGGTGTAAAGCACGGCAATCCGGAAGCCCTTTTCCTTCAGTTTGGTACAGAGTTTTATATCGATGGGCTCCTGACAGCGGCCTCCCGTGGTCTTCTTTGTGCAGGTCGATGGCTTGTAGCTGTCGCCGACGCCGTCAGAAACGAAGAACACAACCTTGTCAGGACTCGCTGAACTTGCGCCGTTTCCAGGTTTGCCAATCTTGTCGGAAATTTGGGTCAGAGCGCGGTCGAAGTCGGTCTGCTGGTCGTTATTGTATCCCTGGTATGGGATAGACATCAGATCAATCTCGCCTGCCTTCTTCTTTGCCGAGGTCAGGTCTGAGGTCAGCGGAACGACTTCGAGCAATTTCGTATCCTCTGCCTTTTCACCGAAGGTGTAGACGGACATGCGGTACTGGTTGCTGTTCTTCCGCGTTGACATCGCGGTATCCATCAGACTGGCGGTCGCTTTTGCCACGACATTGATGCGCGTTGTCACGCCAAGCGATTTTGCTTTGTAGTAATAGCTGTTTTGATCGGCCACGCCGTCTTTGACGATGTGGCAAGCGAATGCGCATTTGTCGCTGGTATTGGCAACGAGTTTTGATACATCGGCGGGTGTCGCCCCGACACCCATTGAAGGTGTGTTGTCGAGAAGAAGATAAAAGTCACTGAACGTCTCGGTCTCATATCTGGCCGAGGCATAGCCGCCGACTGTCAAAATGTCTTTGCCGAGAACTTTCGAGAGTGTCGTATTGATCGTCGCCTTGAAGCTCAGCGTCGATTCGACGACGTTCCCTTTTTTTGTCACGGAAATATCGACGGCATTTATCTTGTACGCCATCGACTGAGCGGCATTGGCATCGAAGAACGCGCGCGCTTCCGTCTCTCCCACACTGATTGCACCGTCGGACTGCATGGTTTTTGCCGCCTGGACGCTCGCCGATAGGTCGGCTACAGCCGCGAGCACCGCCGAATCGGCTGCTCGCTGGATTTCCTCCTTCACAGACATTGCGTCCGCAACGTCGAGAGCAACGCCGGCTGCACCAAAAAGCGGCACGATCAATAATGCAGAAAGAATTCCGAAGTTGCCGGATTTGTCGCGCCAGAAATTTCGCACACGTGCCCCCAAATCTTTACCCGGATCGGAAATTACGGGTGAAGATTTGATTTTTTGTTTTCTGGCATAATTAATTTTGGATAAAACCAGTCAGGCGCGACAGAACTCAAAAGTCGCCATCTTCTGGCTCATCCCGAAGCGGCTCGCCTAACGGCTGACTGGATAGCGATCGATTCGTTCCTGAAGCGCGACGACGACGGCGTCGAGAAACTCTCGGCGCCTTGGGCTGATCGTCGAGGCCAGCGTTTGTTTCAGTCGGTCGCGGATATTGTTCATGAAACCGACGTGGTCGAAACTGTCAGCGGCAACATTGACCGCGACCTCATCCATGTAATGCGACAGGTGTGAGTCCAATACGAGGTTGGCGTCCATCTGGTATCTGCCGGCCATCTGCTCTGCAAGCGTACCCATCTGTACGTAAGGGCCACACTGGTTGCTCATCTAATCTCCTTCATTCGCATTGGAATCGTAAAACAGGTCTGCAGGGAACAGTTACACGCAGGTGAATGTTGGGCTGCCTGGAGGATAATCCAATGCCAATATGCGTGTTTTCACGGGTTTGTGAATGGGGGCTTCCAACGGGTGAGATCAGGTAGGCTTGTTGGTAATTTCTTGGTTTTACATCGTATTTTGCAGGAAAATGGCGTCCACGAGAGGATTCGAACCTCCGACCCCAGGATTCATACCACTTCGACTTTCGCCGCCGCCCCGTCGTTCATAGACGGTTTCGTTCGTGGTCTGGACTGTCCCTTCACCATGGGCCGAGGCCTTTAGGTGCTGCCCATCCAGTCTCTACACCTTCAACGGATTTCTCCGAAGCTTGGCTCGGGATTGGCATGTTGCAAGTGCAACGAAGCGTTCCCCGACTTTGAGCAGATCGATTGCGTCGTTTCCAAACGCAACCCCCAATTTAACTTAGGAATCCTGTGCTCTATCCTGCTGAGCTACGTGGACACTTGAATGCTCTTTAACCCGGCTCCATCGGCGGATCAACCGCGTTCTTTGCCGCGGTTGATCTGTTCCTCGCCTTTCTTCAGGCGGCTTCATCCGCAAGACGTTGTTCGGCGAGCTTCACCCAGTAGGAAACCCCGTAGGCGATGGCTTCGTCGTTGAAGTCGTAGCTTGGATTGTGAAGGCCAGCCGAATCGCCGTTGCCGATGAAGATGAAAGCGCCCGGACGTTCTTTCAGCATGAAGGAAAAGTCCTCGCCTGCCATCGACGGGTCGACATCGGGATCGACGTTCTTTTCCCCGGCCACGTCGCGGGCGACACGGATCGCATGTTCGGTTTCGGCGGCGTGGTTGAACGTTACAGGGCAATATCGCTCGTAGACGACCTCTGCTTGCGCGCCATTGGCAAGTGCGATGCCTTCTGCCATCTGCTTGATCCGGTTCTGCGCCAGGTCACGCACGGTTTCATCCAGGCTTCGTACGGTGCCGGCGATCAGCGCTTCGTTCGGAATGATATTGTGGCTGGAGCCGGCCTGAAAACGGGTGACGGAGACAACGACCGAGCGGATCGGATCGGCATTGCGCGAGGCGATCATCTGCAGGTTGCCAACGATCTGCGCACCGATGGTGATCGGATCGATCGTGCGGTGCGGCTGGGCGGCATGGCCGCCTCGACCCTTCACCGTGATCGAGAATTTGTCGGGTGCGGCCATGATGCCGCCCTTGCGGATGGCAAAAGCGCCGAGCGGAATCCCCGGCATGTTGTGCATGCCGTAAACCTCGTTGATGCCGAAGCGCTCCATCAAGCCGTCTTCCACCATGGCAAGCGCACCGGCGCCACCTTCTTCGGCGGGTTGGAATATCACAGCGATAGAGCCTGAAAAATTACGCGTTTCGGCGAGATATTTCGAGGCGCCGAGCAACATGGCCGTGTGACCGTCGTGGCCACAGGCGTGCATGGCTCCATCGGTCTTGGAAGCCCATGGCTTGCCTGTTTCCTCGACGATTGGAAGCGCGTCCATATCCGCTCTGAAGCCGATGGTACGTTTGCCGGGTGTCTTGCCGTGAATGATGCCGACGACGCCAGTGCGGCCAAGGCCGGTCACGATTTCGTCAACGCCAAAGGCCTTCAGCTTTTCGGCAACGAAGCTCGCGGTGTTTTCGACGTCATAGAGGATTTCGGGATTTTCATGCAGATAGTGCCGCCATTGGCTAACTTCGGGTTGAAGTTCGGCGGCTCTGTTCAAAATCGGCATTCGCTCATTCCTGTTTTATCGGTACGGCTCGTCGCAAAACGTCTTCCTCCACGGTGGATAGTGCGCCGCATAATTGACGTAATCAATGTACTTGCAAGTTGCTTATTTTGCACACGTACAGGGCGGTCTCTAACACTTTGTTATCAAAGACAGTTTTCCATATAGGTGACCATGCGGAATATTCAACTTTTCTAAACTCTGTACTCGCCCTTTGAATCTGCTGGCAATAACTCTGGGTTGTAGGAACAACTTATAGGAGTTAAGCAAATGGGATTTCGGGTCTGGGGTGAGATCGACGGTGTGAACTTTGATCAGACTTTCGGTAGTGTCGCGGAATGGCGCGAAGAACGCAAGATGATCGGTCGTTCGTCGGTGATCACGGTAAAGGGAATGGCAAGCGTTGAGGTTGCAGCGTGAATATTCTGCTTACCCCTGAACTTCGTCAAAAACTGCTCCACAACAATGCGACTGCGCGCGACACTGACCTTGTGCCGGTCGTCAAATGGTTCGCACCATGGGGTGCTGCAACATGGCTACTCACAGAAATGGAGCAAGACGGAGATATCTGCTTTGGGCTTTGCGATCTCGGATTTGGAGAACCTGAACTCGGCTATGTCAGTCTGCGCGAGGTGATGTCCATCGAGGGGCCATACGGCTTGAAGATAGAACGTGACGCGCATTTCCACACGGATAAGCCGTTGAGCATTTGGTTCAAAGCAGCGAGCGCAGACCGGCGAATTGTGGAAGTCTGATATGGAAAGGCCCGGCTTCTTGACCGGGCTTTTCTGTGAGTTGATTTAAGCGGCCTTGGAGTTTGCTGCTTCTCGCTCGGCGCGTATCTCGGCCAAGATGCGATAAGGCTTTTCACAAGCGGCTTTGTAACGGGCTTCACCCTGCGCTTTCATCTCCGCGATATTATCCTCGCGTTGCTGCCGATACTTCTCCATCGTTTGCTTGTGCCGGAAATCAATGAACATGAAGCCCAATATAATGATGCCGACGAATGGCATTGCGAATGGGAAGAAGAAGCAGCCCATGAGGAAAAGTGCGAGGCCCGATATGTGGCCGACTTTGAGTTCGGATAGTTTCATGTTGTCCATTTGGTTCTCCCTTCGATTATCTTCGGCAAGCATGTTGCCGTTAGTCTCAAAGGGCAACCTATGGAAAACCCTGCTAGCGGGTTGCACTAGCAGGGCTCCCATCGGGAGGAGTTTTGCTATGTCACTGCCTTCTATTTATCGCCTGATGCTTCCTGCACTGCTCTTAACTCGGCTATCCATTGTTTCTTTGTGATGGTCGTGGTCTCTTTGGCCGTGGGTACGGCGAATTGACCGTAAATAGGACGCCGCTCAACAATAGTCAGATTGCCAATCGCCCACGGTTCATTCGTATCCGTGCGTAAAACGTACTTCGCATTCGGGGCGATGATGTTCTTTGGGGTTCCCCACCGGATGAAGTCATCAACGGTCATTTCCCAGTCTTCGTCATCGCGGATTGCGCGCCGTTTCAGTGCATAGAACTTCTGTTTTAAACGCTGTTCGTCTTGCATTCGTATCCCTTGAAAAATACCCCGAAGGCTTCACTTTGAGTGAAGGCCTTGGGGCTGAGCAGCAGACGCGCACTTGCAGCGTCCGTGGATATTTACGCCACGGGGCGCGATGTAGATCGTGAAATCAGCAGGATCAGAAAGCAGTCATAGAGGCTAATAGAGCGCCAGGACGATGCTGCGCGTATGGCTGCGTGGCTTGCTGCGAACGCAGCCAGTAATGCTCTTTGATGTGTTTGTGTGTGGTTTGGCGGCAGTCGCTTCACTTCGAGCGAGGGCAGATGTCGCGCCCATTTTTCTCGATTCCCCAACGGCTATGCCAATGATCTCAAGAACCCAAATTGGGAAGCGCGGAGCGTAGCGACCAAACCCAATGGCTATGCCGTCTATCCGATTGGGATTTCCCAAATCGGAAGGAGCGCAAGCGATTGCGCTAGCAGGAGTGAGCGGGTTTGAGTGCCAACGAAAAACGCGAAGCGATGTGCAACCGCGTGTTTAGTAAGTTGTATCAAGTGGAGTGCTTTGGTTGTCTATATAGAATATAGATAAGTTAAGTATTCTACTTCATATAATTTGCTAGTACACGATATACTATTATGAGTTAGGTATTCTACTTCAAGGCTGTTGATGTGAACGGCGATGCGGATAGCGCAATTCCGCTAAATACAAACGCAGGCGTTCCAGTCTGCGCTTTATGTCTGGCGACATCGACCTCGGATTACTCCAATGATCCGAGGTCTTTTTATGAGTAAAAATAATGACTTATGAGCCTCTAAGATAGTAGATTACATAAATAGATACAGCAGAACATAGAAATTGGAGTTTCCCTGCTGTAACGCCAAACATAAAGGTCAAAAATGAAAGCCAAAGAATTTCTGATACTCACACGAGTGCAATCCAAACTCGTTGATTTCCCCGAAACGCAGGTCGAAGACTTCGTAGAGAAGATGTTCAAATTCTACTCACGAAGCGCGAAATACCAATCAGAGCGCGGCGTCCAGTTCACGCTAACTTTCGATGAATACCTGTCGCTGTTCGATAGCAGCGTTCTCAACAGTATGGCGCGTTCGTTCCAGAAGGGAACCATCGAGAAGCGCCAGTCTTCCGATTATGCACTCGTTCTTAGTTGGAAGTCCCGGCAGGACAAATTGTCGGGTGTAATGAACGCGGACACGGCTCAGATCTGCCCTCGCGGTGTTTCCATACACAACTGCAAATACCTTCCCGGTGAAGAACGGGATGAGAAGGCACGCAAGAAAATGTCCGACAAGAAAAAGGGCAAGGCGCGTCCAGAGAGCGTGAAACAGAAAATCTCTGAAACCAAGACCGGCCAGAAATACGAGGACGCGCACTGCAAGGCTATTTCCAATGGCTTAAAGGGCAAAGCAAAAACTGCGGAATCCAATGCGAAGCGCGCTGCGACAGCAAGAGCAAATTGGGCAGCAAAGAAACTACAAAAGGAGAACTCAGCAAATGAGCAACAATTCTGAATTGATCAAAGCCATTAACGACGCAGAGAACGCCATTACGAAGGCGATAAATGCGTTGAAAGACATTGCTTCGGGAATGAGGCCGAAGAAATAACGGTGGCTATCCCCCACATAGGGATGCAAGCCAAAAATAATAAAAAGACTATCAGGAGTTATTACAATGACGATTTCACAAAACACATTTTCAGATATTTTCGCAGTCGTAGAGAAGGTAATTGAACAAGCGCCGGATTACCTTGCACTGGACCCAATTGCAGACCTCAAGGCAAAGCCAACGGTTCGCATTCGCTACACTCGTAAGCCGAAGTTGAACGCGACCAGCGCGTTCATGACCCTGCGTAAGACGGACAAGAACTGGATCGGACTACTGCTGGGCGACCTATGCCATTTCGTGACAGGCGCACAGGCGGATATCGCAGTCATGCATAGCAGCGCCAGTGCAAAGAGCACCGTCAAGAAGCGCGCTCAGACATGGGGCGAGTTCGTTGACGAACTGTACCGGGACAAGATCAGCGACCGCAATGACATCAGCGAAGCACAGGCAAAGCAGTTGGTGAAACTCGTCGAACTGCTGTCGTCCAAGGGCATGAAACTCAAGGGCTGCGGAACTCTCGAATTTGTCGATGAGGCAGGGCAGGTGCTGGCATGACAACCGCATCTGGAGAGGTAGCGGTCATCGTCATGCGTTGTCCTTGGGAACAGACTTGCGAATGTTGAAGGAAATTTCGGCAACCGTTCCAAGCGCAAATGAGAAAAGCAAGCCGTAGAAACCGCGATCAAAATGTTTCGCGCTGCTGATACCGGCTGCGGCCTGCTGTTGAAGATCGAGTTGTGCGTACTGAAAGCCCATCGCTATTTGTGCTGCCGAACCAACTAGGCCTAACACGGCGACGACAAACGCGCATCTTGTGAAGAACATTCGAACACTCCCGTAATCGATCTAATGTTGTCGCCGTAACATGCTTTACGGGAACTTCAAATGAGGCTCTGATCGATGACTTCTGGTTTAACCATTTGGGAAAACCGCCGTAGCCAGACGCAGGATCGATGATAGGCCGGGTACGACTTCGGGGCCTTTCCACGCGAGGAGAAGCATCGCAAGTGTCCCGAGCCACCAGCGCGTGGGAATTTCCAGTCTGTGCCCTCGATTTTTCACGTACAGCCACTTCATAACGGACCTCAAGCAAACGATCAGTCACAACAGTATCCGGGCCAACAGTTGTTGCGGGAACCGGATTGACAGACGTTAGCCGACATCAATTAATATTTTCGCAAGTTTTATGAAAATTCTCTTAAAGTAGACCTTGAAGCGTTAACCTTTGCTCCCCAAATCAATTTTAACGGGCTGAAATGCCCTCCGTAAAAGGCCACGACGTTTCCTCGCAAGGGTTCCATCAACGGCCTTTCTCTTGAGGAAACTCTTGCGAGCGTCGGCTTCACGAGCATGAGATGGTCAGCCTTGGAGGCTCTCATGCAGCAATACGAAGGAACATACGAGTGTACTCACTCTTTGCTCTGGAATATCGCAATGCCAAGGGCGAGACATACAAAATGGTCCACTCTTTCGGTATTACCGATATTCGGATCATTAGTTTGATCTCGCTACTGAATAGGATCTTCCCTTAGTGGATGATTATCAAGATCAAGCCTCTCGGAGTAATCCGGGGGGCTTTTTCTATCCGAGTACACCAAGCCAAATCAACGCATGTATCAGCACGAAGGCAAACGCTGCCATCGCGGCAAACGCTACGGCCCATCCACCGATGACACGCAGGGTCTCGTTACGGCTGGTATGATCGCCAAGCAATCCAATGCCTAGGACAACGCCTACAATCGCGAAGACCACGAACGCTTCCACCTTCTGCTGGCCTTCGCCAAGCAGCGTAGCAGCAGACCCTAAGAGCAGGGCAAACCCGATTATGCCGATGTGTCGTAGATAGCGCGTCATGTCGCTAAATTAGCCTCAACACGAATACCGTGTAAACACTGTGGCGATGCTACTGCACGGGTTTCCCCTATTTCTCAGGCGAAACTTCGAACTGGCATAAAATTAGCAGACGGAAGTTTGCTCATTTTGAGTCCTTTTGGAATGCCTCGGTCTTCACGCCGGGGCATTTCCATTTGAGCGTCCAAATGGGCGAAAGGCCGTAAATACGGATATGAATCCGCAGTTTCCAGATGGGTTCCAGAACAAGGCAGAACCCATCATGATCGAAACAATCATCACTTTCCTCAAGGCATTCGCAGCGTTTCTCACAAGCATCGGCGTCAATCCGGCACACCTGTTCGCAGGGCTTGCCGGTGCATTCGTCCGCATGTTCATTCAGGGAAAAAAACTCACGACAGAGGTCATCAGCGGCTCATTCGGTGGCGCGCTCTGTGCCGTGTACTTGGCTCCGCTTCTCGCGCAGTGGCTCAACATTACAGACGCAGCCGCTAACGGCGGTCTTGCGTTTGCAATCGGAATGATCGGGCTGTCACTGGCAGAGGGCTTTGTAAGGATCGCACAGCGATGGGCAAACAATCCGCGTATCGGAGATATCAAGAAGATCGCGGATATCGTCAACGACAGCCGGAATGATCGCAAAGACGAGCCGGATTGATCAAGACCCATAAATACCCGGAAGATTATTTCCAAGGTGTTCAATGAGCCAAACAATCAACAAACACATGAAGACCATCCGGGAGCAGCGCAGAATCCTACATGACTGGGCTGCGTATGAGGCGTTACTGGATCGCTATTGGGACACACCCGGACATGCGGTGATCTACGACTACGATACCATCGTCGCCGGCTACCATCACAACTTAGATATCGCGGAGCAGCGGTTGAAGATTGCGGCCAGCGAAGGGAACGCCGTCGATATCTCCGATGCACAGGTCGGACATAACCTGCGGCTGGTGATCGATCCTAGAAAGGTCGGCAAAGGCAATATCGGAAGCAAGCAGAATGCCCGCGCTGATATCCTTGCGATGGATTTCTACAGATGCTTTGACCGCATACCGCAAGCACAAGCACATGTGCTGACTATCCCGCATATCACAGCGCCAAAGCCAGATGCTCCGATTGCAGACCTCGCCCTGGCATTCTTAGTCGCACGTTATGAGCCGGTAGTGCTGGCTAGTTTCGAAGACCCAGCGGACGCGATGCTTTACAGACTCAGCGTATGATTTATCGGGATAACCTTGCGCAAGTGTAGCAAGCAAAATCAACTCGCCCTAAAGTGTCTCTGCAATGGAGATGAACATGGGCTTGCTTGCGGAAATTCAGAATGACGCTTTGAACGACTCAATTCCTGTTGCGACGATGTTGCGTAAAGTCCTCGTTCTGGCCTCTTATCTGGATAGCAACGTTTTGGAGGAATGGGTTACGCATGAATTGAACGGGTATCCCACGAAGGTGGATTTACCTTCATATCGACTGCTGAAAATGGATTTTAAAGTTTCGGGTAGCAACGGGTTCCAGTCCGTCGAAGGTGCCCCACTACCATCGCACGCGGTAGCAAGCGCGACAGGCAAATCGGACATAGACGTTCTTAAGTTTCGAGAGGCAATAGGCACCATTGACGCTGAAACTCTCAAAGCAAGCGATTATCTTTCCGTCAATATGATGAACTATGCGCATTTTCTTTTACGCAAGAAGGTGATTGAACCGAGTTACTCAGTGCACAATTTTTGGGGAACGCTGGCACCATACCAAGTTATAGGCGTCATCGAGGCTGTGCGTAATAGAGTTCTCGAGTTCATCCTGACACTCCGCAAGTCATATCCTCATGCCGATGAGATTGACGGGTTGACGACGCTAACTCCAGAGATGAGTAAAACGGTGACAACAATATACAACAACACAATACACGGTAACGTGGGCATTGCAGGCGAGGCTAATAATTCGACAGTAAACATAGTCGTGAATCAGGGAAGCATGACTGATTTACGGAAGCAACTGGTCGGGCACAGCGTTGATGACGCCGACATTCTAGAATTGGAAGCCGCACTCGCTGCAGAGCCAAAAATTGGATCTGACAAGCGTTTTGGCCCAAAAGTAGCGGCTTGGATTGGCAGCATGGTGGGAAAGGCGGCATCTGGCGCGTGGGACGTAAGTGTTAATGCTGGAGGTGCTTTGCTTTCTACCGCTCTCTTGAAATATTACGGAATGACCGACTAACGGGAAGTAGGAAATGAGGCTGGTCTTCACGTCAATTGTATTCCTCTGCGCGGGTGCCGCAATCGCTCAAGAACCGGCTACAAATTTCGCAGGAACCTACTATTGCAAGATTTCTGCGGCGGCGGGATTGAAGCAGAACCCAAGCACAAAAACCTGGGAGGGGACGAGATTTAACGTCCAAGATGAAGCCTACAAAGTGGTCGTGACGGACATCAATGAAACGCACCAGACGCAACATTATGGGAATTGGCGCGTATACAAAATCAAAATAAACGAGTTTGGCGCTGCGCCCAATAAATTAGGATGCGCAGGGCGCGTGCAGGTCGATCCGAACGACCGCGAGAAAATCGCGATTTCCGATTACGGCGCTACTGAGTGTTATTTCTTCGGTACTGTCTACAGCCTCGACTTTAAAACGAACCTCTTCCAAGTGATGTTTGAAGGCGGCTACATGGATCCAGACAAGCAAAACACGGACACCCCCTACATCGCTGTCGGAAAATGCGACAAGATTGGCTAATCGACAACCAGCCCGACAAGCCGACGAGATACAGCGCAGGTATCAATGAGCGTTTCGGGTTTGTTTAGAACCGCAACCAGTTCCTCTGCCGTCATCGGACGCAAGCGGTACTCATAAAGCGCCATTGCAGCCAAATCCGAGTAGTCGGGATCAAGCCGCTTTAACTCCTCACGTTGCTCCAGTGCCGCAGCCCGACACGCATCCTCCGAGACAGCAAAGAACAGAGTTTCATCCGATCCCGGCGTGATCTGGTAAGCCCAAACTGTGATTTCCATGTGCAGCCTCTTTTGTGAATCACCGCCCTACGTATAGTTGTGCGGATAGAGATCGCAATCTGGTGAATTCTACAAATCGGGCAACTGACAAAAGTGTCAGTGAGGGGCAAGCATGGCAGATAAGAAAACCAAAAAGAATAAGACGAACTGGATTGCTTGGGGCATCACGTTAGTTGTGATTTACGTAGTGGCATTCCTATTGGTGGTTGGGCCAAACGACATTGCGAACTTCTTCCGCAGCAAGACATCCGAACTCAACAACATTGGTGATTTTCTCGCTGGAGTGTTCGCGTTTCCAGCCTTCGTGCTGCTCGCTACAGCAGTGCTCACACAGCGACAGGAACTTAGCGAAACACGTGATCAATTCGATCAAAGCCAAGATGTGATTGACGCCCAACTGGCGCTGATTAAGACGCAAAACAAGTTTTCACACAGAGCAGCACAGGCGAACTACAAGTTGGCGATCCACGACAAGCGGCTCTCTGTCTATCTGAAACTCAAGGAATGCGCCAACAAGATGCTCAGTTCGGGTACGATTGAGGAGCCAACACATACTCTAATCTATGAGGCATTAGAGGGCGCAACTTTCGTCTTTGGTGATGATGTGACGAAGTATGTTGCTGGCCTACGGGACAAAAGCAACGAGTTCTATCGGGCCGATTTCAAACTGAAATTTTTAGGTACTAAGCAGAGGAACGCGACGATAACAGAAGCGCAGAAGAAGGAGGTCGATAAACTCATTGATGACATGACGGACATCGAAAGGTGGTTCCTCGAAAATATGACCTTCCAGATCCTTGAAGAGAAGTTCGCAAGTTCCCTCAGGTTGCCAGAAGATATTGCCCTTGAGGACTCTGGAACGACTAAGACCCCTTGACCCTTACGGGCTTCCACACGATGCGTTCGGCCACTCGCTCGAAATCAACGGGTTCAGAGGTAATGTCACAGGTGCCGGGGTCGCATTGTTTGCCGCGGAAGCGGATGGTCCGATAGTCGCGGTGCTTTCCGTATTGTGAGGCCAAATCCCAAGCATAAGCCTTGGCCTCGCGCCCGCATTGTTTACAGCGGGCCACGATCAGCATTCGACGTTCACTAGCGTATCCAAGAGTGCGGTTAGGCATTACCTGAGAGTAGAACGAAGCGGGAACGCCGACAAGACTTCACTCAAAGTGAAGATACAAAAAAGCCCCGGCGAACCGGGGCTTTTCTGTACTAAGGACCAAATGAGCAAACGGGGTACCATCCCATGTCGTCCTGGCCTGTCCTATCGGGCAAGCCTAGATGGGACTCAACCTGCCAAAGAAACAGATACTTGAGTGCCATCCTCTCATTCGGCAAACCATTCACTTCGAATTTGTCGCGCCATATGTAGTACCAAGGATACCGGCGGCTTAGTTCGTACTTGGTGAATAAACCAGTATACGCGCCGCGCTGATCCGGTGGTAGTTCGATAGGGCGACGGATAAAGCAGTGGTCGCGTTTGGTGAGGGCTGAAACATCATGTTCCAGATTGGTCGCCTCAATTAGAAGTTCGCTGTGCTTTTCTGATAATTGAGAATAGCGCAGGCGCTTTTCGCTGTCGTCCATTCGGAGGTTGGACTTAATTGCACGCCATTTCCCATGGACTTCGTTCAGTTCGCTTGCCGTCCTCTGTGAGGCTGACACAAAGGCTTGCAGTTGAGGATCGGCCAGTTCATGTGCTTTGCGCAGAGACTGCGACTTGTACTTGAAGTCGTCCCACATCCTTTCGATCATGATGAAATCAAAATCAGTGAATACCGATTTGAAGTCCTCTGGATAGATTAGATCAGGACCACCCCGCATAAGCCGGTCGCGAAGTCCAGTGAGCCGCTGCTTACGCAGTTGATCACGCACTCGATCATTAAACGCGCTCATGCAGCCCTCCAGACGAAAAAGGGGCGGAATGACCGCCCCTTTTGTTTTCTCCTCTATCGATATCAAACATCGGTGCTGACCTTCGATGCGGCCATTGCCTTGTTGTAGGCAGTGGACATTTCGATGGTCCGACGCTTCACGAGACCCAAAAGTTCATTGTGGGCCAACCCGGTGTCACCGAGAATTTCCAAACCGTTGGGACCTAAGCGAAAGATACCTGATCCGTAGTTGTCTTCACTCAAAGTGAAGGCGGCTTTCATCGCTTCCGTATAGGGGATAGTGACGATAGGCTTGAGAGCCGCCGCTTTAGTTTTCGCCTCAGTGGTCCAAACAGTGCGTTCGCGACCGTGAGGGTTTTGCTGCGCAGTGTCAGCCTTCACGATTTCGGAGACCGTTGGCTTGATGGTTTTTCCATCAAGAAGAACAAGTTCAGCCTCACCTAGCAACAGGTCTGCCACATGTTCATGGCTGTACCCGTTGTGAAGGAAAAAGCGGATCACACTCGCGTACTTTTCATACGAGCGGTTGGGATACCACTTCCTCTTGTTTTCACCGTCATCTAGGACGACAGGCTTTCCATTTTTTAGAACAAGTTCCCAATGGCCGTCGATCATCCGAACCAGCGGAAGGAAGATGTTTGGTGCCGGTTTGTTGGCATCTTCCTCACCGGTGAGTTTTACTGGCTCAAGTCCATGTCGCTTGCACATGATATCGAGCGCAGCAGTTGTTTTGGCATCACCAATATAAGCAGCCCCCATTTCGACAAGAGCAGCGACCATTTTGGCCATTGCTTTGCGTCCACGAGCCTCTGCTCCTTGCAGGTTTGCTACGGCATCCTTCACTTTCGAGACAATTTTCTTTGCTTCGAATAGGTGAGTAATGCCACCAGCGTCGACACCTTCAACTGCGGAATTGATAGAGGTTTCATTTACGTTGATAGTCATAGCGTGCTTCCTTTCAGTTACGCTGATTTTCCCGTGATCGGGTCAATAGTCTTGACCACGGGTTAGACCGCAACGTTGGACCCCACTGACTGCTCAGTGTGCCAGATCACCAACAACGCCGGAAAAACGCGCCCTTTCGACGGGCTGTGCTTGGTGACTAAAAGAAAGGCTTGCGAAGGCCACCACAAAGAGAATCCCTTTAATGGCTTCTTCCGAAAAGACTGGCTATCCGCACGCAAATGACAATTTCAAAGAACAGTCCGGTTGAGCAATCAACAGGACAGGGGCGTTCTATCATGGTTCATTTCGATTGCAAGTATAAAAATGAATTAACCATAGAATAGATGGAGTGTAGCGTTAATAAGCACTTCACTTGCTAGTGAAGATGCTGAATATACGGAGTATTTGTTAATTTAATTTCTAAAATTTGATCTAAATTGCTTCACTTTGAGTGAAGCATATTGGAATGTTCGTTCGCCCTAACGTCAAAACTAGGTTGTGGAGTTATCAAGTAGTTGGTTGCAGTTGGTATCGTTCCTCGCAACTATGCGTTCAATTGGTCCGGGGTGTGTCGCAATGGCTTTCAGAGAAAAAACGACCTTCGTAATAGGTGCGGGGGCGAGTGCCGAGTTTGGATTGCCTGTAGGGTCCGGTCTCGCAGCGGAGATTAAGAAAGCCGCCCTGTTGGACAGATATGATCCTGAGAATCCAACTCAGCGGATAATTCGCAGACTGTTGGAGGAAACGCCTACGGCGGCGGCTCGCTCTCGCGAAGTAAAAGCACTCCACGACATTCACGAGGGTATTCACACGGCAGTAAGCATCGATGCCTTCATCCATCGCCACCGCGAGGACGAAGATATCGCCTACTGGGGCAAGATATTAATTGCTCTGGAGATTTTGAACGCGGAACGTAAATCTTCGCTGTCGTCGGATCATTGGAACAACTTCGCCGCTGATCCTAATGTCGTTTTGTTTCCAGATGACAGGAAACTAAAAAACCCGGATTACACATGGATCGGTCACTTCTTCCGCATCCTGTCAGATGGTGTGCAGAACTACCAAGACCTCGGCAAAGACATAACGATAATCTGCTTCAACTATGATCGGTGCATTGAGGTGTACCTCACTGAAACGATCGCTGACGCTTATCGTATTCCGGTGGAGACGGCGCTGCGATTTGTCGAGTCGAATTTCAGAATTATTCACCCCTACGGATATCTAGGTCCGATGACTGTCGTTCCCGGTGGTAGTGGGAAAGACAGACTTTCCTACGGCTACATCGTGGACGATCTAGAGACGGTAAAGGGAGTAGCCCAAAATATTCAGACCTACACTGAGCAGGCACACGACGCGGGTAAGGTTTGGAGTATACATGAGGCAATCAGCGAATGTAAAAATCTGATATTTCTTGGATTCGGTTTCAATAACCAGAACCTCGATTTGCTGAGGGTGAAGACCAATTTTAACCGTAACGCTAAACCTAAAAACGTCTACGCGACCTGTTTTGGTCTTTACCCGCAGATCAAAGAGACACTCACGCGCCGTATCCTCGACCTTTTTTTGGATGAGCCGCAACACGGTGACTGGCTTAGCCGGGTCAATTTGGAATTTGACGTGGGCTGTGCAGAGTTGTTACGAATACACGACATGAATTTTAGTTCTTTCATTCAACGGTATATCCGTTTGGAACAGGAAATGCGCGGAATGGTGTCGAAGGTCGAGCGTTACTCCCCGTATAACAAGTAGTTAATTCCACACCAATTTTACGGGGCAGGGTTTGAGCGATAACGCCAATTCATTTGGGCCGAGCGTTGGTCGAAAAGCCACGATAATCGGAATAGTTATACTAGTTGCACTGGTTCTGATCGTGCTTAAGGTTGTCCAGTTAGACGCCGTGCAGGAAATCTGCGGCGAAGATAGTTCAGAAATCTTGTTGAAGCGGCTCACCGACTGCGCAGGTCTGAGCACATTCGGTGACTTCCTAGCAGGGGTTTTCGCCCCACTTGCATTTATTGGCTTGGCGGCAACTTACTTTCTCCAGCGCGAACAACTTCGATTAGCAATCGAAGACAGTAGGAGGAACCAAAAGGCCAGACTGAAAGAGGCGGCTCTGAATTATGCGAGTATACAGGCAAACCACAAAATGGCGCTCTATGATAAGCGCAAGTTTGTTTTTGACAGACTAGTCGCGGCTAGTGAGGGATATATGACCTCGGTCACGGACGACATGCTAGCAAACCTAAAGTTGGCCCTTTACGACGCCCAATTTGTATATCCTGACGAAGTTCACCAGTGGATTTTGTCAATGCTTGAAACGTCATTTCGTCTTCGGATGCAGACAGGGTTTATTGCTGAAAATGACCCGAAGAAAAACAGACAGTCGTGGTCGACACAGGACCAGGACGCTTTAGATGAAGCCTACGATAAGGAATCTGAATACAAACGGGTTTTGCACGACAACCTCCGCGAAACTCCGCTTTACGACCGCTTCAAGCCATATCTGAAACTACCAGACACAGTAACGGTTGACGCTGCGACTGATGCGAGAGGTACGTGAACAGCGACAAAACAGCAGTAATTGGAACTGTGCGGACCTATGTAATCGCTTTGCAGACCTATGTAATTCAACACACGATCCGCCATAACCTGCTGCAAAACTGCCAAAAACTTTTCAAACCGGCGAATTCTTAGCCTTTTGCATCAAAGGGCAACCTATCTTTGCGCTCGCATTCAATTCTTTTTGGCAACAGACATACGACGCACATCGAATGTCAGAGGTTGTCATGCAGTACGTTGCTTATTACCGAGTTTCCACGCAGAAGCAGGGTGCGAGTGGTTTGGGCTTGGAGGCTCAACGCGAGGCTTGCAAGCGTTTCAATCCGCTTGCCGAGTACATAGAAGTCGAGTCCGGTAAGGACAACGACCGCCAGCAACTGCGTGAGGCAATGGAGTTCGCAAAGGCCAACAAGGCAATGCTGATCGTTGCCAAGTTAGACCGGCTCTCACGTAAGGCCTCGTTCATCTTGAACCTGATGGATGATGGCTTTCGGTTCCGTTGTGCGGACATGGAGAACGCCGACGAGTTTCAACTGCACTTGTATGCGATCCTCGCACAGAAGGAACGCACGATGATCTCCGAGCGAACAAAGGCTGCGCTGGCCAAGGCTAAAGAGCGTGGCGTGTTGTTGGGTGGCTCACACAGTTCGAAACAAGAGCGTGCGGACACCTTCGCACAAAGCATTCACAAAGACGTACAGATGCTCTTGGACAGCGGCATCACAACGCCAGCAGCAATTGCTAAAGCCCTTAACGAACGCGCTATACGGACATCTAGAGGATCACTATGGGGTGCTGGACAGGTAATTCGTCTGCTTCGAAGGGTAGGGCAAGAATGAAGCGCATCCCCCCCTTTGAGCAAAATAATCTCTATATCTGCGTTCCAACCGTCTGAGTAAATTCTGCAAAAAGTTCCTTCAGGCAATGCAACTTTAAGGTTTACTCATGCATGACTTGAACTTGATAACGACGGGAGTTGTTCAGTGGGCCGTATGAAAGAGTGGATGATGGAACGGATGGAAGCGCAAGCAGAATTCGTTGAGTTCGTCCAAAAAATCCTAAGCAAACAACGATACGAGTTCAGACATGGGAATGATCCGTGGGAGTCTTACCCTGACGATCCCTATCCGTACGATTTCGGTGTTCGCGGTCCAGACGGAGTATTATCGCTTGTGGACGTCAACGTATATGGTTCAAGCCAAATTGACCCCGCACTGATTGCTAACGCATTATTGAAACTCTCTGCTGAAGCAAAGAAATTTCCGGAGACGGTACGCACGATTTTGGTCGTTAATGTGGAATTGCCGCGCCAGAGTTCCATGTTGGAAGGCAGATTAGACGGAGTAGACTATCAGGTTATAGATTTGCGGAAAATAAGAGGGTTCATTGGTGAAAATGAAGACGAAATGGACAGACTCTACGAATTACTGGATTTTCTTCGCGACGATCACCCAGATACTTTAGGGCCTGCACTAACTCCGCAAATATTCGATAGGCTGATACGAGCCGCCCAGCGCAATCAGAAAGCGTTTTCCCCGCTTGTGGAGGATATTAGGAACTGCCCTGAAGGAGATGGGCACGCGTTTGAAACAGTATGTTCCAAAGCAATAGAGGCCGTTTTCGCAAACGAGTTCAATCGATGGGTTAGACAAAATTATGTAGAGGGAGGATTTCATAAACTCGATCTTCTTGGTCACCTACATCCCAAAAACGACTTTTGGCTTGGGCTAAGGAGCGACTTTCGAACACGATACATTGTTTTTGAATTTAAAAATTACAAAGAGGCAATTTCTCAGAACGAAATCTACACCACGGAAAAGTATCTTTTTCCGGGGGCGCTACGAACCGTTGCAATAGTTGTTGCCCGTAACGGTGAAGACGCAGGCGCTTCTCGCGCGAGAAATGGAGCGTTACGTGAGTCTGGCAAATTGATACTCATGCTGACGCAGGCCGACCTGATAACCATCATCGAGAAGTTCGAGGCGGGAGAAGATCACCATGAACCACTGGTCGATGCCCTGCATAACATGTTGCGTTCCCTTGGACGCTGATATTGGTGAACAAGCATATAAAGATTGACTGAGTAGGTCTCAGCAGCGGAAGGGACACCCACGACATGAACACTAGAAAACCCTCTCCACCAAAGGGAATGAAAGATAGTTTTGGAGAGTTCTTCCAAGAACCAAGTCGTGAAAGCCTCAATCGCTATCTGCAAAGCCATGTTGGTGAAGGCCGGGACGTCGACTTTAAGAGAGAGTGGCTACCGAAGCATGAGGTCGCTCGCATGATACTCGGATTTGCGAACACATGCGATGCAACACTGATTTTCGGAGTGTCAGAAAATGACGACGGATCGTTCGAGGCGATCGGCTTAGAAAGCCTAAAAGACAAAGCAGACTTCTCAAAAGAACTGAAAGATCTTCTGCCTACTACGCTTCTGGAGAAGGTAGAATTATGGGACCTTTCTTACAAGAATTCGGGTTTTGAAAAACTCGAAGGGAAACTTTTTCAGGTCGTTAGAATAGAGTACAATCCAGAGCGTATTCCATTTCTACCCAAAAAAGGGACCACTGATCTTAAGCCGACCGCGATATACATACGTCGAGACGGAGAGACTGTTGAAGCGAATCACGACGAGTTAGAGTCTGTTATCAATCGCCGCATCGAAACGAAGAGTTCATCCAGCAAAGAACTCGATCTCAAAAATCATCTTGAGCAACTTAAAGTCCTCTACGGTGAACAGCCTAGGCGCTCGGCTTTGCTTCGAGCCTTAGATTTTTCAAAGATTTTGGGCTTGGAAGACGATGAAGAAGGTGAAACCTACACGGCTTTTGTGAAGCGAATGATCAGGCTGAAGCAGCGAACAATAGTTGGCGAACTCGCTATACCTCGGGAAATAATAGAGTCAGATAATAAGATTCAGCAGGTCCAAAAACAAATCGAGGGAATCGGGAAAGCCCGGGTAGTAAAGTCTTAGAATTCTACAGGTTGCAATCTAAGCATACATTGCGAACCCATAATATTGCTCGCACTGAGCAATCTTCGCTCGCCCTTTGAATCTACTGGAAACAGGAAGAAAGCACAGCAGCAATTGTGCTGCTGGTGCAAAGGTAGATCGAAGATGACGAACGCACTGGAACTTCTCAAGGCAAGCGCAACGACCGGAAACGTTGGTGGACGTAACCCGCTGGATATCATCTACGATAAGATCAAAACGCAGATCGAATACGCTGGTCAGGTGAAGGCAGGCAAAGACATTAGCACGCGCAGTCTGTGGTTCAGAAAAGACGGAGCCGGTTACATCGTGCGTATCGGTCGCAACGCTTTCGAAATCGCTGGCAGCAAACTGTTCCGTGCTGCTGATCTCGATAAGGTCGTTGAAATCCTCAACGCTGCAAAGATGGCAATCGAGCAGGACAAAAAACTGCAAGACACCATCGCATTGCATTCGCTGGAACGCAGCGAACGGCTCAAGAAGGGTCGTGCGAAGAAGAAATAATCAATATTCCGCTTGCGCAATCGGACTTCGCCCGCTGGGAACGGCGGGCTTTTCTGTACTTAAAAGGTTTGACCTGGCAGGTTTACAGCACCAAAATCGCAGTGCCGAATCTGGAGCCTTATTGATGGCGAAACTACCGAGCAATGCTGACATAAAGTTTCTGGTCAACAATGGTTTGCTTTACAAGCCATCAGACTGGTTGCCCTCCATGTATGGCAACCTCTTAAAATCACAAAAACTGATTGGTCCGTGTTCTCTGCGTATTGGCCTGTCAGGTACCGGGCATTCTCCGAATTATCGAATCGAGCCTCTAAGCGAACCACCAGCAGCCACTCAGGATGAGTTCGACAATGCAATGTTCCGTGGCGGTTCTCACCCGAGCGTTGATCATTTGCACGCCCGCACCACCGCATTCAGTGGACGAAGCCACAAGAAGGCTGAAAACCTCCACAGTCTACACAGTGAGAACTGGAGTTCGGCGGTCAGCACCGAAGACGATATAAAGGCGTTAATCAAGCAAGTTCGAACAGCGCCGGTCGCTATGTGAAAGAAGCACAGAGGCTCACACAGCGCGGCCACGCGCTAAAACGCATTGTGCCGCTGCGGAAGGTCATACCTCGCTGTATGAACGTCATTCAAACGCTTTGTCTTCCGGCTTTTTCGGCGTCACGTCGATAAGCGAGGGGTCAGTTTCGAAATCCTCCGTGATGGACATCAAGAACTTGCTGACGCTGCGCGTTGTTACGTTCACGTCAATATCGATCTCTTTCTTACTCGCTGCGGGTGCAACAAACGGCGTGATGAATGCCATGGCCGCTTTAACTCGTGCACCTTCATTTTGACCGTTCAGATAGATGTCGCGCAGGGTTTCAATCGCCTCGTCGTTGTACTGGTACATTTTCATCTTCGTCTCAACGGGATCAGGCGGACGGCCAGCAGCGTTGCCGCTTTCGCCTTCTTTCCATGCATTCTTCTGCATCGCTGCAATCCGAGCATCGCTCATTGGGACGACTTCGCCGTTCTTCAATTTGTAGGTCGGACGGTTTTCTTCGTCTGTGAAAGTCAGGCTGTTTTCGTTTTTCTTCTTCGCCATATCGTCCTCACAGATAGTTCCCGCCAAGGAGTTTTCGGAATTCCTCTGCGTCGTCTTTGTAGGTGAAATCGATATCGAAATAGTCCACGCAGACATTCTCGATCAGATATTCATGCGTTGCATTGTCCATGTTCTCGCTAATCCACGCTCCGTATTTCTCTTCAACGAAGTGCTTGGTTGCATCGAGTTCGTTGTATGAGGGGTTTGCTGCACGGATCGCCGGGATCTCGTATTTGCGGTATCGGCCCGCAATGTAGACACGTAGTTTCATACGTAGTCCTCCATAGTAGAGTTGGTTCTTCTCCTATTTACGGGAAACCCCTGATTTTCAGCGACATTTGGAGGTCTTGGACCTCATATCCAGTCGGTTTGGTGCGATCCAAATAAATATTCGATCCCAATAAAAAGGTATTGAATGGAAGTCGCACTAGAGGATGAGGAAGCCCTCAAAAAACTAATCGTAGCATGGCGTAAAGACCCTGTTCTGTTTGCGAAACAGGTCTTCAAAGCGGAACTCACCCCGAAGCAGATTGAGTTTATCCGGGCGTTTCAAAACAACAAACGCATTACGTTCCGTGGCGGAACCGGCCTCGGCAAAACCTTCTCAATGTCCATCCTTACGTGGTGGTCGCTCGTCACGCACAATCAGGTCCAAGTTACGATTTTCGGCCCAAATGAGGGCAACCTGAAATCGGTGTTCTGGAAGGAAGTGCAGTCCATGTACGGGCGCATGCCCGAGTGGATTCAGAGCGCGTACGATGTCACCGCGTCCGGCTCCTTCCGCAAGGATGCACCCAAAGACTGCTTTGCCGAATACAAACTGGTTTCGAAAGAAAACGTCGAAGGCGCACGCGGTATTCACAAGACCAACAACTTCGTTTTCGTGGACGAAGCCACGGGTGTAGACCGTGAGATTTTCACAGGCGCGCTGTTGAACATCCTCGTGGATCGCAACTCGAAACTGTGTCTGGTATCCAACCCGAACCGCATCAACTCGTTCTTCTACGACACGTTCTACAACAACACGATGAACCAGTGGACCAAAGTTCACGGAACAATGCGTGATGGCAGGGACTTCATTGATGATCCTGCAAAGCACGACGAGCAGGCAATCTCATACGGTGCTGTGACCTCTGCGAACTATCGAGCGATGGTGCTTGGGGAGTTTCCGCTATCGGATGCCGATACGCTCATCCCTCGCGAGTTCATCGACGTTGCTATCGAAAACGCGGATGTTCCGCCGTCCGAAGATATGCCGCGCATCTGGGGGCTTGATCCATCGGGGCAAGGCCGAGATAAATCCGTGCTCTGTATTCGCCACGATACCACCAGCCGTTTCCGATGGTGGGACAAAACCGACACTGTGCAGTTGTTCAATCTCATTATGGACGAATGGAACAAGACGCCAAAAGCACTTCGTCCAGCGAAGATTTGCGTTGACGCGAACGGCATCGGTCACGGCGTTGCATCAATGCTACGTGCAGCGGGTCTGCCAGTTCTAGCGGTCATGCCGCAGGCTCGACCCTCGCGCAAACCGGACCTGTATCTGAACATGCGTGCGATGATGTGGGTCGAACTCCGAGACTGGATTTGCAGCGATGAGTTTCAGGTCAGCATTCCGAATATCAACGAACTTATCGAGGATTTGACGGCTCCCAACTATTGGGAAGTTCCCAAATACAAGATCGAGGGGAAAGCGGAGATCAAGAAGCGCACAGGCCGTTCAACGGACTTCGCAGACGCGCTTGCCCTGACATTCGCACCGTCAAAAATGGCGCTCATGCAGGCTTCCAGCAACGGCGGCAAGATCGAATACGACGCGGGTTTCTACGGCCATTACGAATGAGCCTCCAAAAACGCATTGCCAAATAAATAGTCACAACAGCGGGTTTATCGAATGCCTTATTGAAGGAAATCAATGGACAAGAAGAATAATAAGAACGCCTTCGATAAAATGGGCGCAAAGATTTTCACAGCGAACGAACTGGAAGACGCAAAAGACCTAGCCCACAAAGTTTCCGGCTTGGTCAACAACAGCATCAGTTTTCAAACGTCCACGCTGCTGAACCAGTACGAGAAGAACCTCAAAGGCTATTATCGTCAGCCTCTACCAAACGATGACAAACTCCGGTTCAAGTCCAAGCACGTCACCAGCGATATTCAGGAACGCGTAGACATTGCGCGGGGTAAGATTGTCCGCACGTTCGATAGCCAGAAGGAAGTTGTGTCCTTCGCTCCGCTGACTGCGGACCCCATCAAGAAGGTAATCGCCAAGCAGCAGAACAGCGTCATCAAGCATGTGCTGCGCGAGAAGAACAGTCACGTTGCCATCTTGTCGCCATGGGTGATGAGCGGCTGTCTGTTCGGTCTAGGCGTGCTGCATGTTTCCTTCGATAGCATTCCCGAAGAAGGAAAGTTGCAGGTTCTCAAGGGCGTCAACGACGAGAAACTTGTCGAACTGACAACTCGAAAGAAGAACTGCGAAATCATCATCGAAGCCCATTCCGACGAATACAAAGCCAGTATACCAGATGAAATGCGCGACCAATTGCTAGCCGTTGCGGAGCAGCAGGGTTTCGCCCCGGAGCAGATCGAAGAGCAGATGGCGCTCATGTTGCCCGACGTTCGCGATATCTCCTACCGTGAAATCAAGCGTCGTCCGACATTCTGCTTCAAGTCAGTTGCAGTTGAGGATTTCGTTGTCTCGAAGGAAGCGACCTTCAATCCGCATACCGGCGGTGTCGATGCTCGTTTGCAGGGTCATCGCTCCTACGTCTCCAAAGCCGAGTTGATCGAGCAGGGTTATGACGCGGATATTTTGGATGAGATCGAGATTGCATCGGATCGAGGCGATGGCGTTGCAACAGTGCGCGGCCTCAAGATCAACGACACAACTGCGCTCTCCGATTTTGGCGATGAGATCGAGGTTTTCGAGATCTACACGAAGATCGCCATCGAGGACAAAAAGCGCCGTCACTACCGCATTACGCTAGCCGGCAATATTGCCAGCGCGCCAGTCGTCCTGGCCTATGAGGAAGTCAGTAAATTTTACCCTTACGCGGTCTTCGTCCCGTTCCAGACCGATGGCACGATTTTTGGTCAGGGCTTCGCAGATCGCGTTGCACCGGAACAGGTTCTAAGCACGAAGGTTACACGCGCCTACATCGACAATCTGCATTTCCAGAGCGACCCGATCAAAGCGGTCAATCCCGATGTTACGACGCTCGATGACGCGCTCAATATCTTTCCGGGCAAGAACATTCGCACGTCCGATCCGACAGGCGGCATTTCGTTCATCACGCCACCGTCGAACGGCGCTGTCATTCTCCCGTTCTTGGACATGAACAATAAGCGCATGAACGCTGTTTCGGGCGTCGGCGCTGACATGATCTCAACCGACATCGCAGACAAGCAAGACGTGACCGCGACCGCCGTGTTGGAGCAGAAGCAAGCGCAGGAATTGCTCATCGAGCAAGTCTGCCGTTCGTTCGCTGATACCGGCTATCGCTTCGCTGCCAAGGCCATCATCGATCTGTGCGTGCAGAACCCGGAAATGGCGGCAGAGTACCTTTCTCACCTCCAAGACCCCAACACGCCGCTGACGATCGATAAGTGGGACGCTGATATGGACGTGTCCACGAACATCACGTTTGGCATGATGGATCGAACCTACAAGAACCAAGTCCTCATGCAGTTCCTGCAAATCCAGCAGGGGGCAATGGAGACCGGCGCTGTTAGCCCGCAGAACATCTACAGCACGATTGTCGATATCGCCGAAAACTTCGGCATCATGGACGTGACCGCGAAAGTCACTGACCCATCGACGTTGCCGCCTCCACCTCCACCGGCTGATCCGAATGCGGGCCTCGTCGAAATCGAGAAGGTCAAAGCCGAACTCAAGAACCAGCAGGAAGCGCAGAAGCGTGAGTTCGAGGCATACAGACTGCGCGTTGAAAACGACCTTGAGCGTGATCGCATGATCCAAGACCTGCAAATCAAGATGGCCGAACTGTTCGGCAAATATAAGTCGGAAATCGACGTTGCGGCTCTTGAGGCCGAACAGAACAAGCAGCGCACAGACGTTGATTGGGCCATCGCACAGCAGGAGGCCGATGCGCAGCGCAAGCAGCAGGAAGTGCAGCAACAGCAACTCGCACAGCAGGCAATGCAGCAGATGGCCGCTCAACAGCAGCCGCCAGTGCCACCGCAGATTTAATCAGAGGGAATAATGGAAAATGAAATCAATCAGGCCGTTGTCGATCTCGGCCTAAAGGCAAAGCGTCTCAAAGAAAATCAGGATTTCAGAGACGTGCTAGATCACATGTATGCGGACCTGTTCAAGCAGTTTCGCAAGACCAATCTCAAGAGCGTTGAGGATCGCGAAGACATTCACGGACTGTCTTACGCCGTCGAGTTCCTAGAGCACAAAATCGGCAAGTACATCGAAGCCGGTGAGATCGAAATCAAGACCAAGACAGCCGTTGATGACGAGGACTGAGCGCATATCCGCGTTCATTTCGCAATATTCAAATAAATAAAAACAAAAGTCATAAGGGGAATTACATGGAATCCGAAACCAACAATCCGGGTAATGCTGGAACTGGTTATACAGCCGAAGAGGCAATGACTGCGCTTTCTTCTATTTTTATCGATGACGCATCTGATGATGCGATCACCGAAGACGTAGTGGAAACTGTCGAAAATGACGTTCAGGAAACCGAACAGGTTGATGAATCCGACGATGAACAATCCGAATGGAACTCGGAAGCGGACGACGAAACCGATGGCGATGGCTCTGAAAGTGTCGAACCATCCGAAGATGAAACAGCCGACGTTCCGGCGATTGCAGATGATGTAAATGTCACTCTCGCGAACGGCGAAACGGTCAACTTTAAGGAACTTAAAGACGGCTATCTCCGAATGCAGGATTACACTGTTGGAAAACAGCAGTTGGCTCGTGAGATCGAGGAAACGAAGGTTTCCCGATACGAACTAGGCCAGAGTAATCAAAAACTTGTTCGCGAACTCAAGGAAGTTGCAGCGTATGAGTTTCAGTTGATGAACCCGGCAAAACTCGAAGAACTCCGTCAGAGTGACCCTTACGAGTATGCCGAGCAGATGGACAAACACCAGAAGCGTGAAGAGTTCCTACGTCAGTTTCATGCGTGGGAAAGCAAAAATGCTGAGGAAATGATTGCCCGCGAACAGGAAGTGTTCAAGCAGAACCAACTCAAAGCGCGTGATGAGTTGATCGCAATCTATCCTGAGTTCGGCAAGCAGGAGACTGCAAAGCCGTTGCTCCAAGGCATGACCAATATGATGGTCAACGACTACGGTTTTTCACTCAAGGAACTTGAAGAGGTAGCGCAATCCAATGTGTTGCGATTGATCTACGATGTCTTCAAGGCAAAGCAGGTTCAGGCGGCCACCACGGAAGCCAAGAAGGTACTTGCTGAAACCCCTAAAGTAACCAGTCCAAAAGCGACGAATTCAACTGTCCGCAAATCAAAGGCTCAGCAGGCGCGTGAAGAACTGCGTCGTACTGGATCGGCGGAAGCGGCAAGCAAATTTTTCGAAAGTTATTTCTAACTACTCACTTCACTCAAAGTGAAGCCTAAAACAATAAGGAGAAGCCAAAAATGGCCACACTAAAGACTACAGACGTAAAGCACGTTCGCGAAGACCTCTCTGACGTAATCAGCGATATCTCGCCAGAAGATACCCCATTCCTGTCTATGATCGGCAAGACAACGGCAACTGGTCGTTACCACGAAGGTTTGTCGGACACGCTCGAAGCACCGAATGCAGACAATGCAGCAGCAGAAGGTGCCGACGCAGCCGCAGCCGTACAGAAAGGCCCAGAGCGTTTCGGTAACTACTGCCAGATTTTCACGAAAACAATCGACGTTGCCGGAACGCTTGATGCGTCGAACACAGCCGGTACAAAGTCGGAACTAGGCCGTCAGGCAACTAAGAAGACAAAAGAAATCAAGCGCGACCAAGAGGCTGCTTTCGTTTCCGAGAACGCTTCAGTTGCTACAGGAATTCGTAAACTTGCCGGTGCCTCTAACCTGATCTCCACAAACGCAATGCACGGTGCGGGTGGTTCTACTCCGGGCTTCAATCCAGCATCTTCCGTAACCGGCGCTGTCGTTGCTGGTACTCAGGAAGTGCTGACCGAAGCAGACTTCAAGGAAGCAATCTCAAAAGTTTGGCAGCACAGCGACGGCGCTCTTACAGCGTTCGCAAACGGCTCGCTCAAGCAGAAGATTTCGACATTCTCTGGCAACGCGCAGATGATGCAGGATGCTTCCAAGAACACAGTCGTTTCGAACGTCAAACTCTACGAATCCGACTTCGGTATCGTGAAGGTTCTCACTTCGCGTTACGTGTCTCCAACGACTGTTCTTCTCATCGATCCGACACTTTGGGCAGTGGCTAGTCTGCGCAAGTACGAGAAGAAGGAACTTGCTCGTACAGGCGACGCGACACGCTATCAGTTGCTTACAGAAGTAACTCTGGAGTGCAAGAACGAAGCCGGTAATGGCAAGTTGGCTGATCGCCTCGCTGCTTAATCCAGTGCTGTAAATATGTTGATGGGGCGCAAAGCCCCATCAATCAAAGCCATAAAAAATAATAAGAAAATCAGGCGTGAAGCATGGAAGATAACGACATCGTAATGATGCATTTGGGTGAATTGGTCGAACGCGGAAAAGTCGAATATTGGCCTTCCCCATATCACAAGGTCGTAATGGAGCGGGACGGCGAAAGCGTCCAAATCCACCATGAATTTTTCGATGAACCACTTTTCGAAGAAAACCAGAAACTAAAGAACGACTTCAACAAAACTGGTAGCCACGGTGACTTCGTGCACATGGCAACAATGTCCGAAGGCATGTTCTTCGCGCTGCAAAAGCAGGGCCGAATGGACTACGACGAAGACATTCGAAAAGTCCTCAACGATCCAACCTACGCCGGAATCAAGGTCAATGACTGGAAGGCGTAAACATGGATATCGAAACACGAGATGAACTGATCTCGGCGGTCAAAGATTACTCGCTCCGTAGCGATGCGCCGGTTGACCTTTTCATCAAACTTTTTGAAACAGACCTCAAAACCCTCGTCACTCATTACCTTTCTGAGACTGTCGTTGATCTAACCATTTCGAGCGGCAAGGTCACTCTACCCGCAGACTTTCTTAAAGCCCGCGATGTCAAGGTTGATGGCTGCGCGACCCGACAACTCGGTATTCGTGATACGCTCGTTTACGCTGATGAGGTCGGATATCGACAAGTCGGTAAGCAGTATGTGTTCGTTGGTCGCGCTGATATCAAAAAAGCGCAGATCGTCTACACGGCAAAGGTTCCTGCGCTCACAGAAACCAATCCGACGAACTGGCTTCTCACGAATTTCCCTAATGTCTATCTGCATGGTGTTCTCGCCAAACTGTATCGCTGGGCAAAAGATGATGTAGCCGAAGGACTTGAGAAACAGTCCCTCGGCGAAGCACTGGCAGTAGTTGCAGAGGATGACCGTCAAGGTCGCAATCCAGCAGCACCCAACTCGTTTGGAGGCGGTGCTGCATGGTAATTGATATCCCTCTGACTTCATGGAGACCCGATAATCCCGATCTCAGCAATCCCGGTCTAACGGTTGCTAAGAACGTGCTTCCTAGCCTTGGGGCAGTACAAGGCCAGGTCACGTATCAGCCGATCAATCGCGGTCAGGTATTCGCTAACTCGACAATGGAAAGCCGTCCTCGCGGTGTTGTCATCGGTTCGGATTCGATTGGTGTGAACAAGGTTTTTGCGGGATCAGCAGAAGCGCTCTACCGATTCAGTGAGGGCGAAAACAAGTGGGTTGATGCCACTCGTACATTTGGCGCGTACACGACCACAACGGACGAGCGTTGGAACTTTGTGCGCTTTGGGACTGCGATCATCGGAACCAATTTCAGCGATTATCCGCAGTTCATCAATCTGGATAGCGGCACGCATTTCGACAATCTGACAACGCTAGTTAAGGGCCGTCACATCGCACAGCATCGCGGTTTCGTAATGCTCGGCAATACATGGGACCCGCTTGATGGCTTTGTCCCGAACCGAGTTCGTTGGTCTGCGCTGGAAAATCCCACCGACTGGAATTTCAACCCGAACACAACACAGGCTGACTTTCAGGATGTGCAGGACGTTGGAGCGATCAACGGTATCGTGGTCGATGAGGACGTTTGGCTTCTATGCAAGAAGGCCATCGTACGAATGCACTACGTTGGTACGCCGTGGATCTACGAGTTCACAACGGCCATCAACGGCAAGGGCTGTGCGTTCTCCGAAAGCATCGTTGAAGTTGATGGTGCGTCCTACTTCTTGGATGATGCCGGTTTCTACAAGTTTACTCCGGGTCAGGGTCTTGAGCCAATCGGCGCTGGTAAGGTCGACAAGTTCTTCTACAGCATCTTCAATTCCGACTATGCGGAGCAGATGACGGCGGTTGCCGATCCAAAGAAGACACTCATCTATTGGACCTTCGCATCGAACGCCGCTTCGAATGGCCGTCCCGACACGCAGTTGATCTACAATTACGTTTCAGGGGATTGGTCTATTGCAGTGGCGACGGTCCCTTACCTGTATTCGGCTGCAACGCTGGCGTGGACGATTGATCGTCTCACTATCGTCTACGGCACAATCAGCAACATGCCTGCTCCTTTTGACTCCCCGCTGTGGGCTGGTGGTAACGCCATCCTTTGGGGCTTGGACGCGAATGGCACTGTCTACACGCTGACTGGTGAACCGCTCACTGCGACACTTGAAACAGCCGAACTCCAATTGGCTAAAACACAGAACGCCCGACAGGACAAAGCAACAGTCGTTGCAACACGCCCGATCTTTGAAAGTTACGGAAACGCCAGCATGTACGTGGGCTTCCGCAACCTCTCAAATAGCCCAGTGCAGTGGACGTCTCCGGTTCCCGTCAGCGGCGAAACTGGCTTTGCCTACCATCGCAATCAGGCCCGCTATCACCGCTTCCGAATTGAACTGTCTGGTCAGTGGGACAAGGTGTCGATGTTGCAGGTCGATTTCGTACCCGCAGGAGGTCGATGATGCGTATCAACTCGATCAGTAACATCGATGACAAATCGAACCTGCGCACAACGCTCAACCTCGTCATCCGCCAGGTCTCCGACACGACCGGCGAAGTCACGCTTGGAACCGGCACAACAACGGTCGTGACCAATCCGAAGGTGAGTTCTCAGAGTTTCGTACTCGTGCAGGGCAAGAATGCATCCGGCAACAACGCGGGTGCATACGTGAGTTCGACCGGGACCGGCACTTTCACAATTGCCCACACTGCCGGTGCTGCCGGTCGTGTTGTCGGCTTCGTAATCATGGGGGCCGTCTGATGATTAGCGTCTTTGATGATTTCGATGAGTGCTTGAAGGAATATGAACGCGTCCGTCCGTGGGTGTTGAACACTCTCTGGTACGAGAACAGCGGAATGACTGAACGCGAGGTTATGGCGGCAATCGGCTCTCGCAAGTTGATCCTCATCAGCAGCACCAATGCTTATGCGCTGGTCTCATTTTGTCACTCGGAGCAACACGCGGGGTTTGCCAGCATTTTCGACCTCGAAGACGACGGCAAGTTTGCACTCATGCATATGGTCGGCGGTCGAATGAATGGCTCACTCGAAGAGATCATCGATCTTATCCCAGAGGTGGAAAACTACGTTCGCACCCACGGTTACAGCAGGCTTGTTGCCATCGGTCGCAAGGGCTGGAAGCGTGTTCTGGAAGCGAACGGTTTTAAAACGGAACCCCACAATGAATTAGAAAATACCTATACCAAAGAGGTGCTTTGATGGCTTCAAGTCCAAAAACAACAACAACAGAAGCGAAGCCTTGGGCCGGTGCTGATCCATATCTCAGAGACGTTTATGCTCAATATAATGCGGCGTTGAAGGCAGGTCAGCCGCAAGCATATCAGGGCGACACAGTTGCAGGTCTGTCGCAGAACACATTGACGGCTCAGCAGATGGCTCTGCAGGCCGCGCAGACAGGGCAGGGTGCTCTCAACAACGCGCAGGCCGTGAACAACAACATTGCGACGACTGGTGGCGTTAACACTCAGGCGATGAACACGCTCGGCCAGTTGCAGGGCGGTGTGAACTTGGGCACCAACCCATCTACACAGGGCTTGCAGAACCTAATCGGCAACGTCGCATCTGGCAATGCTCCCGGTACAAGCACCTATAATAGTTTGATGTCGACAACTAGCCCCGGCGTCGGTGCTGCATCGAGCGTCTACAATACGGCTGCGAATTCCAGCAATCCGACAACTGCCAACCTCAATGCGATGGCTTCCGGGCAGATGATCGGAAACAACCCGTATTTGCAGCAGAATATTGCAAATGCGCAGGGCAACATTGCTGACCAGTTGAAACAGAATACAGCGGCCCTCAACAGCGGTGCTGCTGCTTTCGGTCGATCCGGTTCCGGTGCACAGGCTGTGCAGCAGAATAACTTGGACAGCACAGCGGCCACGGCAATGTCGAAGGTCGCGACCGACATGTATGCGAACCAGTACAACACTGACACGCAGAACATGCTTGCCGCGAACAACCAAGTTTCGAACAACTACAACAGCGACTTCAACAACCTGCTCAGTGGTGCGCAGCAGTTGGGTAATTCCTATGCGCAAAACGCAAACACACAGATGAGTGCAGCGGGTGCGGCAGATGGCAATTACCAGAACAACATTAGCAACCTATCTAGTCTGCTCGGCCAGTTAAACTCCAACTACAACAGCGGTGTTCAGAACCAGTTGGCGAATGCAGGTCTACAGCAGTCGGCAGCACAGGCCGCTAACTCTGCAAGCAACGCAAGCGCGAACACATCGTTGGCTGCTGCTGGTCAGGCCGGTAACGTCTACCAGAACACAGTTGCCCCGGCTGAAACCGTGGGTGCTGTTGGTGCTGCACAGGACACTCGTGCACAGCAGGAATTGGACGCGAAAATCCAGCAGTGGGATTATAACCAGCAGATGCCGTTGCAGCAGTTGGCTAACTTCGCGAACATTCTCAATGGCGGCAACTACCAGTCAACGACCTCGACAACGAGCGGCAATAGCGCCTTCACCAATATTCTTGGTGGCCTAACAGGTGCGCTTGGTCTGGGAACCAAACTGTTTGCCCTTTCTGACGCTCGTTTCAAAGAAAACGTTAAATACCTGTACACGCGAGAAGATGGCGTTGAGTGGTACTCCTACAACTACATTGGTGAGAACGACAATCACCAAGGCCCATTGGCGCAGCAGTTGCAGGAAGTGCACCCGGAACTTGTCACTCAGTACAATGACAAACTGTTCATCTCGACCAGCGTATTTGAACAGGAGGCAGCGTAATGGCTTTGACACCGGAAGAAATCAAACGTTTGAGAGAAATCGAAGAGCAGCGACGCAACCGCGTCGTTGCACTGCTTGGCGATACCGGAGAGGTGAAAGTCGATCCGAGTTCGCCGTTTAGTTCGGTGCTGTTGGGTTCGCCTGAGCCGGCTCCGGTTCCGACACCTCATCCAGAACCAGTTGCCCCACAACTCGATCCCGTCACGACGAGTTCAGTCAGTGCTCCGGCCCCTACACCAGAAGAAGCCAAGCGCGGCGGTATAGGCGGCTGGTGGGATGGACTTGGCCAGGACGGTCAAGGTCGTCTTGGTTCGGCCCTTATGGCAATGAGCGGCGGCATCTTGGGATCGAACAACGGTCAGGATGTTTGGTCAGCACTCGGCGGCGGTATGACCGCTGCTGCAAATTCGCTTGATGGCTCCGAAAAGGACGCAACGCAGATCGAACTCAACAAGCAGCATCTTCGCGCTAATCAGATGTCGTTCGATGCTTCCGCTAAGAAAGATCGCGTTCAGGCTGAGATTGCGAAGATCATCAATGAGGCCGGTCCAAACTGGATGGCAGATGCTTCCGTGAAAAACCGAGTTGCTGCTCTCTACAATGAGATCGGTGAATACGACGCCGCAACCAAGTTGGTAGGCGGGCAGGGCAATCTAGCCGACACAGCCGACATGAAGGAATATCGCTTCTACGTCGAACAGGAAAACGCAGGCGGTCGCACGCCTATGTCGTTCGGTGATTGGCAGGTCAAGAAGGCCGATGGATCAACTCGCACCACAGATGTCCAAGTCAATCTGGATCGCATCAATCGCGAACGTGAGGGCAAAGGTCTTCCGGTGTTGTCGATGGAAGATTACCAGAAGCAGCAGAACCAAGCCGCGAGCGACACCAAGTTTGCTGAAAAGGCCGGTGAGAAAACCGCCGACATGTTCAAGTCTCTTTCCGAAGACGGCTTCAATGCTCGTGGCGATATCGACAACATTGAAACGCTGGCTGGCGCTCTTGAACAAACGCCGGGTGGCTTCTCTAACCTCGTGATCGGCGCTGCTAATCAGTGGGGTATTGGCGATATGGTCAGCAACAACGCAAGCAGCGTTCAGTTGGCAGCAGCCATGATCAACAAACTGGTTCCGCAACAGCGTCCAGCCGGTTCCGGTGCTATGTCGGATGCTGACCTTGAACTGTTCAAGCAGTCGCTCCCGCAGTTGCAGGGTACGCCTGAAGGTAACGCGATGATTATCGACGCGATGCGCGGACTTGCCGGTTACAAGCGTGACATGGGTACGATTGCGCAACGCGCTATGGCCGGTGAAATCACTCAGTCCGAAGCAATGGAGCAGATGCGCAATCTGCCTGATCCGCTTGCAAGTTTCAAAGCCAAGCAGAAAGATCTAGTACAGCGCGACAACAATGCAAACACTTCACTCAAAGTGAAGGAAACCCCGGCAGCAGTGCCGCAGGGGGCTATTAGACTTCCAGATGGCCGTGTAGTGCGTCCGCGTCAGGGAGGTCGCTAATGTCCGGTCCTGCACTGAACAATAACGCTTGGTACGCATACAACTACTACCGCAAGAAGCACGGTTTCTCGGATGAGCAATCCGCTGGCATCGTCGGTAACTTGATGGCCGAATCCTCGTTCAACACAAACGCTCGTAACAAGGGCGATGGTCGCGACGGCTCGGATAGCATCGGTATCGGCCAGTGGAATGGTGATCGTGCGAAGGGTCTACACTCGTTCGCATCGCGTCGTGGAACCGATGTCAGCGACCTCGATACGCAACTTGACTACTACGTGCACGAGTTGAACGGACCAGAACAACGCGCCGGAAGCATGATCCGCAATGCGAAGGACGTGAACGCGGCAACGACAGGAGCGATTGCCTACGAGCGTCCAGCGGGCTTCTCATGGGACAATCCTACGAACGGTCATAACTACGCGTTGCGTCTTTCCTACGCGAACCAGTTGCTCGGTAATCCCGAAGCCGCCGCCGCAACAGCACCCACTCAGGTTGCAGCCGCGAACACCGAAGAGGTCAAATATCCGGGTTTGAAGAAGGCCGGGGAGCAGATCGGTGAGGCGATGGGCGGTCTTGGTTTTAGCGGGACCGGAAAAGAAGGCGACCCCCGCAAACTCTGGGGTATGGAACTTGATGGCGATGATGGTCTGCTTGCCGATATAGGCGGCTTCTCCAAAGCGTTCGCCCGAGCAGATCAAGCCCCACAAGTTGTTGCTGCACCTCGCGGCAACAGCAATCCGATTGAGGTCAGATTCGATGTCGCATCGAGCGCGAAGCCTACGACAATTGAAGAAGAGGAAATGAAAAAGCGCCGTGGCGGCCTTGCTGGCTTCGGTGGATTTACAAGGCGAGCATAATGGGTCCGAGTGCAAAAAATAAGAAAAACAAGAAGCCCGAAGAACTAGAAAACAAGGTTGAGCCGTCTAATCCCGAGTCGGGATTGTCAGAGGCAGATCGTCAATATCTCCGCGATCAGGGGCTAAACCCGGATGATTACGAGATTGCACCTGTTGAGGTTGGTCTTAGCGAGGCAGATCGACAGTATTTGATCGAGCAGGGTTTGAATCCCGACGATTACGAGATTGCTGGACCGGAAGCGCCATTCACCCGTCAGGAAGGCAATACGGTTTTCTACGACGACGAAACCCCCATCAACATTGAGAAGATCGAGCAGGAAGCACCCGCATCGCTCCGCGCTCGTGTTGCTGGTCTGCCTTCGCCCGAAGATCGTTTGCGTGCCATTCGGTCATTTGCTCCCGACGCGCAACCGTTGGAAAACGGCAATTACATCATGACCGACCCGGAAACAGGCAAGCCCATGCTGTTCAATCGTGAGGGCTGGTTGCCTTCATGGGGCGATGTTGCCGAGTTCATTCCAGAAGCAGTTGGCGGCGTTTCAGGTGCGCTGACTGGTGCAGCCGGTGGCGCTGTTGGTACTGCTGCTGGCCCTGTCGGAACGGGTGCCGGTGCGATTGCTGGCGGTGCTACCGGATATGCGGCGGGTAAACGCGCAACGCAGAAGGGACTTAACTGGTGGTTCGGTGACGAGGACACACGCGATCTAGGTGATCGTCTGTCCAGCGGTGCGACCGATCTGCTTGTCGGCGCAACTGGTGAAGTTGCAGGCCCACTCGCAACAAAGGCTGTCGGCAGTGCCGTTCGCGGCGTTGGTTCGCTTGCTGGCCGCGCTGTGCCGAATGTTACAGAAGGCAGGGCCGCTCGTGAACTCGGTGGCCTTGTCGATGATACCGCAGGTGCTGCGCAACGCTTGAAGACATTCAGCGATGCTGACATCAAGCCTACTCCTGGCATGATCGGTGGTGCGCGTGTTGCGCAGGCAGAAGCACAGGCCGCTCGAAATCTACCGGACGTGCGCGAAGGTCTTGATGCCGTCAACGATCAGTTCGCTAACCGCTGGGGTAAAATCCGCAATGACATGACCGGCGGCTCCGACCTGTCAGCAGCAGAGGCCGGTGCGGTCATTCGCGATAGCGTTGGCGATCTTAGCCAGAACGTCAAAACGAAGACCTCTCGCATGTTTGATGAAGTCGGTGAATTGACCGGCGATCTTCCGGCTGTTGGTAAATCGACAGGCGAATTCGTTGAAAGCGTCACTGCTGAATTCAACAAGGCCGGAGAGTCCGCGAAACTCAATTTGGGCAGCACCTACAAGGGTGTGCTTGAACAGGCCGATGCTTTGCGTGCGGATATCCGAAAGGGGACAGGCTTTGACGCACTGAAAGAAGCCCGCACCCGTATTGGTGAGATCGCGTTTGATCGCAATGCGCCTGCTGCAACTCGCAACATGTATGGTCGCCTCTATGGTGCGATCACAAAGGACATGGAAGCGACAGCAGCACAGGGCGGTGATGAAGCACTAGCAGCGTGGAAGCGTGCGACGAACTTCTCCAAGCGCACAAAACAAGACACAGGCGTTGTGTCCACACCAGCGATGCAGAAATTGCTCAAGAAGGACACCCCAGAAAGCCTCTATCGTCTGATTTCGTCCGGTGTGAAAAACAACGGCACGAAGGTCAACGACATCATGAAACAGGTCCGCTTGGGTGGTGGACAGGAAGCCGTGCAGGACGTGTTCTCAACGACCGTCAACAAACTCGGTGTCAACAGACAGGGTGAGTTTTCACCGACGCGTTGGCTCACTGACTACGATGCATGGGCTGACGAGGCCAAAGATGCGTTCTTCCGACACGTCAAAAACGGTTCTACGCTTCGCAAGGAAGCCGACAATTTCCGTGCCGCTGTGAAGGAACTCGCTGAGTATCAGAACAGCATTAAAGCCGGAAACAAGGATCGCACGCTGGCGAAAGCCGGGATGGAGTGGGCCAACAATATGCTTGGTGACAAGCAGGTTGGCGCGCTTGCTGGTGTTGCATCTGGTGGTTCGACACTGCCGGTGACTGCTGCTGTGATGGGCAAAAACTTCTTAGTGTCTCGTGCTTCGAACAAGATGTTCACGAACCCCGAAACACTCAAGTTCCTGACACGCTCAGTCAAAGGCGAACCCGATAAGCAGGTTGTCGGAGCGATGAAGAAGTTCATTCGAACTGCTCGTGACGAAGCGACTAAGGCAATCCTGAGACAGTATTTGCAGAGCATTGGCGAGGCCGATTGAGCCTCAAAAAGTGCTGCCTCAGATAAATATTCAAAGCCTCGATAACAAAAATAATAAGCAGGTGAACAGTTTATGTCCGATATTATGAATAGCATGTGGGAGCCGTTGGATGACGCAAACGTTCATCCATCTCCTGATGGCGTAGCGAAAGAAGACGCCCCGAACACCGTTCCAGAAGTCATCCGTGCAATCAAGGGTGGGGTGAAGCGTGACGTATTGCTTCGCAACCCCACGTATACAAGTTCGGGAGGCGGTAATGCCTACGTACTGACTTACCCGAAGGCACCCGAAACCTACTATCCGGGCCAGTATTGGTTCGTCGCGGACAAAACAAATACCGGCCCTGTAACCATCAACATCAACGGGCTTGGAAACCGAGATATTCTAAGTGCAGGTGGCGCTCCACTCGAAGCGGGTCAGATTGTTGCAGGACAGGCAGTGTGTCTCGCTTACTTGGGAACGGCATTCCGTATGCAGTTCGCACATTCGAACCCGACATTCACAGGCAATCTCACTGCGGCTACGTTCACAGGCAATGGCGCAGCACTTACAGCGTTGAACGCAACAGCACTGGCAACCGGCACAGTCAACAATGCGCGTCTGCCAGCGACGATGACCGGCAAGACATTCTCATCCACGGTGACAATTAGCGCGGGTGGCATCGATGTTACCGGTGACACTGCCATTGCTGGAACAACAGCAATCACAGGCAATGCCACTGTAAGCGGATCGCTCACACAGGGCGGCAATCGTGTTCTCACTGTTGCAGATGTCGGTGCAGGGAAATCGCTTGATGCCGACCTGTTAGACGGTCAGCACGGCACATATTACCTAGCGCGTGCCAACGGAACTGGAACACAGGCCATTTCCACTGTATCGGGTTTGCAGGCCGCAATCGATGCTATCCACAACGCCCTTGCGATCAACACGCCTGCCGGCTCTATAACCATTTGGGCGACGGAAACCGCACCTGCTGGATGGCTAATCTGCAATGGTGCTGCTGTTTCTCGTACAACGTATGCAGGGTTATTTGCGGTGTTGGGAGGATATTACGGGACTGGCGATGGAAGCACCACTTTCAACATTCCAGACCTTCGAGGCTTGTTTGTACGCGGTAAGGACAATGGACGCGGCCTTGATCCAAATCGTACTCTCGGCTCCTATCAGGACTCAGACAACAAGTGGCACGGTCACGGGGTTAACGATCCCGGCCATAGCCACGGCGGGGTACAGAACGGACAAGCCAGCACCGGACGTTCTACCGCCATCGACCAGCCACCAGCCGTTTACTCTTTCGGCTCTACGTGGGGCGCAACGACTGGTATTTCGATTCAAGGATCAGGCGGCAATGAATCTAGACCAAGAAACATCGCAATGAACTACATCATCAAAACGTAATCCACATCGTCTCGAATTGGTGTTTTAGGTGTTGATCGAAAACCACATCTCGTCGTGGGGGGCACGTCAAATTGAGAAGGGGGCTGGCCTTCGATCAACGACACTTTCTATCACTTGATTTATGTCAATTCGCTGTCGATTGCGACGCAATTGTCCCCTTTTTATTCATTTTGGCTGAGACATGGAGCGGATGATCTTCAAACGATCTTCTCTTAAATCGAAATCATTGGCTGAAATGTCAGTCGTGAAATGTTCAGGTTTCAAGGCCCCACCCGTTATCAGTCTGGTCGATCCATCCCCATCGTTATACATGACTGGCGTTATTGGCCTATTCAGCAATGGCGCGATGTCGTATCGATCAACAATTTCACCATCGTAGTTGAACTTGTAGGCGCGAAGTCCACCAGCGAGCGCGACCATCAAAATTTTATCATCGAAATTGATCGTCATCGTCGTCAGAAAGCGTTTGATCATCTTCGCCACTCTAGCGCGACTATCGAAGACTTCTTCGGCTGATCCAGTTGACCATCCCAACCGTTCTAGGTTCATACGCTCGGCAATCGACGCGATTTCTTTCCGCTTTGTATCGATGTTGGCGAGTTCTTCCTTTTGCTCCGACACCAACGCCTTGGTCTGTTCAATTTTCGTGCGCGCAACCTTCATTTCCGCCGTGATTTCTCGGCGCATCGCATCATCATCATCCACGAGCGCAAGAGAAGCCATGTAGTTTTTATATGCGCGTTCGTGCTTCAGTATCTCATCTTCGTTGGATTTGATGTTTTGCAGGAGCAGTTCGCGAGTTTGAGCGTCGGCTTTGCCACCGGCCTCTTGATCCGGGTCTAATTCGGAAATTTTTCTGAAAACAATATCTTCAAGCCGATCATAGCGATACAGGCCACCACCGCTCGCGCAATTCCCCGCCCGGTAGAGGTTATCGCAATACAGATACTTGTGAGGCGTTCCGGTTCGTAGCCGAAGTATGCTTCCGCAATGAGCGCACGTAATAAGGCCAGAGAACAGATTGGCGATGCGGTTGCCTTTATGCCGGCCCTTGGCAAATCCTACCTTTATGCCGCGTTGAACTCTCCAAAACAGTTCTTCGCTTACGACTGCTGGATAGTAGTCTTTTATGGGCTGGCCGAACGGCTGTCTCACCTCTTCGACAACATGCGTGGGCTGATAAGTCCCAACTACGGTTTCGTCCCGCATAATTCGTCCAACGTTCGCCGGAAACCAAAGGCCCTTTCCTCGAAAGGTAGGCACTCCCTCGTCGTTGAGCCGTTTGGTGATCGTAACTTGGCCTAATCCGCTATCCGCAAGAGCAAAAATTCGGCGAACGGCGTTTGCATGGTCGTTCAGTTTAAAAGTCCACCGGTCGTTTCCGACCCGCTCACTGTCTACCCAACCAACATGCATAGGGCTGAAACGGCCCACACCTTTAGCGGCATTTTCTAGGCGGTTCTTCGCTACAGCCCGCAAGCGTTTACTCTTCGTCTCGCTTTCCTCATGGGCGCGGGCCATGATCGTCAGAGAGATGATCAATTGCGTAAAGTTCGCGTCTACGGTCGCCTTCGAGTACACCTGATTGTCGGCAAGCGTGACGATAGTGATATCCGCGTTTATAAGTTCCATAAACGGGAGCAGGGCTGTTCGAACCTGTTGGCGGCTAAGTCGGTCGAGGCTTTCAACGAGCAGGTAACTTCCCGGCTTGATATGCCCTGCCTTTGCTGCCGCCAGAAATTGCCCAAACGCGCCTTCGGTGAGGTTCGCACCTGTCCATGCGCTCACGCCTTTGTCAGCGACCATTGAACTTTCATCGAGGTGAAGGTTATGGTCCTCTGCGTACTTTTTTGATAATTCAAGTTGGCGTCTAAGGCTGTCGCCCTTGATCTGGCGTTTCGAACTCATACGGATGTATGAATAGGCCATCGGGCGTTGGTCGAAATCGTGCATTCAATCACCTTAACACTTGCAGTTTTTGCTGCGCTGGGCCTTATGTTCCCAAAGGGATTGAGTGACGATTAAAGCCTAAGCGTTTAGGAATTGTGCAAAATAAGTAATGCGTTTTGCCATTGCTAGGACATATATGGTGAATATTGCCAGTTCCCGACCGACCATGGGAATTCGAGGACACGCCTTGCCACAGAACAGCAGAATGCCAAACGCCGCCTGGCGGCTTTCAAAGATCGTCGCCGTCCTGACGGCCGGACTTGTTGCCACGGCGCCAATGGCGAACGCCAATCCAAAGATCGTGGTTGACGTCAAGACCGGCAAGGTCATCTCCCATCAGGAGGCGTTTCGCAAATGGTATCCGGCATCGCTGACGAAGCTGATGACCGCATATATCGCGTTCTCGGCCATGAAGTCGGGTCGGATCAGTCCTCAGACGGAAGTTGTCTTCAGCAAGAAGGCAGCCGATCAGCCTGCGTCGAAAATGTATTTCAAGCCTGGCCAGAAGCTCACGCTCGACAGCGCGCTGAAGCTGCTGCTGATCAAATCTGCGAATGATGTCGCCGTTGCGATTGCTGAAACGATCGGTGGGACGAACGACAATTTCGTGGCGCAGATGAATGCGCAGGCGGCGCGCCTCGGCATGAGTTCGACCCATTATGTCAATGCCAACGGTCTGCCCGGCAAGGGGCAATATACGACGGCACGCGACCTTGCGCTTCTGGCGCTCATCATCAAGCGCGAATTCCCTGAATATGCCGGCTACTTCTCGCTTGAAGGCGTCACAACCGGCAAGAAGAACTATGCCAACTACAACATGCTTGTCGGCCGTTTCGAAGGTGCCGACGGCATGAAGACCGGCTTCATCTGTGCCTCCGGCTTCAATCAGGTTTCTTCGGCGACCCGCAATGGCCGTTCGGTGATTACCGTGGTGCTGGGTGCCGATAGTCTCGGTGGACGTACAGATCAATCCGCAGATCTGTTGCAGTTGGGATTGACCTCGCCATCCGGTCAGGGCGTTTCGCTGGCGTCGCTTTCTCCCTACGGCGATACCGATATCGTGAATGATGTGAGCGCCGAAATCTGCAATCCCAAGGCCGCCAAGATCCGCAGTGAAAGCCGCGATGAGGCGGGACGCATGAAGATCCATTCTCCGTATGTCAGGGAAATGACGCGTCCGCCGGAATATTCCTTCGCAGGCCTTATTCCTGGCAGCGAAACCGTTGCAGTCAACGCAACAAAGGGCGAGGTGGCCAATGTTCCAATCCCGATCCCGCGTCCGACATTCTGATTTTCTGCCGCTGTCGGTGAGCGTCAGGGCGTGACACGATCTGAGGATTTCCCGTTCGCATCGCGGCCGTGTTATGATATTACGATGTCGCTCGTTGCTTCCTGCGACGGGCGATATTTTGTTTCTCACGCGGTTCCAGCCATACGATGAGTTCTCGTTATTGGAACAGCCCCAAAATTGACAGGCACGACATGTCTCGCGATCGCATCCCGGTTTCCATCATCACTGGATTTCTCGGTGCTGGAAAATCGACGCTGCTCAACCGTCTGCTGAAAGATCCCGCAATGAGCGATGCGGCGATCATCATCAATGAGTTCGGCGACGTCAGCATCGACCACATGCTGGTAGAAAGCTCTGGCGATGGCATCATTGAGCTTGCCGAAGGTTGTCTTTGCTGCACAGTGCGTGGTGAGTTGGTGGACACGCTGGCGGAATTGATGGACGGCATGCAGACCGGCAGGTTGAAACGCGTCAACCGCGTGGTGATCGAAACCACCGGACTTGCCGATCCTGCGCCTGTCATGCAGTCTGTCATGGGCAATCCGGTCATTGCCCACGGCTTCTCGTTGAACGGCGTTGTTACCGTCGTGGACGCCGTCAACGGCTTGTCGACGCTCGACAATCATGTCGAAGCGGTAAAGCAGGTCGCGGTTGCCGATCGGCTTGTGCTGACGAAGCGGACGCTTGCCGATGATGCAAGCCTTTCCAGGCTGATGACACGCCTTCAATCTCTTAACCCGCGTGCTGTGATCGAGGACGGCGACCGAAACGAATGGAGCGCTGCGGAGCTGCTCGACAACGGTCTCTACAACACTGAAGGCAAAACAGCCGACGTTAGCCGCTGGCTGGGTGAGGAAGATGCCCACGCACATCATCATGACCATCATCACGGGCATGGCGATCACGACCATCACCATCACCATCACCATCACCATCACCATGACGTCAATCGTCACGATGATCGGATCCGTTCTTTCTCGATCGTGCACGACGCCCCCATCGACCCGATGGCGATCGACATGTTTGTCGATCTTCTGCGATCGGCGCATGGCGAAAAGCTGTTGCGTATGAAGGCGATCGTTAAGGTCTCTGACAATCCGCAGCGGCCTCTGGTGCTGCACGGCGTGCAGAACATTTTCCATGCGCCGGAACGCCTTGCCGCATGGCCTGATCCGAAAGATCAGCGCACGCGCATGGTTCTGATTACCAGAGATTTGCCAGAGGCATTTGTGCAGGATCTCTTCGCCGCTTTTACAGGGGCGCCACGCATTGATCGCCCAGACCGACAGGCGATAACCGACAATCCTCTGGCGATTTCCGGTCTACGGTTTTAACCGGCAGCAAGGCTACCGTCAGCCTTTAACGATCCTGAACCGATGCCCCGTGTCAGTCGCGACAGTTTCCAGCAATGTGTGACCATCTTCGTTACACATATGCGGAATATCGATGACTGCCAGAGGGTCGGTCGTCTCGACAGTGAGCGTATCTCCAGCTTGGAGGGCTGTGAGTTTTTTGCGGCTCCTCAAAACCGGAAGGGGGCATTTAAGCCCCCTCAAGTCGAATAGGATCTCGGTCGTCCGGGTCATTCCTTGGCCCAGAACTTCCAGAATGGCTTCTTTTCCGGCGCTTCAGGCTGAGGTGCCGCGGAATAGGCCAAGGGGTTCATGGCGGGAACGGGAACGCTCTGTGCTGCTCCGCCTGGAGCGCCAGACGATGGTGCTGCTGCAGACGCGACCATCGTCGGTGCAGCCGGTGCCGGGTTAGATTGCGGCGCTGCTGGTTGTGCTGCCGTCGGGCGGGGCCCACGCAATGAAGAGGCGGTCGCCGTCGTCGCTGGCGACGTCGTGGTCACTTGCTGCGCTTTCTTTTCCATAAGCGCTGCGTATTCGGTTTCCTTCATCAGCTTGCCAGCCTTGAGGGCAGAACCGGTCGGGGCGTAAGCCGGCTCGCGACCTTTGCGCTTTTCAGCGACGAGTGCTTTGCGTTCGGCTTCGCTCGGGTCGTACCAGGCCATGCCATCGAACTTCTTCATCGCCTTGTCATAGGCGAGGTCGTAGGTCTTTTCGTAGCTCGACAGTGCACTGGCCAATGCCGGTGGGGTGCTCATTGCAGGGCACTGCGCGGAGGCGTTTACAGCGCCGCCTTCCACCTGCTGGTTGAAGACATATTTCTTTTCGCAAACATTCACCTCAGGTGGACGTTTGGTGACTTCGAAATTATCGTAGCCGACCTTCAGCATTTTCCAGAACTCTATGTGCTCGCTCTGGCGATGGCGAGCCATGTTTTCCGCCGTCATACGGAAGGGGAAGGCCTGCAACTGTACGGTTTTCTGGCCGCCCTTGAAGGCGTCTCTGGCAAAACCGTAGATTTCAAGAATCTGCGCGTCCGTCATCGAATAGCAGCCGGAAGACGAGCAGGCGCCGTGAATCATCAGGTTCGTACCGTTGCGGCCATTCGCCTGATCGTAGCGGTTCGGGAACCCGGTATTGATGGCGAGGTAATATTTCGAGTTAGGATTGAGATGCGCAGGCGTAAGGTTGTAGAAACCCTCGGGCGCCTGGCGGTCGCCTTCCTTGACCTTGGGGCCAAGTTTTCCGGACCAGGCACAGATCTGATATTCGGCAATCTTGTCGAAACGATTGTCTCGCTTGGCCTTCCAGATTTCCAGAACGCCTTCTTCCTTGAAGATACGGATCGCAATCGGCGACGTCCGCTCCATGTTCTTCTTGTCCATCTCAGCCAGAATGGATGGCGCGAGTGGATAGTCGACCTTGTTCTTGACGTGAGATACGTCGCGCTCGACGGTTTCCAACGTGTCGTTGCAGCCGGTAAGAACGAGCGCCGTGCAGGCAAGCAGTGCAAAATGTGTCAAACGCATGAGTCGATCCGAAAGACGATGTCGCGGCGCAGTTCTACACCTGCGCGTCTGCAATTTAAATACGATATTAACCGTTTACATCTTCTTAACTGAATCGGAATCCGCCCCTGGCTACCGACCCATCACTTTGATGTGACGCGACTGTGGCCGAGTTGGGGCGGACTGTCTGGAAAATAAGGCGCAGAGATCTGGTGGGTGCGACTTAGAGGCTTCTGCCGATATCCAGGAATTTCTGGCGGCGTTCGGCGCGCAACTGCGTACCGGACTGCTGCGAGAGGTCTTCCAGCGCCTTGCCGATAACGTCACCGGTCGCCTTGATAACCTTTGATGGATCGCGATGGGCGCCGCCCATCGGCTCTGGAATGATGCCGTCGATAACGCCAAGAGACTTCAGATCGTCGGATGTGATCTTCATGTTGGTCGCGGCTTCCTTGGCACGGGTCGAATCGCGCCAGAGAATGGAGGCGGCACCTTCCGGGGAAATAACCGAGTAGATCGCGTGCTCGAGCATATAGACGCGATTGCCGGTCGCAATTGCGATTGCGCCACCCGAACCACCTTCACCGATGACGACAGAGACGATCGGAACCTTGACGTTCAGGCACATTTCTGTCGAGCGGGCGATGGCTTCCGCCTGGCCGCGCTCTTCTGCGCCAACGCCTGGGTATGCGCCAGCGGTGTCGATCAGGGTGACAACCGGTAGCGAGAAGCGGTCAGCCAGTTCCAGCACGCGGATAGCCTTGCGATATCCTTCCGGGCGCGGGCTGCCGAAGTTGTGCTTGAGACGCGACTTGGTGTCGTTACCCTTTTCCTGGCCGATAATGGCAACCGGTTGGCCGTTAAAGCGGGCAAGGCCAGCCTGGATGGCGGCGTCTTCAGAAAATTTACGGTCGCCGGCGAGCGGCGTGAAATCGGTGAACAGCGCATTGGCATAGTCGATGAAGTGCGGACGCTGCGGATGGCGCGCGACCTGCGTTTTCTGCCAGGCATTCAGTTTCGAATAGATGTCCTGCATCGCGTCGTTGACGCGCGTTTCAAGACGTCCGATCTCCTCCGAGGTGTCTATGCTCTCGTCTTCGGCGGCAAGCTTCTTCAGCTCGATGATCTTGCCCTCAAGGTCGGAGATAGGTTTTTCGAAGTCGAGGTAGTTGTGCATGAGATCCGTTTCCGATCGTTTTGCGCAAGGTTTGACCGGGTTATCCGGCGGTTCCGGTCGCTCTAATCAAGGTTTTTAGCCTGTTTGGCAAGAGGGTGATGCGTTTGTACCAGCTCTTGCAGGCGTTCTTCCAGCACATGTGTATAGATTTGTGTCGTTGAAATGTCTGAATGGCCGAGCAGTTCCTGCACGGCACGAAGGTCTGCGCCATTTTGCAGCAGATGACTGGCAAAGGCATGACGCATGACGTGCGGTGAGATTGCGGAAGGGCTCAGGCCGGCACGGATTGCGATATCTTTCAGGTCTCGGGCAAAAACCTGCCGCGTCAGGTGACCTTCCTTCCCGTTCGAGGGAAAAAGCCATGGACTGTCTTCGGCGGCCTTGGCTTTTTCGGGAGAAAGCGCCTTGCGCGCGTCGTCATATGCGGTCATTGCCGTGATGGCCGTGCGCGACAATAACACCATACGGTCCTTGTTGCCTTTGCCACGGATCATCAGGAAACGGCCTTCGTGGCGCAACACCTTGGAAGGTAGCGAAACAAGTTCGCTGACACGCATGCCGGTGGCGTAAAGCAATTCCAGCAACAAATGCATTCTGATCCGGCCAAGCTGACCGGGGCCTTGGCTTTGCGCTTCGTCCGCTGCCAACGCCAACAATCGCGTCACATCCGCTACGCTCATTGTCTTGGGCAGGGCGCGGCCCTTCTTGGGCGCGTCGAGAATGCCGGTTGGATCGTCCCCGCGTAATCCTTCAGCATAGAGAAAGCGGTAGAATTGGCGCATCGATGACAGGCGCCGTGCCTGCGAGGTCGATGCAAAACCCTGCGCGGAAAGATGTGCCAGATAGGCGGAAAGATCGTTGCTCTCCGCCTCTGTCAGAGATTGGCCCTGTCCGGCCAGAAATTCGCGAAGATCGGAGAGGTCGTGCTCGTACGAGGAGAGCGTGTTTGTGGCTGCGCCCCGCTCGGCGCTCATCATTTCCAGAAAACTCTCAAGCCGGGCGCCATCCCGGCCGCTCATCCCACGCACATTGGTCATGGTGCGCGCCTTGCGGGTTCAGTCGTGGATGGGTTTAGCCGCTCTGAAGGAATGCGCACGGTGACCTCACGTTCGCGCGGCTGTACGAACATTACGAGGAGCACCATGCTGCCATAGATCAGCCCTGCAATGGTCGCCAGTACGATCGTGAAGCGGAAGAGGGTCGGCATAGTGGCTCCATTCGGCGGTATTGTGCACGGCATGGCCGTGGGTATCCAAGTGATTCAACGCAATTCAGTCAGCAATTTGGCTTGACGCTTCGTAAACATTTGCAGATATCCATGCCAAACGGGCTTTCAAATTTATGAATGAAACGAATTTAACAGTCCCATCCACACTTGGGGAACAGGCGCGGGCGAAGCTCGGACGGCGCAATATTGTCTTTGTCGGGCTTATGGGAGCGGGAAAATCCGCCATCGGCCGTTTGGTGGCACAGCAACTCAAGCTTTCTTTCATCGATACGGATGTCGAAATCGAACGCGTGTCGCGGATGACGATTTCGGAGCTTTTTGCTACCTACGGAGAAGATGAGTTCCGGGCGCTCGAGACCCGCGTCATCAAACGGTTGATGCGCGGCGGGCCAAAGGTCATTTCGACAGGCGGCGGCGCTTTTATCAACGAGAATACCCGCCGTCATATCAAGCGGGGCAGTGTTTCGTTGTGGCTGAAGGCGGATATCGAAGTTTTGTGGGAGCGCGTGAACAAGCGTGACCATCGACCGCTTCTCAAAACCGAAAACCCGAAAGCGACACTCTCGGCTTTGATGGAGAAGCGCTATCCGATTTATGCGGAAGCCGACATGACCATCGAATCGCGGGACGTGCGCAAGGAAATCATTGTGAATGAAGTGCTGGCCGCGATTGCCGGCATTGAACAGAAAGATGAGATGCCATGACGCCCGCCGAAAACCAGAGTGAAGAACGTCTCGTCCATGTGCCGCTCGGTGAACGCGCCTACGACATTCTGATCGGGCCGGGGCTGATCGGCAGGGCAGGCGGGGAGATTTCTGCCCGTTTGAAGGGAAAGCGCGCCGCAATCATCACCGATGAGCATGTGGCACCGCTTTATCTCGAAAATCTGATGGATGGGCTTCAGACGGATGGTATCGAGGCCGTCTCTCTGACGTTGCCCGCCGGCGAGAAGACGAAGAGCTTCGAGCATCTCATGACGGTTTGCGACGCTGTTCTGGCAGCGCGTGTTGAACGCAACGATGCGGTGATCGCACTCGGCGGCGGCGTCATCGGTGATCTCGCCGGATTTGCTGCTGGCATCGTGCGCCGCGGTGTGCGGTTTGTTCAGATCCCGACCTCGCTTCTGGCGCAGGTCGATTCGTCGGTCGGCGGGAAGACGGGCATCAACACGCGGCATGGCAAGAACCTTGTTGGTGTCTTCCATCAGCCTGATCTGGTTCTGGCAGATACGGCCGTTCTCGATACGCTGAGCCCGCGCGAATTTCGCGCCGGTTATGCTGAGGTCGTGAAGTACGGCCTGATCGACAAGCCTGAATTTTTCTTCTGGCTGGAAAAAAACTGGGACGAGATCAAAAGCGGCGGTCCAGCCCGGATTCAGGCGATTGCGACGAGCTGCCAGGCAAAGGCCGATGTCGTTGTTGCCGACGAGAAGGAAAACGGTGTTCGTGCGCTGCTCAATCTCGGTCATACTTTCGGCCATGCGCTGGAGGCCGCGACAGATTACGACAGCAAGCGACTTGTGCATGGTGAAGGTGTTGCGATCGGCATGGTGCTGGCCCACCAGTTCTCGTCACGCCTCAACCTTGCAAGCCCGGATGATGCGGCGCGCGTGGAAGCGCATCTGAAGGCTGTCGGCCTGCCGACGACGATGAAGGATATTCCAGGCAAATTGCCGCCTGTTGAAACATTGATGGCGGCGATCGCTCAGGACAAGAAGGTAAAGGGTGGCAAGCTCACCTTCATCCTGACCCACGGCATCGGCCAATCTTTCGTGGCCGATGATGTTGCGGCGTCCGAGGTACAGTCTTTCCTGTCGGAAAAGCATCCCGGCTGAGCTTAGAAACGGGTGGGTTCGCCCGGCGCTGCGGCCTCTATCGCAAGCGCATGCAGGCCGGCATCGAGCTCCGGCTTCAAAAGTGCGTTGATCGCCCTGTGGCGGTCGACGCGTGACTTGCCGAGAAAGCCTTCCGCCACTATCTGTACACGCATATGCGTCTCGCCCGTGCCGGTAATATCCGGCTGGTGGCCGGCATGCATATGGCTTTCATCGATCACCCGAAGCCGCTCCGGCGAAAAGCTCTCTTTGAGCTTGGTTTCTATGCGTTCGCGCAGGGACATGCTGGCTGCTCCAATCCTGTTGGCTTTCTAAAAAGGGGCTACCTAGAAGCCAGCAACATTCCAATTTGTCAATTCTTGTTGTGCGTGCTTTCGCGCACCATAATCAGGACATCATGAAACTGGATTCGAAATATTTTGACCGCATCCGCACGCGTCGGAAAAGGGAAAAGGAGCCTGAGGTTCAGGCGCCAACCTGCCAGTGGGATGGATGCGACAAGCCGGGCGTTCACCGGGCACCTGTCGGCCGCAATGCCGAGGGGCAATTCTTCCTGTTCTGTTTCGAGCATGTGAAGGACTATAACAAGGGCTACAACTACTTCTCCGGCCTGTCCGATGGCGAGATTGCCCGATACCAGAAAGAAGCTGTGACCGGTCACCGCCCGACATGGACGGTTGGCGTCAACAAGACCGCGCGCGACAGTCCGCTGCATTCTACCCTACGGTCCGGCGCAGCAGGTGCCAACGCCCGTATCCGCGATCCTTTCGGCTTCACCAATGGTTTTGCGCAAGGGGGAAGGGCGGGTAGCCAACGTATTCAGCAAGCCCGCAAGCTCAAGACGCTGGAAGCCAAAGCCTTCGATACGCTCGATCTTTCTGCAGGTGCAACACAGGAAGAGATAAAAAGGCGCTACAAGGAGCTTGTCAAAAAGCACCATCCAGATGCTAATGGTGGCGATCGTGGTTCGGAAGAACGTTTTCGGGCTGTTGTTCAAGCATATCAATTGTTAAAGCAGTCAGGTTTCTGCTAAGCCTTTTTCGTGTTTACCGCCTGATTATGATGTGGCCGGGTGGCTGCCGCCCGCCTTGGAGACGTGATGAGCAAAATCGACCTTGATATTTCTAACCTGCCCGACACAACCGTGTCCGTGCGGGAGGTTTTCGGCATTGATACGGATCTGCGGGTTCCTGCCTATTCGCAGGGCGACGCCTATGTTCCCGACCTCGATCCAGACTATCTTTTCGACCGCGATACAACGCTTGCTATTCTTGCCGGTTTTGCTCACAACCGACGTGTCATGGTGTCCGGCTTCCACGGAACCGGTAAATCTACCCATATCGAACAGGTCGCAGCGCGCCTCAACTGGCCTTGCGTTCGCGTCAACCTCGACAGCCATGTCAGCCGTATCGATCTCGTCGGCAAGGACGCTATCGTCCTGAAAGACGGCAAGCAGGTCACCGAATTCAAGGATGGCATTCTGCCATGGGCGTACCAGCACAATGTCGCGCTGGTCTTCGACGAATACGATGCCGGCCGCCCGGACGTGATGTTCGTTATTCAGCGCGTACTGGAATCCTCCGGTCGTCTGACGCTGCTTGACCAGAGCCGAGTTATCCGTCCTCATCCAGCCTTCCGCCTGTTTGCGACCGCAAACACCGTCGGCCTCGGAGATACCACCGGCCTCTACCACGGCACGCAGCAGATCAACCAGGCGCAGATGGACCGTTGGTCCATCGTGACGACGCTCAACTACCTGCCGCATGAGCAGGAAGTGAACATCATCGCTGCCAAGGTGAAGAGCTTCAACAACCCGAAGGGGCGTGAAACCGTTTCCAAAATGGTGCGGGTGGCTGACCTGACCCGTTCGGCCTTCATCAACGGCGACCTTTCGACCGTCATGAGCCCTCGTACGGTCATCACCTGGGCAGAAAACGCGGAAATCTTCGGCGATATCGCCTTCGCTTTCCGCGTGACCTTCCTCAACAAGTGCGACGAACTCGAGCGCACGCTGGTTGCGGAACAGTATCAGCGCGCATTCGGCGTTGAACTGAAGGAAAGCGCTGCGAACATCGTTTTGAGCGCCTGATTTTTCCGGTTTTCCGGGAAACATCACCGATGACGTGAAGGCGCCGAAGGGCCGCGCATCTCCGATGGGCGGCTCTGGGGCGTCGAGAATCGACAGGAAAGACAATGGCAGGGCGCGGCGACAATTCCAGAGCGAAACCGGGTACGGCGATCGATACGGAGCCGCTACGCCAGGCGATTGCCGGCTGCGTAAGATCGGTTGCAGGAGATTCCGAGGTCGAGGTTGTATTTGCAAACGAGCGACCCGGTCTTGCTGGCGAGCGTATGCGTTTGCCGGAAATTTCCAAGAAGCCGACCGCGCAGGAAATCGCCATCACGCGTGGACTTGGCGATTCCATGGCGCTACGCCTTGCCTGCCATGACAGCGATGTGCATGCGACCATGTCTCCGCAGGGAACCGATGCCCGGCTGATCTTCGATGCAGTGGAGCAGGCGCGCGTTGAATCAATCGGTGCTTTGCGCATGCCCGGCATGGCTTCCAACATTCGCGCCATGAACACCGAGAAATATGCCAAGGCGAATTTTTCGGACATCAGCACACAGAACGATGCGCCAATTGCCGAGGCGGTGGCGATGCTCGTGCGCGAAAAGCTGACCGGCGAAAAGCCGCCTGCAAGCGCGGGCAAGGTTCTCGACCTTTGGCGGGACTTCATTGAGGACAAGGCCGCCGGCGATCTCGACGATCTGTCCAATGTCATCAGCGACCAGAAGGCGTTCTCGAAGCTGGTTCGCAAAATGCTGACGTCCATGCAGATGGCAGAGGATTTCGGCGACGACGACAACGAGCCGGAAAGCCAGGAGGCCGATTCAGACGAGGATCAGCCGCGGACCAACGAGACCGAAGAAGAACAGGTCGAGGAGGAAGCCGGTTCCGACGCGACGCCCGCTGATGAGAACGAAGCCTCGCAAGAGGAAATGGAAGAAGGCGAGATGGACGGTGCCGAGATGTCGGACGAGGAAATGTCCGACGATCTCGACGAGGATTCCGAGACACCAGGTGAAACACGCCGACCCAACAGCCCGTTTGACGATTTCAACGAGAAGGTCGACTACCGCATCTTCACGCAGGAGTTTGACGAGGAAATTCATGCCGAGGAACTTTGCGATGAGGCGGAACTCGACCGTCTGCGCGCCTTCCTCGACAAGCAGCTTGCCCATCTTCAGGGCGCTGTCGGACGTCTCGCGAACCGTCTCCAGCGCCGCCTGATGGCGCAGCAGAATCGCTCTTGGGATTTCGATCTGGAAGAGGGCTATCTCGATCCGGCGCGTCTCGTGCGTCTCATCATCGATCCGATGCAGCCGCTGTCCTTCAAGAAGGAACGCGACACCAAGTTCCGCGACACGGTCGTGTCGCTCGTCATCGACAATTCCGGTTCGATGCGTGGCCGTCCGATCACCGTTGCCGCGACGTGCGCCGATATTCTGGCGCGTACACTGGAGCGCTCGGGCGTCAAGGTGGAAATTCTCGGCTTCACCACCAAGGCATGGAAGGGTGGCCAATCGCGCGAGCAGTGGCTGGCCAACAGCAAGCCTGCTTCGCCGGGGCGCCTCAACGATTTGCGCCACATCATCTACAAGTCCGCAGATGCGCCATGGCGCCGCGCTCGTCGCAATCTTGGCCTGATGATGCGCGAGGGCCTGCTGAAAGAAAACATCGATGGTGAAGCGCTGATGTGGGCGCACAACCGCCTGATTGGCCGTCCTGAGCAGCGCAAGATCATGATGATGATTTCGGACGGTGCGCCAGTCGACGACTCCACGCTCTCGGTCAATCCGGGCAACTACCTTGAACGGCACCTGCGGGCTGTGATCGAGCAGATCGAAACACGGTCGCCTGTCGAACTGCTCGCTATTGGTATCGGCCATGACGTGACCCGTTATTATCGCCGCGCTGTTACCATCGTGGATGCGGATGAACTGGCCGGTGCGATGACCGAACAGCTTGCCGCGCTCTTTGAGGACACCAATTCGTCCGCCGCGCCGCGCCGGGTTCGCCGTGCAGGATAAGCGGGGCGGGGGTTTCTCGGCTCGCAATTGTCTGGCAGCGGTGGTTTTTTTTACTGCGACGTCATTGGTTCCAGCACCCATCGGTGCATCTACAATCGATGTGCCGGTCGCATCGCGCTTGCTTGCCAATTTCGAAGTCGGGACCAGTGCCAGCCGGTTTGGCAAGCTGGAGTTCGTCGGCGGACTGGTGATGAGCTCTCCCGAAAAGCTTTTCGGTGCTATATCAAGCATTCGTTTTCGCCCGGACGGTGAAAATTTCGTGGCAGTGCTGGATACCGGGCACTGGTTGACCGGCAAGATCACGCGCGGTGATAGTGGTGCGCTTTCCGGCGTTTCCGACGTTCGCATAGCACCAATGCTGGACATAAGCGGACGCGAACCTACCCGGAAAATGGATGTCGACGCGGAGGGCCTGGCGCTTCGTGGCGACAAGGTTTTCGTCAGCTATGAGCAGCGACATCGGATTGATATCTTCCCAGATCCAGGTTTTGAGAGCTCCAAACCCATAGGGCGGTTGCCGCATCTCATTCCCAACAACGAACTGCGCTCGAATGGTGGCATGGAAGCTCTGGCGGTTTCGCCGGTCGATTCTCTGCTGAAGGGCGCGATGGTGGTTGTTGCCGAGAAGAGTATAGACGCCGATGGAAACCTGCTTGCGGCCGTCCTGGAAGGCCCTCTGAAGGGTTCCTTTGCTGTCGCCCATCATCCGTCCTTCGACGTGACCGACGGCGCCTTCCTGCTCAATGGTGACCTTTTACTTCTGGAGCGGCGGTTCAATTTTGCCGAGGGCGTCGGTATGCGCATCCGCCGTATCCGAGCAGAGGATATCAAGCCAGGAGCTGTCGTCGATGGAGAGATCCTGCTCGAAGCTGGCATGGTTTACCAGATCGACAATATGGAAGGCATGGACGTGGTAAAAGGGCCTGATGGCTCGACACGTCTCATCATCGTCTCCGACGACAATCATTCCTTCCTCCAGCGCAATCTGATGCTGGAGTTCAAACTGGTTGAATGAAAAAAAAGCCCGCTTTCGCGGGCTTTTATCAAATCCACAATCAGAGTGCTTTTGCCGGTGGCATTGGCTTCAATGTGTTCATCAGCGCGCCATAGGGCAGCAGCATCACGAGACCAACAAGAACCTTCACAGAAAGATCGCCAAGCGCCCAGGAGATCCAGCGTGGTGCTTCCTGTGCGAAAATGCCGAGGATGGGAGCGCTCTCGATCGCGAAGGCATCGTTCGGGCCAACGAAGGAGAAACTCGCCGCAAAGGCGATGGAGAAGAACAATGCGGTGTCCAGCACCGAACCGAGCATCGAACCGGCCAGCGGTGCATGCCACCAGCGCTGACGGCGCAGGCGATTGAAGACAGAGATATCGAGCAGCTGGCCGATCAGATAGGCCGTGCCTGAGGCGACAGCGATACGCGGAATCGAGGTCCAGAAGGAAAGCGTCACACCGACGACGAAGCCGGCAAGTACCACGCGTCGTGCAATCGACGGGCCGAACTGCCTGTTCGTCAGATCGGTCACAAGAAAAGCGATTGGGTAGGTGAAGGCACCCCAGGTCAGCAGGTCTCCGAGGTTGACCCCAAAGAGCGATCCGGACAACGGGTACTGTACGAGAATATTGGATGCGACGACGACAAGCGTCATCAGAAGTACGTAAACAACCGTGTAGCGTAGGTAAGGCATTTTTTTATCCTGGGTGATGCCACCAGTTCGGGCTGCGGACTGAAAAAAGAAGAACGGTGTTCTGTTCGTCCGATGCCAAAACAAAAAGCGTGTTACTGAAACACACAAAAGGCCTGAGTGGCAAAAGCCATTCAAGCCTTCTGAATGTCGTTAAGAATGAAGCCGCTTATTAAGCAGCTTCAGCCGTCTTCTTTGCGATCTGGCGACGCAGCAGACGAGCGCGCATCGACAGTTCGTTTTCGTCGGACTTCAGAAGGAAGGCATCGAGGCCGCCACGGTGTTCGACCGAGCGGAGAGCCGCTGCGGAAACACGCAGGCGGAAACGCTGGCTAAGAACATCGGAGATCAACGTGACTTGGCAGAGGTTCGGAAGGAACCGGCGCTTGGTCTTGTTGTTGGCGTGGCTGACGTTGTTGCCCGTCTGGACGCCCTTGCCGGTCAATTCGCATACACGGGACATGGGTACACCTATTTCGTTTCGTCTGTTTCACCACTCGGTCGCCACCGGCAAAACCCGGGTGGCAATCCAACTGGCCATGATTGGAAAGTTGCGGTTCTATAGTCAGGCACGCTTTAACAGTCAAGTCGCTCGCGAGCAAATGAACGGAAATTACGGCGTTTTCAACCGGCATCCGCTTTTTTCTTGCCACAACTCGGCGTATATCATCGCCCGACAAGGCCTTTTAAGGGGCCGCTTTTAGGGTGATATCCGATGTTTGCCAGAGGACAAAGGTTTTTCTTGGCTGCCGCGATGGCTTTTGCGGGTGTAGGCCCGTCTTTCGCTGCTGAAGCACGCCATACGAGTGAATACAGCATCAATCTGGGTATCCTGCCCATAGCGCGAGCCAGTTTTTCGACTCGCATGGACGGCCCCAATTATTCGATTTCCGGCTCCTTCAGTGCTGCCGGGCTGGCAAGCGTCCTCAAGGACATTTCCGGCAAGACGACTGTCTCGGGTGCCAAACGTGGAAACCGGCTGCAGGCTAACGCCTATTCGCTGGTCTACAAGGATGGCAAGCGCGTCCGAACCTATGATGTTGTCTATCGCAACGGCAATGTGACCTCGACGACCGTCAAGCCGGAGCCAAAAGCCAGGCCAGACAACTGGGTCGAGGTGAAGGATCGCGACCTGCGATCTGTACTCGACCCTATCTCGGGTCTCATCATCCCCGCGGGTGGAAGAATTTGCCCGACTCGCCTGCCGATCTATGACGGTGAGTCGCGCCTGGATCTGGTCCTGAGTTCGAGTGGCACCAAGCCCTTCAAGACGCAGGGCTTCAGCGGCGACGCAGTCGTCTGCAAGGCGCGCTACGTGCCGCGTTCCGGATACCGGCAGGGGCGGAAGGACATCGAGTATCTGAAATCGATCTCGATGGAGATCTGGTTTGCCAAATCCGACGCAATGGATGTGTACGCACCGGTCTATGCGGTCATCCCGACTCGCGTTGGCCAGGTCTACATCACTGCGACGAAATACGGCGGCTGACGGGTCTAGAGCGCATCGCCCGGCGTCCAGCCGGGCTCTGCCATAACGAAACTCGAAAAAGCAAAGCCTGGCGATACGGTGCAGCCGACGAGAGTGAAAACTCCAAGGCTTTCGGCGGATTGCCAGCAATTCGCCGGAACTATCACCTGCGGTCGCTCTCCCGCCAATATTGCCGGGCCAAGTGTGAAGGTCTGTACTTCCCTGCCCTCTTGCGAGAGGTGCAGGGAAATCGGTGCACCGGCGTAATAGTGCCAGACTTCCGCAGCATCAGTCACGCGGTGCCAGTGCGACCGTTGCCCCTTCTCAAGAAGATAATAGATCGCTGTCGAATGGCCGCGCTCTCCACCCGCCTTGTCGCGGAAGGTCTGGTGGTAGAACCCTCCCTCGGGGTGTGGTTCCAGTCCAAGCTCGCGGATAATCGCTTCGGCCGAAAGCTCTGCCGTGCTCATTGGAAATTATCCTTGCGGGTACGAATTTCTGCGAAGACCTCTGCGTCCGTTGCATCCGCAAGGCCAAGATGCGCACGAATCTTTCCGTCTGCTACCCGCATGTAGGGGTTGGTCTGTTTTTCCAGGCCAATGGTGGTCGGGATGGTGAACTCGTTTTCCCTGCGCAGGACGTCAACATGCGCAGCACGCGTCTGCAATTCCACATTGTCCGGATCAATTGTCAGCGCGAACCGGGCATTCGACAGAGTGTATTCGTGGCCGAAATAAACCCTGGTGTCGTCAGGCAGGGCCATGAGCTTCTGGAAGGAGTGCCACATATCGGTAGCCGGACGTTCGAACAGGCGGCCGCAGCCCATGGCAAACAGCGTGTCTGCAGCAAACAGTAGCCCGTCGTCAGGCAGGTGATAACAGATATGACCCGCGGTATGACCGGGCGTGGCAATGACCTGAACGCGGCGGCCTGCAAATTCGAACTCGTCGCCATCCGCCTGCGAACGATCGAGGCCGGGAATCGCCACAGCTTCATCGTAGGGGCCGTGAATTTCGCAATGGTAGCGCTCCTTCAGCGCCAGATTGGCTTCGACATGGTCCTGGTGATGATGCGTGGTAAAGATGTGGGTCAGTTTCCAGCCGTGTCCTTCAAGCGCCCGGAGGATAGGGCCTTCTTCCGGGGCATCGATGGCGGCAGTTGCGCCGGTCTCGGGATCGTGCAGCAGAACCCCAAAATTGTCGCTGCGGCAAAGAAAGACGTCTATTTCCAAAGGTTTCATCGTGTCCTCTCCATTTGCCGGGGCCAACCCGGCGCAATCGTCCGCCTGACGTTCAATGTAAGGATAGCCGCCTTGAAGTCCAACCGTCTGATGCTACATTCTCGCGCATGAATACCGATATTGTCGATCTGCGCGAATTCTATCACTCTCCGCTTGGCCGGTCGGCGGAGCAGGCGATCACCATGGCGCTATCGACGCTCTGGCCACCCTTGCCGGATGAGCGACTGGTAGGGCTCGGCTACGCGGTGCCATTTCTCGACCGTTTTCGCCGTGACACGGAGCGTACCTTTGCCTTCATGCCCGCAGGGCAGGGGGCGGTGAATTGGCCGGCCGGAGAGCTTTCTTCAACGGCGCTGATTTTCGACGAGGAGCTTCCGCTGCCCGATTCGTCGATCGATCGCGTGTTGATGGTCCATTCGCTTGAGTTTGCCGAAAACCCGCGCGAAAGCCTCAAGGAGCTCTGGCGCGTGCTGGCGCCTGGTGGGCGTCTGGTTATCGTTGTGCCGAATCGGCGAGGTGTCTGGGCGCGGATGGAGCACACGCCTTTCGGGTCTGGCCGCCCTTATTCACGCAGCCAGTTGACCGCGCTCTTGCGTGAAACCAATTTTACGCCGGGTGCGACAGCGGAGGCGTTGTTCTTTCCGCCAACGACAAGCCGACCTGTTCTGAAATTCAGGCGTTATCTAGAGCACACGGGGCGCAGGCTCTGGCCGTTGTTTTCTGGTGTCATCATAGTCGAAGCCCAGAAGCGGCTTTATCAGGGGCTGCCTGTTACACAGCGGGCATCACGTCGGGTTTTTGTGCCCGTTCTCGCGCCGCAAGGGGTTCCGACCACGAGATCCGGTCTCGATACGCGAAACCGGCGCTGACCCTCGACAAAACGACCATTCCGGTCTAATGCCTGCGGCATTGTTTTTGCCGGATTTCCCGGCGTTATTCCGAAGGTCGATCAAATGAGTGCAGAGCTTAGCCAACCTGTTCCGCGTCCAGGTATCCTGGATATCGCCGCGTATGTTCCGGGCAAGGAGCATGTCGACGGCGTCGCAAAGGTTTACAAGCTCTCCTCCAACGAAACACCGCTTGGTCCAAGCCCGAAGGCCATAGAGGCATTCGGCACTGCCGCCAGCCATCTGGAAATTTATCCCGACGGCCAGGCCATTGCGCTGCGCCAGGCGATTGCCGACGTTCATGGCCTTAACATTGCGAACATCCTGTGCGGCAATGGTTCGGACGAGTTGCTTGGCCTGCTCTGCCATGTCTATCTCGGCGCGGGTGACGAGGCGATCATCACAGAGCACGGTTTTCTCGTCTACAAGATCCAGATCATGGGCGCTGGTGCGACACCCGTCACCGTGAAGGAGAAGGATTGCACCGTTGATGTGGATGCGATCCTCGCCGCTGTGACCGCGAAGACGAAGATGGTGTTCATTGCCAATCCCGGCAATCCGACGGGCACCTATGTTCCAGTTGCGGAAATCCGCCGTCTGCAGTCTTCGTTGCCGAAGAACGTTCTTCTGGTGCTGGATGCGGCCTATGCGGAATACGTGCGCAAGAACGATTACGAGGCTGGTCTTGAACTTGTGTCGGGTAACCGCAACGTCGTGATGACCCGGACCTTCTCCAAGGTCTATGGCCTTGCAGCACTGCGCGTCGGCTGGATGTATGGCCCGGCCGATATCATCGATGCGCTGAATCGCGTTCGTGGCCCCTTCAACATGAGCGCACCTGCCATAGCTGCCGGTGCCGCAGCGATCCGCGATCAGGCTTTCGTTGAAAAGGCTGTGTCCCACAACGCCGTCTGGCAGGAAAAGCTTACGACGACATTTGCCGGCCTCGGTCTGACGGTCACGCCATCGGTGACGAATTTCATCCTCATCCACTTCCCGGAACAGGATGGTAAACGTGCATCCGACGCCGACGAGTTCCTCAGCCGGCGCGGTTACATCCTGCGTGCGGTCCGGGGCTACGGCTTCCCGAATGCGCTGCGCATGACAATCGGCTCGGAAGAGGCCAACCTCGGCGTTATCGCCGCCCTGACCGAGTTCATGGGACGGTCGTGATGGGCGAGGTGTTGTTTGAACGCATTGCGCTGATCGGCATTGGCCTTATCGGCTCGTCTATCGCGCGCGACGTCAAGGAGCTTGGGCTCGCACGGCATGTGGTCATTTCGACCCGCAGCGAAGACACGTTAAAACGGGCGGAAGAACTCGAACTCGGTACCGAATACACCGTGTCGGCAGCGAAGGCCGTGGAAGACGCTGATCTCATCATCGTTTCCGTCCCGGTCGGTGCGTCGGAGAGCGTCGCAAAACAGATCGCTCCGCATCTCAAACCCGGCGCCATTGTGACTGATGTTGGTTCAACCAAGGCATCGGTCATCGCACAGATGGCGCCGCATATGCCCGACAATGTCCACTTCATTCCGGGTCACCCGCTGGCGGGTACGGAAAAGTCAGGCCCCGATGCAGGCTTCGCGGGTCTTTTCCGTGAGCGCTGGTGCATTTTCACGCCTCTGCCTGGTACAGACGAGCATGCACTGGAGAAGCTGAAGGGCTTCTGGCAGGCGCTGGGTTCTCGTGTGGACGAAATGGATGCGGAACACCACGACAAGGTGCTGGCGATAGTTTCGCACCTGCCGCACATCATCGCGTACAACATTGTCGGTACCGCAGATGATCTGGAGACGGTAACGGAATCGGAAGTCATCAAGTATTCCGCGTCAGGTTTTCGTGATTTCACCCGTCTGGCAGCTTCCGATCCGACCATGTGGCGCGACGTATGCCTGCACAACAAGGATGCCATCCTAGAAATGCTGGCGCGGTTTTCTGAAGATCTTGCCTATTTGCAGCGAGCGATCCGTTGGGGTGAGGGCGACAAGCTGTTCGAACTCTTCACGCGCACCCGCACCATCCGCCGCTCGATCATTCAGGCAGGTCAGGATGTAGATGCGCCGGACTTCGGCCGTCACGCGCTCGATCAGAAAAAATAAGATCGTGTTGTCACTTTAGAAAAATGGCCGGGTTGACCGGCCATTTTCATTTCCATCAGATTGGCGGAATTTTCCCGAGCGGAATGAAGCCGCTGATCGTGGCACGGCCGCGATCCACCACGACATCAACGGACGCCCTGTCTCCGCCACCTGCCAGCGCACCGAGCAGTTTGCGGGCGGTGTCGATGGTTGACTGCAGTTGCGGAAACGCCTGCTTGGCATTGTCCGACCATGCGCCAAGCTTTTCGATTTCCACCTTGAATTGGCCGGAGAGATAACCTTCATTGTCGAAGGAGAAGGGACCGCTGATGCGCATGGTTCGGCCTTCACCGATGTCTGCCAACACGCGACGCAATTCACCGCTCGCACCGTAGAGCCCTGTCTCGTCGCTACCGTCGATCATGCCCGCCTTGCCGGCAAGCGTTACATCGGCGATTGCTGACAGACGTGGCAGAATTTGGGGCCAATCCTTGATGACCGTCGCTGCGTCGGTGACGGTGATGGCGCCATCGAGATCGGCGCCATTCTGGCGCAGATGCATCTCGGTTTTTGCAGCATCGAAATCGATTGTCTGACCGGTCACTGAGGACACGGCATTGGCCTTGAGGCCTTCGATCACCAGCGATGTGCGGTCGATACCCTTCAGTTTGGTTGTCAGGCTCGACTGCAGGTTCTGCCATTCTGCGGAAACCGTCAGACCATGGCCGGTGCGAATCTCTGCGGGCGAATCGAGTTCCCAGACAATATGGCCAGGATCGTAGACCTGGGCCGCCGAGCGAAGCTGGCCAAACGATGCCGAAACGCCGTTCTCCTTGTCGTCCACGTTGACCTTGGAGCAGAAGAGCCCGATCCGGAAGGGATAACCGCGGAAAGCAATGTCGCCGCATTCGCCACTTACGCTGGCGGCTTCTGTGGGCGCGATCGCGTTCAGGACGGTCTCTTTCAGCTTGTTCGCGGCGTAAAACCACCCAGCCGTATAGAGCCCGATCGCCACTACGATCGCGAGACCAAGCCAAAGGATTTTTCTGGCTGTGCCGGATTGGCTTGACGCTGCCATATTGATCTCCGATGAATCGACTTCAGATAATTTCGATTTGGCGTGGGATATGGACGATTTTTGGGTCTTTGGCTACGGTTCGTTGATGTGGAACCCGGGCTTTGCCTTTGAGGAGAGGCAGCAGGCGCGTCTGCACGGTTACCGTCGCTCTTTGTGCATATGGTCGAGCGTCTATCGCGGTACGGAGGAAAAGCCCGGTCTCGTGCTTGGCCTGGAGCGGGGCGGCTCCTGTCTAGGAGTGGCTTTCCGCGTAAAAGGTGCCGAACACGAGCCTGTCATGGCGTACCTGCGTGAGCGGGAACTTGTCACAAATGTCTACAAGGAGCGGGTGGTCAATATTGCCATGGTCGACGGGCGGCGCAGCAGCGCCGTAACCTATGTGGCAGATCCTGCGCATGACCAATATGTCGGTGGGCTCGCCGCGCCCGATGCGGCAGCGATTGTCGCCACTGCCGCCGGCCGTTCAGGCCCCAATACCGATTATGTTTTCAACACCATCCAGCATTTGCAGGATATGGGTATTCGCGACACCACGCTGGAAAACATCGCTGCCCGGGTTAGCGGATTGGCTGTTCAACCGGCTTAGGCGTTTCTGTGCCCTGAAGCTCAGCGATGCGCTGGACTGCAGTGGGTGGCAATGGCAGGCTCGGGTTGTTTCGCGCCGTCTCCAGAAGCAGTTCGTCGCTTGCTCTCTCCGTGACCTCTATCAGGTGCTTGAAGAACACATCCGGATCAAGGCCAGGCTGGATGGGCGGCAGGATCTTTACCTTGAAATGGCCGGGGTAACGCATGGTCGAACGGCGCGGCCAGAAAAGGCCCGGATGCATGGCGACCGGGATGACTGGAACGTTGAGATCGCGATAGAGGCGGGCAATGCCGTAGCGATATTCAGGTGGTGCGCCCGGCGGTCGGCGGGTGCCTTCCGGGTAAATGATCAACTCACGTCCTGCGGCCATCTCTTCCTTGGCGCGCTCCATGACTTTCATCATGACCTTGCCGCGTGCAGCGCGGTTCACCGGGATCATGCGCTGCTTCATCGCGTACCAGCCAAATAGCGGTATCCAGAGCAGTTCACGCTTGAGGATATAGACCGGATCAGGAAGGTTGGGCAGAAGCGCGTAGGTGTCCCAAAAGGACTGATGTTTTGGCGCGAAGATACAGCCGGTTTCCGGAATGTGTTCCAGCCCTTCGATTTCGAAGGTCGTGCCCACGATGGTTTTCATCAGCCAGTGGTTGGAGCGTGCCCAGTTCTTGGGGATTTCAAAAGCAATCTTGCGCGGCAACAGAAAATAGATCGGCGTCAGCACGATCATGCGCACGATAAGATTGAGATAGAACAGCGTATTGAAAAGAAACGAGCGCAGCTTGAGCATCAACAGACTTCCCTGGGCGCAACCGCTCCAGGAAATGTCTGGCCTGGATACCGGGTGCCTATGTGCGAACGCCTACACGAAAAAGAGGCCTTGCAGCAAGGCGTTTGTCCGATCCGTCAGGGCGTGACGCTGCCTGTGTGGATAGGGGCATGATCGCCAGCGAGCTTGCGCAGCCCATCGCCCTTGCCGATGCCTGTCAGATCGCGACCTGCAGCGGCGACGAATTTCATATATTCATAGAGCATGGTTCTCACCACGTCTGGCTCCACGAACCAGTTGGTGCGGGCAAGATCAGAGCTGATGACCGGGTAGGAGATGAATTCCGTTTGCGGGCTTGCACTACGCAACTCATGCAGGCTGCGGTGCATATGGTAGTTGTTGGTGACGACAACGACCGAGGCGTAACCGTGGTCGCGTATCCAGCTTGACGCCTCGTTGGCGTTGCCGATTGTGTCGATCGCCTTGTAACCCATATCCACGCAGCAAGTGAAAAGATCGGGAGACCCTTGCGTCATCCTGCGGATTTGCGCACGTGTCGTCGCCGGATTGACCCCGGAGATCAGCAACCGCTTGCCAACGCCGTCACGCAGCAGGCCGACGGCCTGTTCGATACGCTGGTAGCCCCCGGTCAACACGATGATTGCATCCGCTTTGGCGGACGCTGGCGGGCGCATCGACGCCACGGAATCGGCAAACCAGAGAAAACCGCCGAAAAGCGCGCCAAAGGCAATCACGCACAGCAATATGATGACCCGGACAAAACGGCGCAAAGGTCCACGCCGCGACAGCAGGTTGTTTCCTGCCCGATGCATGGTCGATGGGTCCTGGTCTGTCCGACTCACAAACATTCCTCATGAATACTCGCCGATTAAGGCAAGGAACAGGCATTTCTAGCCTTGGACGTATAAACGGCTTTGGGCGATATTCGTTCGTCCGAAGCGCTCTTCAGGAGGTCAATCCGTCGCTTTTCGACGGGTCGGAACGGACCCGGTCGATATCGTCTATGGTGCGAATGACGGTGATGCGTGCGGTGAGAGTCGTCAGAAGCGCAATGACCATCATGGTGGCGGCAATACCGAGGTATCCCCCCATGCCAACCGAGAACGATCCGAAAAGGGCGCTCGCCTGGTCGCTCTGTGGCGTTGCGACCGTGCTGGACTGCCAAAAGCCTGCGGCCAGAAAGACGAGTGCTGCAAGTGCGCTGCCTGCTGCCGATCCCTTCAGGCTGATCTTGAGGAAGTGCTTCTGGAATTCTCGCGCCACGAAGCTGCTCTCGGCGCCAACGAAATGGAGCACCTCGACGATATGCCTGTTGCCGGAGAGCGCACCGCGCGTGGCGAACACCACGGTCAGAACCATGGCGGTGAACACCAGTATCAATACGCCAAGGCCAATGCCGACGGTCGTGCGCGCCATAGAGACCAGCCGGTCGACCCAGGTTCGGTGGTCGTCCAGAAAGGCCTGCGGAATTTCCGTTTTCAGCATGTCGCGCATGGCCTGGAAATCGGGCGGGTTGTTCTCATCGATTGTGATGACGACGAGACGTGGAACTGGAAGCTCCGACAGGTTCAGACCCGAACCAAGCCAGGGTTCCAGAAGGCGCGATGTTGCGGCGTCATCGAGGATTGTTCCTTCGCGTGTGCCAACGAAGGTCAGCGCCAGATTGCGAGCCTTGTTCAGCGCCGCATTCATATCCAGGCCGTCCTCCGGCTTGAGCTGAATCGTGATCTCACGGGAAATCTGGCTCTGCCACGTCGCAGCCGTGGCCCGCACCATGGACACTGCACCAAGCGTAAGACAGGCAAGAAAAGCCATGATGGCGATGACGACCATCAATGCGTTGCCCTGGATGTTGGAGGGCGGCAGAATCGGCGCCATGGGGCGAATCCGCATCGGCGGTCGCTTCGGTGCGCCGGCTTCGGGTTTCAGCGGGGTGGGGTTCATCTCATTCATAGATGTCGAGCCGCCCTTCTGTAAGAATCATCCGGCGTGCGTTGATCTGGTCCATCAGGCCGAAATCATGGGTGGCGATGACAACTGCTGTCCCCAGTCGGTTGAGTTCAAGGAACAGGTTGAGCAGGCGTTTGGCCATCGGTGGGTCGACGTTGCCCGTCGGTTCGTCCGCAAGCAGGATCTCCGGCTGGTCCATCAGGGCACGGGCGATCGCGGCACGCTGTTTCTCGCCGCCGGACAGGATGGCGGGCAGCACATTGATGCGCTCACCGAGACCCACCCATTTCAGAAGTTCGATAACGTCATTGCGATAGGCGCTTTCTTCCTTGCCACGCACCCGCAATGGCAATGCCACGTTCTCGTAGGTCGTCAGATGGTCGAGGAGACGGAAATCCTGAAAGACAATGCCGACGCGGCGGCGAAGCATTGGCAATTCGTTGCGGGGGATGCGTGAAACATCGCGATTGAACATGCGGATGTTGCCGCGTGTCGGCTGGAGCGAAAGAAGAAGCAGGCGCAGAAGCGTGGTTTTGCCAGCACCGGACGGACCGGTCAGAAACTGGAACGACCCCTTGGGAATGTCGAACGTCATGTCTCTCAGGATCTCGGGACCCATTCCATAGCGTAACCCGACATTTTCGAAATGGATCAACGGACTTCCAGTCTCTTTGTTTCGTGATCTTTCGCCAGCATTGAATCACCCCTCCGGCTGCAGCCGTTTAACCGTATCGGCGAGCCCGGGCGAAGCATTTTTGCGAAGCATTAACCATTTAAATTTAAAACTTGGCAGGATTCGTTTCAATGCCCGTTTTTCAGGGCGGAAAACCTGACCAGGGGATTCCATGGGTATGTTCCGTTCATCGCGCCGCCAAGCGGCATTCGACTTCGACCTCCTGATGCCTGAAACGCCGGCACGGTCTGCATCGCGCCAGACCAGAGCCAAGCCTGAGGTGGTAGATGCGGAATTTGTCACCATCAAGGACACACGCGGCCGTACGCATGGAAATGACAATCGTGGTACAAAGGCTCGTCAGGACGTGGCTGGGCAGGTAACGGCTGCCGCTGTCATATTTGCCTTTGTCGGCTGGATTGATCGGAAATTGTCGCGTCTGTCTGTAGATGCCTACTCGGCGCTCGTGGCAACCCTCGCGATCCTCGTCTTCATCGGTGCCGGTGGCCTTTCCATGATTGCGCCAGAGCAGTCCGCCGTTGCCGCACCCGTCAGCCCCCTAGCGATATCTCATGTCTCCGTGACACCGCAGGATGCCGGCGGTATGGAAATCCTACTGATCAACGGTATAGTTGAAAACAACGGCCGGAACCTCGAAGCTGTGCCAGCGATCCGCGCTGATCTCTTCTCCGCCAAGGGGCAGCTTGTCGCCAGCATGGTCATTTCGCCCCCTGTTGAGGCGATCCAGGCGGCCAATAGTCATGGTTTTTCAGCAAAATTGCGCCATCCCGGTGGAAAAACGCCGCAGATCAAGCTTTCCTTCGTCGGGGCGGGTGCGTCCGACCGCTGACTGTGCTAACGGGTCTTGTCTTTTGACTGAACGGTAAAAGAGCAAGACGCAGCACAGGAGAAAGAATGCCCGTCGTCCGTGGAAAAAATATCGAGCCGCTTTACACCGCCGAGCAGATTGCCGAGCGCAATCGGGATATGGCGCAACGCATCGCAAACGGCCCGACCAAGGACTTGCTGGTCATTGCTGTCCTGAAAGGCTCGTTCATCTTTGCAGCCGACCTTATCCGTTCTTTGCATGACAGCGGTCTTGCGCCGGAAGTCGAGTTCATCACGCTTTCGAGCTATGGCGCCGGTACGGTTTCCCAAGGCGTCAGGATCGTTAAGGATATCGACAGCGACGTGAAGGATCGTGATGTTCTGCTGATCGACGATATTCTCGAATCCGGCCGCACGCTGCGTTTCGCCAAGGAACTGCTTTACGAGCGTGGCGCACGCAATGTCACCATCGCTGTCCTGCTCGATAAGAAGGTCAAGCGCAAGGAAGACCTGGAGGCCGATTATGTCGGCTTCGAATGTCCTGATTACTTCGTTGTCGGTTACGGTATGGACGTGGCCTATGCCTTCCGGGAATTGCCGTTTGTCGGCGTCGTAACGGGCGATGCCTGACGGGCTCACGCCTGTCCTGTTGCGACACAGTTCGGAGACGCCTCGTTAACCATCCGCAGAGCGGAGGTCGAGGTGTTTACCTCTTGAAAAGATGAGCCTGCGATGTTGCTCCCGGCTGGAAATGACGCCCAGGAGCAATGGTTGATGGCAAAGATTCTGATTACCGAAGACGAGGATGCGCTGCGCTCGTTTGTTGCGCGCGCTCTACGTCTCGACGGTCACGAGACGTATGAAGCTGCCGATGGCGAGCAGGGGCTGGAAAAGCTCCAGGAGACGAATTTCGATCTTCTTCTTTCCGACATCCGCATGCCCGTCATGGATGGCATCGAACTGGCACACCGCGCCGCCGAACGCTTTCCAGGCATGCGTATCCTGCTGATGACGGGTTATGCCGAGCAGCGTGAACGCGCCGACGATCTGGCCGAGAAGATCGTTGACGTGGTTTCCAAACCTTTCGCCTTGCCGGATATCCGCAAGGCGGTTGCCAGAGCGCTGGCTGCCTGAACGGTCAGGTTCAAATATTCGCAAAGGGCGGCCGTCGGGCCGCCTTTTTTGTTGGGAGAGATTCCAAGACGGCGAACTCGGGCGTACGATGATGTTCGCGCCGTGGTGATACGACGGGGGTACTACGATACACACCCACAATCTGGCTGAGCCGGAAGGCTACATCCACTACTGGATATCCAGCAGTCGCTCCAGATAGCGGCGCTCGATTTCGCCGGGCGGGTTGTTGCCGAGCTTTTCGCGAATGGCTTCAAGAATTTCGCGGGCACGCTGAACGTCGATTTCATCAGGTACCTTTACCTGATCGCCAAAATCAGGGCCGTTGGTGGAGCGCGGGCGTCCAAGTGGATCGCGGCCATTCTGGCCACCTTGACCTGCCATGCCTTCCTGTCCCTGGCCGGGTTGCTGACCCTGCTGACGCATGGTCTGCATGATCTGGCCCATCATGTCCTGCGCGCCTTGGCGCAGGGCGTTGAGCGCGTTGCCCTGTCCTTCGACAGCCTGTTCACCCTGGCTTTGCCCCAGGGCTTCACCGGCGCCCTGCATCTCCTGCTCTGCCTTGCCGAAATTATCACCGGGCTCCATACCGAGGTCTCGCAATCCCTGCTGCAGTTCGCCAAGCTGTTTGCCAAGTGCATCCTGCTGCTGGCGAAGATTTTTCAATGCCTCGCGCAACTGTTCTGCTGTCATCTGGTCGCTTGGCTGCTGGCCACCCTGTTGCCCCTGCTGTCCTTGCTGGCCCTGTTGTGGCTGCTGCCCATTTTCGCCCATCTGCTGGTCGTCGCCTTCGCCGTTCTGCTGGGGGTCGCCCCGCTGCATGCGGTCGCGCAGCGCCTGGTCCAGCTTGAACGTCTCATCCATCAGCTTTTGCTGCTGCTGCATGATTTCTCCGAGCTTGTCGATCTGCTGGCGCATCTTGCTGGTTTGCTGCTGGCCCTGTTGGCCGGGGCGCTGTGGCCTGCCAGCCTGAAGGTTGTTCATCATGCGCTGCAACTGCGACAGCATTTCCTGCGCGGCATCGCGATTGCCTGAACGAGCGAGGTTTTCGATCTGGTTCATCATATTTTCCAGATCGCGCTGACGAATCGTGTTTTGCGCCTGCTGATTCATGTTGGACTGCGGTGCATTCTGCATGCGCTGAGCAAGCTCACTCATGAACTCTTGCATTGCCTCGCGCAGCTCCTGCATCAACTTGGCGATTTCCTCGTCCGGGGCGTTGCGCTGCAGCGCTTCGGAAAGTGCATTCTGCGCATCGCGTAGGCGTCTTTCAGCTTGCGAGAGGTCGCCGTCTTCGATGCCTAGAGCAATTTCCCAGAGATAATCGGCCGTGTCTTTCAGCATCTCCTCGTTATAGGCAAGCCGCATGCGGGTCTGCGCCGACTGCAGCAACAGATAGTGTGTCGTATTGGGGATCGTTTCTTCCGGACGAAGGCCAACGGCCTCGTTAAAGGCGATTGCTTTCGACATCTGGCGTGTGTCGAGCGAAAAGATCTGGCGTTGCTCAACAATGGATGCCGCCAAGGGTTCGGAGAAATTGCGCCCAGGCAGGATCATCTCATGCGCCGGGCTGCGGCCGGTTTGTCCCGCGCCATCGGTCGCAACGAGCGTGATGCGCACACGCTTGCCGGCCATCGGGTGTTCGGTCAGGTTACGGCTTGTGAGCCCTTTGAGGTCGCGATTATTCTGCCTCGGCAGGTCGAGCTTGAACTCTGGCGGTGGATAAAGTGGGGTTGCCCCTTCAGCCACGCCAATCGGTTCTATGAGGGCGTGAGCTTCTTTGAGGCCATAATCGTCCTTCGCCGTAAAACCCACTTCGAGCGCGCCATTAACGGCACGGCGCGGCATATTGTCGAAAGCAATGGTTGGCGGCTGGTCGGGGATAACGTTGAAGACCCATTGCTCGCCATTGGCCGTAATCATGCCGCTTTCAGCGATGTCCATCGTGAAGGTGCGGGGCGCTAATGGTTGACCGGGATTACGCACTGCCTGCGGCTGGGTCTCGGCGCCATTTGCCGCGCCCTGTGAGGTTTCGGGTACAATTTTTTGCAACGCGCCTGCCGTGTCCGGTTCGAACGTGACTTCCTCACCGCCGTCGCCGCCCGTCATGCGGATCGTCAGCCTGGAGGATTGCGGCACGGCAATGGACTCCCGATTGCCCGCATCGCGACCGGTCAGAAAGATTGGTGCACGGCTGGTATAAGATGGTGGCGTTACCCAGGCATCAAGGCGAATATCGGGGTCGATCGGCCCAGCGGCAGGCTGGCTGCGGAATGCGTCGGCGACGCTTCCCGCGCCATTTGAAAAGGAAAATCCGAAAGCAGCGGCAAGCAGCAATGCCGGAACCGCGCGCAAGGCCATGCGGTCATGGCGGGCAATATCTGGCTTGGGCAAACCAGCATCGAGCGCTGCGATGCGCTCCGCCATGCGAAGCTGGTGTTCCTTCCACAGCGCTCGCGCCAGTGGCGTATCGAAGGCAGGTTCGTCATCCTGCACACCAACTGGCTGGTGAGCCAGGCCATTGCGCTCTTCCAGAAGACGGGAGGCTTCGGTGTCTGTTGGCCATCGCAGCCGAATGATCGGCAAGAGCGTTGCCAGAAAGGCGAAGACAAGTACGAAGACGACGCCGAGACGCAGGATGTCTGGCATGTGCCGGAAAATGCCGAACCAGGCGAGCGCGAGAAAAGCAGCAGCAAGGGTAAGCGGCCAAAGGCTTCTGGGCGCTAAGCGCTCCGCGAACATCACCAGTTTGGCGAAAAACCGTTTTGTTGTGACCCGGCGCGCAAGATCGGGCCGGTTTTCGAAGGCGCCAGTGAGGCGCTTCCTGCCTTTGTTGTCTTGCCCGGCTGTGGTCATCAATCCGTTCTCCCGGTTCTGGCCACGTCACACGCCATTCCCGGAATGGCGAAATTGTTGCTACCCGAAAGCAAAGATAACATTCTTTATGGCGAAGACGAGGGCAAGCGGACGCTCGCCCCCATTTTTTAGGCAGTTTCGCTCAATTGTGATCGCAAGCTGAGATCAGTCCAGCCAATCGGGCACGGAGTCGAGTGCGATCAGCTCGTCATAGGTGCCGCGGGGGCGGATGACATGGAACTTGTCACCCTTCACCAGCACTTCCGGGATCAGCAGACGGGAATTGTAGGTTCCTGCCTGAACTGCGCCATAAGCGCCGGCCGAGCTGACAGCGATCAGATCGCCAGGCTGCGGTGCCGCCATCTCGCGGTCGAGCGCAAGATAGTCACCGGTTTCGCACACGGGCCCGACAATGTCAGCCTTGATCCGTGCTGTGTCGGCTGCCGGCTGCACCACAGGGCGGATGCCGTGATAAGCCTCGTAGAGTGTCGGGCGTATCAGATCGTTCATCGCGCCATCAACGATCACGAAGGTCTTTTCGCCACCGTCCTTCACATAGATCACTTCGGTTACCAGGATGCCGGCATTGCCGACGATCAGGCGTCCTGGCTCAGTCACGATCTTGCAGTTGAGGCTTTTCAGTTCGTTCTTGACGATGTTGGCATAAGCGTCCGGCAGCGGCGGAGGATTGTTGTCCTCACGATAGGGAATGCCGAGACCGCCACCGATATCGACATGGCTGATCGTGTGGCCATCGCTACGCAATGTCTCAACCAGTTCGCGCAGAAGCCGGAAAGCATCTTCAAAGGGCTGAAGTTCGGTGATCTGGCTGCCGATATGCATATCGATGCCGGTGACATCGATGCCGGGCAGAGTTGCGGCGTGAGCGTAGACGGCACGGGCCCGCTCGTAGGAAATGCCGAACTTGTTTTCCTTTTTGCCGGTAGAAATCTTGGCGTGGGTGCGTGCGTCGACGTCCGGATTGATGCGGAAGGAAACATGCGCTTTCTGACCGGCTTTGATGGCACGCAGGTTCAGCACTTCCAGTTCCGGTTCGGACTCGATGTTGAAGCAGTAAATGCCTGCGGAAAGCGCATAGTCCATTTCGGCGACCGTCTTGCCGACGCCCGAGAACATGATGCGGTTTGCCGGAACGCCAGCCGCCAGTGCGCGGCGTAGTTCACCGCCGGACACTACGTCAATGCCGGCTCCAAGCTTCGCCAGCGTCTTCAGAACGGCCTGGTTGGAGTTGGCCTTCATGGCATAACAGACCATGGCGTCGACATCGGCGAAAGCCCCGGAAAACACCTTGTAGTGGCGTTCGAGCGTCGCTGTCGAATAGACGTAGAATGGTGTGCCGACCGCCTTGGCGATTTCCGGCACGGGCACGTTTTCGGCGTGCAACACGCCGTCGATGTAACCAAAATGATTCACGGTTATCTGTCCGTCAGAGAAGCTTGTCGAGAATGAATGGCCGTTCGGTTGCTGCCGGTTTCGTCTCTGTTCCGTCAGCGGCGCGCTTGTTACGCATTTCCACCGGTGTGCTCGGCGGATCGATTTCGCCTTTTCGGCCGCAAGCGGAAAGGGCGAGGCTGACGGCCAGCGTCATGCCAATGGGAACGATGAGATTACGCGCGTTTTTTGAAAGCATGGCCCGGTCCAAAGAAATATGTGCGTCTCTGATAACGAAAAACAGGGCGCTTGTGCACCCTGTTTCTTTTGATGGCAGCGTAACGTGAATTTATCAGTTGCGGCCGCGCCAGAAGGTGATCTGTTTCTTCACTTCCGAAGGTGCCGTGCCGCCGAAGCTGGTGCGGCTTGCGACAGAGGCCTCAACGGAGAGAACGTCAAAGACGCCCTTGTTGATGGCCGGGTTGATAGCCTGCAGGTCTTCCAGCGACAGATCAGCCAGATCACAGCCCTTCTGTTCCGCCAGTGCGACGGCATGACCAGTGACATGATGGGCATCGCGGAAGGGCAAGCCCGCTTCACGAACCAGCCAGTCGGCGAGGTCAGTTGCCGTGGAGTAACCGGAACCGGCTGCGGCGCGCATGCGATCCTTGCGAACTTCCAGATCACGGATCATGCCGGTCATGGCCGCAATCGCCAGTTCCAGACTCTCTGCGGCGTCGAAAACCTGTTCCTTGTCTTCCTGCATGTCCTTGGAATAGGCCAGTGGCAGGCCTTTCATGACGGTCAGGAGCGCGATCAGCGACCCGTTGATACGACCAGTCTTGGCACGCACCAGTTCTGCCGCATCCGGATTTTTCTTCTGTGGCATGATGGATGAACCGGTGGAGAACGCGTCCGACAGGCGGATGAAACCGAACTGCGGTGTGGACCAGATGACAATCTCTTCGGCAAGACGCGACAGATGCGTGGCGCAGATCGAAGCGATCGACAGGAATTCGAGCGCGAAGTCACGATCGGATACGGTGTCGATGGAGTTGCGGGTTGGTTCCCGGAAGCCGAGCGCCTTCGCCGTCATGTGGCGATCGATCGGATAGCCGGTGCCAGCCAGAGCCGCAGCGCCGATCGGGCTCTCATCCAGATGTTCGATCGCATGGCGGACACGGGCGCGGTCGCGACCGAACATTTCCACGTAAGCCATGCAATGGTGGCCGAACGTGACGGGCTGCGCGGTCTGCAGGTGCGTGAAACCCGGCATCACCGTGTCGGCATGTTCTTCGGCACGATCGAGGAAAGCCGCGATAAGCGCAGTCAGCATGCCCTCGGTCTTCTGAAGCTCTTCCTTTACCCAAAGGCGGAAATCGAGTGCGACCTGGTCGTTACGCGAACGCGCCGTGTGCAGGCGTCCGGCGGCCGTACCGATCAGCGTCGCCAACCGCGCCTCAATGTTCATGTGGATGTCTTCGAGCTTGCGGGAGAACTCGAAGGTACCGGCTTCGATCTCTGACAGAATTGTGTTCAGTCCGTCGACGATCTTGTCTTTATCTTCACGCGAAATAATGCCTTTTTCCGCCAGCATGGTGGCGTGCGCTATAGAGCCGCGGATGTCCTGGGCGTAAAGCTTCTTGTCGAAGCCGATGGAGGCATTTATCTCTTCCATGATGGCTGATGGGCCGGAGGCGAAGCGTCCGCCCCACATCTGGTTGGAGGATTTCGTGTCGTTACCATCAGCCATATCGTGCGTGCCCTGGAGTATTTGATGACAGACAAAAAGCCGCTGAGGCTTCCTTCCGCCAGATTGGTTGCAATTGCTGCCGTTGCCGGTGTTTTGAGTGGCGCAGGCGTGGTCGCGTTCAGGCATATTGGGTCTGAGAGCGAGGTTCAAGTGGCAGCGGTGGCAGACGCCGGTTTATGTGAAGGTGCCTCAACCCGGATAGCCTCGTTGAAACCCTTCCTGAAAGGGCAGGTTGCGGCGATGTCGGCAACCGACAAGCCTCGCGTTATTCCCTTGTCGTTCAAGGGCCCCGAAGCCAAGGACATGACACTTGCCGATCTCGGCGGCAAAACAGTGCTCCTCAACCTCTGGGCGACGTGGTGCGTCCCATGCCGTGAGGAGATGCCGGCGCTCAATGCGCTTGAGAAAGAAAAGGGTGGCCCGGATTTCGAGGTCGTCGCCGTCAACATCGACACGGGCAGCGATGACAAGCCGAACGCTTTCATGAGCGAATACAACATCGATGCGCTCAAGCTTTATCGCGACAGCTCGATGGGTGTGTTCAATGTACTGAAGAAGGAAGGACTGGCTTTCGGTTTGCCAGCGACCCTTATACTCGACGGAAACGGCTGCCTGCTTGCTGCGATGAATGGCCCTGCCGCCTGGGACAGCGAGGATGCCAAGGCGCTGGTATCTGCCGCAAAATAATCGTCAACATCGACCCGAATACCAAGGCAGTGGGGTGGCGCCCCACTGTTGACATTGCCAGAACTGGTTAGCGGGTGGGAACCGGTGTTTCGCCGCGATAATCGTAGAAACCGCGGCCGGATTTGCGGCCGAGCCATCCAGCTTCGACATACTTCACCAGCAGTGGGCAGGGGCGGTATTTGCTATCGGCCAGACCGTCATGCAGCACCTGCATGATAGACAGACAGGTATCGAGACCGATGAAGTCAGCAAGCTGCAACGGACCCATCGGGTGGTTTGCACCAAGTTTCATGGCGGTATCAATGGCTTCAACGGAGCCGACACCTTCATAAAGCGTATAAATCGCTTCGTTGATCATCGGCAGCAGAATGCGGTTGACGATGAAGGCAGGGAAGTCTTCTGCAACGGTGATCGCCTTGTCGAGCGAGCGCACATAATCTTTTGCGACGTTGAAGGTTTTCTCGTCCGTCGCGATACCGCGTACCAGTTCGACAAGCTTCATGACCGGAACCGGGTTCATGAAGTGGATACCCATGAACTGTTCCGGACGATCTGTTGCGGATGCAAGACGTGTAATCGAAAGCGAAGATGTGTTGGTGGCAAGTAGGGCTTCCGGCTTGAGGACGGGGCAGACCTTCGCGTAGATCTTGCGCTTGATTTCCTCATTCTCGGTGGCAGCCTCGATCACCAGATCCATTGCCGCAAGGTCGTTGATGTCGTCCGATCCCGAGATCAGCGAAAGTGCGTCCTTGCGGGCATCATCACTGATCTTGTTGTGGGAGACCTGGCGCGCCAGATTGCCGTTGATTGTGGCAAGACCCGCCTCGATCCGGTCCTTGGCAAGGTCGTAGATATGAACCTTGTAGCCGGCGATGGCAGAAACATGAGCAATGCCGCAACCCATCTGACCGGCTCCGATGACACCGATATTCTTAAATGGGGCGGACATTGGCGTTTCTCCTCGCAAGAATTTGTCTGTTGTTATCGTGGCGATGTTACGCACATCGCCGGAAAAGCGAAAGCGGCGCGTTTCAAAAACGCGCCGCTTTGCGAATGGCAATTATCAGAGAGCTTTTTCGAGTTCCGGCAGGGCGTCGAACAGGTCTGCAACGAGGCCGTAGTCAGCAACCTGGAAAATCGGCGCTTCTTCATCCTTGTTGATGGCAACGATGACCTTGCTGTCCTTCATGCCGGCCAGATGCTGGATTGCACCGGAGATACCTGCGGCGATGTAAAGCTGCGGCGCAACCACCTTGCCGGTCTGGCCGACCTGCCAGTCGTTCGGCGCGTAGCCGGCATCGACTGCAGCGCGTGATGCGCCAACCGCCGCACCCAGCTTGTCAGCAACCGGAAGAATGACTTCCTTGAACTTTTCCGCCGAACCCAGTGCGCGACCGCCGGAGATGATGATCTTGGCAGAGGTCAGTTCCGGACGATCGGAAGAGGCAAGCGCATCCGATACAAACGACGAAACGCCAGGGTTGGCAGCCGTTGCAACGGTTTCGACGGCAGCCGAGCCGCCGTCTGCGGCAGCGGCGAATGCTGTCGGGCGGACCGTGATGACCTTCTTGGCGTCGGTTGCCTGAACGGTCTGGATGGCGTTGCCGGCATAGATCGGACGCTTGAAGGTGTCAGCCGACACGACTTCGATGATTTCAGAGACCTGTGCAACATCGAGAAGGGCTGCAACACGCGGCAGAACGTTCTTGGCGGATGCGGTGGCCGGAGCGACGATGACGTCATAGGCCGGAGCAATCGACAGGATCAGCGCGGCCAGCGGTTCTGCGAGCTGGTTGGCATAGGACGCGTCGTCAGCCAGCAAGACCTTGGAGACGCCGGAAAGCTTGGCTGCCGCATCGGCAACGGCCTTGGCACCGGAACCGGCAACCAGAACGGTGACATCGCCGCCTATCTGCGTTGCAGCCGTCAGCGTCTTTGCCGTCTGGTCGGAAAGGGTGGTGTTGTCGTGTTCTGCCAGAAGAAGAATGGCCATAATGTAATCTCCCTTTTCCGAAACCTTAGAGGATGCCGTCGGCCTTGAGCTTCGATACAAGCTCAGCAACCGAACCAACCTTGACGCCAGCCTTGCGGCCAGCCGGCTCTTCTGTCTTCAGAACCTTGAGGCGCGGCGAAACGTCGACGCCGAAATCAGCCGGAGCCTTCTTGTCGAGCGGCTTTTTCTTGGCCTTCATGATGTTCGGCAGCGATGCGTAACGCGGTTCATTGAGGCGAAGGTCCGTGGTGACAACAGCGGGAAGCGTCAGTTCGACCGTCTGCAGACCGCCATCGACTTCACGGGTCACGGCAACCTTGCCATCGGACGGCGCAACCTTTGAGGCGAAGGTGCCCTGGCCCCAGCCGAGCAGGGCTGCCAGCATCTGGCCGGTCTGGTTGCTGTCGTCGTCGATTGCCTGCTTGCCGAGGATCACCAGGCCTGGTGCTTCGGCTTCGGCAACGCCCTTCAAAAGCTTGGCAACGGCCAGAGGCTCGACCGTTTCGTCGGTTTCGATCAGGATGGCGCGGTCAGCACCCATGGCGAGCGCCGTGCGCAGCGTCTCTTCGGCCTTGGCAGGGCCGATCGAAACAACCACAACCTCTTCCGCCTTGCCGGCTTCCTTCAGGCGCAGAGCCTCCTCGACCGAGATTTCGTCGAACGGGTTCATCGACATCTTGACGTTCGCAAGCTCTACACCGGAACCGTCCGCCTTGACGCGGATCTTAACGTTGTAGTCGACTACGCGCTTAACAGGTACGAGGATTTTCATTGCGTCCTTCCTTAAACTCCTGTCCGCAAGACATCAGCCATGCAGGACCTCCAAAAACAGGTTGGCGTCATGGATAAGCATTTTTCCCGCAAATACAACGGAACAATGATCATTATCACATGCGTATCAGGCATATCTTACGTTGACGTTCACGTAAATACTTTATCCGTTCGGCTTGTTTTCAACGTGTTCCGTCATACTGGCCTTTTGACCATGGCGACTCTGTCGTTTGCGACGTATTTTTGAATTGCGCCGCCCTCGGTGGAACAATGGTACGATCAAAAAGTGGAACGCCACGTCTTCGTAGAAAAACCACCAGAATCGCGCCAGCAATTATGCCGCCGACATGGGCACCCCACGACACGTTTTCTTCCAGTCCAAGTACCAGCATCAGGAATTGCTGACCGATCCAGAGTGCCAGCGGAACGAACGCGGGCAGGGGCAGGGGAATGCGCATGAATACCAGCACCCAAACGCGTACTTTGGGGTGCAGAAGGAAATAGGCAGCGACAATGCCCGAGACCGCACCGGATGCGCCGATCAGCGGTCCCTGAGACATCGGTGATACCATGCCGTGAAACAGCGCGCCGGCGATGGCGCAGGCAAGGTAGAAAATCAGAAAACGAAGATGGCCGAGCGCATCTTCGACATTGTCGCCGAACACCCAGAGAAACAACATGTTGCCAGCCAGATGCCAGAAATCCAGATGGACGAATGCATAGGTAACTGCCGTCAGGTCATCAGGCACGATTTGCAGGGCAGGTTCCAGGTAAGCGTAGTCAAAGACAACGGCCGGGATGAAGCCAAGGCCGAGGGTTGCGGCATTTGCTTCCGTTTCGCTTGCCAATACGCCGGTGAACAGCCAGACGAGGACATTGACGATAATCAAGCCAATCGTCACGTATTGCAGGCGGATGTGCTTGAGCGCATTCGCATCGTGCAGCGGTATGAACATCGAAGGCCCTTCGTATTTGCACCCGTTCGATTTTATCTGTTCTGGCCGGGGACCCAGAGGATATCGGCTTTACCGGTATCGTTTGCATAGCGCGCGGCGACGAACAGGAAATCCGAGAGACGGTTGGCATATTTGATGGCTGCCGCGCTAACAGTTTCGTTTTCGCTAACGGACAGTTCAACCATCAGCCTTTCTGCTCTCCGGCAGATGGTGCGTGCCAGATGCAGATGTGCGGCTGCCGCACTGCCGCCCGGCAATACGAAGGAGGTCAACGGTTCAAGCTTGTCATTGAGCTGATCGATCTCGTTTTCCAGGCGTGTCACCTGGCTTTCGACGATGCGTAACGGTTCCCAGGCGGGTGGCTCATTCGTTTCCGGCGTTGCAAGATCGGCGCCAAGGTCGAAGAGGTCGTTCTGAATGCGAAACAGCATCGCATCGACATCCGCCATGTCCTTCGTATAGAGGCGCGCGACACCAATGGAGGAGTTCGTTTCGTCGACCGTACCGTAGGCTTCAACGCGCAAGTCATACTTGAGACGGCGCGGTCCCGATACCAGTGCTGTTGTGCCCTTGTCACCGGTACGGGTATAGATCTTGTTGAGTTTCACCATGTCAACGGCCACCGCCTGTCAGCCAAAGCGTCAGCATGATGAGGACGATGGCAACAGCCTGAAGCAGAAGACGAAGCTGCATCAGCTTGTTTGAGCGGTTGGCATCCTGACCTTTCAGCATGTTGAAGAGCCCCTTTATCAGCACGATGACAACGAGGCCCATGACAATCAGGGCGAGAACGGTGGTGAAACCGGACATACGGGGTGTTCCTCCTCAATCGAACCTGCGCAGCAGACGGTAGAACAATCCGGCAGGCAAAAGCCGTTTCAGCAGCAGACCCTGCTTGGCTGGAACGGTGACGGGATAATGGGGTTTGGGATTGGCGGCGGTCAAGGCGTGTTTCAACACATGGTAGACGGCGTCCGGGCCGAGCTTGTGGCGATTGACTGGTCCCGATCCGTCCATCCGCGCAAGCTGGCGTTTGTATTCCGTCGCGTGAGCGGAATTTTCGAGATCGATATTATCCTTGATGTGAGCAAGCGCCGTTGCCGTAAATTTCGAGGCAATTGGGCCCGGCTCGATCAGGCTGACATGAATGCCGCTGCCTTGAAGCTCCATACGCAACGTGACCCCGAGGCCTTCGATGGCGAATTTGGAGGCGGTATATGCTCCGCGATATCGGTAGGGAACCAATCCCAGGATGGACGAGCAATGCACGATGCGGCCCTGGCCTTGCTTGCGCATGAAGGGAAGAACCTGGCGGGTCAGGTCATGCCAGCCAAAGACGTTGGTTTCAAACTGCCGCCTTAACGCTTCAACCGGCAAATCCTCGACCGCGCCCGGCTGGCCGTAGGCGCCATTGTTGAAAAGCGCGTCAATGCGCCCTCCGGTTCTTTCGGCAACTGTCTTGACCAAAGCTGCGATCGTCTCCGGCTTGGTATAGTCCATGATGAGGGTTTCAATGCCCTGATTTTCCAGCGCGGCCATGTCGACGATGTGGCGGACTGTTGCGAAAACCCGCCAACCATCGCGGTGCAATGCGCCTGCACAAAAAGCACCGATACCTGAGGAGCATCCGGTAATGATGATGACGGGCTTTTCGGACATCGGATGCTCCGGATTTCGAATGAAACTTGCCCTCGATGTTCGGGCACGGCTATTTGCTTTGCGTGAAAGCCTGTGCATTTCGGGAACCGAATGGTGGGCTTGTGCGCTGTACAAAACGAAGCTGATTTCCCATATTCGGGAAAGAGTTACAATTGAATTGCGGATGAGTGGAGGTGACATGGTTGCCGCAGTACGCCTGGCAGGCAAGGTTGCCTTCGACGCCTATTCCCATTTTACCGAGGATGACGGCTGGGCTATGGCGAGCCATATGGCACTCTCCATTCTGCTGGCACTGTTCCCTTTCCTGATTTTCGGCACGGCGCTTGCCGGCTTTCTCGGTGCCGACCAGTTTTCGGAAACGGCAGTGCATCTGATCTTTGATATATGGCCGGAGACGATCGCTGCGCCGCTCGCTGCGCAGGTCCAGCAGGTCTTGACCATACCGCGTGGTGGCCTGCTGACTGTGTCTGTTCTGGCAGCGGCCTACTTTGCCTCGAACGGCGTCGAGGCTCTGCGAATTTCGTTGAACCGCGCCTACCGGGTTTCGGAGACGCGTTGGTGGTATGTGACGCGTCTGCTCAGTCTGTTTTACGTTCTGATTGCCGTCGTCGTGTTTGCCGGTATCAGCATTGTCCTGGTCGCGGTCCCGGTGGCTACATCACTTGCCGAACAGCGCTTTCCGTGGCTGACGGATATTCTCAACACTGTCTCGAGCCTCGGCTTATACGGCACGGTCTTCATGCTGATCGTAGGACTTATCGCGGCGCATCTGTGGCTCCCTGCGGGCAAACGCCGCATCTGGGATGTCTGGCCGGGCATTCTTCTGACGGTGCTGTTCTGGGCAATAGGCGCAGCGATCTTTGCCTATTATCTTTCCACCTTCGCCAATTACGCCGCCACTTATGCGGGCCTCGCCTCGGTTATGGTAGTTCTGGTGTTCCTCTATATGGTGGGGGTTATATTCATGCTGGGGGCAGAGGTGAATGCGGCACTCATGAAGTATAAGGTTCGTCAGATCATTCGCCGCAACATCAACGGATCAAGCCGCAATTCCCACACGGATGGCGATGACCGCTTGACGGCTGCGCCAGCGCGAGAGAGCCTCGCCGCTCAACAGGAAGAATGATCTCGGGTCATTTCCGCAGGCTCTTCCAGACGCGGTAGAAAACAATGACCACTGCTCCGACAGCAATGCCGAGCAAAGCTTGGAAGAGTGCCGAAACGAGCCAGTTTACTGCTCCATGACCTGCGGGAAGGGCATTTGCGGCGGCTTCTGCGGCATGTTCGATAAAGTGCTCCGGTTGGTGCAGTCCGAACGCTGCCAGGCCGTGAATGATAATGCTGCCGCCGACCCACAACATTGCAGCGGTTCCTATGGCAGCAAGCCAGGTCAGGAACACGGGGACCCCTTTCACGAGACCTCGACCGAACGACTTCATGAAGCCTGGGCCGTTTTCAGCCAAGTGTAGCCCAATATCGTCGGCTTTGACGATGAATGCGACGACGCCGTAAACTGCAACGGTTATCAATATGCCGACGGCTGCCAGAACGGCTGCCTGCGTATAAAGATCGGATGTGGAGACGCCTGCCAAGGTCAGAGCCATGATTTCGGCCGAGAGGATGAAGTCGGTGCGAATGGCACCGTTTACCTTTTGCGTTTCCAGTTCTGCGGCATCAATGGTTGCAGCTGCGACCTCGTCACCGGAGTGGTCGTGGCCGGCAAAATATTCATGCAGTTTTTCTGCGCCCTCAAAGCAAAGATAGGCGCCGCCAACCATCAGGAGCGGTGTGATGAGCGCAGGTGCAAAGTATCCCAGCAACAAGCAGATCGGCAGCAGAAATATGAGTTTGTTGCGAAGCGAGCCGAGCGTGATCCGCCAGATAATCGGCAGCTCCCTTTTGGGCGAAAGTCCGATGACATAGGCAGGTGTAACCGCTGTGTCGTCGATGACGACGCCCGCAGCCTTTGCACTTGCCTTTGCCGTTTGTGCGGCAACGTCATCAAGAGAAGCGGCGGCAAGCTTTGCAATAGCAGCTATGTCATCGAGCAGCGCAATCAAACCTGTAGCCAATTTTCTCTCCTTTGAGTCCCCTGAAACAGCGCGTGAACTTAGCGTGCTCGCCTTTGGTAATCCAACTGGTTTCTTCTGCCGTGCGTGAAGAAATACCGCTTACACTTCTGTCGTGATGCACCCGATTTCGGGAGTGTTCGCAATATAGTGAAAACGGATGAGGCTTCGGTGTCGCCATCAGAACAGCCTGCGGCGTTGATCCATGCCAGTCTGTTGTCCGGTGTGAGGTTTAAAGCAACGTGCGACATCGCAATGGCTGCTTGTTTCGGCAAATGCTTGTCGCGCAGCTTAGATTTTCATCAGGTTATTACATTGCGCAATTACGCGTCATTTCTTGGAAATTTCAGTTATCATAATGATAATCAATATGAAATTGTAGTTTCATACAAACTGGCATGAAATCTGCATCCTCTTTTTCGACTGGGCAGGGGCCCAGGGGCAAACAAAAAGAGGGAACAGCATGATGCAGATATCCGGGAAGACGCCTCCTATGCTCAAAGGTCTGCGGATGGCAGCGCTGGCGGGCGCCGCCATGGTCTCGCTGATGGCCGGACATGTGTCTGAAGCCCTGGCGGCCGGGACGCTTCGTATCGGCATGACCGCCTCCGACATACCGCTCACCACCGGCCAGACCGACCAGGGTGGCGAAGGCCAGCGCTTCATGGGATACACGCTTTATAACGCCTTGATCGAATGGGACCTTTCGAGCGCAGACAAGCCGTCTGCTCTGATCCCGGCGCTTGCGACCTCGTGGGACGTCGATCAGTCTGACAAGACCAAGTGGACGTTCAAACTGCGTGATGGCGTCAAATTCCATGACGGCAGCACATTCGATGCCGCAGCAGTGGTCTGGAACCTCGACAAGCTGTTGGTGACGGACGCGCCTCAGTTCGACAAGCGTCAGTCGGCACAGGGCAAGTCCCGCATTCCAGCGGTTGCCTCCTACAAGGTCATTGATCCGCTGACGGTTGAAATCGTCACCAAGACCCCGGATGCGACGCTTCCCTACCAGTTGAGCTGGGTTCTCATGTCCTCGCCTGCAAACTGGGAAGCTCAGGGCAAGAACTGGGATGCCGTTGCCCAGAAGCCTTCCGGGACAGGTCCATGGAAAATGGAAAGCGGCTTCACGCCGCGTGAGCGGGCTGAATTGACCCCCAACAAGGAATATTGGGACAAGGCGCGCGTTCCGAAGCTCGACAAGCTTGTCCTTGTACCCCTTCCCGAGCCAAACACCCGCGTGGCTGCTCTGCGCTCTGGTCAGGTGGACTGGATCGAGGCGCCTGCGCCGGATTCGGTCAAGTCGCTGAAAGATGCCGGTTTCAGCATCGTCACCAATTCCTACCCACATAACTGGACGTGGCATCTCTCGCGCGTTGAGGGATCGCCGTGGAACGATATCCGCGTTCGCAAGGCTGCCAACCTTGCCGTTGATCGCGAAGGCCTCAATGAACTGCTCGGCGGTCTTTCCGTCCCGGCCCAGGGGTATTTGCCACCTGGCCATCAGTGGTTCGGCAAGCCGACGTTCAAGCTCGAATACAATGTCGAGGAAGCCAAAAAACTGATGGCCGAAGCTGGCTACGGGCCGGACAAACCCATCACCACGAAGGTTGTTATCTCTTCCTCAGGTTCTGGCCAGATGCTGCCGCTCGCCATGAACGAATACATCCAGCAGACACTATCGGAAATCGGCATAAACGTCGAATATGAGGTTGCCGACTGGAATACTGTGATCAACATCTGGCGCGCCGGTGCCAAGGACCCGAGCGCAAAGGGCGCCACGGCCGTAAACTACAGCTACTTCATCCAGGACCCTTTCACGGCATTGATCCGTCAGTCGCAGTGCAATCTGGCGCCACCAAATGGCACCAACTGGGGTTATTACTGTGACCAGGACATGGACGCCCTGTTCAACCAGGTACGCACCACCTTCGATGCGGCTGAGCAGGACAAGGTGCTCCAGAAGATCCACGAGAAATATGTCGACGACGCGCTTTTCTTGATGGTGACACATGACGTCAACCCGCGCGCCATGTCCACCAAGGTCAAGGGCTTCGTTCAGGCACAGAACTGGTTCCAGGACTTTTCGACGATCTCTATCGATCCCTGATTTTTGCGCAGCGACAGGGCGGGTCATGGACCCGCCCTGTCATTTCCGATGCCCGATCTGACCCTCACGAGGACATCATGCTGCTCTACGCGCTAAAACGACTGTTGCATGTCATTCCCGTCACGATCGGCGTGAGCATTGTCTGCTTCATGCTGATCCATATTGCCCCCGGCGATCCGCTTGCCGCGATCTTGCCTTCGGATGCCTCAGCGGAAATGCAGGCACAGATGCGTGCGTTTTACGGTCTCGACCGCCCCTTGCCGGTGCAATATGCACTTTGGGTATGGCATGCGGTGCAGGGCGATCTCGGGACGTCGATTGCAACCGGCCGTCCTGTTCTCGCCGATATCATCGATGCGTCGATCAATTCGATCATTCTTGCCTTGTCCGCGGCAGTGATCGGCTTCGTTGGCGGGGCAACGCTCGGGTTTCTCGCCGGTGTCTTTCGCGGTGGATGGGTTGATCGCCTGTCGTCGGGCGTATCGATGCTTGGCGTCAGCGTGCCGCATTACTGGCTTGGCATGGTGCTGGTTATCACCTTTTCCGTTACGCTTGGCTGGTTGCCGGCAATGGGGGGCGGTCCGGGTGGGTCATCCGGTCGAAGCTTCAGTTGGGAATATCTCCAGTATCTCGTCCTGCCGGCAGTCACCATGTCGGTCATTCCGATGGGGATCATCGCCCGGACGATCCGTTCTCTGGTGGCAGATATTCTTGCCCAGGATTTCACCCAGGCGCTTGCGGCCAAGGGACTGATGCGAGGTCATATTCTGCGCCATGTGGTGCGCAACGCCGCGCCAACAGCGCTGTCCGTGATGGGGCTGCAACTGGGGTATCTTCTTGGTGGGTCAATCCTGATCGAGACGGTATTTTCCTGGCCCGGCACCGGTTTTCTTCTGAATGGTGCAATCTTCACCCGTGATTTGCCGATCCTGCAAGGCACCATCCTGGTGCTTGCGATGTTTTTCGTTGTCCTCAACCTTCTGGTCGACGTGTTGCAGAGCGCCATCGATCCCCGTATCCAGAGGAGCTGACCATGGTCGCCATCACCACAGCATCCGAAATTCCCGTCGAGAAAATTGCCAAGTCCCCCGGTTTCTGGAGCGGCGTTTTAAGACGTCTCTGTCGCGATCCGGTCGCGATGGCGGCGCTGGCACTTCTCGTTCTCCTGGTGCTGATCGCTATCTTCGCACCGTATCTTGCGCCGTACGACCCGGCGAAGGGCAGTGTGATCCGTCGTCTGAAACCGATTGGAACCGCGGGATACATTCTTGGAACCGACGAACTCGGGCGCGATATGCTGTCGCGTTTGATCCATGGTGCACGGCTGTCCCTGATCATGGGGGTGGTGCCGGTGCCGATCGCATTTGTGATCGGCTCGGCAATCGGCATCATTGCTGGCTACGCCGGTGGCCTGACCAACACACTCATCATGCGCACGGTCGATGTGTTCTATGCCTTTCCATCAGTGCTTCTTGCCGTTGCCCTGTCGGGAGCACTCGGGTCCGGCCTCACAAACGCGCTGGTCTCTTTGACCGTTGTGTTCATTCCGCAGATCGCGCGCGTCGCAGAAAGCGTGACAACGCAGGTACGCAAGCTGGATTACGTCGATGCGGCGCGTGCGTCGGGTGCTCCAGCCTTCACCATCATTCGCGTGCACATCCTTGGAAACGTCCTAGGCCCGATTTTTGTCTTCGCCACGAGCCTGATTTCGGTGTCGATGATCCTCGCGTCCGGCCTGTCATTTCTGGGGCTGGGTGTGCGCCCGCCTGATGCAGAATGGGGGCTTATGCTCAATACGTTGCGCACGGCGATTTATACCAATCCCTTCGTCGCGGCTCTTCCCGGCGTGATGATTTTCATCACTTCGATCTGCTTCAACCTTTTCTCAGACGGGCTGCGCACAGCCATGGACGTGAAGTCATGATCAGCATCGTAGGAAAACCGGCTTTCGAACTGCCTGTGGGTGAACGGGGCGGCCCTGCCCAGCCGTTGATCTCCGCTCGCGGGCTCCTCAAACACTTCCCGGTGAAGGGCAGTGGCTTTCTCAAACCAAAAAAAGTGGTGCGCGCGGTAGATGGGGTCGATTTCGATATCCTGAAAGGAGAGACACTCGGCGTCGTCGGTGAGAGCGGTTGCGGAAAGTCGACGACGGCACGCCTTCTCATGCAACTGATCGAGCCTGACGCAGGCGAAATTCTCTTCGACGGTGAAACGGTCGGGGGTGCCTTGCCGCTTTCTGCCTATCGCCGTCAGGTGCAGATGGTTTTTCAGGATAGTTACGCCTCCCTCAATCCAAGGCTGACGATCGAGGAATCCATTGCCTTTGCTCCACAGGTGCACGGAACGCCGGCTGCAAAGGCAATCGTGACGGCTCATGACCTGCTTCACCGGGTTGGTCTCGAGCCGTCACGGTTCGCAGGGCGCTATCCCCATGAGCTTTCCGGCGGTCAGCGCCAACGCGTCAATATCGCCCGCGCTCTTGCGCTGGAGCCCCGGCTTGTCATTCTGGATGAGGCGGTCTCTGCCCTCGACAAATCGGTGGAGGCGCAGGTGCTCAACTTGCTTCTCGATCTTAAACGCGACTTCGGTCTCACCTATCTGTTCATCTCGCACGACCTCAACGTCGTCCGCTTCATGTGCGATCGGGTCATGGTCATGTATCTCGGGAAGGTGGCGGAAGTCGGCAGTCGCGACGCGATTTACGGAAATACAACACATCCCTATTCGGCGGCACTTTTGGCCTCTATGCCGAAGATGGACCCGGCCGAGCGAACCGAAGCGCCGCCGTTGACGGGCGATCCGCCGAACCCGATCGATCCACCGTCCGGTTGCCGTTTCCACACCCGCTGCAGTCTTGCGGAGGATGTCTGCCAGCGGACTTTGCCACCGTTGACCGATATTTCCGGTGATCAGGCCGCAGCCTGTCTCATGGCGGTCCCTGGCTCCGGTCATAGCCGCGCGCCTGTAATGATGGAGGCATGACCCATGCAGAATGATGCGATGATCGATATCAACAACCTTTCGGTGACATTTCGGCGTGGCGGAAAGGCGGTGAAGGCCGTCAACGGTGTCAGCCTGTCCGTCAAACCAGGAGAAGTGGTCGCATTGCTCGGTGAATCCGGTTCGGGCAAGAGCGTGACGATGCGCTCGTTGTTGCGGCTTCATCCCAAGGGAACCTTGATTGAAGGCGGCATGACAGTCGATGGGCGTGATGTCTTGGGGCTCTCCAACCGTGCGCTTGCCGATTTGCGAGGGGCTGTGGTCTCGATGGTTTTTCAGGAGCCTCGTCTTGCACTTGATCCCGTCTACACGGTGGGTCGGCAGATAGAGGAGACCATCATGCGGCATGAAAAGGTGTCCCGCAGTGTGGCTGCAGAACGGGCGCTCGCGCTGTTCCAGAAGGTCCGTATCCCCTCGCCAGAGCGGCGTCTTGCCAATTATCCTCACGAAATGTCAGGAGGTATGCTTCAGCGTGCCATGATCGCGATGGCGCTTGCGTGCAATCCGAAAGTCCTGTTGGCCGACGAGCCGACGACAGCACTGGACGCGACAGTGCAGATCCAGATCCTGCTGCTTATTCGTGAACTCCAACGCGAATATGGCCTGTCCGTCATCTTCGTGACCCACGATATTGGCGTGGCGGCTGAAGTGGCAGATCGTATTGCTGTCATGTATGCGGGCCGTATAGTGGAGGAGGGGGTGGTTGGCGATATCATCCGTAACCCGCGCCATCCCTATACAAAAGGTCTGCTTGGCGCGCGTGTCGAACTCGCCGATGGACGTGATCGACTGATCACCATTCCTGGGGCACCACCCGATCTGGCCGCTATGCCGCCGGGGTGTGCTTTCGCACCGCGCTGTACGCAGGTCACGGATCTCTGCCGCACGCAGGTTCCGCCACTCGCGCCACTTTCCGGCGGGGCGGGTGTCGCATGTCTTTTCCCGAATTGATAAAAACCAGATAGGGCGGGTGGCCCCTCGTGGTCTCGCAGGAATGATGAAACGCATAGGACTGATCAACCCGAATACGTCACATGTCACCACAACAATGATGACCAACATCGCCCGTAGCTACCTGCCGGCGAGGCTTGAAATCGAGGGGGTGACGGCAGGGCGTGGCGTGCCGATGATCCTCAATGATGCGCAATTGGCTGCCGCCGCCGATGGCGTCGTGGAGATGGGGATTGAACTAGCAGCCCGTAGCGACGGCTTGATCGTCTGCGCGTTCGGCGATCCGGGGTTGGAGCGTCTCGCGGCCGTAACCGGTCTGCCGTCGGTCGGGATCTGCCAGGCCAGCATGATGGAGGCTTCAGCCGGTGGGCGACGGTTCGGGATCGCCACCGTGACGCCCGACCTTGTCGAGAGTTTTGCCGCCAAGGCGCAGACATTCGGCTTTGCGTCGCTCTTTACCGGCACCCGATTGACGAAGGGAGATCCGCAGCGGCTCGCATCAGATCCTCAGGCTTTACACGCGGCGCTTGAAATCGCGGCTCGGGAATGTTTCGAAAAGGACGGTGCCGATGTGGTTATCATCGGTGGCGGGCCGCTCGGCCAGGCGGCCGATGATCTGCAACGCGCTCTCTCTGCGCCCATTATCGCACCGATCCGTTCGGCGGTGGAACGGCTTGTTAAGGCGTTGGAAATGGAAAGCCACGCATCGACCTTGCAACTGTGACGGATATCCGGCGTTGTCGACCTTGCACCCCGCTGCTTTTTCTGTTGCAAGCCGTGTGATGGCGGCTGAAGCTTGCCGCGTTGAGAATTTGCCGGAGTATCCCGTGCCAAAGGAAAGATCGTTTCTGTTTCGCGTCAGGCAAGCTCTGCCAGAGCTTCATCCCGCCGAAAAGCGGATTGGAGAGTTCGTCTGCGATTTTCCTGGTGAACTCGCCAGCTACTCGGCGCAGGAGCTTGCGGCCCTTGCACATGTTTCCAAGGCAACGGTGACCCGTTTCATCAAGCGGCTTGGATATGAGAACTACGAAGAGGCAAGGCGCCACGCCCGAGCGGAAAAGCAGACGGGCTCCCGGCTCTTTCTGGCGAGCGCTGCCGATGTCGGGGCAGAGCAATCGATAAAGGCGCACGTCGCACAGGCTGTAGCCAATCTCGAAGCCACGTTTCTTGCTGTTACGGAAAGCCAGATCGACGCTGCCGTCAACGCAATGCTGCATGCACGCAAGGTGTGGGTCGTCGGTTTCCGGAGCAGCCACCCCTTTGCAGCCTATCTCCAATGGCAACTCACACAGGTTATCGAAAGCATTGCCGTTATTCCCGGCGCCGGACAAACCATGGGCGAGCATCTGGTCAGCATCGCTGAAAATGATGTCGTGGTTTTCTTCGGCCTGCGCCGCAGAACCACTCAGTCACATGCGATCATTGAACAGGTTCGGCGATCAAAAGCACAGCTTCTGTATATCACCGACGAAGGCGCTCCGTTCGAAACCAATGCTGCCTGGCATTTCCAGTGCCAGACACTGGCACCGGGACCTTTATTCAATCACACGGCGGTGATGGCGCTCTGCCATCTCCTCATCACGCGCTGCCTCGAAAGGGCGGGCACAGAGGGGCGGACCCGCCTTCGCAGCATAGAGGCACTGAACGAAACGCTGGACGAGTTGTAGAGCGAACATTGCACGCGATCTTCTTTCGCGTGCAGCGGTATCGATTTTTCTCTTTTGACTACGACGCTTGGAAACCGGCCTTGATCAGGCGGTGGCTCCATCAAGCCGCTCGCCGACAAGTGACAGCCAGTACCGGATGCCATGGGCGATTGCGTCGTCGTTGAAGTCGTAGGCAGGATTGTGCAGATCGGCGCTGTCGCCATTGCCAAGCCATATGAATGCGCCCGGCCGCTTTTCCAGCATGTAGGAAAAATCTTCAGAGCCCATGGTTGCCGGCCAGTTTGTATCGACTTTGTCGACGCCCGCGACGGCGCTTGCTGCCGCAGCGGCAATTTTCGTTTTTTCGGGATCGTTGACCGTTACCGGATAACCCGGCCGCCAGTCGATAACTGCTTCCGCACCAAAAGATTTTGCAGTGCTCACGACAACCTCGCGGAAACGCTCCTCCACCATTTTTCGGGTTTCCGAATTCATGGTCCTGATGGTGCCGCCGATTCTGATCGACGCGGGGATGACGTTGAGCGCTCCCGCATTGCCACCTTCCATGAAGGTGATCGAGACAACGACGGGATCGAAAGGATTGGTGAAGCGCGATGCGATTGCCTGCAGCGCAACGATCATCTGCGCGCCAGCCAAAACCGGATCATGTGACAGGTGCGGATAAGCCGCATGGCCACCCTTGCCAATGATCGTGATGACAAAACGATCGCCGCCGGCCATCATCGGGCCGCTTCGGATGGCAAATGAACCGACATCGAGACCCGGCTCATTATGCATGCCGTAGACTTCCTCGATGCCGAAGCGTTCCAGGATGCCTTCTTCGATCATGACCCTTGCTCCAGCGCCGCCTTCTTCAGCAGGCTGGAAGATCAGCACGGCCTTGCCGGCAAAGTCGCGGCTCTCGGCCAGTCGCTTGGCTGTGGCCAGCAGCATGGCCGTGTGGCCGTCATGGCCGCAGGCGTGCATTATGTTTTCGACTTTGGATGCGTATGGCAGGTTTGTCTGTTCCGACATGGGCAGGGCATCCATGTCCGAGCGCAGTGCGATCGTGCGGCCTGGCCCCCTGTTACCATTGATAACAGCTACCACGCCTGTTCTGGCGATGCCGCCCACCACCTCGTCGCAACCGAATTCCTTCAGCTTTTCAGTGACCAGTGCTGCTGTCTTCGGCAGATCGAAAAGCAGTTCCGGATGCTGGTGGATGGTCCGACGCCAGGTCTTGGCTTCATCGGCAAGTGCGGCGAGTGACAGGGCGTCGATGGTCATGCTTGCTCCAGGGTTTTATGCGGACACAGCTTTGCGGAAGGGAGAGCGATCCGGATCAGGGTCTGGCATCGCGTCGATCAGCAGGCGTGTATAGTCGTTCTTCGGTCTGTCGAAGATATCCTCAACCGGGCCGCTTTCAACCAGCTTTCCACGATAGATGACAGCAACGTCATCACAGATGTATCTGATGACGCCGAGATCGTGACTGATGAAGAAGTATGTGAGCCCGAGTTCGTCCTGCAACCTGTGCAGAAGGTTCAAAACATCAGCCTGGACCGAGACGTCGAGTGCCGAGGTCGGTTCGTCAAGAATCAGGAATTCCGGTTTGACGGCAAGTGCGCGGGCAATACCGATACGCTGGCGCTGGCCGCCCGAAAATTCATGCGGATATCGGAAAAGATGTTCCTCGCGCAGTCCCACCTGCAGCAACAGTTCCAGTACGCGTTCGGTTTGCTGGCGCGATGACATAGGGACGATGTCACGATGGATAACCAGCGGCTCGGCGACGATGTCATGGACCGTCATACGTGGGTTCAGCGAGGCGTAGGGGTCCTGGAAGACAATCTGTAGCCGGGCCCGCAGGCGCCGCATCTCGGTTGGATTGAGTTTGCTGATGTTTGCACCGTCATAGAGGATATTGCCGGATGTCAGCATTTCGAGCCGCAGGATGCAACGCGTCAAAGTCGTCTTGCCGGAGCCGGACTCGCCAACGAGCCCGAAGCTCTTGCCTTTCTCTACCCGCAGATTGATATCATCGAGGGCACAAAAACCTTCTGTGCGCCCGAACAGGCCCTTGCGCTGGCCGGGGAAAATTTTTGAGACGTTTTTGATCTCAAGCATTACTGAACCTCCGGCATGACGCCGCCAAGGCCGCGAAGTTCACCGCGTTTGGTCTGGGCTGTTGGGATCGCGTTGAGTAGGGCCTTTGTATAGGCATGGGCTGGTTTTTTCAAAACTTCCATCACGGTGCCGCGTTCGAGAATGCGACCGCGATACATCACGGCGACATGCGAACAGACTTGCGCCACCACACCGAGATTGTGGGTAATCATCAGCACGCCGATGTTCCGTTCGGCTACCAGGTCGTGGATAAGTTTCAGGATCTGGGCTTGTACCGACACGTCGAGCGCGGTGGTTGGCTCGTCGGCAATCAGTAGGTCCGGCTTTCCGATCATGGCCATGGCGATCAGGACGCGCTGACGCATGCCGCCGGAAAACTGATGGGGGTAATCATGGATGCGTTCGGCTGCCTTGGGAATGCCGACCTTGTCCAGCATTTCCACGGCCACACGTCTGGCGGCCTTCTTGCGATCGCCTGACGAGGCGCCGGGCTCGAGGCCGAGGACCGTCGGGTCGGCGTGGCCGGCATGAATGGCGACATCGACCAATTGCGTTCCGATGCGGAAGACGGGATTAAGGTTTGTCGTCGGATCCTGAAATATCATGCCGATTTTGCGCCCGCGCAACGAGCGCATTTCTTTCTCGTTGGCCTTGAGCATGTCGCGGCCTTCAAATTCGATCGATCCGGCGAGATAGCGGCCGGTCGCGGGCGGAATGAGACGCGAAACGGAAAGGCCCGTCAGCGATTTGCCGGAGCCGGTTTCCCCGACCATCCCCCATATTTCTCCGCGCTCGACCTTGAGATCGATGCCATGCAGGATTTGTGTTTCACCTTCGAAGCTGCGCATCGCCAGATTAAGGTTTTTGATATTGAGCAAAGTCATGTCGTCACCTTACCGTCGCGCCTTGGGGTCCATGACGTCGCGTAGACCGTCGCCAAGCAGGTTGAAGGCAAGCACCGCCAGGAAAATGGCGCAGCCAGGAAAAACGGCCGTCCACCAGTAGTCCGGCATGTCCGCGCGGGCGACGGAGAGGAGCGTGCCCCATTCCGGCGTCGGCGCTCTGACGCCGATGCCGACGAAACCGAGCGAGGCAACAGTCAGCACCGCGAAGCCCATGTCGAGTGAGGCTTTCACAATGATCGGTGACATGATGTTGGGCAGGATATGACGGCCGAGAATGCGCGGCCATCCGGCACCCAGTGCCTTTGCTGCTGTGATGAACTGCTCTTCCTTTTTGCCGATGACTTCGCCTCGGACGAGGCGCGCATAGGCCGGCCACCAGGTAATTGCGATGGCAATGATCATATTGGTCACCCCGGTGCCCAGCGCTGCAGCAACGGCCATGGCCAGGATGAGGCTCGGGATAGTCAGCAAGAGATCGGTGAAACGCATCAGGATTTCATCGATCCATCCACCGAAGTATCCGGCGACTGCACCGATGACGCCCCCCACGACGATAGCGATGACGACCACCGCAAGGCCGGAGAAGAGAGAGACCTGGGAGCCGACAAGGACGAGCGAGAACACATCCTGTCCGAGTGCGTTGGTGCCGAACCAGTGTTCTGCACCTGGCGCCATGAAACGTGCGGAGGTGTTTGTCCCACCCGCCACATGCTCAGGATGGGGAACGATGAAGGGTGCAAACAGCGCAATGAAAATCAGCGCCACGACGATGGCGAGGCCAATGACGGAAAGCCAGCTTTGCCGAAAGCGATAAAATGCTCTGGACCAGTTTTCCAGCCGTGCTGAGTGGTCGCGCTTGGGAAGGGTTGAGGACGTTATGGTCATGTGTAGCGGACCCTCGGATTGAATACGCCGTAGAGCAGGTCGACGATGAGCATTGAGACGAGATAGATCATGGCGATCACCAGAGTTACGCCGATTACCGGCATGAAGTCCTGAGACAGGATCGCCTGTGTTGCGTAGAGGCCAAGCCCTGGCCAGTCGAAGACTGTCTCGACAAGGACGGTGCCACCGAGCAGCCAGGAGACGTAAAGGCCAATCACCGTCAACGTCGACGTCATCGCGTTCTTCAGCACGTATTTGAACAGGATCTTGCGGTTGGAAATGCCTAGCGCCCGTTCTGTCATCACGAAATCCTGCTGCAGCACCTCGATCGTTGAGGCACGCATCATGCGCATGATGGTCGCAAGCGGGGAAAGCGACATCGCAAAGGCGGGTAGGGCGAGGTGATGAAGAGCAATCGACAGCGAGTACCAGTCGCCGGCCAGAATGGAATCGATGGTATAAAAACCGGTTGGTCCTTCAGGTGGAATTTCAATTAGCGGAAAGCGACCGGAAAGCGGCAGAATGTCCAGCCAGGAGACAAACATTAACTGCAGAAGAAGGCCGAGGAAGAAGCGCGGCATGGCAATGCCGCCCAGAGCGATCGTGCGGGTCAGGTAGTCGACGACGCCATTGCGATAGACGGCGGCTGCAAGACCAAGCGGAATGCCGAGTATGATGGCAATCAGCATGGCGCTTGCAACGAGTTCCAACGTCGCCGGCAGAAACGTCATGATATCTTCAAAGACCGGACGACGAGTGAAGATGGATACGCCCCAGTCACCGTGAACCAGGCCTGTCGCGTAGTCCCAGTATTGCAGGAGCAGAGACTTATCCAGCCCGAACTCCTGACGAACGCTTTCGATCACGTCAGGCGTGGCGTTCGGGCCAGCCGCAAGAGCAACAGGGTCGCCAGGTAACAGACGGGCGATAGCGAAAACGATCACAGTCAACCCGATCAGCATCGGGATCAGCAAAACGAGACGTCTCAGGGTATAAAGGATCATGGGCGCTTCCGGTGGTCAGAAGAGGGACGCCGCAACAGGCGCCCCTTTAAATCATCAGTCGAGCGACAGTGGCAGAAGCTCAATGGCGTTGGCGGCAACCGGCGTGAAGACGAAGTTTTTCACATTGGCGCCGAAGCCGAGCTTGCGCTTTTCCAGGACACCGAAGATGTCGGGGGCGTCTTCAACGACAAGCTGCTGGAACTGCCTGTAGAGATCGGCGCGCTTGGTCTCATCGGTCTCGACGCGGGCTGCTTCGATCAGCTTGTCGACCTGCTCGTTCTTGTAGACGGGGTTTTGCCATTGGCCGTTGCGCGAGGAGTGATAGGCGGCAAAGGCAACGTTATCAGGATCGGCATAGTTGGCTGTCTGGAACAGGCACATGAAGCTCGGCATGGTATCGGGCGACTGGGCGGCTGCAACCGTGTCCGGCCAGGTCGCCGGGCGGATGTCCAGTTCGATGTTCAGCGCCTTCAGTGCTTCCAGCAAAAGCAGTGACCAGCGGCGCTGGTTTTCGTAGCCGGTTGCATGCATAACGGAGAGCTTGAAACCACCGTCCTTATATTCCGATTTGGCGAGGTATTCCTTCGCCTTGTCCATGTCGTGACGATAGACCTCAAGATTTACGTCGTGGCCGAAAATGCCTGTCGGAAGTGGGCCGACCATCAGTTCGGCGGGGCCTGCGGCATCCAGCATGCTCTGGTAGTTGAAGGCGCAGGAGATTGCCTTGCGCAGGTTCTTGTCTGCGAGCGGCCCTTTGGCGGTGTTCATCTTGATAGAGAACGTGCGATATTCCGGCTCGATAACGCTGACTACGGCTGGGTTATCTTTCAGGGCTTCCATGTCTTCAGAGTAAAGCTCCAGCGCGATGTGGGCTTCCCTGCGCTGCAGCATCATGCGTTCGGTGGAGGCTTCGCGGACGATCTTCCAGATCGCGCCTTCGAGATTGCCACCACCCTTGTGCCAGTCGTCCTTGACGCGAACGAATTCGTAGAGATTACCGGGAGCAACACGGCCCATCTTGAACGGACCCGAGCCTGCGGTGTTCTGCATCAGGTAGGCCTGACCGTCATCGTTACCGATATTGGCATCGACGATTGCCGGATTGACGACGAACATCCACGGCAGAACCTGGAGGAAGGGGGCAAATGGGGCCTTCAGATCGAAGGCAACGGTGTTGACATCGACTGCCTTGACACTGTCCGCATCGACGATACCTGCGATCATCCATGACGGGCCGCGCTTCAGCTTGACGATACGCTTGAAGGAATAGACGACAGCTTCGGCGGTCACGGGCGTGCCATCCTGGAATCTGGCATCGGTATCGAGCTTGAATTCGTAGCGCTTCTGATCGTCCGAAACCGTCCAACTCGTGGCGAGGCCAGGCTCGATTTTCGGCGGGGTGCCGACGACGCGCACAAGGGCATCGTAGGTGTTGCGGAAAAGCATGGCCGGGGCATAGCCGGTGGCGACGTGCGGGTCGAAGTTCGGAATGTCAACACTGCTCGCCATGATCAGGATTTTGCGGCCGGCGGCGAAGCTTTCAAGCGGCATCGAGGCGAGTGCTGCAGCTGAGACGGCAGTGCTCAGGAAGTTGCGTCGGGTCATTTTCATGCGAATGATCTCCTGGATTTTTTTTGAGTGCCGGCCATCTCCCCTTAAGATGACCGGTTGGTTCGTTTTCAGGCTGCAGTGCCGGGTTTCTTGCGTTCTCCCTGACGAGCGGCGCGGCCGTAAATACGATCGGCCGTATCTGCACTGACATAGCCCTGCTTGACGTCGTCATCGAGCTTGTCGAGGTCGCGGTTCATCGGGTCGCCGTAACCGGAGCCTCCCGCAAGCGTCAGTTCGACCACGGTATTCGTATCGATCAGATCGACGATTGCACCGGTGCCGCAGTCCCGCAGCAATTCGCCGCTGGATTTCGCGAGAATCTTGCCGGTTGCAGTCTTGCCCGGCTTGCCGCCAAACAGCCCTTCGACCGGCAGGTCGACACCCTCGGGTGAAACGATTGCTTTGATCGGATGACCCTCGCTGTTGCGACGCGAGATGCGAACCCGCACACCAAGTCCGCCACGGTTCTCACCCGCGCCGCCGCTGTCCGTCATCAGGCTCTTTTCCCAGATGACGATGGGCGAACGTGTCTCGAACATTTCAAGCGATGAGGTCGCTGCGGATGTAGGCCACAGAAGCGAAGACTTGCCATCCTTTGTCTGTGATGCTCCCTGACCACCGCCAAGTAGCAATAGTTCGTAGAAGAGAGCGCCCGTTTCCACCGACTTGCCATAGAAGCTCATCAGGCTAGGCAGGCCAGAGAAGGATTGCGCCGTTTCAGGTGCGGCGTCAGACAGGGCCCGGAACACGTTCGGAGCGAGATACCAGCCCGTGCGTGTTCTCAGCGACACCGGGGCGGGCTTTTCGCAGTTCAGGATCGATCCCTTCGGCGCCTTTACCGTGAATGGACGATAGCAGCCGGCATTGCCACGGATGCCTGGCGTCAACATGCACTTTATCGGATAGGTCGCATGCGCGGTCGTGTAGGACAGGGTACAATTGATACCGCCCTTGACCGTCTGTGGCGGTGCTCCCTCGAAATCGAGTTCGATTTCGTCGCCCTTTACCGTAACCTTGATCGGGAAGGTCATCGTCGAGCCCATCGGATTGTTGGAAATCTCCGAATGGTAGACGCCGTCCTTCAATTTGCTGACCGCGTCGCGCATCGCCTTTTCCGAAAGTGACTGAACGACGTGCGACAGTGCCTTGAGGTCATGCATGCCGTATTCCTCCATGAAGGAACGCATGCGTGCTGAGCCGGTCTCATTGGCGGAGATGAAAGAGCGCACGTCGCCAAGAACCTGATCGCTGTCGCGAATATTGTCCGCCATCAAACGGAACAGGTCCTCGTTTTCAGCGCCCTCACGGACCAGTTTCATGGCCGGGATTTGGATGCCTTCTTCATAAAGCTCGGTCACGTTGAGGCCATCGCGGCTGCCTCCGATATCGCCTACGTGGCCAACAGTTCCCATCAAGGCTACAACGCGACCGCGATGGAAGACTGGCGTAACGATGGCGAGATCAAAGAGATGACCCGCGCAAAGCCATGGGTCGTTGGTGATGTAGACATCACCCGGTTTCATAGTGTCTACAGGATAACGTTCAATGATCGCCTTCACGGCCATCGGCAGGGTGAGATTGAAGACCGGCATGACGCGTGCCGAATGCGCTAGCGTTTCGCCATGTGGGTCGAGAATGGCGCAACCGAAATCCTGACTTTCGGAGATGATCAGCGAGAAAGCCGTGCGGCAAACCGTCGACCACATTTCTTCGGCGACGTTGACGAGACGGCTCCACATCACCTCCAGCGCGATTGGATCGGCCTGGATGCGCTTGCTCGCTTCTTCGAGTGACATCGTCTCGTCGACGATGGTTGCACCCTTGGCGGTTTCCGCGATCTGAATTCGCAGATTGCCGGTCTCGTCCACCGTCACCTTGTCGCCCGGAGGAATGATGGTGGTGGATTCACGCTCTTCGATGATGGCCGGACCCTCGACCAGAATGCCAGTGCGCATGGAGTAGCGATCATAGATGCCTGCGTCGACAAAACCGTTTCCAAAATAGGTCTTGCGTGTGCCCTTCCTGGCGTCGGTACTGCTACCGTCGATACCGGCCTGACGGACGGTCAGATGCGGCACCGCGCCACTTGCGCGAATGCGGAAGGAGAGGATTTCAAGCTTTGCCTCCGATGGCACACGCGTGTAGCGAGCGCTGTAGACGGCTTCAAAAGCCTTGCGGATTTCGGCATAGGCGCCGGCGTCCAGTGTGCCTGCCGGGAGCGGTACGTTGATTTCGTGCAACTGGCCGACGAGGCGCATGTCTGCAGAACGCTCAACCAGAATGTCTGTGTTCGCAACCCCGGCGCTGCGCAATTGCACGCGACCATCTTCCGAAATTTCATCGAGGATGTCGTTGAGCTTGTCCGCTTCGAGATTCTTCGACAACGCGATCGGATGCGAACGGACGATGTCGAAGGAAAGTGGTGCTGTGAGGAAGCCAAAGGCGGAAGCAGCACCACTTGCCGGTGGGATGATGACTTCGGAAACACCGAGAATGCGCGCCACCTTGGCCGCAAAGGCCGGTCCGGCGCCACCAAAGCCGATCATCGAATAGCCACGTGGGTCCTTGCCTTTTTCGACAAGGTGGATGCGGGCGGCGCTCGCCATGCTTTCGCTGACGACCTGGTGGATACCCCATGCAGCTTCAACGGCAGAGATGTTGAGAGGCTTGGCGATCGTCCCGAGTGCCTTTTCCGCGGCAGCAAGATCGAGCGTCATGCGACCACCGAGAAAGAAGGACGGATCGTAATATCCGAGCGCCACGGAAGCATCTGTTACAGTCGGTTTCAGGCCGCCGCGACCGTAGCAGGCCGGGCCGGGCTCGGAGCTTGCGGAATGAGGGCCAACCTGCAGCAATCCGACGCCATCGATCGATGCAATCGAGCCGCCGCCTGCGCCGATCTCGATCATGTCGACGACAGGCGATTTAATCGGCAGTCCGGAACCATTCTTAAAACGATGCTCGCGACCGGCTTCCAGATATGAGGCGATATCGATCTTGCCATCTTCGATCAGGCAGGCTTTTGCAGTCGTGCCACCCATGTCGAAGGCTATGACGTTGTCATGGCCGGCATTCTTGCCGAACCAGGCCGTTGCTAGCGCGCCGCCCGCCGGGCCGGATTCCAGTAGGCGGATCGGGAAGGCGCGGGCAGTTTCGAGTGAAACCAGGCCTCCCGCGGAATGCATCAGGCGGAAGTCGCCTGCAAAACCCATCGTTGCCAACTCGCCTTCAAAGCGACGAAGATAACGATCCATTAGCGGCTGCACATAGGCGTTGGCGCAGGTGGTGACGAAACGCTGATATTCGGAGATTTCTGCCACGACTTCGCAGGAGATCGAGATCGAAAGTTCCGGCAGCGCCTTGGCGATGATGTCACGGGCGCGGCGCTCATGGGCAGGATTACGATAGGAATGCATGAAGCAGATGGCGATTGCTTCAACGCCATCCTTTTTCAAGGTCTCGGCGGCGCGAAGGATGGCGACTTCGTCGAGATCAAGGATCACATTGCCATCGGCGTCGATACGTTCGGACACTTCCAGACGGCGTGAACGCTCGACCAGAGGTGTTGGGAAGGCCAGCGTCAGGTCGTAGATATCGTAACGCTGTTCGGTTCCGATCTCGAGAATATCGCGGAAACCTTCGGTCGTGATCAGGCCGACCGCGGCGCCCTTGCGTTCAATGACGGCATTGGTGACCAACGTTGTACCGTGGACGATCTCGGAAAGATCTGAGATGCCGATGCCGGCAGCCTTGACCAGTTCACCAAGGCCGCCGAGGGCGCCTTGGGAAGGATCGCGGGGGGTGGTGAGGCATTTGTGCAGACGGATCGCGGTCGCGCTCTCGTCGAAAAGGATGAAGTCGGTGAAGGTTCCGCCGATATCCACGCCCGCACGCAGGCGCTTACCGGTCGTCTGGCCAGTAGCTTGCATATGTCTATCCTAGATCACGCGAGTAAGCCGGCCCATTGAGGGCAAGCCTTTTGTTCCCGAGCTGAGACACTGGGCAAAATTCGCCTCTGCGAGCGCATGCCTCAAAATTCAGCTTCTCTTGTTGTTGGGGAATTTGTAGGCGGTGAATTTTAGGGAGTCTAGTGCTTGTTTCAAAATTGACACCGAATTCCAATAGTGAAACAAATAGGTGTCCTGATTCGACGAGAGGTAGGTCTATGGGTGTTCTTGACGATACGATTGCAATCTTTGAGTGCTTCTCTTTCGAGGAGCCAGCGATCGGCCAAGCCGATCTTGCACGTCGCCTCGATCGTCCAAAGGCGACTGTGCACCGCGCTCTAAAGAGCCTCGTGGCGTCGGGTTTGCTGGAATATGATCATTCGACGCGGCTCTACTCGCCCGGAATGCGCCTGTTCGAACTTGGCCAGATCTTCCGCTCTCGCCACCATTTTCTGGATATGATCTACAAGCGGGTGAAGCAGATTTGCGATATTGGCGGGCACACCGGCTATATTACCGTATTCGATGGTGCCGACCTCATGGTACTTCGCGTCGTGCGCGGCTCCAACCCTTTGGCGATTGCCTCTACACCCGGCTACAAGTCGTCTGCTTATGCGACTTCAAACGGACGCGCCATGTTGGCGCTTCTGGATGATGCAGGCCTGAAAAACCGGGTGCCGGAACCGCTCCCATTCGTCTCGCCGAATTCCCCGCGGGACCATGCTGAGCTGCTGGAGCGGATTGGTAAAATCCGAGCGACCGGCAGATCCTACGCATCCAACGAGATTGTCGAGGGCGTGTCATCGCAGGGGGTTGCGATGCGCGACCCGGATACGATGGAGATTTTCGGGGTAGCGATTTCTTACCCGGCAAGCCTTGGCAATCCGGAATTGAAGGAGAAGATCGCGGTTCTCCTGGACCAGATGCGGACGGATCTCAGCATCAGGTCGGATTGACTAGAGAGCATTCTGAACTGGCATCGGGTCTCTGATATCGTCGAGGGGGCCTTTGAGTGCGGTTCTTGGCGGAATCAGCTGAGGCTCGACAATGGTGACGACCGGATGTGCCGGTGCAGCTTCCAGTAACTCGAATCCTCTTTCGAGCATTTCGGAAATGTTTGGCTTAGCCATATAGACCGGGAAGGGTAGGAAGGAGGCGAAGGGATCGTAGTCGAAACAGCCGACGACGATATCGCTGAAGGTCTCGCCATCATGCCGGCCGAGGAAGCGAAGCAGTCCCTCGAAGTTGATCGACGAATTTATGAAGAGACAGCGGGGCAAGCGGCCCTCGCGCGCGAAGAACCGCTCGAACGCAAGTTCGGTCATGCGTGGCGAATAACCTGTGATCTCGATGTCGCCGCCGCTTTCCATTCCAAAGAAGGCAGTTTTTGCTTCATGGAAGCCAGCAATACGGTCTCGACTGGCATGGTCGTCGTGGCCGCCGAACAGCACGACATCGGCCGGATCGAGGGCGCCGTTCTTTGCCGCATGCTGCAGGATTGCCGACGTCAGTACTTCCGCTCCATTGCGGTTGTCGGAAATGACCGATGACGCAAATTTGCCGGGTAGATCGATGTTTACATGCGGAAGGCCGGCGCGGGCGCAGACCTGGTGGACGCCATCCGGATCTGTGACACCAGCGATGAACAGCGCATCAATCGAGTAAGCGATCAACGTCTCGACGGTTCGTCGCTCTTCTTCAGGGTCACGTCGGCCCGAAACGACCATCGGAGACAGACCGCGCAAGCGCGCCTGGGCCTCAAATGTTTGCGCCATCGAGGAGAAAAATCTGTTGTCATAGACGGGGACGAGCAGGCCAATCAGGCCGGACTTTGAACTTCTCAGTCCACGTGCCTGGAGGTTGGCAGTGTAGCGATGCGCCTTGGCGAGTGACAAGATCTTGTCCGCTGTTTCCTTGGAAATCCGACGTTTGCGCCATGAGCCATTCAAAACAGCGCTCACCGTGGATGCCGACGCGCCGGACAAAACTGACAGGTCGTAAATGGTGGCTTTCTTGGCGCTGTGGTCCGTCATCATGCTCTCCCGAATGATTCCGATTGTTAGAATATTCGTCCACTTGACGAAAGGTATCTTCGTGTTATGGTTATTGCACCATCGATTGTGCACAAAAGCAATATCGATTGTGCAGATGGTTGCTATGGGAGTGGCGAGGAGCGTCTCGAATGGGCGGGACGGGAAATTTGCGCGTGGCACCACCGAGTCGCTGCGGGCAGATCAAGCTTGCCGGAGTGTTTTTGGAGGAGGAACATCCATGAAGAAACTAATCGCGGCCACTGTGGGCCTGTCGCTTGCGCTGCTCGCATCCGCGGCATTCGCCGATGGACCGAAGGTCGGCGTTGTCGTCAAGATCGGCGGCATTCCCTGGTTCAACGCCATGGAGGCCGGCATTAAGGAGCAGAGCGCCAAGCTTGGTGTTGATGGTTTCATGGTCGGGCCGACGAGCGCCGACCCCGCGCTTCAGGTGCGCGCCATCGAAGACCTGATCGCTCAGAAAGTGGATTTCATTGGTGTCGTGCCGAACGATGCCAAGGTGCTGGAACCGGTATTGAAAAAGGCGCAGGATGCCGGCATCAGGGTTATAACGCATGAATCGCCGAAGCAGGTCGGCGCGACATGGGATTTCGAACTAGCCTCCGCCAAGGGTTTTGGTGAAGCGCACGGCAAGTTGCTGGCCGAAAAGATGGGCGGCAAGGGCTCCTATGCAGTGTTCGTCGGTTCGCTGACCGTGCCACTTCACAACGCCTGGGCCGATGGCGCGATCGCGTACATCAAGGCCAATTATCCGGACATGAAACTTATCGGCGACCGTTATGGCGTGGCCGAAGACGTCGACAAAAGCCGTTCGACTGCACTCGACCTGATGGCCGCAAATGCAGATCTCAAGGGCTTCCTTGCTTTCGGATCGCAAGGTCCGATCGGTGCGGGTCGTGCAGTTGAAGAGCGCCGCAAGGACGGCAAGGTCTTCGTCATTGGCCCGTTCTCGCCGGGACAGGGCGCAAAACTCATCAAATCAGGCGCGCTGACCGGCGGCTTCATGTGGAACCCGAAGCAGGCTGGCGAAGTATTCATCACGCTTGCGGACCGTATTGCCAAGGGCCAGGACCCCAAGGCGGGTGACGACATTCCCGGCCTCGGCAAGATCACACCAGACGGCAACACGATTGTGGTCGATCAACTGCTGAAGATCGACAAGGAAAGCATCGACAAGCTGGTTTCGATGGGCCTCTGATCCTCCCCAAGGCCTGGGGTCGCGCCGAGCAGGCTCGGTGCGACCCACCCTTAATCCATCATCCACAGCATCCGCCTCAGAGGCGGCTGAGCGAAGAGATTTGCCATGATGAGCGCTGAACCGCTCCTTTCCCTCAAAAACATCAAGATTACATTCGGCGGCGTCCGTGCGCTGAAAGGCGTGTCGTTCGAGGTCAATCCCGGGGAAGTGCATTGCCTTGCCGGCGAAAATGGTTGCGGCAAGAGCACCCTGATCAAGATCATCACCGGTGTCTATAAGCCTGAGGAAGGGGCAGAGTTTTTCTTTGACGGACAGCCCATCACGGCCATGACCCCGAGCCTGGCGCAATCGCTTGGAATCCAGGTGATCTGGCAGGATTTGGCGCTTTTCGGTGAAATGACCGTGGCCGAGAATATCGGGTTTCAATACGCCGTCAGCGGCAAGTACGGTCTCGTCGACAAGCGCGCCATGGAGGCGGCGGCCGAAAAGGCCCTTGCTCGTCTCGGTGTCTCGCTTGATCTTCATCTGCCACTCAAGGAGTTGCCAATTGCCCAGCGCCAGATCGTCGCCATTGCCCGCGCATTGGTGGGTGAAGCGCGGCTGGTCTTCATGGACGAACCCACCGCATCATTGACACAGTCGGAAACTGATTATCTGATCGAAATTGTCCTCAACCTCTCCGCTTCCGGTGTGGCTGTCGTTTTTGTCTCGCATCGTCTAGCTGAAGTGCTGGAAATCTCCGACCGCATGACGGTATTGCGCGATGGCGCTCTGGTCGGTGTGTTTCCGGTCGAAGGCATGACCCAGTCACGTGTGACAGAACTAATGACTGGCCGCAATTTCGACAGCGCCGTCATTGCAGCCGACCATGATGACCAACCGGTTGTGCTGTCTGTCCGCAATCTATCCCGTGCCAACGAGTTCGAAGACATCTCCTTTGATCTGCGCCGTGGGGAAACGCTCGGTGTGACAGGGCTTCTCGGTGCCGGCCGGACCGAATTGGCGCTCACCCTGTTCGGGATGCGCCAGCCGCATGCCGGTGAGATTGTGCTTGAGGGTGATAAGGTCCGTTTTGGCTCGAACCGGGACGCCATCCGCGCCGGTGTCGCCTATCTCTCGGAAGATCGCCTTTCGCTCGGACTCAACCAGCCGCAGTCGATTGCTGACAATCTTGTCATGGCCTCGCTCGATCGAATTCTGTCAGGTGGTCTCATCTCGCCGGCAAAAAAGGAAAATGTTGTCGATCACTGGATTTCAGCGCTCGGGGTGAAGATCGGGAAACCCGAAGATCCGATCCGCACGCTTTCCGGCGGCAACCAGCAGCGTGTCGCGATCGCCAAATGGCTGGCGATTGGACCGAAGATCCTCATTCTCGATGCTCCAACGGTCGGTGTCGATGTCGGAGCCCGGGCTGGCATTTTCGACATTGTGCGCAAGCTTGCCGCCGAAGGGCTGTCGATCATCCTGATCTCCGACGAACCGCCGGAAGTCTATTTCAACGCTGATCGCATCATCCACATGGCCGAAGGCCGGATCAAGGCGACCTATGACCCGCGACAGATGTCGTTGACCGATCTGGAAGGAGCTGTCTATGCGTAGGTTGATGCTTGGCCATACGACCGAGTTCACGCTTCTGGCGGTGATGATTGTCTTATGCACCGCGTTGTCATTTGCGACTGACCGGTTTTTCACCATCTCCAATGCCTTTGATGTTTTGAACGTCTCGGCCGTCAACATTATATTCGCGGTTGGCTTGCTTGTTGTGCTGATCTCCGGCGGGATCGACATATCCTTCGCCGTTGCAGCCTCGGTGGTGCAATATGTTACGGTGCTGGCGCTTGGTGCGCTTGGCGGCGGTAACTGGGCCGAAGGTTTCATTATTGCAGGTGCGGTTGGTATCGGCCTTGGCATGATCAACGCGGCGCTTGTGTACCGCTTTCAGATCATCTCGATCGTCGCGACCATTTCCACCTTCAACATATTCTTCGGGCTGTTGATGTTCTTCACCAAGGGGGTGTCGATCTACGATCTGCCGGAATGGCTGACCACGCGTGTCGTCTTCTACGAACGCGAGATGGCGGATGGTTCCTGGCTGGAACTGACCTTGCCGGTCGTCGTGATGATTGTCTGCTGCGTCGCGACCTGGTTCATGATTTCCCGTACGACAATCGGCCGCCAGCTTTATGCATTTGGCGACAATCCCGAAGGTGCGCGCCGGTTCGGCATCAATATCGGCGCCATGCACTTCATTTCTTTCGGATGGCTTGGTCTCATGGCCGGGATCGGTGGGCTTATGCAGGCTCATTACGCTGAAGAAGTTGTCCCCAACGCGCTTTATGGTCGTGAACTCGACGTTCTCGCCGCAACTGTGCTTGGTGGCGCGCGCCTTGGTGGTGGCAAAGGGTCGGTCATCGGCTGTGTCCTCGGCGTGTTGATGGTCTCTGTCACGCAAAATGGCCTCAACCTGATGGGTGTCTCGCCTTTCGCCTTCAAGATGATTGTCGGCGCAATCATTCTCATTGCCATCACGCTCTCCTCTGCGCGGATCGACAAGCTTCTGCCGTTCTTCGCAAAGGGGCATGCTCATAAGAGGAGCGCACGTTGATGACGTCGCTTATCCGCAGGCTCAACACTCTCTTCGGCGCGGACATGACCGGCCCGGTCATCGCTTTCTTCGCTGTAATGGTGATTTTCGGTTTCGGTGCCGATAACTTCCTGTCGCTTGGCACTTTTGGCTCCGTGGCATTCCAGCTTCCCGAACTCGGGCTGCTGACACTGGCGATGCTCCTGCCGCTTTTGACGGGGGGCATCAACCTGTCTGTGACCTTCACCGCCAATCTTTCGGGCCTTGCCGCCGCTGGCGTGCTGCAGGCCTATGGTGGCGTTGACGCACCGGCCAGTGCCTTCGCACTTGCCGTGGCGGCGGCGCTTTTGACTGGTGGCGCTGCTGGCCTGATGACCGGAGCAGCAATCGCCTATACCCGTGCCCATCCGATCCTTGTGACGTTGTCGATGATGATATTTCTGCGTGGTCTAGGAGAGTTCCTGACACGTGGTGGCGACGTCTCCGGTTTCCCGAGCTACATGGCGCCGATTGGGCACGAATCGATCTTTGGACTGCCGATCCCGCTTCTGATCTTCATTGCGTGCGTCGGGCTTTGGCAGGTGCTGCTGACCCGTACCAAGCTTGGCTTCGGTTTGCTCATGATCGGCTCTAACATCGAAGCTGGCCAGTATTCGGGGCTCAATACCCGCCGTATCATCATCCTGGTCTACACGCTGTCGGGCATCATGTGCGCGGTGGCCGGCATTATCATGCTCGCGCGCTTCAATTCCGTTCGCATCGGCCACGGTGAATCATATCTGCTCATTACCGTGCTCGCGGCATTTCTCGGCGGGATCAATCCGTTCGGTGGATTTGGACGCGTGCTGCCCGTTTTCGTCGCTCTCGTGGTCCTGCAACTTCTGTCTTCAGGTCTCAATTTGATGGGCGCCAACCAGCATCTCGCGACAGCGCTCTGGGGTGTTTTGATGATCGTCGTGATGGCGGCCCGCAGTGTGGCTTCCAGCTATTTCCTATCCCGTAGAAAGAAGGTCTGACGTGCAAGGTTTCGGTATTCACGCAATGATGTGGTCCACCGTGTGGGACCATGCCGGTGCCGAGCGCGCCATTGCCGGCGCTGCCCGTTACGGGCAGGACTACATTGAGATCCCGCTGATCGACATTCCAGCAGTCGATGCACCCCATAGTCGTGCGTTGCTCGAGAAACATTCCCTTCGTGCAGCCTGCTCCCTTGTCCTGCCTGAAACTGCCTGGGCTTCCGCTCGTCCCGATGCGGCGGTCGAACACCTCAAGGCCGCACTCGACAAAGCGGCCGAGATAGGTGCTGAGGCTCTGACAGGCGTGACCTACGGTGGCACCAATGAGCGAACGGGTTTTCCACCTACGCAGGGTGAATACGACAATCTCACGCGCGCACTCGGCGCTGCCGCAAGGCATGCGAAATCGCTTGGGCTTCAGTTTGGCGTCGAGGCGGTCAATCGTTACGAAAACCATCTCGTTAATTCCGCAGAACAGGCGGTGGCTTTGGTCGAGCGGATCGGGCTCGACAACGTCTTTGTCCATCTCGACACCTTTCACATGAATATGGAGGAGAAGGGCATTGCCAACGGCATTGTCGCCGCCCGCAATCACCTGAAATATATGCACATGTCCGAAAGCGACCGCGGCACACCGGGTTTGGGCAATATTGCGTGGGACGAAATCTTCGCAGCACTTGCGGCGATCGGTTTTAAGGGCCTGCTCACTCTGGAAAGTTTTGTCACCATGCAGGCCGAAATGGCCGGTGCGATCTCGACCTGGCGGCCTGTGGCGCGAGACGCAGATGAGGTTCTGGACAAGGGCGTGGCCTTCCTTCGCGACAAGGCGGACCAGTACCGCATTTTCTGAATGGGCTATTCGCCTTGGCAAGCTGCCTATTTTTTCTTTAACGACCGTGGCGAGGACCACTTTGAAGACAATAGACGACAATGCGCGTGAGATTGCCACGCACACCCTGGCACACGCCGCCGAGAAAAAAGGGCGGCGGGTTATGATTGCGATTGCGGGTGCGCCGGGATCGGGGAAATCCACAATTGCCGAGCATGTTGTAGAGCAGTTGAACCGTGAGGACGGTATCTCGGCAGCGCTATTTCCGATGGACGGATACCATTATGACGATGCGGTGCTTGAAGATATGGGCCGCCGTGCGTTCAAAGGTGCGATCGATACCTTCGATGCACACGGACTGCGCCATATGCTTGTGCGCCTCAAGGCCAACGAAGACGACGTGATCGCTGTGCCGGTCTTCGACCGTTCGATCGAGATTTCTCGTGCAGGCGGAAGATTGATACCGCAATCCGTCGATATCATTGTTTGCGAAGGCAACTACCTGCTTTCGCACCAGACGCCGTGGGATCGTCTGAAGCCAATTTTCGATCTGACGGTCTTCGTTGACGTCGATGAGAATGATCTGCGTCGACGCCTTCAAGATCGTTGGCGCGGCTTCGGACTGGATGATGCCGAAATCACCAGAAAGGTTGAGGAAAACGACCTTCCCAATGGCATGTCGATCATCTCAACGAGCGCCGAACCGGACTTGCGCGTGAAAAATCCGGGCAGCGGCCAGAACGAGTTCTGAGACCGATACGATTTCCCGCACCGATCAACGAGGTGCTGCGGTCGTGAAACTGACACCGATAGCTGAAAATTGAGAGAGGCTCTTATGAAACACGGAATCTATTACTCCTACTGGGAACATGAGTGGAGCGCCAAGTTCGGTCCGTATATCGAGAAGGTTGCCAAACTTGGCTTCGATGTTATCGAGGTCGCCGCCCATCATATCAACGAATATAGCGATGCAGAACTTGCCGAGATCAGGCAGAGCGCGAAGGATAACGGTATCATTCTGACTGCGGGCATCGGGCCGTCCAAGACGAAGAATCTATCCTCGCCGGATCTGGCGGTGCGCCAGGCCGGCAAGTTGTTCTTTGAACAGACACTGACGAATGTTGCCAAGCTCGATATCAAGACAATCGGTGGCGCTCTGCATTCCTATTGGCCGGTGGATTATTCGAAGCCGGTTGACAAGGACGGCGATCGTGCCCGTGGCGTTGAGGGTATCCATGATATCGCGGACTTTGCCGGCAATCTCGGTATCAATCTTTGCATCGAGGTTCTAAATCGCTTCGAAAACCACGTTCTCAACACTGCTGCGGAAGGTGTTGCTTTCGTGAAGGACGTCGGCAAATCGAACGTCAAGGTCATGCTCGACACGTTCCACATGAACATCGAAGAAGATAGCTTCGGTGAGGCCATCCGTACCGCCGGGCCACTGCTTGGGCATTTCCACACTGGAGAAAGCAATCGTCGCGTACCGGGCAAAGGCCGCATACCGTGGCATGAAATCGGCCTCGCACTTCGCGATATCAACTATACCGGTGCCGTCGTGATGGAACCCTTCGTCAAAACCGGTGGCACCATCGGCTCCGACATCAAGGTTTGGCGCGATCTGACCGACGGCGCCAATGAAGCAAAAATGGACGAAGATGCTCGCAATTCCCTGGCCTTCTCACGCTTCGTGCTGGGGGGCTGATACAAGGTGCAGACAATGGGACGGTTTGGCGGCGGTGTTCGCACCATCCTGATCCACTGTGCTTAGAATGGAAGAGGCCGCGAATGCGGCCCCTTTCTAAATGGAATTGTCGAAAGCGAATGATGGCACGCGTTCAAAGCGTGCCCATGCCACCGTCCATCATCAACTCCGCGCCGACTGTAAAGCTTGCTTCATCAGAGGCCAGAAACACCACGGCTTTGGCGACTTCTGATGGGGTGCCAAAACGGCCGGCAGGAACTTGCGCCAAAACGCCTGCGGCCATTGCCTTTGTGCCTTCTTCAGAAAGACCGAGCTTGCCGTAAAGCGGGGTGGTGATGGGGCCTGGGCTGACAGCATTGATGCGGATGCCGCGTCCGATCAGCTCCCCTGACAATGTCCGCGCCATGGACAGAAGTGCGGCTTTGCTGGCGCCATAGACGCTCGATGTTGGCATGCCGACATGCGCGTTGACCGAAGTGTTGAGCACAATCGAAGCCGGGTTGCTCAAAAGCGGCAAGAGCGCCTGGATAAGGAAGAACGGCCCCTTTACGTTGATGTCGAAGGTGCGTTCAAACCCGGCTTCGTCCCAGTTTTCGATAGGCCGGAGATCGGCGACACCGGCATTGACGAAGACAATGTCGAGCTTGCCGAATGCCTTCTCGATTTCGGTGGCGACGGTTTTTTGTGCAGAAACGTCGCTGGCATCGGCACGAATGATCAGCACGTCGTCACCAAGTTCGCTACGTGCAGCTTCCATGGTTTTCGGGTTCGTACCGGTAATGGCGACACGGGCGCCTTCGGCGATGAATTGTTTAGCGGTTTCGAGGCCGATGCCGCTGGTGCCGCCGGTGATCAGGGCAGTCTTGTTTGCGAGACGGTTCATGGTGGTGGTCCTTTTCAAATCAATGAGTTGGTCGGTTGAGCAAGACCGGTCGGCGCATCTGTTGTCTTCGTCAGGCCGTTTGCTTGAGGTGAATATGGCTTTTTTTCTTCGTTCGGATTAGTCTGCAAAAGACGGTTCTATTTTCCGGATTTTCCGAACGATGATGAAGCTTGAAGGCATTGCCGTTTTTGTTGCGATCAGCGAAGCGGGTTCGATCAGCGAGGCAGCGAGACGCCTGCGACAATCGAAATCCGTTGTCAGCGAACGGCTGGCAGAACTGGAGCGAGCCCTGGGTGCCAAACTCGTGCATCGGACGACGCGCCGGCTGACCTTAACGGAGGACGGTGCTGCCTTCCTCAACCGCGCCCGGCGAATTGTCGGAGATGTCGAAAGTGCCGCAGCAGATATGGCAGAGCGGCGCGGCGCCATGGTCGGACCGCTGCGTATTTCTGCGCCCGTGACCTTTGGGCGCATGCACCTCGGGCCAGCGCTTTATCCGTTTCTTAGAGCTCATCCGCAGATCGAGTTGACGCTGGATCTCGACGACCGCAGGGTGGACGCGAGCTCTGGCGGGTTCGATGCCGTTATCCGTCACGGCCCCATTCTCGATTCACGATTGATGGCGTGGAAACTCGCTCCAAGCAGACGCGTGCTTTGTGCCTCGCCCGAATATATCGCCGAACATGGAGCGCCGGGTTCGATTGATGAACTGTCAGGTCACAGAGGTATTTTCTACACCAATCGCGGCGTTGCCGACTGGCGCTTTCCACGCGGTTCTGCTGGAGGTGTCGATGCCGACGCGATCGTTGTGCATGGGCGATTGGGATTAGGACTGAACAACGGAGACATGATCCGAGATGCCGCAATAGCGGGGTTGGGTATCGCGTTGCTGCCGATGTTCATTGCCGGTCCGGCGATGAAGTCAGGCGCGCTTCTTCCCATCGATGTCGGTATGCGGCCCGAGGGCGAGTTTATCTATATGGCGCACCCTGAGGGACGCAACCCTTCGGCCAAACTGCGTGCTATGGCAGATCATCTGAGCGCGACGTTCGGAAGTCCACCTTATTGGGATCATCCGACGGTGTGAAGCTTGTAAATAAAAGCGAGATTTTCTTGCCATTGTTCCCGTTTTTCCAATGCGAAAATAAGCGAAATTTGTTTTCTCAAACCATCGGTTTTCCTCGTTCGGTCAGCGCAAAGGCTTCGGCCTTGTAAACGAGGGGATTGGGCTTGGAATGGCGGGTCCATTTCTCACCTTGACAGACCGGGTTTTCCACAGGCGATGGCCTCGATCGTTAAAAATTTAACAATTCATTTAATATTCCGCTCATTCACGGGTCTTTACCTTTCGCCCGGCTGGGGATGGTCCGAAAGGTTACAGATGTTTGCAAAGATCCGATCATCACTGACACTCAAACTGTTTTTCGCATCCTTCGTAAGTACCCACCTTCCGCTCGTAGCAGCACTTATCTATTACATTAAAAATCAACACCTTGAACCGATGACGACGATTGCTCTTCTGCTTGCGGCAACTGTCGCCGGAACCGCACTTTGCCTTGGTTCGCTTTGGTTGTCGCTGCATCCTCTGAGGCAGTTGCGAGCCGCAATCCTGCAGTTCCGCAAGTCACGGACCGCGTGCGACATGCGTTCGGAGCGCAGAGACGAGATCGGGCTGATCACGAATGCCTTTTCCAACCTCACCACGGATCTGGCGAGAACGCTCGAAACCCTCGAGCGCCAGGCAACGTTTGATGTTTTGACGGGGCTGCGCAACAGACGTTGGCTGATTGACAACGCTCCGGCCCCGATGTCGCGCGCCAAGCGGGAGGGCACCAACCTCGCCGTAATCGCGATGGATATCGACCATTTCAAATCGATCAATGACCACTATGGACATGATGTGGGCGACAGGGCGCTGACCGCTGTTGGTGCTGTAATTCTTGCCGGTGTACGTCCCTATGACCTGGCAGCTCGCATTGGTGGAGAGGAGTTCGCCATTCTTCTGCCAGGCTGTGACCAGGCTGCGGCAAGTGAAATTGCCAATCGCATGAGAATGCAGTTGGCCCGCACGTCCATCTTGCCGGATGGTGGCGCCGTCACCGCAAGCTTCGGTGTTTACCAGGCGTCGCCAGAAACAGAGACCCTGGCCACCATGCTAAAACAGGCTGATACAAACCTCTATACGGCCAAGCGTGCCGGACGAAACCGTGTGATCGGATCTCGCGCCAATGCTCTTGAGCACAGTTTCTCACCTCGAGACGAAAAACGCAGATCGACAAGAGACGCTTGAGCCTGGATCGATAAAGGTGGTTTACGTTCGACGGCGACAATGATGTGGCCGTCGAACTCTGTTTTCAGTCAAAGGAACTGCTTATCCGGGGGGCGACAGAGGTGGTTTGCGAACAGCTTTGGAAGCGTAAGGCCGTGTAAGAATTTGAGACCATTCGAAGCCGCGATCATCCCTCAATGCCATTATTGAAAAGGCGCATGCTGCAGCCGAGGCGGAGCTTCTTGTGGTCTACGAGGGGGCGACGCTTGCGCAAATCGTCCAGTTGGTGCTCGCCGAAAATGAATAGGGTTCGGCAAACGTCTCGTTTGAAAGCGGGCGAGAAGTGGAAGCGTCCCCTCTATCAATGAAAAAGGCCGCTAGCTTTCAGGGCGCCAGACCAGACCGCATAACCGGCAGCGTTCATGTGTACCAGATCGGGAAGGTAGTATCGAAACATCGGTAAACCATTCTCACCGATGAGCCCCGCACTCGGATCCAGCCATTTGGTTTTGCCTGCGCCATCGCACCAGTCGCGAACGAGGTGGTTGAACTGCTCGAATTCGTCGCGGTAGATCCAGCGTGCGGGGCTGTGTTTGATCAACAGAACATAGACTTCCGCCTCAGGCAATTTTTCTGAAATTCGCGCGCGCAAGTCCTGCAAGTGTTTGAAGGTCGTGCGGGCTGTCAGGCCATCGCTTGCGATATCGTTTTCACCGAAATAGAGCGCGATCCGGCGTGATTTGAGCGGTGTCAAAAGCTGATCGAGATAATGAATGCCGGAGAGGCAGGTGCCGCCACCGAAGCCAAGATTGACGACGTCAAATGACCCAAGATCTTCCGCAATGGAATTCCAGATCCGGAAGGAAGACGATCCATAGAACGCGATTGGGTCAGCCGGCAGGCCAATACGCTCCAGTCGCGCCAGCACGGTGATGATATCGTTTTCGTGACGGCTCGTGCCGATATTATTGGGAAAATCGTACATCTCGATCCTCAAGCTTGCTGGCAGTTGTTGAACAGGCGAACACATCGTTGTTTGGATGCCATGTTCGCCTGCCAGACTTACGATAGCGTTTCGTTCAGGATCGTGAGGGCGCCGCGGGTCAGTGCGTCGTCAGACCCCATGGATATGTTGAGACCAAACAGGTTCGCGGCGATCAGATAAAGATCGTTGAGACCATCATTGCCCACGATGACGGCAGGCTGCCCTTCGGAAAACCATCCTGCTTCGCGGGCCTGCAAGAATTCCTGCCCGATCACCAGCCCATGGACGTAGGAGCGCAACTGGTCTGCTGAAAGTTTTCCGGCGAGCCCGCCAGTTCTCGCGGAGAAGAGGAGCGATAGCATGCTGCCAGACTTTTTCGCTTCTTCAAGGCCCCAGCGATACGCTGCCGGATCATTGACAGGGGGCTGTGTCGCACCGCGTGCAATAAAGGAATGGTTCAGCAGCAAGGCAAAGATCTCACCAGTCACGAAAGTCTGGAAACCGTCGATCCTGCCAGCCTTGATGCGCGCCCATTTGCTGTGGGTTCCAGGCAGAATAACGGTTGCGTCTTCCGACAGGCCGTAGCCGACGACCTGGGTTTCCTCGCCGCGCATCACGTCCGGAAACGGCTGTCGAGCAGGGTCGGTCAAACCTGGCAGGAACACCAGTTCGGAACCATTCGGCAATGATCGTCTCACGGTGCCGGCAGCAAGCTCTGCCGGTCCAGCGGGGATGGGAACATAGGCGACTTCAACCCAGCCGTTGCGGCTCGTGATCATGCCCAGTGCTGCAACCGGTAGAGCGCCGTGTGCGGTAAACCAGCCATCAAGCGCCGTCATGAGTGCGGCTTCGTGTTCCCCCTTGGCGAGCGTCGAAATACCTTGCGCCGTTTCAAGGCTGTCCAACTCTTCTCCACTGCTGGCGACCAGTGCCGCCCTCAAGGATGTGGTCCCCCAGTCGACAATGATCGATGTCGCTTGCTGGTCCATTGCGTAAGCCTCCTCCGCTTCATGTGCTCTGGGGGCTTGTCATAAGGCTCCATCCTATGTAGTGTCAATTAGTGAATTCAAGGTATCAATATATGATACTATTTTGGGAGGTGAGGAAATGGTGGGAGGCCTGAAGGGCATTTTGCCTGTTTTGCCGACGCCCTTTTTGGCGAACGGCGAGGTTGATGAAGCGGGAATGCAGCGCCTGGTCCAGTTTGCGCTCAAGCAGAACGTGGACGGCGTGGTCTTTCCTGGCTTTGCCAGCGAGGTCGAAAGCCTGACTGCAGACGAGCGGGCAACGCTGCTGAAGATCGTTGTCGCAACCGCGGCGGGCCGAGTCCCTGTCGTAGCAGGGGCAAGTGCCGCTGATTGGCGCGAAGTTGTCCAGCATGGCCGGGTTGCTGCCAACCTCGGTGTTCGCCACCTGATGGTTCAGCCGCCGAAATCGGTCGGCACCGATGCGCCGGCATTGATCGAATTCCTTGGCAAGATCGTCGCGGAACTGCCTGAGGTCGAGATCATTCTTCAGAATGCTCCAGCACCTCGCGGGTCTGATCTGTCGCCGCAAGCCATTATCGAAATCGTCCGCGCACTTCCGCGCGTCGCTTATGTGAAAGAAGAAACTCTGCCGGCAGGTCCGGCAATCAGTCACATCATTGCGCATGCTCCCGCAACGCTGAAAGGCGTGATCGGTGGTGGTGGCGCGCGTTACATTCTCGACGAATATGCGCGTGGAGCAACGGCTGCCATGCCAGCGCTGGAAATCGTTGAGGAGCATGTTGCCATCGACCGGGCACTAAACGCCGGCAAACATGATGAAGCCCGCAAGATCTACGTTCGGACCTTGCCCCTTTTGGTGTTGCAGGCTGTCTATCGCATGCGCCTGACCAAGCATGTGCTGGCACGCCGCGGTGTGATCGATGGGGTTGGTGTTCGCGCCGCGACGCCCGAGCTTGATGCCGCTGCCATTGCCGATATTGATGCCAATCTTGTCGAGCTTGGTTTGTTGTCTGCGGAGGCCGCATGAACAGCCCCATTTCGACCGTTGAGGTTTTTACGCTGACCCAAGCGCGTAAGGTGCCCTATCTTGGTGCACTTAGGCCGGGTGAGGTCGTCAATCCGAATGGTTATGTCGTGCGCAAGGGAAACCGGACCGTCTATCCGACGTTTGATCGCAGCGTGCTTGTTCGCATGACCACAAAGTCAGGAACCGTGGGGTGGGGCGAAACATATGGCATTGTTGCACCCGGTGCTGTTGCAGCCCTGATCAATGATCTGCTCGCCGGTTTTGTGGTCGGGCGCAATGCCTCGGACCCCTCGGCGATCTATGATGATCTCTATGACATGATGCGGGTTCGCGGTTATACCGGCGGTTTTTATGTCGATGCGCTGGCAGCCCTCGATATCGCGCTGTGGGACATTGCCGGACAGGAAGCTGGCAAATCGGTGCGTGACATGCTCGGTGGCGGCGTGGACGTGTTTCCAGGCTATGTTTCGGGCCTGCCCGAAAAAACGCTCGAGGCGCGCGGAGACCTGGCGAAATACTGGCAGGACCGTGGTTTCAACGCCTTCAAGTTCGCAACGCCGGTCGCCGACGATGGTCCGGCGGCAGAGATGGAAAACCTGCGGAGGGTGCTTGGACCAGATGCAAGGATTGCCGCGGACATGCACTGGAACCAGACGCCGGAACGGGCGCTGGAACTGATCGCGGAGATGGCGCCCTTTGATCCCTGGTTTGCAGAGGCGCCTGTCTGGACAGAAGACATTGCCGGATTGGAAAAAGTCTCCAAGGGAACGGACATCCCGATTGCTGTGGGCGAAGAGTGGCGGACCCATTGGGATATGCGAGCCCGCGTCGAGCGGTGCCGCATTTCCATCGTGCAGCCGGAGATGGGCCACAAGGGTATCACCAACTTCATCCGTATCGGCGCTCTTGCGGCCGAACACGGTATTGACGTGATACCGCATGCCACCGTCGGTGCCGGCATATTCCTGGCAGCCAGCCTGCAGGCATCGTCAACATTGCCGACCCTGAAAGGGCATGAATTCCAGCATTCGATCTTCGAACCAAACCGTGCCCTCCTCGAAGGGGACATGGATTGCCGCGAAGGCCGTTACCATTTGCCGTCCGGGCCAGGGCTCGGCGTGAGACCGTCGTCGACAGCGATCGGTCTGCTTGAACGTATCTAAATTGGTTCTTTGGAGGAGGAAGCCATGAACAAGACAATGAGGAAGATGGTGCTCTGCGCCACAACGGCCGGCTTGATGACGGTGGGCGGCATCGCCCCGGCGATGGCCGATACCGTTTTGAAATTCATCTCCTGGCAGACGGATGATGCCGGCACCGGCGAGTGGTGGCATTCGGCGATCGCGGCCTTCGAAAAGCAGCATCCGGGCGTTAAGATCGAATTCACCAAGGCGGAACGCAGTTCGTATGCTGACACGATGACAACGCTGTTTGCGGCCAACCAACCGCCTCAGATCGTCCATCTTGCCTCGTTCGAATTCCAGATGTTCGCCGACAGCGGCTGGCTGGAGCCGCTCGACCCGTGGCTCAAGAAAGACGGTATCGACATGACCGGCTGGGCAGGGCAGCAGAAATGCGAATGGAATGGCCAGACCGTCTGCATCATGACGAACTATTTTGGCTTCGTCATGGCCTACAACAAGAAGCTTCTCGATGCCGCTGGCGTTGCGGTTCCCAAAACCTACGACGAGTTCCTCGCCGCGGCAAAGGCGACCACCAAGGATCTGAACGGCGATGGCATCATCGACCAGTTCGGCACTGGTCACGAAACCAAGGGCGGGCCGGGCCAGTATCTCACCGAGATGTTGAACTACATCATCGATGCGGGAGCCTATTGGACCGACAAGGATGGTAACATCACCATCGATACGCCACAGATGGTCGAGGGGCTGACACGCTGGAAAACCGTCATGAAAAGCGGTGTTAGCCCGGTCGATATGAGCGCAAGCGATGTGCGCAAACTGTTTGCCGATGGCAAGATGGCGATGCGTCTCGATGGTCCATGGCTTTATGGCACCACGGAAAAAGGTGCAGCCAAGAGTGACATTGTTTACGCGGCTCCACCGCTCAACCCGCCGCTTGGCGGTTCGTCTAACGTCCTGGCGATGCCAGCCGACATTCCTGACGACCAGAAAGAGCTCGTGTGGGATTTCATCAAGCTGACGATGACGCCGGAGTTCCAGCGCAGCTACGCGACGATGGGTGGCAACACGCCGCCCAGTCCCAAGGCTGATGTTTCCGGTGTCGAAAAAACCATTCCGCATTTCCCGGTTCTGATCGAGACGATGAAGAAAGCCTCCGAGGCCGGCATCGATCGGATTCCGACCGGGCTTGAGCTCTTCTACAACGAGTTCAGCAAGATGGTGATGGAAGAAAGCCAGCGGATGATCATTCAGGATCTTGATCCGGCCGACGTCGCCAAAACCATGCAGTCCAAGGCCGAGTCTATCAAAGGCTGACCCGAGCAAGGGCATGGCCCGCGTCAGCGGGCCATGGGCATCATAAGAATCCGGCAGGAGGACCATCCATGACCGACACCGTCCAGGCGGGGCGTCGCAAGTTTTTCGATCTTGCGCGCCCGAGCCGGCAACATCTACTCGGCTATATCCTGATCGCTCCGGCGGTTCTGATGGTTGCCGCCATCATCGTCTGGCCGCTGATCCTGGCGATCGACCTGTCGTTTCAGCAGGTCAAGATTCCCCGGTTGGGAGGGGCGAGCCGGCCGTTTTCTCTGGTTAACTACACCTGGCTTTTCACCTCTCAGGAGTTCTGGCTTGCCTGTTGGGTCACCCTCAAGCTGGTGGCCGTCGTGACCTTCGGCAGTGTTGCTGTCGGCTTGAGCACGGCACTCCTGGCCAACAATCGTTTCAAAGGTCGCGCCGCGGCGCGTCTCGGTATGGCGCTGCCTTGGGCGGTGCCTGAAATCATCGCTGTCGTTATCTTCGCCTGGATGTTCGATACGTCGTTCGGTCTGTTCGGCTGGCTGGCAATCCAGCTCGGTTTCACTGACCAGATGATTCCCTGGGTCAGCAGTTCGACGGCAGCTTTCTGGGCTGTTGCAATTACCATGGTTTGGAAGGGCTTCCCCTTCGTGTCGATCATGTGTCTTGCAGGTCTGCAGTCAATTCCGGCCGATTATTACGCGGCTGCCAAGGTCGATGGCGCCAGTGTCTGGCAGCGGTTTCGATGGATCACCATGCCGTTGCTGATGCCGGTGCTCGGCGTCACGCTTGTCCTCACCCTGCTTTGGGTTTTCCGGGACTTTTCCATCATCAAGGTGCTGACGGGCGGCGGGCCACTGCGTTCGACGCAGACACTGTCGATCATGACCTACGATCAGGCATTCCAGTATCACAACTTCGGCCGCGCAGCCGCAGTCGGCGTGCTGACGCTGGTGATCTGCATCATCGCCAGCCTGCTGATGCTCGGCCGGCGTTCCAAGTCCATTTATTGAGGAGGCTTTGATGAAGCGCACATTCGCACAGAGCCTCGCTCTTTATGTCACCGTGATCTTCACTTTGGTGATGATCCTGTTTCCCGTCTACTGGTTGCTGGTCACAGCGCTTTCCACCACGGATGAGCTTTACCGTCTGCCACCGACTTTCTGGCCGGACGACGCGCAGTGGGACATCTTTGCCCGCGTGTGGGCGGCAAAGCCAATTCTTCTCTGGCTGTGGAACTCCATGCTTGCCGCTGTTGGTTCGGTGGCACTTTCGATGCTGGTTTCGGTCAGTGCCGGCTACGCCTTGTCACGTTATTCCATGCGTGGCGGTGCCACGATGGGGCTTTTCGTTCTGACGGCAAAGATGCTGCCTGCGACACTTCTGGTCATCCCGCTGTTTTCGATCTTTTCCAGCTTCGGATTGATCGGCAGCCTGTGGACGCTGGTACTCGCCCATTCCACCATGATCATTCCTTTCGCCACTTGGATGCTGAAGGGATATTTTGATACGATCCCGAAGGAGCTTGAACAGGCGGCAATGGTGGACGGGTGCTCTCCGATCGGAGCCATGATCCGTGTTGTCCTGCCGATTGCAACGCCCGGGCTCGCCGCCACCGCACTCTACGCCTTCGTGTTAAGCTGGGCTGACTACGCCTATGCGCGAACCTTTCTGGTCAATTCGCCCGATAACTGGACGGCGAACCTCGGCATCACCACCATGCAGGGCGAATATGTTACCTACTGGAACGACATCTCCGCTGCATCGGTGTTCATCGCCCTTCCGATCATCGCAATCTACCTATTCCTTGAACGTTATTTGGTCGGCGGCCTGACCGCTGGCGCGGAGAAGTAAGCATGGCCAATATTTCCATTCGCAATGTCAGCAAATCCTATGGTGCGCTCAACGTGCTCCAGCCGTTTTCTCTGGAGATCGAGAACGGCGAGTTCGTTGTCCTTGTTGGTCCCTCCGGTTGCGGCAAATCGACGATGCTGAAAATCCTGGCAGGTCTGGAACCTGCCAGTGAAGGCCAGATTTTTATCGGTGATCGCGAGGTGACGGATCTCGCACCGGGAGACCGGGACATCGCCATGGTCTTCCAGAACTACGCGCTTTATCCGCACCTGACGGTCCGCCAGAACATCGGCTTCGGGCTGAAAATGCGCGGCACTGATCGGGGGGAGATCGATCGGCGGGTGGATGAAGCGGCGCGCATTCTCGAGGTCACACCTTATCTCGACCGCAAGCCGAAGGACCTGTCGGGCGGTCAGCGTCAGCGCGTGGCACTCGGACGTGCGATTGTTCGCCAGCCGCAAGCCTTTTTGATGGACGAGCCGCTATCGAACCTTGATGCCAAGCTGCGTGTCCACATGCGCGCCGAAATCGGTGCTCTGCACAAGCGCATCGGTGTGACCACCGTTTATGTCACGCATGATCAGGTTGAGGCCATGACAATGGCAGATCGCGTTGTCATCATGCAGGGCGGCGTTATCCAGCAGATTGCTGCACCCGACGAGCTGTTCAATAACCCCGCGAACCTGTTCGTTGCCGGTTTCATCGGTTCTCCCGGCATGAATTTTCTCAACGCGGATTTGCGCGATGGCAAGTTGACTGCATTCGGGCAGCAGATTTCCCTGTCACGCGCGGTGGATCGGCAGGGACCAGTTGTTGTGGGGTTACGTCCCGAACATCTCGTTCTCGGTGAGGCTCCGGTCACGTTTGGGGTGCGTCCGACATTGATTGAAAGCCTTGGTTCGGAAAAATACGTTTATTTCGATGCTGAAGGCGCCAGGATTGCGCAAGGTGAAGAGGACAAGTCGAAAGGGCTGATTGCACGCGTTTCGCACACCGGCAGCCTTCCGAAAGACGAAGAAATCCGGCTCGGTTTCGATCCAGCCCAACTTTATCTCTTCGATGCAACTACGGGTGAACGGCTATGATCCTTGTAACTGGATCGGCAGGGCGCGTTGGACGCGCTGTAGTGGCGGCATTGCGCGCTCAGGCTCGGTCGGTTCGTGGCTTTGATCTGCGACCCTCTGATACAGGCGGCGAAGAGGTCGTCGGTTCGCTGGAAGATGCCGGTGCGCTAACAAAGGCCTTGGCGGGCGTAACGGATGTCCTGCATCTCGGCGCCTTCATGTCCTGGGTACCAGCAGACCGCGACCGTATGTTTTCGGTCAATGTCGATGGTACACGCCGCCTGCTGGATGCTGCCTCAGCAGCCGGGGTCAAGCGGTTTGTGTTTGCATCCTCGGGTGAGGTCTACCCGGAAAACCGGCCGGAATATCTGCCCGTTACCGAGGAACATCCACTCAATCCAAGTTCGCCTTATGGACTGACCAAGCTGCTCGGCGAAGAACTCGTACGCTTTCACCAAAGAACCGGATCGATGGAAACGGTGATCTTGCGCTTCTCGCATACGCAGGATGCAGCGGAATTGCTGGATGAGAACAGTTTCTTCTCCGGTCCGCGCTTTTTCCTCGCTCCCCGAATTCGCCAGCAACAGACCTTTGGTAATCTTGCGGCTGTCGAGGCCATGCGAACGAAAGACATTGGTGCACCTGCCCATGTGCTTGCACGCAATGAAAACGGTCGGCCGTTCCAGATGCACATCACCGATACCCGTGACATGGTGGCGGGCATTCTTCTGGCACTCGATCACCCTGATGCGGCGGGCGGCATTTTCAATCTCGGGGCCGACAACCCTGTGGATTTTTCGGAATTGTTGCCCCGCATGGCGGCATTGACTGGCTTACCCATCGTGACAGTCGATTTTCCCGGCGCTGGCGTCTATTACCACACATCGAACGAGCGGATCAGAAACACCCTGGGGTTTGAAGCGGAATGGACGATGGACCGGATGCTGGACGAGGCGGCGGCCGCAAGGCAAAAACGCCTGGCGATGGAGCAGACGCGATGAAACCCGAGACACCCGGCGGCACTGCGGCGCTGGCCAAGGGGTTGACGCTTCTCGATATGGTGGCGGATGCTCCGGAGCCGCCCCGTTTTGCGGAGCTTCTGCGTGCCTCCGGTCTGCCGAAGCCGACCTTCGCCCGTATACTTCGAACATTGATTGCCTATGGTCTCGTGCGGCAGGACGAGGCGCGCGGCACGTATGTTCTTGGACAGCGATTCCTTGAGATGTCGCACAAGGTCTGGGAAAGTTTTGATCTGGTGTCTGCGGCAACGCCTGAGCTCGAGCGGCTGGCCGCAGAGCTCGGCGAAACCGTGGCTTTGTGTCGGCTTGACGGCGTCATGGCCCTTTATCTGGCGGAACGCTCGCCAAATGGACTGTCCGTGCGCGTCGAGGTTGGCCGTCGTGTTCCATTGCACTGCACGGCACCCGGCAAGGCGCTGCTCGCCTTTCAGGACCCCGCAGTCGGCCGTTCCCTGGTGGACCGCCTGACACTTGACCTGCAGACAGCCCAGACAATTACGACCATCGAAGCGTTGCAGGCCGATCTGACGCTGACCCGGGCGCGTGGCTATTCGATTTCTTATGAGGAGCATCTGCCCGGCGTGAATTCGGTCGCTGCACCCGTGATGGGACGCGACAACACGCCAATAGGTGTTCTCGTGGCGCTCGGGCCGTCCTCCCGTCTGGAGGCGTCCAATATTCACCCGGCCGGACGAGAATTGATCGCTGCCGCAAGGCGCATCACCGGTGCTGCGGGTGCTGTTGCCATCAGTTCTCGCCCGCGTCCGCGCTCTGCCGTCAGCCGCCCGACCGCCGATTTGAGCTGCATCTTGCCATGGGGCGCGCAATTGGGTGAAAGCCCGGTCTGGCATGAGGCGGAAAATGCCCTTTATTGGGTGGATATCCTGCATCCGGCCGTCCATCGTTTCGATCCATCGACCGGCCGCAACGAGACGTGCGAAACCGGTAAGCTGGTCAGCGCCGTGATTCCCGTGACGGGTGAACGTCTGCTTGTCGCGTCTCAGGATGGATTGGAGTGGCTCGATTTTGCCTCGGGCCGACTGTCACCGTTCGTCAGTCCGGAGGCTTCCATTGCCGATAACCGCCTGAATGACGCCAAATGTGGTCCGGATGGTGCGATCTGGGTTGGCTCCATGCGTATTGACGCATCCAAGCCGACCGGTGCGCTCTATCGCATCAATGCCGCAGGTGAATTCGAACGTAAGGAGGGGGGCATCGTCGTCTCCAACGGTCTCGGCTGGAGCCCGGATGGTCGCACCTTCTATTTTGTTGACACCGTTCCGGGGCTGATCCACGCCTATGATTGCGATCCACAGACCGGTGCGCTGTCTTCGCATCGTGAATTTGCCCGTATTTCCGTTGCCGATGGACGACCCGACGGTCTCGCCGTCGACGCCGAAGGTGGCGTATGGTGTGCAATCTGGGACGGCTGGTGCGTGCGTCGTTATCTGCCGAACGGCAAGCTGGATCAGGTCATAGAGTTGCCGGTGCCGCGACCGACCAGTGTCGCCTTTGGTGGTCCGGATCTCTCTACACTGTTCATCACCAGCGCCCGGACACGCCTGCCGGCATCAACGCTTGCGGATGCGCCACTTTCCGGTGGTCTGTTTTCCTGTCGTCCCGGTGTGTCCGGAGCACGTATTTCACTGTTTGAAGGATAAGCGATGCGCCTCGAAACTGTTTTCGGCCTCAAGGGCCGTACGGCGCTGGTTACCGGTTCCAGTCGCGGTATTGGTGCTGCAATCGCCGAGGGGCTGGCTGGGGCTGGCGCCCATGTCATCCTGCATGGCATGAAAACCGGCGGTGCGGCGACGGTCCGGCAGCGTATCATCGACAATGGCGGTACTGCGGACGAACTGGTGAGTGACCTGTCGGAGCCGGGAGCCGGCCGCAATCTGATTGAAAGTGCAGAGGCGATCGCGCCTGTCGATATTCTCGTCATCAACGCCAGCGCCCAGATCAATGCAGTGCTTGAGGATCTCACACCGGAAGATCTCTCATGCCAGCTTGCCGTCAATCTGGGTTCCACTGTGGACATGTTGCAATCTGCCCTGCCACGCATGGCGGCGCGAAAGTGGGGCAGGGTGGTGTCGATCGGCTCCATCAACCAGCTTCGGCCTAAGGGCATTGTCACCGCCTATGCTGCTACCAAGGCGGCCCAGCATAACATCATCCAGAGCCAGGCCCGTGACTACGCCAAGGACAATGTTCTCCTCAACACGCTTGCGCCCGGCCTGATCGATACTGACCGCAATGCCGGTCGGCGTGATGCCGATCCGGAAGCCTGGGCAGACTATGTGCGAACGCTCAATTGGATGGGACGTGCAGGCCAGCCGGAAGAGATGGTCGGAGCCGCCATCTTTCTCTCGTCGCAAGCCTGCAGTTTCATGACCGGTGAAAGCATCTTTCTGACCGGTGGATACTGAGCACGCCAGAGATAGCCTCTTCGAGGCATGAACCGCCCGTGCGGCCAGTCCGATCAGGTGTCGGTGCGTACCCAGACGCTCACGCTACCCCCCTTGACCGGGAAAGCTGCTTTGCCGTCGTCACCCACTGTTATCTCGTCATCGCAATGTCCCAGGAAATCACGGAAAGTCTTTCCGGCAAAGTCTGCTCCGAGGTCGGCCGATTTTTCACCTGCGGCACCATTCGAAAGAACAACGACGCAGCCCGGTTGCTCGGCCGTGCCGTGGCGGATGAAGCCAATGCAGGTTGGATCATCGAAGACATCGGTCTGGGCGCCATGTGCAAAGCGGCTGCGTGCCTCGATCAGTTTCGGCAAACTATCGATCACCGGCATTTCGATGTCGTGCTCGTTGCCGTCATCTCCGAAATCCCGATAGGATGCGCCGTAAAGGTCGGGGTAAAAGACACACGGCACACCCTGCTCGCGCAGCAAAATCAGTGCGTAGGCGAGAGGTTTGAACCAGGGCTCGACAGACGCCTCCAGTGATTGCAACGGTTGAGTATCATGATTGTCCACGAGTGTGACGGCATGGCCGGGCATTGAGTCAACGAGTGAACCATCAAAGATCGTGCGCATGTCAAAGTCTGCCCCCTGCTTTGAGGCGTCGTGGAAATTGTAGTGAAGGGCCACGTCGAAGAGCATCAACTGCTTGTCGACCAGTTCCAGATAGGAACCGAGTGCTGCCATATCGGGGTGCCAGTATTCGGCGACGACGAAGAGTTCAGGGTCGACGTTCTCCCGCATGTGTCCGACCCAGTCGCGAAAGAACCAGGCGGGGATGTGCTTCGCCGCATCGAGACGAAATCCGCCCACGGGAACCTGTTCACTCAGCCACCGGCCCCAATATTTGAGTTCCTCGTAAACGGCGTTGTTACGAAACTCGACATCGGCACCCATCAGATAGTCGAAGTTGCCGAGTTCTTCGTCCACTTCCTCGTTCCATTGCCCGTCGCCATACTCATTGACAAGCTTGAAAACGCCGCTCTCGTCAGGCTGTTCGATGACATCCACACCACTGAAACATTGCTTGTCCCAGATGAATTTCGAGTGTTGCCCCTTCCGTCCGGGAAACGTGAAACGCGTATAGGCAAGCGCCTTGAATTCTTCATCGTCGATCTCAGTCCGGTCTTCGGCATTGACGCGTCGAACCTTGACGCTTTCCTTTTCGTCAGCGCCCATCTTGTGATTGAAAACGACATCGTGGAGGACGCGAAGGCCGCTCGTCTGAAGCGAACGGCAGGCTTTTTCAAAGGATGACCGATCGCCGTATTTTGTTGCGACGGCGCCCTTTTGATCGAATTCACCGAGATCGAAGAGATCGTAGGTATCATAACCGACAGAGGAGACGCCGCTTGCACCCTTGTAGGCGGGCGGCAACCAGACATCGGTTATTCCAAGGTTCGCCAGATCATCCGCTCGCTCTGCAACCTCCTTCCAAAGTTTTCCGTCTGCTGGCGTGTACCAATGGAAGAATTGCAGAAGAGTGCGTGGCGACATCGGCTACCCCTGTTGATGATGGCGCCTATTAACGGTCGCACGCGCAATTGGTTTCGTGCCGGCGTCGTGTGCCCTCGAGATAGTTTGCGCAATACGGCGGCCATGTGTCTGTCCGGTTTCGCGGTGGCGTCGGAACGAACACGCAGACGTGTTCGTTTATCAACGCCAACAACAAGGGAACACGGTTATGGAAACACTCGCAGAATTATTCGAACACACCCTCAAGGACGTTTATTACGCCGAAAACGCTATCGTTAAAGCGCTACCCAAGGTTTCGAAAGCAGTTAAGAACGCGGAATTCAGGAAAGCGATTGACCACCATCTTGACGAGACCAAAGGCCAGATCAAGACACTCGACAAGGTCTTCAAGACAATTGGCGTGAAACCCGAAGCCGTCAAATGCGACGCCACCGACGGCTTGATAAAAGAAACCGAAGGTCTGATCGATGAGGGTAAAGGCGTTGCGCTTGACGCGGGTCTCCTGGCTGCCTGTCAGGCGGTCGAGCATTACGAGATCGCGCGCTATGGCTCACTTCGGGAGTGGGCAAAAGTCCTTGGTAATGAAGAGGCGCACGTCTTCTTGAGCGAAATTCTCGATCAGGAAAAGGCTGCCAACAGCAAGATGACCAATCTCGCCGTAACTGCGATTAACAAGTGAGTTGCAGATTGATCCTGGAGTCCGGGGTGCCACCGTATGCGCCCCGGCATCTCATTTCGCAATCGGTGGATCGAAGGTCCGTTTGCGTATTTTATGCGCAGCACGCGTTTACATCTGTGCAGGAATGACTAGGCTGGTGACATCATTTTGAGCAGATCGGTCGATCTTTCGCAGACAAGTGGCTGGAGAGAGTTATGAGTTCAGCTACGCCGAAACTGGATAGTTGCGTCGCCGAGCCCATCCACATACCCGGTGCGATCCAACAGCATGGTGCACTCCTGGTACTTTCTGCACGCAGTCTCAGCATTGTGCAGGCAAGCGATAATCTGACGGATTATGTGGACGTTCGAGCAATCGTCGGCAGCGTAGCCAAAGCTTCGGTTTTTCCCTTCCTCGATGCCTTATCCGATTGGTATTCGAGTGACGAGAGCAATTTTCGATATGTCTGGACCGAAAAAAACCTTGATGTTGCAGCCCATCGATCTGCCGGTTTTATCGTTGTTGAGTTTGAAAAAACGAGGCAGAGCGAACCGACTGAAACCTTGATGGCTGAGCTGACAAGGTTCGCTCAATATCTGAATGGCGTACCGGCGTTGAACGATGCATTGTCACGTACAGCCGAGCTGGTATCTGCAATAAGCGGATATGACCGCACTCTGATTTATGAGTTTGGAGGGGACTGGAGCGGTCACGTTGTGGCCGAAGCGGGAAATGGCGCTCTACCGTCTTATTTCGGGCTGCGTTTTCCGGCCGGCGATATCCCGCCACAAGCCAGGCAGCTTTACACGATCAATCGCCTTCGCATGATCCCGGATGTCGACTACGCGCCTGTCCCGATCAGCCCGGCCATCAATTCTGAAACAGGAACTGTCCTCGATATGAGCTTTGCGCAATTGCGCAGCGTATCGCCCATCCATCTGGAATATATGCGCAATATGGGCACGGCAGCATCGATGTCCGTTTCCATTATCATCAACGGTCGATTGTGGGGACTGATCGCCTGCCACAATGCAGCATCTCATTATGTCTCCCTGGCGGTTCGCGAAGCGTGCGATTTCGTGGCGCAGCTTCTGTCAATGCGGATCGCTATGGAGCGCAGTGCCAAGGAGGCCTCGCGGCGGGTAGAGCTTAGTATTGTTCAAGGCCGTCTTTTAAGTCGGATGGCGGCAGCACAAAGATGGGCGGATGGGCTCCTTCCAGATGATGGCAACAATGATGATCTGTTGAAACAGGTGGGAGCCGAGGGAGCGGCATTGATCGTTGGTGATGAGTGTCATCTTGTCGGCCAAACCCCTTTGAGACAGGATGTCGAGGCGCTTGCCGAATGGCTTGGGGCGCAGGACATTACCGATGTGTTTACGACGGAAAGCCTCGTCGGAGTTTATGCGAATGCTGAAGCCTATTCTTCTGTTGCGAGTGGAGCAATTGCCACCCGTCTCTCAGAACTACACGATAGTTGGCTGATCTGGTTTCGTCCGGAAGTCATCAAAACTGTTCAATGGGGGGGTAATCCCCATAAGACCGTGCAGGAGAGTGGCCGCATCCATCCCCGGAAATCCTTTGAAATCTGGAAGGAACAGGTTCGCAACACCGCCCTCCCGTGGTCTGAAGCCGAAATCGCAGCCGCGCGGGACCTCCGCAGCGCGATCATTGGGATCGTTTTGCGTAAAGCCGAAGAAATGGCTGATCTGACAAGGGAATTGCAGCGAACCAACAAAGAGCTCGAAGCTTTTTCCTATTCTGTTTCACACGATTTGCGGGCGCCTTTCCGGCACATCGTCGGCTTTGCGCAGTTGTTACGTGAGCGCAGCAACGCCTTGGACGAGAAGTCTCTGCATTATTTGCAGATGATTTCCGAGGCAGCCCTCAGTGCGGGGCGACTGGTGGATGACCTGCTGAACTTTTCGCAGCTTGGCCGCACTCAGATCAGTATGAAGCCGGTCGACATGCAGAAACTGGTAAGCGAAGTGCGCCGCACGATTGCGCCAAGCGTGGCCGACCGTGATATTGAGTGGCAGATCGGTGAATTGCCGGTCACGCTTGGCGATCCGACACTCCTACGGCAGGTCTGGTACAATCTCATCGAAAACGCCATCAAATATTCACGTCGCGAGCCAGTTTCGGTTGTCCGCATTTCGGCGGTTGAAACCGAAAGCACTGTGACCTATTCGGTGAAAGACAATGGCGTCGGCTTTGATATGGCCTATTCCGGAAAGCTCTTCGGTGTCTTTCAAAGGCTCCAGCGCGTTGAGGATTTTGAGGGCACGGGCATCGGGCTTGCGCTGGTGCGGCGGATCGTGGAACGTCATCGCGGCTCGGTCGACGCGGAGGGAACTCTCGGGGAAGGAGCGACGTTCTCCTTCACATTGCCGATTACGAAAATTGAAGAGGAAGACATTGCCTGAACTCAGACCTATTTTGCTTGTCGAGGATAATCCGCGCGATCTCGAACTGACGCTGACCGCGCTTGAAAAATGCCAATTGGCAAACGAGGTTGTGGTCGCCCGTGACGGGGCAGAAGCGCTTGATTATCTCAATCTCACAGGTGCCCATCACAATCGGCCTGCAGGTGACCCTGCTGTCGTGCTTCTCGATCTCAAATTACCGAAAGTGGACGGTCTTGAAGTTCTGCAGTCGGTCAAAGGGAGCGATCAGCTACGGCACATTCCTGTCGTGATGTTGACTTCTTCTCGCGAAGAGCAGGATCTCGTGAAAAGCTACGAGTTGGGCGTCAATGCGTTTGTCGTCAAACCGGTTGAGTTCAATCAATTCTTCAAGGCTATTCAGGATCTTGGTGTCTTCTGGGCTCTCTTGAACGAACCGCCGCCGGGTGCTCGCCGTCATGATGGATGAACGGATGTTGCCGAACGGCGTTTGTGAGCTTCTTATGCTTGAAGACAGTTCCGTCGATGCAGAACTGATTGAAGAGCAGCTTTCACGCATTTCTCCGCGGCCTGTGATTACCCGCGCCGTGGGAAAAGCGTCTTTCATCGAGGCGCTGGAAACAAGGCGCTTAGATATTATCCTGGCCGATTTTTCCTTGCCGGATTTCGATGGCATGGCAGCACTCGATCTTGCGTCGCAAATGATGCCTGACGTGCCGTTTATTTTCGTATCGGGCGTTTTGGGGGAAGATGCCGCGATCGAGGCGTTTCGCAGAGGTGCCACCGATTACGTGCTCAAACAGAGACTGGTCCGACTGTCATCTGCTGTCGAGCGTGCCCTGGCGGAAGCCCGCGAGCGGCAGGAGAGGAAACGGGCCGAGTTGCACAAGGAGCTGCTCGTTCGCGAGCTTAGCCACCGCGTCAAAAATACCATGGCGATGGTGATTTCCATTATCCGTAGGACTGCAAAGGGCAGCACCTCAGTTGAGGACTACCAAGCAAGGCTAGTCTCTAGGGTCAGTGCGCTTGCGGGAAGCCATGCGCTGCTGTTTCAAAGCAATTGGGGGGAGACGGATCTCGGCGACGTGGTGCGCCGGGCGATCGAACCTCATAATACCTTTGCCAGCAGGGTTCATCTGGATGGTCCCGGTGGGGTCTATGTCCCCCCAAAATCGGCTTTGTCACTCGGCATGATCCTGCATGAACTGGTAACAAACGCTCAGAAATACGGCTCGCTCTCCGGCGCCCAGGGAAAGGTCGATGTGACCTGGGAAAAAGTCGGCACGGCCGACGACGCACGCGTTGCGCTTCGGTGGTGCGAGAGCGGCGGACCGCCCGTCAGTGCGCCGCAAGATGCTGGTTTCGGGACCACGTTGATAACACAGGGCGCAGAATACGAGCTCCATGCGGAAAGTGAAATTCTCTATGAAAACACCGGTCTAAAGTACCGTGTGGTTTTTCCGTTGAACTGATGGGCGCATAAAGCGCCCGTTGTTCAGATGCGCATAGAGGTTTTGGGGTTAACTGGCCAAAGCAAACTCGCGTGCCAGAACACCGGAAAGATTTGTGAAGTCGCATGGCTTGGATACAATTGTCAGGCCACCCAGCTGGGAGCGTACGCCGGGAATTTCTGCGTAACCGCTGCAGACAACAAAGGGAATGTTTGCGGCTTTCAATTCGTCGATCACCGGAAAAGACATTTCACCTCGCAGATTGAGGTCAATGACGGCGCCGTCCAGATCCATTTTGTTGATTTGCTCGATCGCAGCCGCAATGTGCGAGACAGGACCGACGACGGTCACACCCAGATCCGAGAGAAAATCCTCCATGTCCATTGCCAGAAGGGCATCGTCCTCCAGAACAAGGATTTGTTTTCCTTGAAAGTCATACGTCATTAGTCACCACGTCGCGTATCAATCAAATCATTTTTAAGCTGGCAATGTATCCGCTTTACCAATTGTGCTGAACGCACGTTGGCCCAACTGGTTCCAACCTAAAGCAGAAAGAAATCATTCGCTTCGGCGCACGCCATACTCTAGTTTGCGCACTCATTAGCTGCCTACCGGGAATATTGTTACTGTGATTAGTTTTTCGCCGTTTGCTCAGCGAAGCCTGCTGATGCTGGCTGTGGGTGTCGCAATCTTGACTGGCATGGTGGCCATGTCCTTATGGCTGGTTCAGGTCAATAACCAGTATTCCCAGGACACTGCCGAGCTAAGGCGCGTGCGCGCGGCAATTCTCGACACTCTGACCGCGATGCAGGACATCGAAACCGGGCAGAGAGGATATTTGCTGACAAACAACGTCGATTATCTCGGACCTTATGAAGAAGCGTTGAGCCGTTTGCCTCAGCGCCAGTCGCGCTTGCTGGATCTTTTGAAAGATCGCACAGAGTATCAGCAGGATCTTTCGAACCTCGATGCTGCCATCAAGGACAAGCTTGGGGAAACACGCGAAACCATCGATCTGCAAAAAACCGGCCGTATGACGGAAGCCGTTGATGTCGTCCGTAACAATGACGGCAAGCGTTTCATGAACGAGATCAGAACGATACTGTCGGAGCTACAAACAAATACGGATGACCGACTGCGTGTCATCGTCGGCGATCAGCTCAGCGCAGCCAATACGCTTCGTTGGGTTACAGTGGGTGGGGCGCTTGCGATCCTGGCTGTTGTTGGCGGCTCGATCTTTCTTGTGCTGACTTACATCCGCGCGCTGAACAGGTCGCGCGAGGACGTTGATGAACTCAATCGTCATCTGGAGGAGCGGGTCGAGGAGAGGACACGCGATCTTCGGCGCGCAAACCAGGAAATCCAGCGTTTCGCCTATATCGTTACCCACGATTTGCGTGCTCCGCTCGTCAACATCATGGGGTTCCTCTCCGAGTTTGACACGTCGCTGAAACCGGTGAGCGCATATGTTCTTGCCGACGGTAAACCGCCGACGGCCGAGGTCATCCGTGAAGCCCGGCTCGCGATTGAAGAAGAACTGCCCGAAGCCATTGGCTTTATCCGGTCTTCAACCCGCAAGATGGATCAATTGATCAACGCTATCTTGAAGATCTCCCGCGATGGTCAGAGAAAATTGCAACCGGAAAAGGTCGACATAGAGACGTTGCTCACCTCCTTGTCGGAGACGGTACGTCACCAGATCACGGCCAATGGCGGTGAGATCAGTGTTGAGACGCCGAAGCTCACGGTCTTCACAGATCGGATTTCGCTCGATCAGATACTTGGCAACCTTCTGGACAATGCCGTTAAATATCAGGCGCCGGAACGCCCCCTCAGACTGGTCACGCGCGCCTATCCCGCCGGTCGTGGTGCGATCTGCATCGAGGTAAGTGACAACGGTCGTGGCATTGGCGAGCAGGATCTGGAACGGGTCTTCGAGCTTTTCCGGCGTGCCGGCAGCCAGGATCAGCCTGGGGAAGGGATCGGGCTTGCACATGTTCGCTCGCTAATCAGAAATTTAGGAGGTGACATTAGGGTGGCTTCTGAGCTCGGCAAGGGGAGTACGTTCACCCTGCTGCTGCCGAGCGACCTCAGAAGAGTCACGAAAGAAGGCGAACAATGAAGGCTACCGGTCAAGAAGTCACGATTGTGATGATCGAAGACGACGAAGGACATGCGCGTCTGATCGAAAAGAACGTGCGTCGCGCAGGCGTCAATAACGAGATCGTGCCGTTTACGCTGGGCGCAATGGCACTCGATTACATCCTGGGCGAAAATCGGGATGGCCTTGTCAGCAAGGACCGCTATCTGCTCGTGCTGCTCGACCTCAATCTCCCTGATATGTCCGGCATTCGCATTCTGGAGCAGATCAAGAGCAACGAACACACGCGGCGGCTGCCGGTCGTCGTGCTGACCACAACGGATGACGAAACCGAGATTCAGAAGTGTTATGACCTCGGTGCGAATGTATATATCACGAAGCCCGTTGATTATGAGGGCTTTGCCAGTGCAATTAAGAATCTTGGGCTGTTTTTCTCCGTGATTCAGATACCGTGAAGGCATGACAATTTTGCGCGTTTTGTATGTAGATGACGACCCAGCTCTTGTGCGGCTTTCGAGCCGTGTTCTGGGACGTCATGGGATGGACGTCATACATGCCGCTTCCGTGGCTTCGGGGCTCGAATTCTTTGAACGCGAGCCTTTCGATGTCGTCGTTCTCGATCACTATTTCCAGACGACGACAGGTATGGAGTTTCTCGCCGCAATCCGCTCGCACACGGCGCGCGCACCCGTTCTTTATGTCACGGGATCGAACGAGGCGCAGATTGCCATCGATGCCCTCAAGGCCGGGGCCGCCGACTATGTTATCAAAAATGTCGGTGACGATTTTTTCCCGCTTCTGGTTACAGCAATCAATCAGGCGCTGGAAAACCATCGTCTGCGACAGACGAAAGATGAAGCGGATCGCCTGCTCGTGAAGGCAAAAGAGCATGCGGAAATGATGGTCAAGGAGATGAACCATCGCGTCGCAAACAGCCTCTCGCTGGTATCGGCTATGATCCGCCTCCAGATCAACACGCTCAAGTCTCAGGAAGCTGAGACTGCGTTATTGGAAACGCAGAGCAGAATAGCGGCGATTGCCGGAGTGCACCGCAGCCTCTACAGCACCGCAAATATCGGCCTCGTTTCCCTGAATGCTTATCTGACGTCGATCATCAGCGATCTTTTCCAGGCAGTACCGGGCTCTTCCGCAGTGACGGTCGAAACGTCGCTCTGTGACGTCAGCCTCAAGGCGGACCATGCCGTCGCACTCGGCGTCATCATAACCGAGTTGCTGACGAATGCGCTGAAATACGCCTATCCCGACCAGGCGGGAATGGTTCGCGTGCAGCTTTCCGAGGAAAACCGGCAGTTCGTTCTTGTCGTTGAGGACGACGGAATCGGTTCAAAACCCGGCGCGTCTCCACGTGGCACGGGTCTTGGAACAAAGCTGATCATGGCCATGGCGCAAAATATCAATGCGCGGGTCGAGCAGACACATACGCACCCTGAACTCGGCAAGGGGACACGCTACACGATGACGTGGAGCGAAGAGCAGTCGTGAAAAGGTGAATTCGCGACGGCTTTAGTTTCTGTTTCAAGAAATTCGATCGCATATCGACGGACGCATTTCTTTTATCAGCAAAAAATCTCGGTAGTACGGTCGACCAACCTTGGTTGGGCGTTTTGAGTTTGCCCGGCCAGAGCGGCTGACCTTAAAGCATTGGCTAGTCATGTTAGAATGGGGGGAACTTTGGCGCTGATGGAGGAAGATTCACAGAATGAAACACGAAGTCATTGAAATACCTGTTATTTCCAAAGCGATCAGAAAGCTTGGTGCGCCGACGTCGGCTTTGACGAGAGTTGATAATCTGCTTTACACCTGCGGTATGCCGCCGATCGATCTGAAGACAGGTGAGATCGTCAAGGGTGACATAACGGCCCAGACGCGTGCATGTATGGAGGCATTGGCCTTTACTCTGAAACATGCCGGCTCGTCGTTCGATAACGTCTTCAAATCGTTGGTTTTCATCACAAATAATGACTTTGCCGCGGACATGAATGCTGTGTATCGCGAGTATTTCCCTGGAGTATTTCCGGCAAGAAGCTGCGTGACAATCAAGCCCTGGACGCATTTCGATATCGAAATCGAGTGCATCGCGACATTGGGATAACTCACAGGAAATCGTAGCCCTTGCCATAAGCCTGCGTAATGCTTGTCATTGGGTGGGGCTATTTGCTTAAAACCCGCTCCACCTGCCAGATATGCCCAGAATAAGTTCAACAATTGAGGGTGATATGAAACTGGGCATTTCGAGGTTTTCCCGTGGTTTGGCCGCGACGGTTCTAGCAGGCATGGTAGGCCTTTCGGCACATTCGGTTGCGCTGGCCGAGACAACGATCCGTCTTGGCCATGTGCTTGCCGATACACATAGCTGGCACAAAGCATCGACTGACTTTGCCAAGGAAGTTGCTGAAAAGACCGAAGGTCGCGTCAAGATCGACATCTTCCCATCTGGCCAGCTTGGCACGGAAAAGGAAGTCATCGAGGGTATGCAGATCGGCACGATTCAGGGTGGTCTGATTGGTAGCGGCTCTTTCCAGTTCGTCGAGCCGAAGTTTGGCATTATTGAAATGCCCTATGCTTGGACCAGCCGCGAACAGGCCTTTGCTGCTCTGGACGGCAAGCTCGGCAGCAAACTTTCCGATCTTCTCCGACCCAAGGGCATCGAGGTTCTGGCCTGGTGGGAAAATGGTTTCCGCAACATCACCAACAATAAACATCCAATCGTCAAGCCGGCCGATCTTGCCGGCCTTAAGATACGCGTGACCCCGGACAAGGTTCGTCTAGCAACCTTCGAAACACTCGGTGCGCAGCCCGCACCGTTGGCCTTTGGCGAGCTCTATTCTGCTTTGCAGCAGGGGGTATTCGATGCGCAGGAAAACCCGCTTTCCATCATCGACGCGTCCTCGTTTTTTGAAGTGCAGAAATATGTTTCAATGACGGGGCACATCTGGGGCGCTGCGTGCCTGACGGTTTCCAGCATGACCTGGGCACAAATTTCTCCGGAGGACCAGATCATCGTCAAGGAAGCGGCCGTCAAGTGGGGTAATGCCCAGCGGCAAATGGTTGCTGATAACGAAATTGCCCTGATCGAAAAGCTGAAGTCCAAGGGCATGGCTTTCAATGACGTCGACAAGGCCGCGTTTGTCGAAGCTCTGAAGCCCATCTGGGAGAGCGAAAAGGACGTTTTCGGTCCGGAATTGCTCGACATCATGGATAGCTATCGCAAGTGATGCTCGGCACCCTGTCCGCCGAATGGCGGGCAGGGTTCTTGACGTCTTGTTCGTTTCATCAATGCGAGAGATTTCCATGCAGGATTCGTCTTTGCCGCAATCACGTATTGCCAGCGCCATCGACCGGTTGGCGGGTATGGTGGGCGGCTTGGCCATTGCCACGTTTACCACCATTATCGTGTATGTCGTCGTGTGCCGTTACGCCTTCTCTTTCACCCCACGGTGGTCGGAGGAAATTCCGCGCCTACTATTGGTTTGGGTGACATTCATTGGCGCCATCTCCGCCTTCATTCGCAACACGCATCTTTGTGCCGGCCTGACGGATCTGCTTGTTTCGCCGGGGCGCGTTCGGTCGCTGCTTGCGTCCTTGGCTCGTGTCGCGTCTTTTCTGTTTTTGATCGTGGTGATCTGGTCTGGCTGGAAGATGACCGTGCTGACCTGGTCACATGAGACGACCGTGCTCAGTTTGCCCGCCGGCTTGGTCTATCTCGCGCTGCCGGTAACGGCAGTTCTTGCCTTGATTGCTGTCTTCGCCCAGGGGCTACGCAAATGAGCCTTGCTCTTCTCGTTCTTTTCGCTGCTTTTGTTCTTTTGCTGTTGATCGACGCGCCGATTGTTGTCGCGCTGTCGTTGTCTTCCGTTGCATACCTTCTCGTGGGTGATGCTCTGCCGGTGATGGTTGTGGCGCAGCGCATGGTCGCAGGCGTCGATTCATTCACATTGCTGGCAATCCCGCTCTTCCTCCTGGCGGGTCTGCTTATGGTGCATGGTGGTCTGGCACCAAGGATCGTCAATCTTTGTGCCGCAGTTGTAGGTCAGCGAACGGGCGGCCTTGCCATCGTCATGATCGCCGCCTGCATGATGTTCGGTTCGTTGTCGGGTTCTGGTGTTGCAGACGTTGTCGCTATCGGCTCCATGCTTCTGCCAGCCATGAAGGAACGTGGATATCATCCTGGATTTTCGGCTGCCGGTCTCGGTTGTGCCGGTTCACTTGGTACCGTGATCCCGCCCTCCATCGTTCTGATTGTGTATGGAACCGCTACAGGAACGTCCATCGGCCAATTGTTCATTCATTCGATCGGTCCCGGCATCTTGCTTGGCCTCGGGCTGATGGTTGTCGCCTGGTGGATTTCCCGCAAGAATGGCTGGAAGGGCGGAGAGCCATTTAGTTGGTCAAGGCTCGGTTCGGCGTTTCGCGAGTCGCTGTTGGCGCTTCTGGCTCCGGTCATTATTGTCGGAGGTATTCGTTTCGGCATCTTCACGCCAACGGAAGCAGCCGGTATCGGTGTAGCCTATGCGCTGATTGTCGGCACTATGATCTACCGCAATCTCTCGTTTTCCAAGGTGTTCGGGTTGCTGCGCGACACGACCGAAATGACAGGCTCGATACTCATTGTCATCGCTGCCGCATCCGTGTTCGGCTGGATTCTGACCGTCGAGCAGGTGCCGCAACTCGTGGTCAACGCGATTACCGGAGCTACCGAGAGCCCAACTGTCGCATTGATGCTGATGATGCTCGCCGTGCTGGTGCTCGGTACGTTCATGGAATCGATTGCCATCATTCTGATCCTCGCACCGGTGTTCCTGCCTGTTCTGCGCGTCTATGAAATCGACCCCGTCTATTTCGGTGTTCTGCTCACCATCAATCTGGCGATCGGTGCCAATACGCCACCTCTTGGGATCGACCTGATGGCCGCATGCCGGACAGGCGGCATACCAATGTCGGCATCGTTCCGCTATCTCCTGCCGTTTATCGGCGTCATGACGCTCATCATGTTCCTGCTTGTTCTGTTCCCAGACCTGATGACGGTGATGTCTTTCGGCATGTGAACCCTATCTCTAGAATTGCATTTGAAAGGTGAACCATGTCGTTCTCACCGAACATTCGTGCCGATATCGATCGTTTCTGGTCGACGATAGAAAGCTCTGCCGAGATTGGACAGGGTCGGCCTGGTGGCCTCGCCCGCCTGACTTTGACGGATGATGATCGCCGTATGCGGGACCTGTTTGTCAGTTGGTGCCGGGATGCCGGCTTGAGTGTCGAAATTGACGAACTCGGTAACATCTTCGGTCGCCGCGAGGGTACTGATCCCTCACTGGCGCCGGTGCTGATCGGAAGTCATCTGGATACGCAGATCAACGGCGGTCGCTTCGACGGTATTGCCGGTGTACTTGCCGGACTTGAGGTCGTACGGACATTGAATGATGCCGGCCATGTCACGCGCCGTCCAATCGTCATCGTCGATTGGACGAATGAAGAGGGCGCGCGTTTTTCGCCGCCGATGGTGGCGTCCGGCTGTTTCGTGGGTGCATATGATGTCGATTGGGTAAAAGCGCTGGTGTCGGACGATGGCGCTGGTTTCGGCGCAGAGCTTGAGCGTATTGGCTATAACGGCAACAAGCCTTGTCGAGCAGGTGATATCGACGCCTACTATGAACTGCACATTGAACAGGGACCAATTCTGGATCTCGAAAAACGCGATGTCGGCGTGGTCACGGGTGGCTATCCGAGCTACGGTATGCGTGTTCGCTTCGATGGCAAGACCGCCCATACCGGTCCGACGCCAATGGATCTGCGCCGAAACGCCCTGATTGCCGGGGCACGTTGGTTAACCGCGGTGGACGATATCGGTTGGGATTTCGCCATTGGTGACGGCAAGGCAACGGGCGCACGGCTTGCCGCCTGGCCAAACAAGCCCGGCATTCTCTCTGATACGGCTCAGGCGATTTGTGATGTCCGTCATCCCGATCCGGCAACCGCGCGTGTCATGGGAGAAAAAATGCGACGTGCCGTGTTCGAAAGTGCGGCACGCGCTGGCTGCGATGCCGTGATCGAAGACGAATGGTTCTGGGGCGGTGACATTTTTGATCGCGACATGGTCGATGGTGTTCGTGCTGAAGCGGTGCGCATGGAATATGATTGGCGCGATATCCAGTCACAGGCTGGCCATGATGCATACTTTCTTGCCCGTTATTGCCCTACAGCGATGATTTTCACGCCCTGTAAAGGCGGCATTACGCACAACAATGACGAAGATTGCGACCGTGATGACATTGAGCCTGGTCTCAATGTGCTCCTGCACGCGGTTGTTGCACGCGCTGATCGCTAACTCAAAAAAGGCGCTGCGACATCGTGGCGGCGTCCCTAACCTGCGGGATTATCAGTGCATATCGGGGAACAGCGTGCGCAGTTCCAGTATGATATCAATGAAATGTTGTTCGGCGCGTGAATAGGTGCATTCGGGGTGCGTGACCAGAAATACGTCGGCACCGAGTGGGTAGCCTTTTATTTCCAGGGGCCACAACAGGCCGTTGTTTACTTCATCATGCACGGCGGTCAATGGCAGTATGCCGATACCCAGACCCGCCACGATCATGCGCCGCACTTCTTCCAGGTTAGGGCTTTGCCCGCTGATCCGCTCACCGAGGCCAAGGCTTTCGCTGAGGACCGACATTGGTTCAAGCCCCGACCCTTCAGTCGCACAGGTGAACGAAACGAAAGATTCTTGCCGCAACTCCCGTCTCTCCACCTCTTTGCGCCCAAAGAAGGGATGCTCCGCGCCACAATAGACGCTGAATTCTTCTCGAAACAGAAGCTGGCAATTCAGGCTGAACACGGGGCGGGACAGCAAACACAGGCCGATACCACACTTTTCAGTCTGGACGCGCCTGATGGTATCCTGACTGTTCTGAACCTCGATAACCCAGGTTACAGACGGATATCGCTGATGATAAAGCCGCAAAGCTTCATTGACGAGTGGCGATTCCAGATTGGAGATGATCTGGAGGCGGACTTCACCAAATTCTTCAATGGTCTTTTCCTGCGTCAGCTGGCCGATCCGCTCAACTGATCTGAAAATCTCGTTACATTCCTCATAGATTCTCTGGCCGCGTGCGGTCAGCTCAAATCGACGGCTTCCCCGCAAAACAAGCTGACAGGACAACTGCTCTTCCAATCGCTGAAGGGCCTGGCTGACCGATGGTTGGCTCATATTGAGACGAGTTGCAGCTCGCGTAATACTTCGTTCTTCGGCAATCATGAAGAAGGACCGAAGGAGATTGAGATTCAGATCTGTCGACATTGATAAAGTTTAGCGGCGAACATTGCTGCCAGCAATCCAGAACTCGTGACGGCGGTGACTGTTTTCTGATCCGAAGACCCTCGCGAGAGGTAAGCCTTCGTTCACAAACTTAAGCGAACCATCCATCAGGAGTTGATTAAGCGGAATTCTGGACTAGTATTACGGGAGTTTTTTGAAGGCAATGCAGCATACGCAGTAGGTTCCACTCTCATTCGAGCGCAGGAATTTCATGAGTTATTTGCAAAGTATCTTTCAGCAATCCCCTGAAATCGCTTTATTTTTGGCTCTTGCCGGCGGTTACTGGATCGGGAAATTCCAATTCGGAAAATTCTCCCTTGGCGGTGTCGCCGGTTCTCTCCTCGTTGCAGTCGCAATCAGTCAGATCGGCATCACGATCGACAACGGCATCAAGGCTGTGCTGTTTGCACTCTTCATCTATGCCGTTGGTTTTGAAAGCGGTCCGCAGTTCTTCCGTTCGCTCGGACGGAAATCCATTCGCGAGATCATCATGGCGGCGGTCATGGCTGTCAGCGGGCTTGTCACGGTCGTCGTGCTGGCCAAGATGTTCTCTCTCGACAAAGGCTTGGCTGCGGGTATCGCGTCCGGCAGCCTCACCCAATCGGCCATCATCGGCACGGCAAGTTCGGCGATAGGAAAGCTGGGTTTGCCGGCTGATCAGACACAAGCCCTGCAAGCCAACGTTGCCGTCGGTTATGCCGTGACCTACATTTTCGGCTCTTTTGGCGCGATCCTGGTGTGTGTCAATATTCTTCCCTGGTTCATGCGCCGCGGCATCCGCGACGATGCCGTGAAGGCACAGGCCGAAATGCTGGCTGGTGCGCAAGTCTATGGCCCCGGAGAGAGCGCTGCTTTGCCCGAACTCGTCGGTCGTTTGTTCGAGGTGCAGGCGGCTGCCGGGCGTACGGTTGCGGATATTGAGGCGCAGGCTTCAGCAGGTCCTGTCGCCATCGAAAAAATCAAACGCAACGGCAAGATCCTCGGTTTCAATCCGGAGTTTGCCTTGGAGCAAGGCGACATCTTACTCGTTGTCGGACGCCGCTCCGGGATCATCGGTCTTGACGAGGCGATTGGTCCCGAACTGGAAACTTCCGACGGTATGGAAATGGTGGTCGCGACACGCGACGTCGTCGTCACCGCTTCTGAATTCGCTGGACAAACGGTTGCCCAGATTGTTGAGGCAACGCGCGACTTGCGGCACGGCGTCTTCGTCCTTTCGCTGAAGCGTGGCGGCAACGCTGTGACACTTGGCGCCGACACGCGCATTGAAGCTGGCGACGTCGTCACGGTCTACGGTTTGCAGGAAGACCTCCAGCGTATTGCCAAACGTGTCGGCCCGGTTCTTGTGCCAAGCGACAAGACCGATTTCGTTTTCCACGGTTTCGGCATTGTCGTGGGTTTGCTGGTCGGCCTTCTGGTTCTGCGCATTGGTTCCATTCCCTTGACGCTTGGCAGTGGCGGCGGTGCGCTTCTCGCAGGCCTTGCTTTTGGTTGGTATCGCAGCCGCAACATGACGCTTGGTAACATGCCAACAGGGGCATCGACGCTTTTGCGCGATCTCGGTCTGGCCGGTTTTGTTGCGGTGGTGGGATTGCAGTCTGGACAGCAGGCTGTCCACACCATCATGGACAGCGGTCTCTCAATCTTCCTTGTCGGTGTCGCCGTTACCATCATTCCTATGTTGATAACCATGGCAGTCGGCCGATACCTGTTGCACTACGACAATGTTGCAATCTTTGCCGGAGCGCTTTCCGGGTCGCGCAGCGCCAATCCGGCTTTCGGTGAGGTGCTTGATAAGGCCGGAAACTCTGTTCCAACGACGCCTTTTGCCATCACTTACGCTCTTGCCAACGTGTTCCTCACCCTGTTGGGGCCGCTTGTCGTCGCCCTCGTCTGACCCAAAGCCATAAGCTTTCGAAGGATACATCATGACTGATTATAGCCAGTACGCGAAGTTGAGCCCGTTTGAGCTAAAGGATGAACTGATCAAGCTGGCGTCCGGTCGAAAAAACGGAACAATGCTGAATGCCGGACGTGGTAACCCGAATTTTATGGCGACGCTGCCCCGTCGCGCCTTCTTTCGGCTTGGCCTGTTTGCCGCTGCAGAGTCGGAACTTTCCTTTTCCTACATGCAGGAGGGCATTGGCGGGTTGCCCCAGATCGAAGGGATCGAGGCGCACTTCGAGCGGTTCACCAGTGATCATCGTGATCAGGAGGGCGTCGCCTTTTTGCGCAGAGCGCTTTCCTATGTACGAGATCAGTTAGGTCTTTCCGCTTCCCAGTTTCTGCATGAAATGGTCGAAGGCATCCTCGGGTGCAACTATCCTGTTCCGCCACGGATGCTCAGGGTCAGCGAAGAGATCGTTCGGCAATATCTTGTCAAGGAGATGATCGGCGGCTTCATGCCTGCCGGTGATGTCGATGTCTTTGCCGTGGAAGGCGGCACAGCCGCCATGACCTATATCTTCAATACGATGAAACAGAATGGTCTGGTGGCACGTGGCGACAAGGTCGCCATCGGTCTGCCTGTCTTCACGCCTTACATCGAGATCCCCCAACTCGATGAGTACGGTTTGACGCAAGTGGCGATCAACGCGGACTCGGCATCCGGTTGGCAGTACCCGGACTCCGAGCTGGAGAAGTTGAAAGATCCTGCGATCAAGGTGTTCTTCTGCATCAATCCAAGCAATCCACCTTCCGTAAAACTGGATGATCGGAGCTTGAAGAAGATCGCCGATATCGTCACCAACGACCGCCCCGATCTCATAATCCTCACGGATGATGTTTACGGCACTTTTGCCGACGAGTTTCAGTCGCTGTTCGCCCGGTGCCCCAACAACACCATCCTTGTCTATTCCTTCTCGAAATACTTTGGAGCAACCGGCTGGCGTCTCGGTACGATTGCGACCCACCGGGATAACGTCCTGGATCGCAAGATTGCAGACCTGCCGGAAAAGGCAAAGGAGGCACTGGATCGTCGTTACAGCTCAATCGTGACAGATGTCAGCACGCTCAAATTTATCGATCGGCTTGTCGCCGACAGCCGCACTGTTGCGCTTAACCACACGGCCGGCTTGTCGACCCCGCAGCAGGTGCAGATGGTGCTGTTTTCCCTGTTCGCTTTGATGGACGAGCACGACATGTACAAGGCGTCGCTCAAGAAGATCATTCGCCGCCGCGAAGCTGCGCTTTATCGTGAGTTGGGCATCGAGCTCGTGAAGGACCCGAACGAGGTCGATTATTATACCCTGCTTGATCTGGAGGAGATTTCGCAAAAACTCTACGGCGCGGAATTTGCCGCCTGGGTTAAAAGCGCCTTCACCGCCAACGAGCTATTGTTCCGCATCGCTGACGAAACGGGTATCGTGCTGTTGCCCGGCCGCGGTTTTGGTGCACAGCACCCCTCAGGCCGTGCCTCTCTCGCCAACCTCAATGAATATGAATACGCCGCCATCGGTCGGGCGTTACGCGGTTTGGCTGACGAATATTATCGGCAGTTTAGCAACGGGAATTGACGATCGACAACGATTTTCCCGTTCAGGTCTGTCACTTTAGTCCAACGAAGCGGGTGTAGAAAATGATGTCGGCTGAGATCGGTCGGCATGTTCATTCCTATACATCGCTCAAGCTGCCAGGAGGTTGCATGGAAGCCAAGGACATCATGTCGACGGATATTGCGACAATTTCGGTCGACGGCAGTATCCGTCACGCGATCGATATCATGGCAACCAAGAAAATATCCGGCTTGCCGGTGGTCACCGGGGAGGGCGAGGTTGTCGGAATGCTAACAGAAGGCGATCTGATGCGGCGAGCCGAATTGGGCGGTGGTCGCGGAACCGACCCTTCTTTACCTGTCGATTTTCAGCTCTATGTTCAAGGAAATAGCTGGCGTGTTCGCGACCTGATGTCCGACAGCCTGATCACTGTAAATGAAGAGACCCCTCTGGCGAGGGTTGCCGAAATCATGGCGACGATGGGCGTAAAACGCCTGCCCGTGATGAACGAACGCCGTATGGTTGGAATTGTCAGCCGCTCCGACGTCCTAAAAGCAATGCTGCATGCACCGTTGGACAAGATTGCCCCTGGTGATGACGCGATCGCGATAGCGGCGGCGGCTCGTCTTTCGGCCGATCTTGGTATTCCCAGGCAGCAGGTTGCAGTTTCGGTGTCATCGGGAATCGTCACCGCAACCGGGACTGTGAAAAGCGACGTCGAGCGACGGGCGATCCGCGTCGTCGTCGAAAGCCTCGGTGGCGTGGAGGGATATCACGACCAGCTCTCTTTGGAAGGTGAAGCAAAATCGGCGTAGCCCGATTTCGGGTCGACGGAAAATAGTGTTGTAAGGAGTGATGGATGAACATGCAGGAGAAGACGATATCCGCTGCTTCCTCCATCAAATGGCATTCTATAACCCCGGCTGCCGCACTATCAAGCGTTGCGTCGACCGATGAGGGGCTGGCAAACGAGGACGTTGTCAAGCGGCGCAATGCCCTTGGTCGCAACGAATTGCGGTCGGCTCCCCCAACATCCGCCATCACACGCTTTCTAAGGCAGCTCAACAACACCCTGATCTACTTCCTGATTGCCGCAGCCATTGCTGCGGTCTTCCTAAGCCATGTTGTCGACGCGATCGTGATAATCGCCGTTGTTGTCGTGAATTCCATCGTCGGATTTTTTGGGCTGGTCATTCTGCAACTGGCGATGACGTATCTGCCCGCTCTGCAAGCTGGCCTTGGCACGGAGGCCCTTTCTTTCAGCAATCTCATTGTGGTGGTGCTGGTCGGCGTCTTCCTGATGACCGTTCTAGAGTTCGAGAAGGCAATCATGCGGAGGCTTGGGCTGCTGCGTCAGGAGATTTGATCGGATTTGTCCACGCCAAGGCATTGGCTGCCGTGTTTAAACTGGAGATGTATCGGAATGCTGGATCATAACGAACTGTCGCTCATCGACCGTTATTGGAGCGCTGCAAATTATCTTTCCGTCGGCCAGATCTATTTGATGGACAACCCGTTGCTGCGCGAACCGCTCAAACCGGAGCACATCAAGCCGCGCCTTCTCGGCCATTGGGGTACAACACCCGGTCTGAATTTCATCTATGTCCATCTCAATCGTATCATTCGTGAGAGAAATTCCGACGTCATCTATGTCTGCGGCCCCGGCCACGGTGGCCCAGGAATGGTTGCCAATACCTATCTCGAGGGCACCTATTCGGAGGTCTATCCTGATATAAGCGAGGATCAGGCGGGTCTCGCCAAGCTCTTCAAGCAGTTTTCCTTTCCGGGCGGAATTCCAAGCCACGTCGCACCAGAAACCCCGGGCTCCATTCACGAAGGTGGTGAACTTGGTTATGCGTTGGTGCACGCTTACGGTGCAGCACTTGATAATCCCGATCTCGTTGTCGCCTGCGTTGTGGGTGATGGCGAGGCCGAAACCGGCCCACTCGCGGCAAGCTGGTTGTCTAGCAAGTTCATCAACCCGGTCCGTGATGGCACCGTTCTGCCAATTCTCCATCTGAATGGATACAAGATTGCCAACCCGACCGTGCTTGGGCGTATGGATGATGGGGACGTGCGGTCGCTTTTCCTCGGTTACGGTTACGAGCCGATTTTCGTCGAAGGGTCTGACCCCGCTCTTATGCATCAGGCGATGGCGGCCGCATTTGACCGTTGCTTCGACATGATTGCCGAGATCAAACAGGCGGCAGCTGCCGGAACCTTGGTCGGCAGCCCGCGTTGGCCGATGATCATTCTGCGCAGCCCAAAAGGATGGACAGGGCCTGCGGAAGTCGACGGTAAAAAGGTTGAAGGTTTCTGGCGGGCACATCAGGTTCCGGTGTCGAATTGCCGGTCTGACGACGCTCACCGTGAAATTCTGCTCGACTGGCTGAAGCGCTATCGCCCTGATGATCTGTTCGACGAAAGCGGAAGGCTGAAGCCGGAACTGCGCGCCATCGCGCCCACTGGGCAGAAGCGTATGAGTGCCAACCCGCATGCAAACGGCGGTATTCTGCGGAAGGAACTCGTGCTTCCCGCCATCGCCGATCATGCTATTGCCGTTGATGTGGGCGAGCGGGGCGCCCTGATGGTGCAGACGACCGAGATTCTCGGCCGTTATCTTCGCGATGTCCTGGCCCTCAACGACAAGGATGCGAACTTCCGGATTTTTGGTCCGGATGAAACGGAATCGAACAGACTGGGTGCCGTATTCGATAACACCGATCGTGTATGGATGGAAAAGATCGAACCCTACGACGTTCATCTGGCTCGTGATGGCCGGGTTATGGAGGTTCTCAGCGAGCATCTATGCCAGGGTTGGCTGGAAGGTTACCTGCTCACCGGGCGTCATGGCTTCTTCTCCTGCTATGAGGCTTTCATCCACATCGTCGATTCCATGTTCAACCAGCATGCCAAATGGTTGAAGGTGACCCGCGAGCTGGAATGGCGAAAACCGATCTCGTCACTCAACTACCTGTTGACCTCCCACGTCTGGCGCCAGGATCACAATGGGTTCAGCCACCAGGACCCCGGGTTTGTCGACCTTGTCGCCAACAAGAAAGCGGATATCGTCCGTATTTATCTGCCCCCGGATGCCAACACGCTCCTTTGGGTGGGGCACCATATTCTCGGAACCTATGACCGGATCAATGTTGTCGTCGCCGGGAAACAGCCTGAACCACAATGGTTGACGATGAACGAGGCTGTCGCGCATTGCGAAGCAGGCATGGGGACGTGGGATTGGGCGGGCACCCATACGGACATGCAGCCAGACGTCGTTATGGCCTGCGCTGGAGACGTTCCAACCATGGAGACAATGGCGGCGGTTATGTTGCTTCGTGAGGCGATCCCTGATTTGCGTGTCCGCGTGGTCAATGTCGTCGATCTCATGTGCCTGCAATCCAAGGAGCATCATCCGCATGGATTTTCTGATGCGGATTTCGATGCATTGTTCACAACGGATCGGCCGGTAATCTTTGCTTATCACGGCTACCCATATCTCATTCACAGGCTCACCTATAAACGGACGAACCACCGCAACATCCATGTCCGTGGCTTCATCGAGGAGGGGACGACAACGACACCGTTCGACATGACTGTGCTGAACCAGCTCGACCGTTTCCATCTCGCTCTCGAGGCAATTGCAAGGGTGCCAGGCCTGAAGGATACGGCTGCCCCGACGGTCGCCGTACTGGAAGCCAAAATCGCCCAGCACCATGCCTATGTCAGGGAGTATGGCGAGGACATGCCGGAGATCGTCAGCTGGAAATGGCAGTCACAATAGACCGAAACATCAGGCGAGAAGAGTTGCGAGGTGCCGTCGTCCGGTCGGCAATCCCTCGTGTGGCTCTTCTCTCACTCGCCCCTGATCGGTTACCGCGGCAAGTGTCGAGTGGCGCATCATTGCCTGGCTGAAAGACGTAAAAAGGGGTTATCGGATGATCGATATTCTGCTCGTTTTGAACACCGGTTCCTCCAGCCTGAAATTCGAGGTTTTCGGCTATGAAAACCTCGACAAACTGGCAAAAGGCAAGGTTGCCGGCATCGGAACAGATGCGAGGCTGATAGCGACAATCGAAACGACGGGCACGCATATCGATCGTTCTCTTGATGCCCATGACCATGTTGCCGCGATGGGCGCTTTGATGGATCTGATCGACCGTTTCGACGATGGTTGGCATATGGTCGCAGCAGTGCACCGTATCGTGCATGGTGGTCCAGACCTTGTCGATCCGGTCATCGTGACACCGCAGGTCAGAAAGCAGCTGGAAGCGCTGGTGCCCTTGGCGCCTCTTCATCAGCCCTACAATTTGGCGGGCATCGATGCGTCCGACCGCCTGGCAGATGCACCAGATATTGCGTGTTTCGACACCGCGTTTCACACCGGCCAGAACGCACTCTTCCGAACATTTGCAGTGGAGGAGGATCTGCGGAGCAAAGGTATTCGCCGGTATGGTTTCCATGGCATTTCCTATGACTGGATCTCCCGGGTGCTGGCGAAGGAGCATCCGGACCTCGCAAGCGGAAAGGTCGTCGTTGGTCATCTCGGTAATGGAGCAAGTCTTTGCGCGCTCTCGAACGGTAGGAGCATCGACACGACGATGGGGATGACGGCTCTCGATGGTTTGCCGATGGGCAGCCGCCCCGGCGCCATTGATGCCGGAGCGGTGACTTATATGCTGCGCGCACTTGGAATGCCGGTCGAGAAGGTCGAGGAGGCACTTTACGAACGCTCCGGTTTGAAGGGATTGTCGGGCGTCAGCAGCGACGTGAAAACGCTGATGGAAAGCGATGATCCGCAAGCGCAGTTCACACTCGACTATCTCGCACTCAAGGTCGCGCAATACACGGCGATGATGGCCGTTTCGATGGGCGGCATCGATGCGCTGGTCTTTACAGGTGGGGTCGGGGAAAATGCCACTTCTGTTCGCGATGCGGTTCTGGCCCGGCTTGCTTTTCTGCAGCCTTTCAAAACGCTCATCATCCCCGCAAACGAGGAAAGAATGATGGCGATTTATGCCAAGGAGCTGTTGGAGAAACGCCAGTCTTAATCGCTAACCCCTGTATCCTCCCCCTAGGTCTCACAGGCGGATTTTAGGTCGCCTGACCAGACGTCTCAGCATGTTGCGCTTTTTGTGGGACCGAAGAAGATCGATATCGCTGACCAGTTTGGCGCCGCCCTCGCGGCGCTCAAGGGTGATCTTTCGGCTGTGAAAAGCCTCGAGTTCGGCTCTGTGGGCGACACTGAGGATGGTGGAATCGGGCAGCTCGTCGATCAGACGCTCCATGATCTTGTCCTGGCTCTTGTCATCGAGTGCCGAGGTTGCTTCGTCGAGTACGACGATATCGGGTCTGTGAAGCAGGAGACGTGCAAACGCCAGCCTCTGTTTCTCTCCGCCTGACAGCGTCTGGTCCCAGGGGGCATCTTCTTCGATCTTCTCCGCCAGGTGGCCAAGTCCGACCTTTTCGAGCGCTGTCTTGACCTCGTCGGGCGACCAGTCGTCCGATGCACCCGGGTAGGTGACGGCGCGCCCCAAAGTACCGAGCGGGATGTAGGGCCGTTGCGGCAACATGAAAAGGCGCTTGTCTGGATGCAGGTCGACACTACCGCCGCCCCACGGCCAGAGGCCTGCGATTGTCCGCACAAGCGTGCTCTTGCCTGATCCGGACTCCCCGGAAACCAGCACGCGCTCGCCTTGTTTAATTTCCACCTCCGTTTCCGTCAGCACAGCAGTGCCATCGTTTAGCGAGACCGAAAGATCGTTCAGGCTGAGGATTGCTTCGCCCTCAATCTTGCCGTGCTTGACGCGGCCGACCGCATCACTTTTCTCAGTCTGCTCAAGGCCGTCGAGTGAAACCATGAGAGATGCGACGCGTCGTGCGCAGGCATTCCAGTCGGCGAGCCGCGGGTAATTGTCGACCAGCCACCCAAATGCGCCCTGGACGATCGCGAAGGCAGATGCGGCCTGCATCACCTGGCCCAGCGACATGCTGCCATCCAGAAATTTCGGTGCACAAAGCAGGACGGGAACGACAGGGGCAAAGAGGCTCGATACCTGTGACACCAGCGTCGTGCGCATATATTGCCGCGCCAAACGAGCCCATTGGTGCAAAGCTGCTGAAAACGTCTTGTTGAGGTCGTTGCGTTCTTCTTCCTCTCCGCCGAGCAAGGCAATGCTCTCGCCGTTTTCACGTACACGCGTTAGCGTGTAGCGAAACTCCGCCTCAGCCTGGTTCTTGAGCTCCGAAATACGGACAAAATTTCGCCCGATGACAACCATCGATGTGGACGTGATCGTTGCGTACAGCAGGGCCGTGATAACAAGGAAACCGGGGACGGTGAAACTCGTTCCTGCAATGGTGAATGTCAGAGATCCGCCAATTGTCCAGAGAACGACGATGAATGTGGAGGCCGACAGAAAGGCGGAGGTAACACCGGCAACAAAGTCGACCGGTGCTTCCGTTGCGATGCGCAAATCCTCAGAGATGCGTGCCTCCGGATTTTTGTGGTCGCCACCGATCAGGTTCAATTGGTAATAGCGACCGTTGGCAAGCCAGCGGGCGATGATGTCCGTCGTCAGCCATTTGCGCCAGCGACGTTGTATGATCATGCGGAAAAACACCTGGATCACCACAAGCGACATGCTGCCGATCACCAATGGAATAAAGATCGCGCTGAGGAAATAAACCGTGCTGGCGTCGCGTTGTTCTATCGCGTCGAAAAGATTGCGGTTCCAGACGTTGATACCGTACTGGAAAACGACATTGGTGCAGAGGAGTGCAACCAAGCCAATTGAGCAGGGCCACGCGAGCTTTGGTCCACGGCGGCTCCAGAAGCCACGGGCACTACGCCAGAAGCGCGACAACAGGTATTTTCTACGCGCCCGCTCAGCTTCTTCGGGCGTCAACTCTCGTTCTGTAACTGCATCGTTCGGCGTCTGTGCGGCCTCGGTGTTCATTCTTTCGGTCAGCCTTTGGTATGAGCCTTGATGTCTGCCTGATCAGATCGTGACCTTTCGATTGTTCTCAACATCGGCCTTGCTCAGCCTCGCCCTGCAAAACGATGAAACTGGTCATGCGATGCCCTTGCCACCTGTTACACCGTAGACTTCGCCGTTGATGAAGCTGGCGTCCTGCGAAGCAAGCAGAACATAAATCGGTGCCAGTTCGACAGGCTGACCAGGACGGCCAAAGTCGCTGTTTTCACCGAAGTGTTGAACCTTCTCATCCGGCTGTCCGCCGCTGGGCTGAAGGACAGTCCAGAACGGACCTGGAGCGACGACGTTGGCACGCACGCCCTTTTCAATGAGCTGCTTCGACAGCGCCTTGGTGTAAGCGACAATGCCAGCTTTGGTCGTTGCATAATCCAACAGGATCGGGGAGGGCTCGTAGGCCTGGATGGAAGCAGTGGTAATCACGGAAGAGCCGGGCTTTAAGTAGGGCGTCGCCGCCTGCGCAATCCAGTGAAGCGCGTAAAGATTGGTCTTCATCGTCTGGTCGAAATCATCGGTCGACAGCGCACTGATATCGTCACGATACTGCTGCCTTGCTGCGTTGATAACGAGGATATCGAGGCCATCCAAATCGCTAACGGCCTTTTCGACCATCTCGCGACACCATGTTTCCTGCTTGATATCGCCTGGAAGAGCCACGCCAATTCGGCCTTCTGCCTCGATGAGTTCGATTACCCTTTCGGCGTCAGTCTCTTCTTCTTCAAGATAGGAGATGGCAACGTCCGCACCCTCGCGTGCAAAAGCAATGGCAACGGCACGGCCAATACCGGAATCGCCGCCGGTAATCAGTGCCTTTCGCCCTGTCAGTTTTCCCGACCCTTTGTAACTTGCTTCACCGTGATCAGGTAACGGCACCATGTTTTGTGCAAGTCCCGGCATCGTTTGAGGCTGGGACTGAAATGGCGGCGAGGGGTAAAGTTTGCGCGGGTCCTGGAGTGTCTGCCGGTCGGTCATCGTTGTTCTCCATAACAATTTGAATGGGAGCCGCGACCGAAACGTAGCTCACGGCGCGCAGGGGTGTTCGGTTTGAGATTCAACGTTCGCCTCGGCGCGTCGTTCCATGAACGGTTGTTTGCCGTGAATTTTAGCAGGGTGAAATCCTGACGGACCATACTGGCTATTTGGGACTGAGGGGCTTCCGCCAGTCCGCCAGACATTGGAAATCTGAATACGCCTCGTAACAAATTTGGCTGTCGCGCGTTTGTACCGTGACAGGGGCAACCTCAGCACGGGAGAGAGATGAATGACGGGCGCCGAATACCGGGAGAAATCTCGAGACGTGATATCTTCCGCCAACGGGAATTCTCTCAAGACGCTGATCTCGCCGCCCGCCACACCCTTCGCTTTATGGAGCACCGAGCGTGGACTGTCGCCAATTGTCGCGACAGCGATCCATGAAGGACACAATATCCGTGATGATATTCTCAGCTTCTACGCGATCGACCACGATGAGCGTCTTCGTGAAGAAGACCCGTACACGGAATATACGATCCGCGACGTGCCAAACCGTATCGTGTTCCATCGGTCCCGTTTCGAAGTGGATATCAATCGCAGCCGCGATGGTGCCGTCTATCTAACGCCGGAGCAGGCATGGGGTCTGAATGTCTGGACGGACGCCCTCTCACAGGATCAGATCGATACGTCCTTGCAAGTGCACGATGCCTATTATGAGATGTTGCTCAACTTTCTCCGTGGCGTCGAACACCAGTTCGGTCACTTTGTCGTACTTGATATCCATAGTTACAATCACCGTAGAGACGGTCCAGGCGCCGCGCCGACACTGCAGTCAAAGGCGCCCGATATAAACATCGGAACCTTTTCCATGGATAGGGCGCGCTGGGCGCCAGTCGTCGATGCTCTCATCGACCACTTCCGATCCTTCGAAATCAACGGCAGGCCTGTTGATGTGCAGGAAAACGTGGCGTTCCAGGGAAAAGGCGAACAGACGCGATTTGTCCACGAACATTTTCCCCTGACCGGCTGTGCGATCGCCGTTGAGTTCAAGAAGTTCTTCATGGACGAATGGACCGGTGAACCGGACACAAGCGTGCTCTCACAGCTTCGCAACATCGTTGCAACGGCTGTTCCCGTGCTCGAGAAATCACTGGCGGGGCCCTCATGAAGCAGGTTTCATTAGAGAAACAGCGCGATGATGAGTGGCTGGAGGATATTGTTTCATGTCTTTCCGCTGGCAAGTCTATTCGTCGGGATCTGCCTGGAGGTGGTCGTCTGCATATTGACCGCCCGCTACCATTCCTTTGCGTGCATATTGCCGAAGACGATGCAGAGCCAGTTGCCCGAGATATCGCCCGTGCCAACGCATCCTATCTGATTGCGCCGCATGCCGCGCCCGCAATGGTGGTTATCGAGGCAATCGCTGTCGTTCTTCGCAAACGTTTCGGCGCCTTCGTTCTCTTCGATATCGGAGAGCTGACGCAGGACAGATTCCTGACCGAGGATGCACCCTTTCTTCCGCCGTTTGAAATTGCCTTGTGGGCAAGTGCTGATATGGCGGACGCTGCGGAAATTTTCACCACTGTCGTCAGCGATAGCGAAGCGAAATTTCGGACGCCACGTGTGAAGAGAGCTGAGACCCCGCCCTTAAGAGAGGACAAGGTGTTGGGGCGTGATTTGCATTGTTCGACGCTGGCTGTCCGGTTTGCCCCAGTCTACCGACAGCCGGGCAGCAATGAAATTTATCCCGAACTGCGTGAACAGCTCGTCTCGCTGCTGTTTGATGCGGGCTTGAGGGCGATCTCACGTTTCATTGAAAGCCAGAAGGTTCTGACGCCCAAAACCCATAGGGCATTGGGGCGCAAGACATTCGTTGACACAGTGACGCGCGTTGATCGCAGCATAGATGAAGTGGCGTCGACGTTTGATTTTCTGTTGGCTGTGACGCCTATCAATGCCGAAGCGGCCTTTAACGCGTTCAAGTCCGATGGGCGGCATCCGAAATTCCTTTATCGCCCATTGGCGTTTCAGGTCGAAGCGACCAAACGGAAGCTCTTTTCAATTTCCTTCGATCACCTTGAAGACCCGGTTCTCTACCAGCTTTACAGAGAGAAACAGCACGAACTCGATATTCAGCTTTCGCTGTTATCTTCTCGCGAGAAGCCGCAATTTATCGAATTTGGGCGTGCGCTTTACGGTCCCGTCGAGCCATCGCTGCTGGAAGAGGCAAAGACAATTCTCGCGCATTCGAGTGATCCTGCGTCGAATAACGACGACGATGGCGGGTCGGAAGACAGGATTGCCGACTGTTTTCATGTCGAGCGGCGCGCCAGAACGATGATCGCCGTATACCATCGTCAATTGACAGAGTTCGAAGTCGCGGTTGAACTGCGAGACGACCTGCCATCCGGCCTGATGGTATCAGGTCACCGCCTGCTGATCGCGCGTTCGACATTGATGGATAAACGCCGTGTCGAGCCTTTGCTGGCACATGAGATCGGTGTCCATCTTCTCACCTACTTCAACGGATCGGTGCAGGGCCTGCGGCTGTTTCGCTCCGGGCTTGCTGGTTATGAAGGCATGCAGGAGGGGCTGGCGGTCTTTGCCGAGTACCTGGCCGGCGGCATGACGACGGCACGTCTCAGACTGATTGCGGGTCGGGTTGTCGGGTGTGCCGCGATGCTTGAAGGCGCAACATTTTCCGAGACATACTCCATTCTGGTTGACGACCATGATTTTACGCCGCGTGCGGCATTCAACCTGGTTCTTCGCCTTTATCGTGGCGGCGGCCTTGCCAAGGACGCGATATATCTCCGGGGGCTGCTTGCGTTGCTCCGGCACCTTCGGTCCGGAGGGGCGCTTGAACCATTCTGGATGGGCAAGATCGCGGCCTCGCATTTTGAGGTGATGCAAGAACTCGCGGATCGAGGGCTGCTGCGGATGCCAGCGGTCCGACCGCTTTACCTGGAAACGGACGAAGGGCGAGGCCGCTTGGCACATGCCAAACAAGGCTTGCGCCCGTTAGAAATGATTCAAAGGCAGGAGACGTGAATGCGGATTGCTTTTTTTGTGAACTCTATCGCGGACGAGACGGAATTTTACACGACCACGGCGCTTGCATTGGCTGCAATAGCGCGCGGCCACGACGTCTGTTATCTGACGCCGGGCGATTTCGTGCTGCGGCCTGACGATAGCCTTATGGTGCGTGCGACCGTTGCCAAGGGCGGAAAATCGAAAAAGGCTGATGCGTTCGTTTCGGCCCTGCAGCATAAGGAGGCCGAGATACAGACGATCCCGGTCGAAGATATCGATGTTCTGTTCCTGCGCAACGATCCATCGCTTGATGCTGACGAGCGGCCTTGGGCTGCGCAAGCCGGCATTATTTTCGGCCGTCTTGCGGCGGAGCGGGGTGTGCTGACGGTGAATGATCCGGATGGTCTGGCTAGCGCCCAGAACAAACTTTATTTTCAGGGCTTTCCGGAGGCCGTTCGTCCGACCACGCTCATCTCGAAAAGCATCGAAGAAATCCGCGCCTTTATCGACAAACAGAAGCAGGGCGCTATTTTGAAGCCACTCCAGGGGTCGGGCGGCAAGAATGTATTCAAGATCAATTCGAGCAAGGAAGCTAATCTCAACCAGATTTTTGAGGCCGTAAGCGGTGAAGGTTACCTGATCGCTCAGGGGTACCTTCCCGATGCGACGGCCGGTGATATCCGCCTTTTCCTGATGAATGGTCGCCCGCTTCAACGGGATGGTGCTTATGCTGCCTTCCGCCGGGTTCCCGCCAAGGGAGAGGTGCGTTCGAATATGCACGTAGCTGGCACAGCGGCCGCCGTGGAGATCACGCCCAAGATACTTGCAGTTGCCGAGATGGTGCGGCCAAAGCTCATTCAGGACGGCATGTTTCTGGTCGGCCTGGACATCGTTGGCGATAAAATTCTTGAGATCAATGTTTTTACTCCCGGTGGCTTGCCGAACATTGCGGAACTGCACGGTGTCGATCTGTCGGTCGATGTGATCACCGCTCTCGAGCAAAAGGTCGAGATGCGGAAAAACTATGGAGGACAGATCTCCAACCGGGCTTTGGCGACACTTTAGGCTGCAGAAACCTCCGGCAAGACGCGGAACTGAACGCGACTGGTGGAGTTACGTTAGTGTAGCCAACACGAGGAGAATTGAAAATGGATCATACCAATCATGTCCGTCTCACCGCACGCGAACTGACACCTTCTGTGTTACAGGGTGCCACCGTTTACGGTGCCGACGATCACAAGGTCGGTAAGGTTGACCACGTTCACGGTGCTGGCACTGCGAGTACCGCAATCATCGACGTGGGCGGTTTTTTAGGTATTGGTGCCAAGCCTGTAGCGGTCCCATTGGCGGATCTCGATTTCATGCGCGATGAGTCAGGAGATGTACACGCTCTGACAACGTGGACCAAGGATCAGCTCAAGCAGATGCCCGAGCATCGGCACTGATGGTTTCAAGAGCCCGACCTCAGGTCGGGCTCTTTTCTTAAGCGTGGTACGGAGGGGACATGTCCAGATCGCAACTGACGAAAGAGCGCGACCTGAGAGAATTTCGTCCCGTCTGGATGGATAGCCCACGCATCTCGGTTCGAACGAGAAACACGGCATCCCTTCAAAAATACGATGTCATCATAGTTGGAGCCGGCATCAGTGGGGCGTTGGTTGCGCACGCTGTTGCGCAATCGGGCAAGTCAGTGCTGATCATCGACAAGGGTGATCCTGTCCGAGGTAGCAGTATCGCTTCGACCGCAATGATACAGCACGAGATAGACGTGCCGCTCCATCAATTACAAAAGATGATCGGAAAAGCCGACGCCAGACGGGTATGGCAAAGATCGGCCCAGGCGGTTTTGCGCCTCGAGGAGATTGTCAAATCGCTGGATATTTCCTGCAGCATGCGCCGCAAGAAAGCGCTTTATCTGGCAGGTAATGATTATGGCTCGCGTGCCCTCAAGATGGAGGCAGAGGCCAGAGCAGAGGCGGGTATCGACGCGAAATATCTTGGCCCCCGAGAGTTGCGCGAATGCTTCGACATCGAGCGGACAGGTGCAATTCTCAGCAATATCTCTGCGTCCGCCAATCCGGGGCAACTCACTGCCGGTTTGCTGCGGCACCTTGCCAGACGCAAGGTAGAAATCGTCTCTGGCGTCGAAGTCACCGATATGAAGGACTTTTCAGACGGGGTTGTTCTGGCCACCGGCAGCGGCAAACTTCTCATCGCCAACCACGCCGTCTTTTGTACGGGTTACGAGTTTCTCAAAGTGCTTGAGAGCAAGCGGCACGAAATCATTTCAACATGGGCACTGGCAAGTGACGTTGGGGTTCGTATCCCCGACTGGCTACACGACCACATCGTATGGGAGGCGTCCGACCCATATCTCTATTTACGAACGGATCAACCCGGTCGGCTGATCGCCGGCGGTGAGGACGAGCATGATCCTCTGGCATTCCAGGATGGCAAACGGCTTCAGGCAAAGACATATTCTATTCGTATCAAACTCGCCGAGCTCCTTAATGTTGATATTGGGCAGCCGGCTTATCGTTGGGCAGCGGCCTTTGGATCGACGACAACGGGCCTTCCGCTGATCGGTAACGTGCCGGGGCACGCAAATGTTTATTCCGTCATGGGATTTGGCGGAAACGGGATCACCTTTAGCCAGATTGCTGCCGACATAGTTGCGGCAGCGATCAATGGGGTTAAGGACCCTGATAGCCACCTCTTCGATATCGCCTGAGAAGGTTTTCTCCCTCTATAGATTTGTCGAACCTCGATAAAACTAGTGGCTTTCCAGCCAGCGCATGACGCGAATTTCGTCGGTCTCCAGCCACCGGTTCAGTCGCTGGCTTCGGCTCGGCCGGATTTTCAGGAGAGATTGGAGATCGCCGTCGGGGAATGCGTCGATGATTTTCGGATGAATATAAGAATTTCGGCATACGGCGCGGGTGTTCACGAGGCGGCTCGCGACGTCATCAATAACGGCGTTGATGATGCGGGCGCATTCCGCATGACTTTGGCCGGGCTCGAGTTGTGCGAGTTGAACGGCCGCCATCTTGGAGGCGCCCCAGGTACGAAACTGTCGGGAACTGAAGTTGCCGCCGCATGCAGACCGGATGTAGTCGTTGACGTCCTGAGACCTGACCTGATGTCGTTGTCCATCTTCGTCGAGGTATTGGAAAAGCTGCTGGCCCGGAAGCTCCTGGAGCGCCCTGATCGCATGTGTAATGCGCCTGTCATGGTGGCTGAGGCGCCATTCCTTGCCCGATTTTCCCTTGAAGTTGAAATGGACTGTCGATCCTTCAATCTTCACATGACGATTTCTCAATGTAGTCAGACCGAACGACCCGTTTTCCTTCGCATATGTCGCGTTACCAACCCGGATGAAAAGCTTGTCGAGCAGCCAGACGACCGTGGCCAGAGCCTTGTCGAGACCGGGCTTGCGCAGTCGCAGATCGGTATCCACCTTCTCGCGAATGTCCGGTAATGACGCTGCAAATTCCACCAGTTGGGAGAACTTGGCATTGCCGCGTTCCTCCGACCAATCTGGATGATATCGATATTGTTTGCGTCCCCTCGCGTCGCGTCCGGTTGCCTGAAGATGGGATCTGGGATCTGACGATATAATCACGTCCACATAAGCAGGTGGGATAGCGAGGCTTGCAACTCTCTCAAGTATGGCCTTGTCCGTTATCCTGTGACCGTCTTCATCATAATAGAGAAAACCGTTCTTACCCTGTTTGCGTGTTATGCCGTTCTCAAGACTGGAAACATACACGAGACTGGCAAAGGCTCCGTCTTCGCTGGCGGCGCGGTCTCCCGGGGATTTGATCTTGTTGATATGGGTGACGATATGATCCATTTGCCGCAGAACTCAGGATCGTGATTTTTGTTCCAGAAGAGCCGGTAAGCCCGCCCGGAACGGCGGGCTTTTGATTGAAGATTTTTAGCCAGCAACCTCAATGAAAATGCTGGTTCCGGTACCAGTGATCAATATCTTTTTTGGCTTGATCCTTTGCGTAACCGTAACGTTCTTGGATTTTGCCTTCGAGCTGCTCGCGTTTGCCGTTGATGACGTCAAGGTCGTCATCGGTGAGCTTTCCCCACTGTTCCTTGACCTTGCCCTTCATCTGCTTCCAGTTTCCTTCAACCCGATTCCAGTCCATGGTGTGCTCCTCCAGATCTTATTGGTATGAGCGTTATTAACGAGGCAGGCGCCACGCGTGTTCCGCGAGGTATCAGAGTTGTGAAGGTGTTTGGGTCATTCGTCAGATCTGAGGTGCTCGTTTTTTTGTGACTTGAAGGTCGTCATAACCCGCAAAGTTGCGAAGGTGGCGATGGAGAGAATGATGGCCGTTTCGTAAGAACCAAGACCAACGGCAACGCCGATCGCGCCGGTGACCCATATGCTGGCTGCTGTAGCGGTGCCACGGGTTCCAAGTTTGCCAACGAGTATTGCCCCGCCTCCAATGAAACCCACGCCATTGATCAAGCCTTCTACGACACGTGCGGTCGCCTCTGCGTTGCCGGCAGTGACGCTTTCAGTCGCCTGTATGAAGCCGCATGAAGCGATTGCAACGAGGGGAAAGGTGCGCAGGCCGGCGCTGCGTTCGTGCTTCTCGCGGTCCCAGCCGATCGGAAGAGCGAGAACATAGGCAATCAGCATCGCGACAAAATGTGAAACGATATCGAACTCAAAACCCATTGACGCAAGCCAGTCGGTCACGTTTTCCTCCAAACGTTCACAATCAGAACCGAACGCTGGCAACCTGTTCAGAAAATCTCAGTCTCCCGTCAGATCGGGCTATCAGGTTTCCATGAGGCGTGGCGTACGGCTTGCGTCTCAACTCGACCTTAATCATTTGGTTCCGATGTTCCCGAAGCGTGTGACAATTCCTCGTCATCAAAGCACTGTTGCCGCCGCACTCTCCCTTTTTGTCAGCGCTGGTGCGGCCGACGCTGCCACCACGGTGAAATTCTGACACGGCTTCAACAAGTTCAGTTGTCAGGCGCTGGGCAAGATCATCGTCAATCTAGAGGCTGCCAATCCCGGCATCGATATTGAAGACGCTGTCTCCGATTGATTGGCGGCCAATCGAATGATTTCCGGAAACTGATCTGATCAGTGTTCGGATCATCTCATGCCAAATGGCGCGTGGCCAAAACGAATTGCTCCGCTTACGATACCTCCAGGTTCTGCACAAAGTCTGCGGCCTGATGGGCATGGACGCGCGTGGAACGGATCAGTTCGTCGAAATGGTACTGCATTTTGCGGATTGATTCAGCGTTGTTGAGGACGAGATACATGCCACCCACGAATATCGCGGCTCGTTGCGATCCGAAAACCGTGTAAGGCACGGAAAACCGTTCCTTTTCGTTGAACAGGAACAGTCGGAACGAGGGGTAGAGTTCACGGATCAGGGCAGCCATATACTGGAGTTGCTCGGCACGAATGTCGCGATTTAATCCGCGCCACATGCCTTGCCCCTTTGCGAAGGCTTCCAGCGTTTCACGCGGCATACAAACTTCCATGTCAGTGCCGGGTTGGCGGTTGTAATCCAGACGGAACGCCGTCTCGCTGGCCTGCGCCATGACACTCTGATGTGCGCCTTTCGCCTCAAAGGCGATGATCTTCGGTGTTCTGAGCAAATCCGGAAGACGGGCAGGAACATAGCGAATTTTAGATCCCGCCGCCTCGGCATGCCAGTTCATCAGCAATGTGTCAGTATAGTCGTCGCCGCCTTCCTCGATCTCGAAGCTTGGACGCAGTTCTCCCATCAAGCCCTGGTCGTGCGAGAGGCCGAGCAGCCAGTCCAGCGACACGGAATGGCGTTCGGCGATGTTCAAGAGTGTCTCGACGCGCGGCAAGCGTGCCGAATCCCCCGAGAGCAGCTGCGACAGGGCGGAGCGATCGATGCCGACCTTCGAAGCGAATGCGGAATGGCTCTCTCCGGCCCGATCAACCAGGCTCGCCAGACGCGTACGGAACAGGATGGCGAGTGCGCGCTTGTCCATATTTCACCTCATTGTTTATAATTATCACCATATTCTATAATTTGTGACCAATATCAACGATCGGTCACCATAAACTCGTTGTGCGGCGCATGCGCCGATGAAAGCCTGTGTTTGCAATGGCATAGGGGAATCACATGAGCGAAACGTCCATCCAGAAGTCAGCAGAGAATACGAACAGGCCCCGATCGCGTGCGCCGCGCATCGAGTGGCCGACGATTGGCCTGCTTGTCGTCTGTTACGGTCTGTGGGGCGCAGCAGGTTATGCGCTTTACCCGTTGTATCCGATGCTTTCGTTGGTGCTGATGGGGATCGCGGTCGCTCTGCATTCCTCTCTTCAGCATGAAGTCCTGCATGGTCATCCCACGCGTAACTCACGCCTCAATGAAGCATTGGTGTTTACGCCGTTGGGAATCTTTTATCCCTATCGCAGCTACAAGCGCACACATCTGCAGCACCATGCTGACGAGCGTCTGACGGACCCCTTCGACGATCCCGAGAGCTATTATCGGGCGATGGGCGACTGGGAAAAAATGCCGTCGCTTCTGAAAACTCTGCTTGCCTGGAACAACACGCTTATTGGCCGCATGGTGATCGGCCCTCCGCTGATGGTAATCGGTTTCACGCTGTCCGAATGGCGGAAAATCGGCAAGGGTGATCGCCGGGTCATCTACGCTTGGACCCTGCACCTGGCTGGGCTGATCCCAACACTCTTCGTCATTCAGGCGGTGTTCGGCATTCCGATCTGGCTTTATATCAGCGTTGCCGGCTATCTCGGCGTATCCATCATCGCCATTCGTTCCTATTGCGAACACCAATGGGCAGAACAGCCGGACGGACGAACGATTATCGTCGAGAACTCTATTTTGGCGCCACTTTTTCTCTACAACAATTTGCATTTCGTGCACCACAAGCTGCCAAGCGCGGCGTGGTACACGTTGCCATCCCTCTACAGGGCAAAGCGCGCCGAGTGGCAAAGGATGAACAACGGATATGTCTTCGCCAACTATTTCGACGTTTTCCGCGCTTTCGCTTTCAAGGTAAAAGAGCCTGTTGCTCATCCTGTGCTAAGACGCGGTGAGACAGCTTTCTCGCCGCAGACCGCCACGCATGTTTCCATTGACACCCCCGCCTATTCGGCGACCGACGTCCCATTGAGACAGGATACAGCAGTATGACGTGGATTGCGGCGCTGCCGATGTATGACTGGACGGAATTGCGCCCCGATACCGATGCCTTGTGGGCCAGCATACGCAAGAGATTTCTCGATCACGGCATCGACGCACCGGAAAATCTCGTTCGGCGCAACGGTGATATGCCACCTGTTCCCGGTGGCATTCGTGCTGAGGATGGATCTGTTATCGCGCCAGATCCTGCAACCCTGGATCCCGACGCCTTTGACCTGGCGGTGCTGTGGCGTCACCCGGACCTGCTGATTTCCGGCACTTGTTGGGGGCCGATGGAGCTTGGCTTGAAAGATCACGTGCAGGTCATCGGCCAGAGTGACTACGACGGCATAGCCGGCGGTGCAGGGGAATTTTATTCCAGTGCGATAATCGCCCGTGCCGGTGAGGTCGGAGAGGATGTTGGACCGTCAGAGGCAGGCGAGGCAAGATTGCCGCTTGAATTTTTCTCCACGAAAAGACTGGCCTTCAACGAACACCGCTCCATGTCGGGGTATCTCAGCCTCAAGCGCGATCTGGAGGCAGCGGGCGGCAGCCTTGCGATGTTTGCTGAACTCGTCGAAACCGGAGCTCATCGAGCCTCCGTAATCGCCGTTGCACGCGGTGGCGCCGACGTGGCCGCCATCGACTGTAAATCCTGGATGCTGGCGCAAAAGCACGAGCCTGCCGCGGCAGAACTGCATGTCATCGGCTGGACGGCGCGACGCAAGGGACTGCCCTTCATTCGCTCAAAGGCGATCGATATTCCGTTTCTCATGTAAGGGACCGGTAAGCGGCTGCGTGCTGGGCATTAATTGGGGAGCGCACTCCGGGCCAGGAGCGCGCGGACCGTTTCCATATCGGCCGAAAGCGGACGATCATCCGCGTAAGGCGCGACGTGCGTGCGCAGCAGGCTATGGAGCGCGTTTGTTCCCGCTGCTCGTTGGGCGCTGCCCCCGAGAAAATCATGAGCCTGTACGGCTGCCATCCATTCGATCGCAAGGATGTACTCGGCGTTGTCGAGAACCGCGAGCAACTTGTTGGCGGCTGCCGTTGGATGCGCGAGGAAATCTTCCTGCAGACCTGACGTGAGCCCGCCATCTGTAGAAGCGGGTGCCGCAAGCCGGCGGTTGTCGTTGGCGAGAGCGGCGGCTGTGTATTGTGCGATCATGAATCCGGAATGGCTTCCAGCATCGCGGGCGAGAAAGGGCGGCAACCCATTAACCAGCGGATTGACGAGCCTGTCGATCCGCCGTTCACTCATCGCCGCGATCTGCGCAATCGCAATCGCAAGTCCGTCTGCCGCCTGACCAAGCGCTGGGGCGACAGCGTGAGCCTCGGACCATACGAGAGGCTCCTCAGTTGTGCCGGAAATTGCGGGATTGTCTGTCGTCGAAGCCAGTTCGCGGTCAACGATGGCAGAGCAGTTCTCGAAAACGTCGCGTGCCGCACCATGCGCATGCGGAATGGCGCGCAGGCTCAACGCGTCCTGTGTCCGCTTGCCCCGTGCGGCTGCGATCAGGCCACTGCCGAAAAGACGTCTCCTCAGAGTAGCCCCGACGGTCGCGATGCCCGGCGATTTGTGCAAGGCCAAAACCGCCTCGTCGAAAGCTGCCATCTGGCCGCCAACCGCCTCCAGCGTCAACGCGGATATTGCGTCCGCCCATTCAAGCAGATGCTCGGCACGCGCCAGGGCAACGCTCGAAAGGCCCGTTGCACATGACGTTCCATTCACAAGGCTCAAGCCTTCCTTGGCGCCAAGAACCAGCGGCTGGAGGCCAATCTCTTTCAGAGCATCTCTTCCAGAGACTTGCTTGCCACCAATCCGCGCAGAGCTTTCCCCGATCAGCACCAGAGCGACATGCGCATTGTGCGTCAGGTATCCGGCCGATCCACGCGACGGGATATCTGGAATACAGTCGCGCGCCAGAAACGTCGCCAGATGGGTGACGATGTCCTTTCGTACACCGGAGTGGCCATGCGCGAAGTTGGCGATTTGAGCTGCGATGATCGCGCGGACTTCGCGGCGATCAAGGAGCGGGCCGATGCCGCAGGCGTGGCTAAGAACGATGCTGCGCGAAAGCCGGCCCTGCGCGGTTCGATCGACCACGGTATCCGACAGTGCGCCGACGCCAGTGTTGATGCCATAAGCTCGAATGCCGCTTTTGACGATGCTGTCGACGATACGATGAGCCGTCTCGATCCTTTGATAGGCAGCATCAGACAGGCTGAGATTATCTCCCTGGCTGACCTGTGCCACGCCCCGCCAGTCGAGGCCTTCATCCAGAAACACGGTCATGGGATCTTCCTGGCAGACGAGAGCGATACGGCGCAAGTTGACATCATATTTTCCGTTTAAAGGGACGCAGGCGGTAACCAGACCGGGCGGACATCAGGTGCTGTAAAGACGATAGCGGCTTCCAGGGTAGAGCAAACGTACCGAAGAGATGACGCCGTCCTGAGACCACGTCCGGCGTCGAACCAGCAGGCAAGGCTCGGTCTTTGAGATCGCAAGGAGCTTGCATTCCCAGGCCTGGGCGGTCACGGCCTCGATATGCTGTTCAGCCCTGACGATTGGTGCAACGGCGGTAAGATAGCCGTTTGGCGTGGTCGTACCGAAATCCTGGCTCAGGTAATCGGGTACGATCTGATGGTTGACGAAACGATCCTCAATCTGCATCGGCACACTGTCTTCGGCGTGGACGATGATCGAATGAGCAACCGTGCTTCCGATGTCCACGGCGAGCGCTTCCGACAGCTCCAGATTGCAGTCCTCTGTACGAAGCAGGATAACCTGGGCGGTGTGAACTCCGCCATTCTGGGTAATCTCGTCGGCAATGTTGGGGACGCTCTGAAACTGTGACGTCCGCTTCTTGCTGGCGACGAACGAACCTTTGCCCTGCACACGCACGACGAAGCCTTCATCGGCAAGCTCACGCAAGGCGCGGTTTGCCGTCATGCGGCTGACGCCCAGCATATCGACCAGCTCGTTCTCCGAGGGGACGCGCTGACCGACTGGCCACTCGCCGGTTTCGACGCGGCTGCGCACATAGTCCTTGAGCTTGACGTAGAGTGGCGGGGCGGGAGCCTTCTCGTCTTGGCTGATTTCGACCTTGTCTGGTGCCGTCTGCATCGGGTTCCAACGAGGGTTAGTGCGTCAGGCCGAAGGCCCGGCATCTGACGATGGTGAATTTGCGGATACCGCGGATGCCGTACCCGCAAATAACGGTCAGTTCAACTTGTGTTTGGTCAACCATTCCTCGGCCACGACATCGAAGCTGTCATGATTGGCCAGACGGCCGTTCATGACGATGAGGTCTGCAGTCGTCAACGCGGCGGAGACGGCATCGAGCGTCGCCGTCACGACGTCGCTAACCTTTGGGGTTGCGATAACCGGAACGATGTTCTGGGCAGGAAAGAGGTTCTTCGTATCCTCCAGCACGATGAGGTCGTTGGCGGCGATCGCGGGGTCGGTCGAGAACAGGTTTGCAACCTGAACCTGATCATTGACGAGCGCCGACAGCGTCAGTGGTCCGCCGACATCCAGCGACTTGAATGAGCTGAACTCCAGGCCGTAAAGGTCCTTGAGGCCAATGATACCCTCTTTTCTGGTCTTCCATTCTGGTGGGCCACCGAGAACCAGTTGCGAAGCGACCGGAGAAAGATCGGCAATTGTCTTCAGCTTGTATTTCTCGGCCGTTGCGCGTGTGACCGCAACGCTGTCGGAATCCTGCGCCGCAGAGGGTGTCAACATCGAAACGCCCTTCGGCAGAACGGCCTTGAGCGCTGCCGCCACATCTGCCGGAGAATGGGCGGTTGCATTCTTGTCGAGGTAACTCAGTGTTGCGCCTGCATATTCGGGCAGCAGGTCGATCGAACCATCGAGCAGAGCCGGTATGTAGACCTCGCGGCTGCCGATGCTCAGTTTTGTTTCAGCCTTGATGCCCTTTGCTGCAAGCGCCTTGGCGTAAATCGTCGCCAATAGCTGGCTTTCCGGGAAGTCGGCGGAGCCGACGATAATGGTTGTGTTGTCCGTCCTGGCGGCCGGAGCAGCCCCGAGCGGATCGGTCTGGCCAAGCGCCGTGGTAGCTGAAAGAGCCATGAGCGCAAATGCGCCGACGGCTTTGATGATGCTGAATGCCATGCAAGCTACTCCTCTGGATTATATAGTCGTCAGGGTGAAAATGAATTTTGTTTGATGCACGCCGCCCTTAATGGCGGCGCGTTAGTCCAGGTGACACCGTAAGCCTCGATATGATGCCGATTGCGAGGTCAACCGCCAGAGCGAGACCTCCGACGAGGACCGCACCTGCGGCCATCTGGTAATAATCGTTTTGGGCACGACCATCGATGATCAGGCGGCCGAGCCCCCCCAGAGACACGTAGGCGGCGATCGTTGCGGTTGATATGATCTGCAGTGTTGCACTGCGCAGTCCCGAAAAGATCAGCGGCAGTGCACAGGGCAGCTCGACATCGAAGAGAATGTCGAGTGGACGTTTGCCCATGCCTCGCGCTGCATCCACCGCCGCAGGATCGACGGCCGCAATCCCGGCATAGGTTCCGCTCATGATAGGCGGCACGGCCAGGAGCACGAGAACGATAATGCTCGGGACGATGAAGGCCATATCGGACGCAAAAACGGGACCGAAAAGGATGACCAGAAGAACGATGAGACCGAGGCTCGGAAGCGCCCGCAACGCATTGGCAAGGCCAGCGATGAAGACGATGCCCCGCCTTGTGTGGCCAACGTAGAGCCCGACAGGCATGCCGATCAGACATGCGAAGAAAAGTGCAATGGCGCTATAGGCCAGGTGTTGTACGATGAGCGCAAAGACACCGTCAGTGCCAGTCCAGTGTGCCGGGTTTGAGAACCAGTCGATCATCGCTCAGCGCCTCCCGCCTGCCAGGGTGTCAGGCGACGTGCAATGAACAGGACGATCCCGTCCAGCAGTGCTGCCAGCATGATACATAGTAGAATGCCCGCGATGATCGGTGTCAGGAAGCGCAACTGCAGCCCCTGTGTGAAAAGCAGGCCGAGTTGCGGCGTGCCGACGAGAGCGGCCACGGAAACAATGCTGACATTTGATACCACTGCGACGCGCAGTCCTGCTGCGATGACCGGGACGGCCAGGGGCAGTTCGACGACGAGCAGCCGGGTGAGGCGACGATAACCCATGGCATTCGCCGCCTGAACGACGTCCGGAGACACGGAATCGAGACCGTCACTGACCGTGCGAACCAGAAGCGCCAGTGCGTAAATTGTCAATGCGACGACGACGTTCAGCGGATCAAGGATTCGCGTGCCAAGGACAAGCGGCAGAAGCACGAACAGGGCCAGCGACGGAATGGTGTAGAGGAGGCCGGCTGCGCCAAGCATGGTGGAGCGGAAAAAGCCGGCACGTTGCGCGATCCAGCCCAGCGGCAGCGCGAGGACAAGCCCGATCAGGACAGGGACGACGGAAAGCCCCAGGTGCCAGACAAAGAGTTCGGCGATCCGTCCGGATTCGCGGTACAGCCAGTCGAACCTCATGGTTGCACCGCCAGGCGACCGGTACGTGAAGCCTCGATTGCGGCAACGACATTCGGCAACGTCACCGTGCCGACCAGTTCGCCCACCGGGCTGACAATCACGCCACGGCCGGACGGCGAGCTGAGCGCAGCGTCCAGTACATGCCGCAGACTGCTGCCTTCAGCGGCAAGCGTTCCGCTGAGGTTGATATCGCCTTCGCGCAATGGATTTTTGATGCTTTGGACATCTGCCCAGCCAATCGGTCTGTTTTCAGCATCGGCCACAAGAACCCACCGATCCGTGGCAATCTCGCGCAGGGCCTCCGGGCTGGTGCCGAGGACTGCCGTCGGTTCCTTTCCAAGGGCGACGCCGTTGTCGAACTCCGAAAAGCCGAGAATGCGGTAGCCACGGTCGCGCCCAATGAAGTCTGCGACGAAGTCGTCGGCTGGCCGTGCGAGCAGCTCCTGTGGCGTTGCAATCTGTGCAAGCGTGCCGCCGGTTCGGAGAACGGCGACCTGATCGCCGAGCTTGAGCGCTTCATCGATATCGTGCGTTACCATGATGATCGTTTTGCCGATCTCGCGCTGCAGGCGCAGGAACTCATCCTGCAACTGGTTACGCACGACCGGATCGACCGCGCTGAACGGCTCATCCATCAGCATGAATTTCGGATCGGATGCAAGTGCGCGGGCAACGCCTACACGCTGTTGCTGGCCGCCCGAAAGCTGCCACGGATAGCGATCCGCAAATGCCGCGGAAAGCCCGACGCGATCGAGCAGGTCATGGGCGGTGCGAAGAGCCTGTTGCTTGGGCGTCCCGTTCAGGCGGGCCGTTGTGGCAATGTTCTGAACGACCGTTCTGTGGGGAAAAAGACCGGCGTTCTGGATGACGTAGCCGATCCTGCGGCGCAGCAGGGCGACATCCATTGTGTCCGTGCGCTCACCATCAAGGAGAATAGACCCAGATGTGGGTGCTATCAGTCTGTTGATCATCCGCAGCGACGTCGTCTTGCCACAGCCCGAGGGACCGACGAACACAGTCAGTTTTCCGGTTGGGGCCGTGAGCGACAGTTTGTCGACTGCGATGGTATCGCCGCGGTAGTGCTTACTGACTTGGTCGAAGGTTATCATAAGCATAATCCTTTTTGGCCAGGTGCGGTCGTGTCGACATGCGATGCCGTCGCGCTTCTGGTTGTCTATACAAGCATGAAGATTGACGTTGCGCAAGCCGCCTTGCCTAAAGAATTTGCGCGAGGCAACTGTGATAAAAAATTATGCGAAAACGATCGCTTTTCGACATATATTTTGTTGAGAAATCGGATATTTAGGTTCGGAATTCTACGCCTCGTTTGACTGCAATCAGGAGGCATGCTGTCTGGGGCGAGTTGATCGTCCGACCGTTTCAAATTCCTCAAGGGTTCGCTTGTGAGGCGACGGCGGTTCCTCGATTCAGTCGCGCCTGATGAATGCTGTGGCTTTGGCAACTTGAGTTTGGGGAAAGTCTCGCGCCGCGTCGCTTTCCACGCTTTAAACTATGCAAAGACACCGCGCCGACGGGCAGCCAATTCTATTGATTCCTGACTTGCGCTCTTGAGCTCAGCACTGTCGTGCAGGCGCTTTAACGCGCAGGTGGAAACTCAAGCTTTTGGACATCATAACCGAGTTCGCTCGCCTTGCGGACCATCTGTTTCAGCTGTGCCTTGGTGGGAACCGTCCTGGAGTAAATCCACAGATCCGACATTGATGGGGTGGCGCTGATGAACCAAGCCTTGTCCGGCGACTTGTAGAGGACCCAGTAGTTGAAGGTAATCAGAAGCGGATAGCGAACACGCATTTTTGCGTTAGTCGTACCAAAGTCCTCAATCTTCCCGGTTCCACGGACTGTCTTTAACCTGCCTGTCGGCGTATCAACGTAGCAGCCGTCCTCCACAATGACCTCATCCGCTTTAGCACCTTTACGGTAGGTCGAATATCCGGCGACGCACCCATCTGTCAGGAACATCGGCGGTCGTCCAATCTCCAGCCAGGTTCCCCGATAATGATCAGGCCCGACCTTGACAACCTTGGGCGCCGCGCCGGCATCGGTCGTGAAGCTGGAAACAAGACCAAGTGCGATCAAGAGAAATGTTGGAACGCAAGAACGTGGTCCCATCGCGATTTCCTCCAACTGATAAATTCTTTTAACGACAAATTTCCGGATTGGGTTCAATGGAAAAGTAGCATTCGCGATGACGTGAACCGCGAGAGTCACCAAGTGCCAATCGAGGAACGTGCAGGAAAAGCCATTTACTTGACAGTATTAGACGGCGATTTGTGTCTGGGCACGCGGCATTTCTGGCTACGTGATGACTTGCAATTGACGATCCTTGCCGTGGCGTGACCGGATCGCAAAACGCCAGCTTCTCAACTCAGTTCTGATCGTTTGGTTCCGGTTTGCCCGCGTGTGTGACAATTCCTCGTCATCAAAGCTTCACAGACGCTTCAACAAACTGTCGCTTGCAATTGCTAATTCTCCGTCATTGCAATTTCGTTTGCAGAGGAGATGCAGATGTCACGGAAATTTAAAAGCACGGTTGCTGCCGCACTCGCCCTTCTTGTCAGCGTTGGTGCGGCCGACGCTGCCACCACGGTGAAATTCTGGCACAGCTTCAACAAGTCCAGCGGTCAGGCGCTGGACAAGATCATCGCCAATTTCGAGGCTGCCAATCCCGGCATCGACGTCCAAGCCGAGTTCGTCGGCAACTACAATGACATCATTGCCAAGCTACAGGCCGCCATTCCCGCCCGCCGCGCGCCGGATGCCGTCATTCTCGAAGTGACCCGCTATGGTCTGTTCGCCAACAACAATATCCTCACAGATCTGACGCCCTATTTTGACGCAGATCCGCTGAAGGCCGATCTCTACGACTACGCGCAGGAAGTTGGTGTCATCAACGGCAAGAACTACATCGTGCCGTTCAACTCATCCACGCCGGTCCTTTATTTCAATAAGGATATCTTCCAGCGGGCAGGTCTTTCTGCCGATACGCCTTTGAAGACTTTTGACGAAATCCTTTCAGCCGCGAAAACGATTAGCGACAAGCTTGGCGCGGACGGTGTGTCTGGTATTGCGGCTCCCGGGCAATTTGCTCGCTGGGGTCTGGTCATGGCGAACGACAGCGAACTGGTTGACCCTAAGACAGGTGAAATCCTGCTCGACAAACCAAACACCATCGAAGCCTATCAATGGATGGCCTCTCTGGTTCACGAGAACAAGGTCGCCTCGCCAGATGGCGTGACGGAAGAAGACAATGGTCGCGATGCCTTCCTGGCCAAAAAGGTCGGTATCATGTTCAACTCGACCGGCAATTACGGCGAAGCCAAGAAGGCGATTGGCGACAACCTTGTCGTGCGTCCGATGCCTTGCAACAAAACCTGCTCGGTTCCGATCGGTGGCGCCGGCATCGGCATCATGGCGACCTCTCTCAAAGAGGTTCAGGACGCCGCTTACAAGTTCGTCAGCTATGCGGCGTCTCCGGAAGCGAATGCAGTCTGGTTCGCGGCGACCGGATATCTGCCAATCAACAAGAAAAGCGCAGATTTGCCTATCGCCAAAGAAGCTCTGACCACCCAGCCCGGTATCGATGTGGCAATCGAGTCCCTGCCAAATGCCCATGGTCGTGCGCGCACGACTGTCGTCACCTGGATGCGTACCACCGAATACAAGATGTGGCAGGCGATGGCGCTCGGTCAGCGTAAGGTCGAGGAGACGATGAAGGATTTCGCCGAGCAGACGCGCGCAGAAGAAAAGCGCGTCGGTAACTGATCTCACGCAAGGCTACCGGCGGGCGGGTTGATCCCCGTGCCGCCGGTACGATTATGGTCATGCTTCGCAAACTCACTCCCTACTTGTTTGTGGCACCGTTGATGATTTCCATCGCGGTTTTCACCTATATCCCGATCCTGACGAGCCTCAATCTCAGTGTTCGCGAGTGGAACTTCCTGTCGCCGGATATGCCTTTTGTCGGTCTGCGCAACTATGAGCAATTGCTGTCCTCACGTGAGGTCTGGAATTCGCTCTGGGTCACGACGGTCTTTGCTGTCTTGTCCGTGCCGCTGCGGCTTGGCCTGGCGCTGCTCATTGCCGGCTATCTTGTCAGGGAAACTGTGCATTCGCGTCTTCTGCGAGGCGCGCTCTTCCTGCCGTCCGTCACATCGACAGTATCGATTGCTGTGGTGTTTTCCTGGGTCTTCTCCACCGATTACGGCATGGTGAATGCTATTCTCGGCACACTTGGTCTCGGCAAGGTGCAATGGCTGCAAGACCCCTATCTGGCGCTCTGGGTGCTGATCTTCGTCAACACCTGGAAACAGCTCGGCTATGACATCGTGATCTATATTGCCGGATTGCAGGCTATCCCGCGGGAGCTGTACGATGCCGCTGCTGTAGATGGCGGTCGCCGCATGCACGTTTTCCGGCGTGTGACACTGCCACTCGTCATGCCAACAACCTACTTTCTGCTCGTCATTTCGGTCATTGAAGCATTTCAGGTTTTCACCATCGTCAATGTGATGACGCGCGGTGGTCCGGCAGGTGCAACGGATATGTTGGTCAACCGGCTCTACGAGATCGGTTTCGTCCTTTTCGATATCGGACGCGGCTCAGCGCTGGCAGTTCTGTTGTTCATCCTGCTCGTCGCGCTTGCCATTCTCAAATCTCGTATCATCGGCAGGAAGGTACATTATGAAGCCTGAAAACCCGCTTCTAGTCGGTCTCGCGCTGGCTGCGGGTATCCTGTTCCTGTCGCCGGTCCTTTACTCCATCTGGATTTCGTTCCAGACGGCGGATGCCTATTATGCCGGTGATATCGGCTTTACACTGGATAATTACGCCCGGGCGGTCGGGCAGTACAATTTCGCGCGCTATCTGCTGAACAGCCTCATCGTCTCTGGTCTCGTCACGCTGCTCGGCATCACCTTTGCGACGATGGCCGCATATGCCTTTGCACGCTACACGTTCCGGGGTGGCAATCTCCTGTTCGGCGCAACAGTCGCAACGCTGATGATCCCGAGCCACATCAGTCTCATCCCGAACTATCTGTCGTTGGCGAAGGTTGGATTGCTAGATACTTATGCTGGTCTCATTCTGCCCGCCATTTCCAATGGTTTCGCGGCCTTCTTTCTGCGCCAGTACATTCGCGGAATTCCGAAGGCACTGGATGAAGCCGCCTATATGGATGGCGCAAAACCGCTGAAAGTGCTGTGGCGTATCATCGTGCCATTGTCGCGGCCCGCCATAGCGTCCATGGCGCTTTATATCTTCATGACCGAGTGGAACAGCTACATCTGGCCGCTGGTGGCCGTCGGCAATCAGGATCTCTACACGCTGCAGGTTGGTTTGGCGCGTCTCTATCGTATCAATCCCGGCGAAGGGTTGGTTGACTGGCCGCTTGTGATGGCCGCATCGACGATCACCATTCTGCCTGTTCTTCTCGGCTTTCTTCTGGTGGAGCGACATCTCGTGCGCGGCATCACCATGGGCGCTGTCAAATGAATCAAGGACATTTAAACATGACACGTATCGCATCCCATCGTGGTGGCACGCTTGAGTTTGGCGACAGTACGCCACACGGTTTTACGGCCACCTCGAAAATGGCTCTCGAGGAGGTCGAGTTCGACGTCCACCCGACAAAGGATGGCGCAATCGTCGTTCACCATGACGCCACTCTTGACGCCACGACAGATATGAGTGGCGTGATTGCGGAAATGGAACTTGCCGACATCAAGGCCGCAACCATCCGCTACGGCGCCAACAGTCATCCCATGACGCTGGAAGAACTTTGTGCGCTTTACCTCCATAGCCATGTTTCTTTTCGCTGTGAGATCAAGCCCGGCGCCGATGGCACTCCCTATGGCGAATTCGTGCCGCGCGTCGTGTCGGTTCTGCAGGAGCATGGCATGTTGGAGCGCACTGTTTTTTCGTCATTCCTCGTTCGTTCCATGGATGAGATTGCGGCCGCCACAGGTCGCCCGAGGCTATGGCTGGTCAGCCCGTCAGTTCTTCGGCAGCTTGGCCCGGAAACGGTGATCGAGGTGGCCAAAGCGCACAATATTCCCGAGATTGGCGTTCACATCGATACGGCCGATGCCGAACTGAAAGCGCTGTTTGCCTCCGCTGGCATTGAATTCGGTTGCTGGGCGGCACATACGCGGCAGCAGATTGGCCGCGCCCTGGACCTCGGCGTCAAAGTCTTCACTACGGACCGTCCAACATTGGCGATTGCGATCCGCGAAAGCCGTTGCGGGGGGATCGCCGCATGAGCGGAATTTCTCTGAAGAACATCCGTAAATCCTATCCGAACGGACCACAGGTGTTGCATGGCGTGTCGTTCGATATAGAGCCGGGTGAATTTGTGGTGATTGTTGGCCCGTCCGGGTGTGGCAAGTCCACGCTGTTGCGGCTGATTGCCGGACTTGATCGCTGCGAAGAGGGCAGGATTGAAATCGATGGGCGCCTGGCCAATGATCTCGCTCCACAGGATCGCGATATCGCCATGATTTTCCAGAACTACGCGCTCTACCCCCATATGACGGTTCGGGAAAATATTGCCTTCGGGCTTGAGTTGCGTGGCATGAAAAAGGCCGAGCGCAACGAGCAGGCAGAGAGCGTAGCGAAAATGCTGCAACTCACGACTTACCTCGACCGCAAACCGGCGGCTTTGTCCGGTGGTCAACGCCAGCGCGTCGCCATGGGCCGGGCCATGGCACGCAACGCCTCGATTTTCCTGATGGACGAGCCGCTTTCCAATCTCGACAATGCGTTGCGAATTACGATGCGCACGGAAATCAAGGAACTGCATCGGCAACTCGGTGCAACGATGATTTATGTTACCCATGACCAGACAGAAGCGATGTCGCTGGCGGACCGCGTCGCCGTCATGAAGGACGGATATCTCCAGCAGTTCGATCGCCCGGAGGTCATCTACGACAAGCCCTGCAATCGGTTCGTTGCAAGTTTTCTCGGCATGCCGCCGATCAATTTCCTCGATACGAATGCGCTCCCGGGTTGGCAGGGACCCAAAGGTTTGACGGCGGGCCTTCGTCCCGATGTGCTGACCGTTCACAGTGACAATCCGGGTGGTACGGCTTTGCCTGCACTGCTGGCAATGTCTGAAATGACGGGGTCGGAGATGCTGTTGCACTGCGAGACGCCGGCCGGCCGCGTGACTGTAGCAGTGCATCGACGTGATCTTCCAGCCAGCACCGATAGCTTCTGGATATCGTGCGATCTTGACCGCACACTGTTTTTCGATAACGAGAGCGGAAACCGTGTGGACATTGTCCATGATGGGCGAGCGATCGCCGCGCACTGAGATTGAGGACGATATGGACAGGCAAGATGCGCCGCTCGCGTTAAGCGATCTGATCAGCCGCAATTCGGCGCGGCTGACAGATGCGGATACACGTCTTCTGGATGTCCTGATCCAGGATCCAATCCGCGCGGCTATGGAAAACGGTAAGGACGTCTCGTTTCGCGCCGGGGTGCACCCGGCATCTGCTGTCAGGCTCGCAAGGCGGTTGGGCTTCAAGGGCTATCCCGAATTTCGGACCTTTTTGCAGTCCAGTCTGACGGAAGGTGGCAATGATTTTGAAAGTCCTGCCGCGCGTATGGCTGCACGACTTGTCAAAGCGGAAGACAACGGTCTTCTGGCCTCCGTGCTTGACAGCGAAATCGCTGCGCTCCAGCAGGCAAAGAACAGCGTTTCCGACGCCGACATCAGGGCTTTTTCAGAAAGCTTGCGCGACAGCAGGAAGATATTCATCTTCGGACGCGGCCATTTTTCTGCACTGTCTGCGCTGATTGCCCTGCGCCTCAACCGCTCTGGCTACGAGGCGGTGGATATTGCCAGCCAGATGCACCAGCTTCCCGAAGCGCTGTCGACGCTTGCGCCTGGTGATGTTGTCTGGCTCCTTTCCTTCCGCAAGGCGCCGCCATTGCTCCAGGAGGTCCGAGACATTGCAGCAAGTCGCGGCGTAAAGACCCTGGCTGTTACTGACGTGGGTGGCACGCGCATTGACCCGGCGCCCGATCATCAGATCCTTGTTTCGCGAGGCGAGCCTGGTGAGTCGCAGTCGCTCGTTGTTCCCATGACGATCGCCAACGCCGTAATTCTTGATCTCGCTGCCATCGACAATGGCCGATCCATCAAGGCGCTCTCAGAATTTCGCTCCTTCCGGGCATCCTCGCGTCTTTCGACCCGCGTCTAGAGACGCGGATCGGAGCCATCAACGTTGGGGCAGTTCGACCCAGCTTGACAGTGCCTGGCTCAGCACGGAGACATCTTCTCCATGAAGATCCGCTGCGGCGAACAGATTGTCGGTAAACATACCGGGGCCCAGGTCTGTTCGTCGGTCACTGACATGATCGAGGATCGTGCCGGTGTGCAGATCAATGCGCATGGTGTCTGAGATGACCCCATCAGACGAATTGCCATGGATGCGCAAGTCGATGGATTGCAACCCGGCTGGCGGGCGTCCGATGACGAGCCCCTGACGTGTCAGCTTCAGCCAGTCGGGCAATGGCTTTCCGTCTGCCATAGTAACGCCGAACGTTGCATTTTCGACGTTCCCGGCCGACGACGGCATGATGTAGAGATAGTCTTTGTAGACCATCGTATCGACCTGGAACCAGGTGCTCTCGGCGCCTTCTCCCGAAAGATGTATGTTGGAGCCACCCTTGAAGAAGCTGGTGGCAATTTTATCAATGATCCGGTCGCTTGTCTGCCAGTCGCCGATCTGGCGAGCGACATGGATCACGGCCCCTTCTTCCGGCAATGAACCGATACCATTGAGTGAGCGGATGGAATTGACCACGTTGACGATCGGACCTTGCGCAGTGATGTCTGCGATCCCGTTCAGATCTTTCATGATAGAGGCAGTTAGCGGCGAACCTGCCAGGATTGTTTCCGAGCCTTGCGATGATGGTTGCCACGGGTCGGTTGGTTCTGCAGAAATCGGCGCCGGCTGGTCGACCTCAAGCGGCGGCCTCGGTTCTTCCGGCTGTTCGACCGGAATGACGCTGATCGTCACGGTATAGGCGACAATATTTCTGCCGTCGCTGATTGTGAAGGTAAAGCTGTCGACGCCATTGTAACCGTCCGCGGGTCTGTAGCTGTAAGTACCGTCAGCATTGATGATGACTGTGCCGTATTGTGGTCCTGACCCAAGACCATAGACGATGGGCTGTCCTTCCGGATCGGTGGCTGGCGGCAGAGTGCCCGTAATCGTGCCCCCCTCGTTCACCGAGATGGAGGTGTCGGACGAAACGGGTGGTTCATTTGGCGTATTGACGAGGATAGTGACAGTGTATGTCGTTTCCAGAATGCCATCACTGACACTGTAGGTGAAACGGTCTGTGCCATTGAAATCCGCATTCGGCACGTAGATGTAGCTGCCGTCGGAATTGACCGTAACGACGCCATTGGACGCCTGGTTGCCGAGGCTGTAGAAGATCTCGTCGCCATCCGGATCGGTGGCCGCCGGCAATTGACCGTTATACGGTGTATTTTCGTCGATAGACACCAGGTCGTCACGCCCAACCGGGGCATCGTTCACCGGGCTTACCGTGACGGTTACAGTGTAGGTGTTGGTCGCATCACCGTCAGATACGATGTAGGTGAACGTATCTGTGCCGTTGAAATTCTCATTCGGCGTGTAGGTGTAGCTGCCATCCGCATTGATGATCACAGTACCATGCGAGGGGAGGCTTGTGCCGATCTCGTAGACAACGGTCTGGCCTTCGGGGTCGATTGCCCGAGGCAACATTCCGCTCGCAGGAACGTCTTCTGTAACCGCAATGCTTGTATTGGAGCCCACAGGAGCGTCATTGATTGCGGCAACATTCACCGTGATCGTATAGACAGACGATGCCGTGCCATCGCTGACACTATAGTTGAAGCTATCCGTGCCGCTGAAATTCGCATTCGGTGTATAGGTATATGTGCCATCTGGGTTGACGACGACCGAACCGTTGATGGCATTGCGGCCAAGCGAGTAGGTGATGTCCTGCCCTTCTTCGTCGGTTGCTTCAGGCAGCATTCCCGAAAGCGGCTCGTCTTCATTTGTCCCGACGGTCGCATCGGAGGCAACCGGCGGCTGGTTGGCGGGGCCTACGGTCACTGTGACTGTGACTGTGTAGATCGTTTCCGCCGAACCATCACTCACCGTGTAGGTGAAGGTATCTGTCCCGCTGAAACCTGACGGAGGCGTGTAACTGTAGCTGCCGTCGAGACCGATGATAACAGTGGCACCAGGCGTTACGGTGTCGACTTCGTAAAATACGGAGGATCCTTCCGGGTCGATCGCCGGAGGCAGGTTGCCACTGGCCGTTCCACCATTCTCTACCGAGATCTGAAGGTCGGAGCCCAGTGGCGCATCGTTTACCGCAGTGACTGTTATGGAAATCGTATAGGTGCTTGTCGCAACGCCGTCGCTGACTGCGTAGGTGAAGCTGTCGGCGCCGTTGTAATTCGCGGCCGGTTGATAGCTGTAGGTGCCATCCGGATTGATGGTCAGTGACCCATGTGACGGGGGGCTTCCGACCGTGTAGACGACAGCTACGCCTTCCGGATCAACTGCTCTTGGCAGTTGCCCGCTGAAGATCGTATCTTCCGCTACCGTAAGAGTTCCATCGGAGCCAACCGGGGGATCATTCACTGGCGAAACGTCGACTGTAATCGTGGCAGTCGTCGTTCCACCGTGCCCGTCACTGACCGTAACGACAAAGACGTCCGTGCCGTAGAAGTTCGTGCCGGGTGTATAGAGATACTGCCCGCTTGCATCGAGCGTGACACGGCCATTGGCCGGCTGGGCCGAAACAGTGTAGGTCAGCGCATCGCCGTCGACATCCGAGGCCATGATGGCGCCAGCGACAGGCGTATCTTCCGGCGTTGATATCCGCTGATCGGTCGCAACCGGTGCGTCATTGACCGGATCGATGATGAGTGTCGAGGAACTGATCGCCGTCAGCGCTCCACCTGCACCGCTGTTGCCGCCGTCATTTGTCGTCATGGTCAGCGTCACCAACGCGCTGCTGTTTTCAACAGGCCGATAGATTGGCGCCGTTGTTCCTGACAGCCATGCGTTGATGTTGCCGACAGTGCCGGTCAGCGTCAGAGAACTCGATCCATTGCCCGTAACGGTCACGCCGTTACCGGAAGCGGCGATCAGGGATCCAGCATTCACGTCGAGTGTGACCGTGATTGAGGCATCACCGGCATCAACATCTATTATCGCAATCCCTGTCAAAGGCAGATCGGTATCTTCAGATCCGTTAAAGCTACCGGGCAGGGTGTTGACTGGTGCATCGTTGATGGGTTGTACGGTTCCTGAGACGGTTGCGTTGCGGCTTACGATGCCGTCAGAGACGGTATAGGTGAATGAGAGTGGGCCGTTGAAGTCTGGCGCGCCAGTGAATGTGAGGGTCCCGTCGGCATTGAGTGTGATGGTGCCGCCGGTGACATTGATTGAACTTCCAGCGGCGATGGCCTGATCGTTGATGGCGGTTATGGTGAGTGTATCGCCATCCGGGTCTGTGTCGTTTGCCAGCACATCGAGGTTGATGGATCCGTCCTCGTCGATGACGAATGTGTCGTTTGTTGCGACGGGCGGATCGTTGATGGCGCCGATGATGATGGTGACGGTTGCGGTATCGAAGCCGCCGTTACCATCGGCGACCTGGTATGTGAAGCTGTCTGAACCGTTGAAGAAGGCATTTGGCTGATAGGTGAATGTGCCGTCGGCGTTGAGGGTGAGGGTGCCGTTTGCCGGGGCGTTGACCAGGGATACGGTGAGGGGATCGTCGTCGGCATCGACGCCGTTGCCATTGTTGGCGAGGACATTGCCGTTGAGGGTCTGCCCTTCATTGATTGCGAATGCATCGTTCTGTGCCTGTGGCACGGGGTTGGTGACGGTCCATGTGAAGCTGCGCTCGACCGATCCGCCATTGCCGTCGACTGCGGTCATGGTGACGGTGAAGGCGTTGGTGCCGGTTGGTCCGGATGCGGATGGATCGATTGTTCCGGTGATCTGGCCTGTTGCGGGATCGTAGGAGAGGCCTGTCGGCAGACCGGTGATGGTGTAGGAGAGGGTATCGCCATCGACATCGGTAAACAGGTTGCCGAGGTTGATGTTGATGGCTGCTCCATCGAGATTGGCGCGTGGCGGCAGGGTTGGTGCGACGGGTGCGTCGTTGAGGCCTGTGACTGTGACGGTCAGCGTTGCGGTTGCGGTTGCGCCATTGCCGTCGGAGATGGTGTAGGTGATCGCGGTTTTGCGGCTTTCTCCGAGCTGGAGGTCCTGGAAGGCCGATCCGGGATCGAAGCTGTAGGAGCCATCGGCACGGATGACGAAGCTGCCGCCATTGCTGCCTGCAAGTGTTGCGCCGACACCATTTGTGCCATTGCCGACGCGGATGACGGTGAGGGTATCGCCATCGACATCGCTGTCGCTGCCAATGATGACATTGCCTTCGATGGGTGTGTTCTCATCGGTCTGTGCGACATCATCGACGGCGACGGGCAGATCGTTGACGGGATTGATCTGGCCTGCGACCGTTGCGGTCGAGGTGGTTGTGCCATCAAAGACGGTGTAGGTGAAGGAGAGCGGCCCGTTGAAGTTTGCCGCGCCTGTGAAGGTGAGTGTGCCATTGGCATTGAGGGTGACGGAGCCGCCGGTGACCGCCACGGAGGTGCCAACGGAGATGGCCTGTCCGTCGATTGCGGTGATGGTCAGTGGGTCGCCATCGGCATCACTGTCATTGGCGAGCACATCGAGAACCGTATTGCCGTCCTCGTTGAGGGTGAAGCTGTCATTGCCAAGAGCCGGTGCATCGTTGACCGCGCCAACATTGACGATAACGGTATATTCCACCGTGGCTGTTCCGTCGCTCACCGTGTAGGTGAAACTGTCATCGCCTTCGAAGTCGGGATCGGGCGTGTAGGTGTAGGTGCCATCGGTGTTGACGACGACACGGCCATTGGACGGCTGGCTTGCAGCCGCATAAGTCAGCGGCTCGCCTTCCGCATCGGTGGCGGCAGGCAATATCCCGCTATAGGGCGTATCTTCGGTCACATTGATCGTGTCATCGCTGCCAACCGGGGCGTCATTGGTGCCCGTGACCGTGACGGTGAAGGTTGCCGTCGATGTGCCGCCCTGACCGTCCGTGATCGTATACGTGATGCTGGTCGCGCGGGTTTCCCCGGCGGCAAGATTGTCAAAGTCGGTCCCTGGATTGAACGTATAGCTTCCATCTTCGGCAATGATGAAGCTGCCACCAGCGGTTCCCGTTACGCTTGTTCCGACGCCGGTCGCGTTGCCGTTTACGGCAGCAACAGTGATGACATCGCCGTCCGGATCACTATCCGCGCCCGAGCCATTATCAACAAAGACAGAGCCGGTCGCAGGTGTGTTTTCTTCGGTTGTGATTGCGTCGTTCTGAGCAAGCGGGGCTGGGTTGAAAACGCTAATAGTGAAGCTACGTGTGATAGCGCCACCCGGCTGACCGTCATTGATGGTAACGGTGATCTGATAGATGCCGCCATTCACTTGTGAGGCATCATTTTCGAGCGTGCCAGAAATAATGCCGTCAGCACTCATTACCAGCCCGACGGGCAAACCAGTCTGGCTGAAAGTCAGCGTATCGTTGTCCGGGTCCGTGAAGAACTGCGAGATGTCGAGGGTTACATCGTCGGCATCGTCGAACGCCTGATTGGGGATCTCTCCCGTCGGCGGATCTTCGACATTGGCGACATTGACGGCGACAGTGAAGGTGGCGGTCGTACGACCATCATTCACGGTGTAGGTGAATGAGTCCGGACCCGAGAAATTGGCGGCTGGAACATAGGTATAGCTGCCATCTGCGCCAATTGTCACCGTGCCGTTTGTGGGCTGACCGAGTACGGCGTAGGTCAGTGCATCGCCATCGACATCGGTCACAGGCAGGAAGCCTGTCGATGTTTGATCCTCTGTGGCGTTCAGGGTGAAACTGCCACCGACCGGAGCATCGTTTTCGCCCGTTACGGTGATTGTCAGCGTTGCTGTCGCAGTTCCATTGTCGCCATCGGAAATCGTGTAAATAACGCTTGTCGTACGCGTTTCACCAACCTGAAGGTCGTCAAACTCGGTGCCGGGGTTGAAAGAGTAGGTGCCATCCGCGTTGATGACGAAGGTGCCGCCATCCGAGCCGGCAATGGCGTCGCCGGGGTTGCCTGATCCCACCGCAATAACGGTTAGCGTTGCGCCTTCAGCATCCGTGTCGTTCCCAAGGACGGTTGGGCCGTTGATAATCGGTGTGTTTTCGCCCGTGGTGGCCGTGTCATCAACGGCGATTGGAGGGTTGTTGACCGCCCCAACGCTGACCGTGACGACGGCCGCATTTGTGGCGTTTCCACTATCGATCACGGAAATGGTGAGTGTGCGATCACCCGCGGTCAGATTGTCGTTGCGGTTTTCATATTGCAGGGCGCGCAACAAAGCACTCGCTGCTTCGTTTGGCATGGGAACGGCGGCACCTGCGGCGTTCTCGAAATGCACCGATGTGGCGCCATCGTACTGGTAGACGAATGTCGTACCACCGAACGCAATGGTGCCACTCGATGCGGTGCCGAAAATGATGTCGGCAGTGCCGTTCAGATGAATGATTTCACTGGCGGAATTGATGAAGCCGGCAAGGCTTATATCGAGTGAGACGATGCTCCCTTCTACGTCGGAGACAAAGGCATCCGGGGTAACAATTCTGACTGGTCCGTCACCCTCGGTGAAGGTTACGGAATTATCGGTGCCGCTGGTGGTGCCGTTCAGATCGATCACAGGCACATCGTTGACGGCATTGATATTGAGCGTCACCGACGCGTCGGAAAATCCGCCGTTGCCGTCACTGATGCGGTAGGTAAAGGCGACTGTGCCGTTGAAATCCGCGGTCGGCGTGAAGGTAAGATTGCCCAGGGCATCGTTCAGCGTCACACTGCCGCCCGCGACGGCTATTGTTTCACCAACGCCAATAGGCTGGCCGTCGATCTGGGTGATCGACAGCGGGTCGCCATCCGGGTCTGTGTCGGCGCCAGCGTTACCGCTGACAGTGCCTGCTCCGGTTAGCGGATTGAAGCTGACGGGCGTGTCTTCCGCCAGGTCGACGACATCGTTTGCCGCATTGGGTGCAGGGTTGGTGACAGTAAGAGTAAAGCTGCTGGAGGCAGAGGCAATGCCGTCACTCGCCCTGACAATGATTGTGTACGGGCTGTCTTTCGACGCATCTGGATCGAGGGTACCGGAAATGATGCCGGTCGCCGGATCGAAAGTCAGTTCTGGCGGAAGCCCTTCGACTGCAATGGTCAGCGTCTGACCATCGACATCACTGAAATAGGGGCGGACATCAAGACTGAATGCGGAGCTATCCACTTGTGCGCTGTCTGGGATAGGTGACGCCACGGGTGCATCGTTGACCGGGTTGACTGTTACCGTCACCGTCGCCGTGTCGCTACCGCCATTCCTGTCACCGATCGTATAGGTGAAGGATTCCGTGCCGTTGAAGTTCGGGTTTGGGGTAAAGCGCAGAACTTCGCGTCCGTTCCCGTTGAGAACAAGTTGCACGGAGCCATTGCTGGTCATGACCGCAGGGCCGCCAACCGTAAGATTCACGCCTTCAACGAGAATGACCGTATCTGTGTCGCCATCGGGGTCCTCATCATTGGCAAGGATGTCTATGTCGACAGGCGTGTCCTCATTCGTGGTGGCCTGGTCATTTTCGGCATTCGGGGCCACATTCTTGATCGTATACGTGAAGTCCTGGAAGGTACTCCCACCATCGGGGTCGGTGGCTGTGATCCTGACTGCAAAATCGCGAAGACCCGTGGGGCCGGATGCGTCGGCGTCGATAACGCCGGATATAATGCCCGTGAGCGGGTCCAGCGTAAGTCCAGGCGGCAGTCCAGTTGCCGTATATGTCAGCGTTTCTCCCTCGGGATCGACAAAATTACCCGAAATGTCGAAACTGATCGTCTCCCCGTCATTGCGCGAAATATCCGCGATCGGGGACGAAATTGGTGGATCGTTTACTGCATCGACGGAAACGGTGATGATACCGGTGCTGTAGCCGCCTTGGCCGTCGGTTACGCGATAAACAATGGTGTCGGTGCCGTTGTAGTTGTCGTTCGGCGTGTAAGTGATGGTGCCGTCCGCACTGACGGTCACCGTACCGTTTCCTGCTACAGGCGGAAAATCGGGGTCAAGGAAAAGCGTGTCGCCATCGGGGTCGATATCGATGCCATTGTTGCCGCTGGTTGTGCCCTCACCGGTGATCGGGTTGAAGGTCACGGGTTGATCCTCGCCGGTCTCAACCGTGTCATTTACGGCAATTGGCGCTGGATTGGTCACGGTGAACGTGAAGGTCTCCGCTACCGTGCCGCCGCGGCCATCGTTGGCCGTCACTGTTACAACATAGACGCCATCGTTGTTTGGACCGCCCTGGCTGGCGTTGTTGGCGATGATGCCCGAAATCGTCCCGTCTGCCGCCATTTCAAGGCCTTGTGGCAATCCGGTCTGGCTGAAAGTCAGTGTGTCATTGGCATCGATGTCCTGGAAAAATGCGTCAAGATGCAACGGATGGTCGGTGAGCGATTGGCCGTCCGCGCGGGTGTAATTTGGGATCTCGTCTGCTGTCGGGTCATCGTTGACGCCGGTGACGGTGACGGTAATCGTTGCTGTGTCGACATTTGTACCGTCGGTGACACGATAGGTTATGGTTGTCGTGCGGGGCGTATCACCTGCGGACATGTCGTCAAAGTCTGTGCCAGGATCAAACGTGTAGGTGCCATTGGCATTGATGGTGAAGGTGCCGCCATTCGAGCCGGCAACCACCACGCCGACATTGGCTCCTGATCCCTCCACCTGATCGACGGTAAGTGGATCTCCATCCGGGTCCTGGTCATTGGTAAGCACATTGCCGCCACCCGCCGTGTTTTCATCGACGGTTAGTGTGTCGTGGAAGGCCTTCGGTGGAAGGTTGGTAACAATCCATGTGACAATCCGTGTCGTCGTTCCGCCGTTGCCATCGGAGGCCGTGACTTCAACCGTATATGGATCTGTATTGGATGCGTCTGCGGCCAATGTGCCGGTGATCCGGCCGGCTGCGTCGATGGAGAGGCCTGGCGGAAGGCCGGTTGCGGTGAATGTCAGCGTGTCTCCGTCGACATCGCTGAAATACGGGCTGACATTATAATCGACAGCTTGGCTGTCGCTATCATATTGGTCGGGGATAGGGGTGGAGGTCGGATTGTCGTTGACGGGTGTAATGGTCACGCGCACCGTTGCGGTGGAAACCCCTCCATTGTTGTCAGTGATGGTGTAGGAAATCGTGTCGACGCCATTGAAATTGAGGGCGGGCACATAGGTCAGAGTGCCATTGGCATTGATGGTTACACTCCCGTTGCCTGCGCTGGCGGATACGATCGTCAACGGGTCGCCGTCGGGGTCTGTGTCGTTGGCGAGTGGAGTGATGACAGTCGGAGTGTCCTCGGCAATGGTAATGATGTCGTTGTTTGCCGTTGGCGCGGGATTGGTGACGGTTAGTTCGAAAGTCTGCGACGGGGTGGACGAGGTACCATCGCTTGCAACAATCGAAATCACATAGACGCCATCACCATTCGGACCGCCCTGGCTGGCGCTCTTGTCGATATTGCCAAAGATAAGCCCGGTGGCGGCATCATATTGCAGTCCAGCGGGAAGGCCCGTGATGGTGAAGGTCAGATTGTCGCCATCGGAATCTGTAAAGAAGTCCGCCACATCATAGGTGAAAGACTGGCCGTCGGCGCGAACCCGGTCTGGGATCGGCTGGGTCGGCACGGGGTCATCGTTGACCGGCAATACGGTGACCGTCACCGTCGCCGTTGAAACGCCTCCGTTCCCGTCGGAGATGGAATAGCTGAAGCTTTCCTGTCCGTTATAATCCGCATTCGGCGTGAAGCGCAGGAACTGGGTTCCGTCCGGGTTTTCGATCAATCGGACCGATCCGTTGGTGGTTACGACTGGAGCGCCATTCGGCTGCAGAACGACGTTGTTGACGCGGATGACCTCGGCGGCATCGCCATCGGGATCGCTGTCATTTGCGAGAATGTCGATATCGACAGGCGTGTCTTCGTCTGTTGTGACGGCATCATCATTGGCGAGTGGTGGAATATTGAGGACGGTGTAGTTGAAATCGACAAAAGTCGTTCCACCGTTCGGGTCGGTTGCGATGACGCGAATACGATAGTTCTTCTCGCCCGTGGGACCTGAGGCATCCGGGGCGATCTGGCCGCTGATTGTCGACCCGGAAAGCACCAGCCCGGGCGGAAGGGGGAAGTCCGCATCGATTGTATAGGTGAGGGCGCCGCCTTCCGGATCAGAGAAAAAGGCAGAGAGATCAAGGCTGTCGGTATCGCCGTCGTTGCGGGTGCGATCGGCGATCGGACTACCCGCGGGATCATCGTTGACGGGGGTGATTGTCACGGTGACGGTTGCCGTTGCGGTGCCGCCATTCCCGTCGGAGATCGTGTAGGTGATCGTGTCGGTGCCATTGTAGTCGGCGGCCGGCAGATAGGATATCTCGCCGTCCGCGAGAATAGTCACCGTTCCATGGGCGGCCGTTGCCGAGACAACGGAGAGCGGATCGCCGTCTGGGTCACTGTCATTGGCAAGCACATTGATCGTGACTGCGGTATCTTCCGCCGTCGTTACAGTATCGTTGACGGCGACGGGCGCCGGATTCGACACGGTCAACGCGAATGTCTGCTGGGCCGTACCACCATTGCCATCCGATACTGTGACCGTCACCGTATAGACGCCGTTGGTTCCACCCTGGCTGGCATTTCGATCGATGGTGCCGGTGATGACGCCTGCGGCACTGAGGCTGAGACCGTTCGGAAGGCCTGTCTGCGTGTAGGTCAGCCTATCGCCATCGGCATCGGAGAAGAAGCTCGAGACGTCAAAATTGACGACGGCGCCGTCATTGGCGGAACGGTCAGGTATCGTTGAGCCGACTGGGTTATCATTGACGTCGCTGATAGTGACAGTGACCGTATACTCATTGCGGGCACCACCTGGATCAGTAACAACGAAGCTGAAGCTGTCTGTGCCGTCAAAATCGGAGTTTGGCGTGTAGGTGTAGGTGCCGTCCGCGTTGATGACAACGGTGCCGTTGGCGGGGGTCGTCATCCCTGCGGAGAATGTAATTGTGTCGCCATCGACATCTGTTGCAACGAGTGTGCCGGTAAATGGCGTATCTTCGGGCGTGGAGATGCTGATGTCGGACGACGTTGGAGCGTCGTTGACTGGTGTCACCGTACCGGTCACAGTTGCGTTTGCCGAGGCCGTTCCGTCCGACAGGGTGTAGGTGAAGCTGATTGGACCATTATAGTTGGCGTTCGGCGTGAAGCTCAGACGACCATCAGCATCAAGCCTTACAGCCCCCCCGGTGATGGTGATTGATTGGCCTGCCGTGATCGCCGTTCCATTGATGGCCGTTACCGTCAGTGCGTCACCATCAGCGTCGGTATCGTTACTGCGGACATCGAAGGTGATCGTGGTATCTTCAGGCGTCGTGAACGTATCGTTGACGGCGACCGGAACGTCGTTGACAGGGCTTACCGTGCCGTTCACCGTGGCGGTCGCTGTGCCGCCGTTGCCGTCAGAGACGGTGTAGGTAAAGCTTGGGCTGCCATTGTAATTGGCAGCGGGAGTGAAGGTCAGCGTTCCGTTGGCATTCAATGTCACGGTGCCGCCGGTGACGGAAACCGTTGCTCCTGTGACGATCCCGGTTCCGTTGATCTGGGTGATGGTCAGCGTATCGCCATCGACGTCACTGTCATTTCCCCGAACATCCAGCGTGATCGGCGTGTCTTCAAGAGTGGTGAAGCTGTCGTTTACGGCTACGGGGGCATCGTTGACTGCCGTCACAGTTCCATTGACGGTTGCCGTTGCGCTGCCGCCGCTGCCATCAGAGATCGTGTAGGTAAAGCTTGTGCTGCCGTTATAGTTGGCGGCCGGGCTGAACGTGAGCGTACCGTTGGCGTTCAGAGTGACTGTGCCGCCTGTAACGGAAACCGTCGCGCCGGTGACAATCGCGGTTCCGTCGATCTGGGTGATGGTCAGCGCTTCCCCATCCGGATCGCTGTCATTGGCGAGAACGGAAATCGTTGTTGCCGTGTCCTCCGCAGTAATGAAGGTGTCTCCAGTCGCGATCGGGGCGTCCTGTTCCGGCGTGACGGTGCCGCTGACGGTCGCCGTTGCAGTGCCGCCTTTACCGTCTGAGATCGTGTAGGTGAAGCTCGGGTTGCCATTGTAATTGGCACCGGGTGCAAAGGTGAGGGTGCCGTCGGCGTTAAGTGTCACCGTGCCGCCTGTGACCCCGACCGAGCCACCAGACGAAATCGCCAGGCCATTGATCTGGGTCACTGTCAGCGTGTCACCATCAACATCGAAGTCGTTGCCTCGAACGTCAAACGTAATCGCAGTGTCTTCTGGTGTGGTGAAGGTGTCGTCGATGGCGACGGGTGGGTCCTGAACTGCGTTGACCGTGCCGTTGACGGTAGCGGTTGTTGCTCCACCCTGGCCGTCGGCGACGGTATAGGTGAAGCTCAGGGCGCCGTTATAGTTTGCGTTCGGTGTAAAGGTCAGCGAGCCGTTCGCATTCAGCGAGACAAGGCCACCCGTTACGGCAACCGGATTGCCAATCGAGATTTCGGTGCCGTTTATGGCTGTAACGGTCAGCGTGCCGCCATCAACATCCGTGTCATTGGCGAGCACGTTAAAGGTGACGGCCGTGTCCTCATTCGTGGTGAAGCTGTCATTCACCGCGATCGGCGCATCGTTTTGGCCGGTGACGGTGACGGTCACGGTAGCCGTGGATGTTCCGCCCTGGCCGTCGGATATCGTGTAGGTCACTGCCGTCGTGCGCGTTTGACCTGCCGCCAGATTGTCGAAACTTGTACCGGGATTAAAGGCGTAGGTGCCATCGGCATTGATGGTGAACGTGCCACCGTTCGAACCGGCCACTGCAGAGCCGACCCCGGCACTGCTGCCGCCGACGGCGGAGACGGAAATCGGGTCACCGTCCGGATCGCTGTCATTGGTTAGCACAGAACCGTTGATCGCGGCGTTTTCCGTTGTCGTGAATTCGTCGTTGCTCGCGACCGGAGCCGGATTGGCGACCGCCCAGGTGAAGCTGCGACTTGCCTGCGCTCCTGCGAGGTCTGTGGCCGTCACTGTGACAGAATAGGGACCAGAGACACTGGCGCTGCGGTCGATTGTGCCTGTGATGATACCGGCTGCACTGATCGACAGACCAGGGGGGAGACCGGTTGCGGTGAAGGTCAGGCTGTCGCCCGCGTCCGGGTCGCTGAAGTTGCCAGCTACATTGAGCGAGACGTTTTGCGCGTCGCTTGAACTCTGGTTGGCGATCGGGGTCGAAATCGGGGCATCGTTGACGCCGGTTACGGTGATCGTGAAGGTAGCTGTTGCCGTGCCACCGTTACCATCAGCAACTTGATAGGTCACGGATGTCGTGCGTGTCTGACCAGCAGCGAGATCGGCGAACGCATTGCCGGGATTGAAGATGGCAGCGCCATTGGCGCCGATCGTGAATGCACCGCCGTTTGAGCCCGCGACGGCCACGCCGACATTGCCGGCGACGCCATTGACCTGTGAGACAGTCAGCGTATCGCCGTCGACGTCACTGTCATTGGTGATGACGTTCGTGGAGACATTGCTGTTGGCTGTGGTCTGGGCGCTGTCGTTTACGGCGATCGGTGCGTCGTTGACCGCGTTAACGGTCACCGTAACAGTGTATTCGACCGTCGCCGTTCCGTCGTTCACGCGGTATCTGAATGTATCCGTGCCATTGAAATTGGCTGTAGGTGTATAGGTGTATGTGCCATTGGCATTGATGGTAACGACGCCGTGGGACGGTCCCAGTGAGCCAGCCGAATAGGTGAGTGTGTCACCGTCTACATCGGTTGCGACAGGCAAGGTGCCGGAGAAGACGGTATCTTCGTTGATGGTGATTGCTGCATTGGAGCCAACCGGCGCGTCGTTGACCGGGGTGATCGAAATCGTCGCCGTATCTGTGTCCGAAAGAGCGCCGCCGCTGCCGGTGTTGCCGTTGTCGTTGGTGACCATGGTCAAGGTCACAGAGCCGTTTGCGTTGGCAAGCGGCGTGTAGATCGGACTTGCGGCTCCTGCAAGAAACGCATTGATATTGGCGACCGTACCGGTGAGCGTGATGGTGCCTGTGCCGGAACCGGTAACTGTAACGCTGCCGCCATTTGTTGCCGAAAGCGTGCCGGATCCGACCGTAAGCGTAAGGGTCATATTGCCGTTTCCGGCGTCGACGTCAGAAATTGCGAGGCCCGTCAGGGCCAGCGCGGTATCCTCGTTGGTGACAAAGCTACCCGGTAGAGTGTTGATGGGCGCGTCGTTGACCGCGGTTACGTTGAAGGTAATTGTGTTCGGGCTGAGGTCAGTATCAACGCCTCCGTTTGCAGTGCCGCCATTGTCACGGACCTGGAATGTGAAGGAGGCGAGTGCGGTCCCATTGGTGTTGGCTGAAGGCGTAAAGGTGAGGCTGCCAATATTGGCCGCATTGATAACCTGACCGGCCGTAACAGGAACGCCGCTGATCGAGAGGGTGCCGTTGGTCGGTAGCGTGTTGATGATGATCGCCGAAAGGGTATTGGCGGGAGAATCGTTTGGATCGGTGAAGCCGAAATCTGCGGCCGTAAATGTGTAGCTGCCGTCTTCCGTAAGAGTGATCGTCTTGTCAGCGCCCGCCGGTGCGTCGTTAACAGGGGTGATCGATATCGTTGCGGTGTCGACATCCGTCAACGCAGGCCCGCCAGTGTTGCCATTGTCATTGGTCGTCATAGTCAGCGTGACGTTGGCGACGGAATTCGCAGCCGGTGTGAAGGTGGGACGCGAAGTTCCCGACAGGTATGCATTGATGGCGGAAATCGTCCCGGAGAGAACAATCTGGCCGGAGCCGCTGTTGCTTACGGTCACGCCGCCGGAGGTCGATGCCGTTAGAACGCCGCTATCGACGGAAAGTGTGACCGAGACTGTGCCGGTACCAGCATCCGCATCTGCAATCGACAGTCCAGTCAGGCCAAGGCCTGTGTCCTCAAGCGTCGTATAGCTGGTCGGCAGGGTGTTGACTGGTGGTGTATTGATGGATGCAACCGCGACGGTGACGGTCGCCGTTTCAGTGACGCCGCCTGACGTGACCGTATAGGTGAAGGTTGTCACGCCGTTGTAATCGAGCGTCGGGGTGAAAACGAGTTGTCCACCGGCGGTCAACTGCACGGTGCCGTTATTGACGGCGACCGTGCCGCCAACGGCAATCGCGGTGCCGTTGATCGCAGTGATCGCACGGCCAGGATTGTCAAAAGTATCGTTGGCGAGAACCGGGATGGTGACTGCGATATCCTCGTCGGTCGAGACGGAATCGTTGGCAATGTCGGTAACCGCAGTGATCGTCACACCGATTGTGTCTGTGTCGGTAAGGGCTCCATCGGAGGTGGAAAGCGTGATCTGGGCCGGGCCATTGTAATCGCGGGTCGGCACATAGGTCGCTCCGGCCAATGCTGCATTGATCGCAGCTGTCGTTCCGGAGAATGTCATCGTGGCATCGGATGTGCCGTCACCTGCCGTAAACGTGAGGCCGGTTATACTGGACAACGAGAATGCGCCATTGGTCACCGTAACGGTTACCGTCAGTGTTCCATTGTCGATATCTGCCACCGTAATCGCATTACCTGCGGCCGCGGAGAAGGTGATAGTCCCGTCTTCAGAAATCGTTTGTGTGCCCGGAACGGTGTTCACGGGCGCGTCGTTGACTGCTGTCACATTGACCGTGACGGTCGCGGTTTCAGTCACGCCGCCTGATGTTACCGTGTAGGTGAAGTTCGTTTGCCCGTTGTAGTTTGCAGCGGGTGTAAAGGTGATTGTTCCGTCGGCATTCAGACGCGCGGTGCCATTCGCCACCGTGACCGTTCCATTGACGGCGACTGCGGTGCCGTTGATCGCGGTGATGGTGTGTGCCGAATTTTCGAATGTATCGTTGGCGTTGACGTTGATTGTAACGGCATTGTCTTCATTGGTTGTCACGGTGTCATTGGCGATGTCGGCAACCGCCGTGACCGTGATTGCAATGCCGTCTGTATCGGAGAGCGATCCATCGGACGTGACGAGCGTCAGTTGGGCCGAGCCATTGTAATCGGCAGTCGGCGTATAGGAGAGCCCGGCGAGTGCTGCGTTGATCTGCGCTGCAGTGCCAGCGATCGTTACTGTAGCCGTGCCATTATTGCTGATCGTTGCACCGCCGCCTGTGGTCACCGAAAGCGACCCATTCGTGACGCTTACGGTGGTCGTCAACGTGCCGCCATCGATGTCGGTGACGCTGACGCCACCAATAGAAAGCTGTGAATCTTCTGCGGTTGTTTGTGCACCCGGCACGGTATTGACCGGTGCATCGTTGACCGGGGTGACATTCACCGTGACGGTTGCCGTTTCAGTGACGCCGCCTGAGGTGACAGTGTAGGTGAACGTGGTCTGGCCATTGTAGTCGGCCGACGGCGTGAAAGTGAGTGTGCCGTTTGCATTGAGGCGCACCGTGCCATTTACCACGGCTACCACGCCATTGGCCACGATTGAACTGCCATTGATGGCGGTAATCTGATGGGCGGAATTCTCGAAGCTGTCGTTGGCGTTAACGTCTATCGTTGTCGCCGTGTCCTCGTTGGTGGTGGCCGTGTCGTTGGCAATGTCGGCGACTGCGCTGACGGTGATCGTGCGGCTATCGGTATCAGTCAGCGAACCGTCGCTGCTCGTCATGGTGAGCGTCACGGCGCCATTGAAGTCGGCGACCGGCGTATAAACCGGTTGTGTCGCACTCGCTGCAAGATAGGCATTGATGTTGGCGAGCGTGCCGCTCAGCGTGATCGTGCCCGTACCGGACCCCGAAATGGTGACGCCGCCAGCGCTGGTGGCCGCGATGCTACCGGAGTTGACACTGAGCGAGACAGTCATCGTCGCAGTGCCGGCATCTGGATCGGCGACGGAGAGGCCGCTCAAGGTGAGCGTTGTATCCTCTGCGGTCGTGTAGCTGGCTGGAAGCGTATTGACGGGCGCATCGTTGACGGAGGTCACTGAGACAGTTGTCACTGCCGTATTCGACACAGCCGAGCCATCGTTGACCGAAATGCTGATCGTACGGGCGGTTGAACCTGGATCGTCTGACGTTGATGTGTAGCGGATCTGCTGCAGCGCCGTCTGATAATCGGCCTTGGTGGCGGAACCGGACAGAGTGAGCGTGTAGGTGCCTGCGTTGTAACTAAAACTGATGCCGGTCGGCAGTGTACCAGCGACCGACAGTGTGTCACCCGCAACCGGGTTGGTGATGACGATCGTCGCCGAAGACATGTTGGCATTGTCGACGTCGGTGATCAGGACGTCCGTATCGACGATCGCGACACCGGTGCCATTCTCGGTATAGCTGGTTGTGAAACCTGTGCCTGCACCAGACGCGTCGAGATCGAGGATCGGGGCGTCGTTGACAGGGGTAACGGTGATCGTTGCCGTATCGACATCGGTCAACGTGCCTCCCGAACCCGTATTGCCGCCGTCACTCGTGGTCATGGTCAGCGTCACGCTGCCGTTGAAATCCGCGACCGGCGTGAATGTTGGGCGAGAAGCCCCGGCGAGGAACGTGTTGATATTGGCAAGGGTGCCGGTGATCGTGATCGTACCTGTTCCTGAACCCGATACCGTCACGCCGTTTGCGGCGCTCGCGGTCAGGGTCCCGGAGTTGACCCCCAGGGTTACCGTCATCGTACCAGTTGCCGCATCGACATCGCTGATCTGCATTCCGGTCAAACCAACCGATGTATCTTCGACCGTGGAGTAACCGGCCGGCAACGTGTTGACCGGTGCATCGTTCACGGCATTGATGGTGATCGGTCTGGTATCGACATCGGTCAGTGTCCCGCCGGAGCCAGTGTTGCCGCCATCGCTGGTGGTCATGGTCAGCGTCACACTGCCATTGGCATTGGCGACCGGAACATAAACCGGGGCTGAAGCGGATGCGAGGTAGGCGTTGATGTTGGCAAGCGTGCCGGTGAGGGTGATCGTGCTGCCCGAACCGGAAATCGTGACGCCTCCACCGGACGTTGCCGTCAGTGTACCTGCGGTGACGGAGAGTTGGACCGTCATGGTACCGGTTGCGGCATCGACGTCGGCAATCGACAAGCCGGTCAACGCGACGTTTGTGTCTTCATTGGTTGCCCAGCCGGAAGCCGGAAGGGTGTTAACCGGCGCGTCGTTGACGGCGGTAACGTTGACGGTGACGGTTGCGGTTTCAGTGACGCCGCCAGAGGTAACGGTGTACGTGAAACTTGTCTGGCCGTTGAAATTGGCGGTTGGGGTGTAGGTGATCGTGCCGTCGGCATTGAAGGTGACAACGCCTTGTCCGGACGGCGGTTGGGTAACGGAGGTCAGCGTACGGTTGGCGTTTTCGAAATTGTCAGCGGAAGCGCCATTGGTACCCGTGATGACATTGAAGCTGAGTGCCGTATCTTCATTCGTGATAACCGTGTCCGGGACGATATCGGCGACGGGCGTTATGGTGATCGCAACTGTGTCCGTATCGGAGAGCGATCCGTCCGAGGTCACCATCGTCAGGGTGTCAGAACCGTTATAGTCGGGGTTGCCCTGGTAGCGCACGGAGGCAAGTACGCTGTTTACCTGCGCCTGCGTGCCGGAGATTGTTACGGTGCCTGTACCCGAACCTGTTACCGTACCCGCTATCGTTGACGGCGATAGGGTGCCGTTTGCAACAGTCAGAGTGACCGTTACGTTCGTCGTGTCTACATCGGTGACGGAAAGGCCGGTAATTGCCGTCAGCACGTCTTCCTGTACGGTCACAGGACCGGGCACAGTGTTGACAGGTGCATCATTGACCGCAATCACATTGACGGTTGCAACTGCCGTGTTGGAATTCGCGGCACCGTCATTGGTAACGACATTGATCGTGCGGGCGATTGTCGAAGGGTTTTCCGACGTCGAGGAGTATCTGATCGCCTGCAGTGCGGTCTGATAGTCGGCCTTCGTCGCCGATCCGGTCAGCGTGAGGGTAAATGTAGCGGCATTGTAGCTAGCGGAGATGCCGGGAACGGTGGTGCTCAAGGCCAAGACGTCGCCCGCCTGGCCGTTAGAGATCACGACCGTCAGCGTACTCATATTGGCATCATCGACATCGGCAATGAGCGCGGCAGTCCCGGTGATCGCCACACCAGTTCCGTTTTCCGTATAGCTGGTCGAATACCCTGTGCCGGTGCTTCCGGTGTCGAGATCGAGAATTGGAGGATCATTGACGGCCGCGATGCTGATTGTGCGGGTATCGACATCAGTCAACGTGCCACCGGTGCCGGTATTGCCTCCGTCACTGGTGGTCATAGTCAAGGTGACCGACCCGTTTGCGTCTGCAACCGGTACATAGATTGGTGCGGAAGCTGACGCGAGGTAGGCATTGATGTTTGCGAGCGTGCCCGTCAGCGTCAGGGTTGCCGTTCCCGATCCTGTGACCGTGACGCTGCCGCCGGATGTCGCGGTGATCGTGCCTGAGGAGACGCCGAGCGTCACCGTCATGGTGCCGCCGGCGGCATCGAGATCGGCGACCGAAAGGCCTGTCAGGGAGACGCTTGTATCTTCGTTGGTCGCCCAGCCCGATGCCGGGAGCGTGTTAACAGGCGCGTCGTTGACCGCTGTAACCGCAACCGTCGTTACGGCAGTGTTGGAGGCAAGCGCGCCATCGTTGACGGTTACGCTGATCGTGCGACCCGTAACGGTGTTGCCAATTGTCGGATTGTCGGATGTCGAGGAATAAAGGATCTGCGCCAGTGCAGTCTGGTATGCGGCCTTGGTGGCTGAGCCGGTCAAGGTGAGCGTGTAGGTGGTCGAATTGTAGCTTGCGGTGATACCGGCTGGCAGTGTGCCTGTTGCGGCAAGAACGTCGCCCGCCTGGCCATTGGTGATTATGATCGTGGCGGACGCAATATTGGCGTTGTCGACATCAACGACGGAATTGTTGCTGGCTGCGATCGCGACGCCAGTGCCATTTTCCGTGTAACCGACGGAATAACCGGAACCGGCAGATGAGCCGTCGAGATCGAGCACCGGCGCATCGTTGACCGGATTGATGGTGATGTTGCGAGTATCGATATCGGTGAGCGCGCCACCCGTTCCCGTGTTGCCATTGTCGCTGGTGGTCATCGTCAGGACGACCGCGCCGTTGGCGTCAGCGACCGGGACGTAGATCGGGGCGGCCGCAGAAGCGAGGTAGGTATTGATATTGGCGATCGTGCCGGTCAGGGTAATCGTGCTCGTGCCGGAACCTGCAATGGTCACGTTGCCGCCGGATGTCGCTGTGATCGCGCCAGTTGCGACATTCAGCGTGACGGTCATGGTGCCGCTGCCGGCATCGATATCCGCAATCGACAGGCCCGCAAGGGCAACACTGGTGTCTTCGTTGGTCGCCCAGCCGCTCGCGGGCAGCGTATTGACCGGTGCGTCATTGACGGCCACGACGTTGATTGTCGAGGTCGCAACCGCGGATGTGAGGCCGCCATCGTTGACCGTGACATTGATGACACGCGGCGTCGTACCGGGACTGTCGCCACTGTTCGAGAAGGTTATGGCGCGGATTGCGGCTGCGTAGTTTGCCTTCGTCGCAGATCCACTGAGCGTAACGGTGATCTGGCCAGAAACAGAAGTGTCGACCGTTCCGGTAATTCCGGTCGGGAGGGTGCCAAGATTAAGGACATCTCCGGCCTGTGCATTGGTCAGCACGATAGTTGCGGAGCGCATATTCGTGCTGTCACGGTCGCGGACGTCCGCGAGGCTACCCGCTGTTGTCGATGCTATCGAAACCCCGGCGCCATTTTCGGTATAGGTCGTTGTGTAGTTAACGCCGGCAACGCTATCGACATTCCTGAGTGCGCTGACATTGTCGATGAATATGTCGTCCGTACTGGGCGTCAGCAAGCCGCCCGCCGCCGAGTAGGTGAAGACAAGATCGCCGGTTGCAGCCACGGTAGCAGGCAGATTGAGCGTAACGGCAGTCCGGATCCATGCCGTGGTGCCTGCCGTTGAGGCGGCTACCGTGGTTGGAGAGCCGCTTGCGCCATTGAAATAGGTGATGGTCGCCGTGTTCGGCGTTCCGTTCAACGTGCCGGTAGTGATACGTGCGTAGAGAACGCCGCCTATGGTGATGTCGAGCGTCGCCGGTGTGTTGTTGTCATTGGAGACACCGAGCAGAAGGTTATTGCTCCAGCCCAAATCGAAGGTCAATTGCGCTGCACCGGAAGGCGCAAGTCCATCGTTCCAGCCGGTTACGTTTGCCTGCGTCAGGGTGCCGCTACCGCCATTGACGGTCCATGCGAAGCCGTCATTGGCAATCGCTCCGCCACTGCCGCCAACCGTCCAGCCTGTCGAACCGGGTGTCCCGCCATTGGTGATGATCTGTGTCGGGGTCGTGCCGGAGTTCAGGTCGACCACGGGCGCGATGGCGTTGTAGCCGAAATCCGCGGCAAGACTGCTTGCGCCGATCAGGGTCAATGTCGCGGACTGTGTAGTCGCCGTTGTTGCGGTTGCACCGCCAAGAACGCCATTCGTATCGGTGACGCGAACAACATACTGGCCTGGCAAGACACCGGTGAACAGGTATTTTCCGTCAGCGCCGGTCGTGTCTGTCGCAAGAACACGTTCACCCGTATCGGCGACACCGTTGCCGTTCACGTCATCGATCAGTTGCACAGTGACATTGGCGATCCCGACGTCACCGCTATCGAAGGTTCCATTGGTATTGTTGTCGTCGTAAATCTGGTCACCAATCGATCCTATCGGAGGTACCCAGCGGGCACCATCGGAAACGGTTCCGATTGCCGTCGTACCGTTGGTGGTGATCGCGATCGCCGAGCCGATCGCAGCGCCGGTCGTGACGTTGATCTGCTGGATCGACGAACCTACGAGGTAGGTATTTCCATTGATGTCGCCACCACCCTGCACCAGCGTCGTGCCGGTGGGGTTGGTGAATGAGCTGACGATTGCACCGGTCGAGAGGTTGTAGCGCGTGATGGTGGAGGCGGCGCCATTGAGGCTGAGCAGATAGTTGTTCGTCGTATCGATTGCGAAGTCGCCCCAGTCATTCGTACCGGTGACTGCTGCTCCAAACGTCGAGGCTGAGGCGATGGTGCGGCCGTTACCGCTGAAGGTGATGCGCCATATTTGGTCATCGCCGCTGGCGTTGATGTTTTCAATGCCGAGATATAGCGAGCCGTTGTAAAAGGTCGCGGCACCGCTGCCGACACCTCTGTCACCCACCGTGATGCTAAGACCCGTGCCGTTATTGGTCAGATCGCTGTCGATCAGAATGTGGGTGTTGTTGATGAAGTCATACGCAAAAAGCGCGCGGTTGGCATTCGCGGCATTGCTGTCGGTGTAATAGATAAGCCCGTTTGCCTGGTCGACGGCGAGCGAGTTCAGCGTATCGCTCAAGCTGACCCCACCTATGGTGGCGGGGGCCGTCGTGATGGCGGTTGCCTTGCCGGTGACGACATCGACGCTGTAAAGTGTTCGTCCTGAGACAACGAGAAGGGCACCGTTGCCGACGCTGGCCTGAACGTTCAGCAATTCGGCATATTCGCGCTGGGCATCCATGGTGGGAAGGACGCTGGCAGTGATCTCGCCGGTGCGATATTCAAGATCCCAATCGCCGCCGAGATCGGCGCTGCCCGTGGCGTCGGTCGAAGCCGCAATATCTGCACCGGTCATGTACCCCATCATGCGGGCCGCATTCTGACCGAGCTCACCACGAGCGAAGTCGCAGCCGTAGATCAGGATATCGGCGTCATCGCTCAGATAGGATTTGAGGCTTTGCAGCTCGTCGGCATAGTCGCCGGCCATCGATTCAATCGTCAGTTCGGCAGAGCCGAGATAAAGTCGGCCTTCATCCCCATGCGAGATGATGTGGACTGTCTCCACATCCTTCATGTTCGAAAGCGCTTCGGCCAGTTGCTCGACACCGTCGCGCCCCTGTTCCAGTACCACCACCTCAAAGTCGCCCTCAATTCCCTGGAGCAGCGTTTCGTAGTCCGGGACGGAACTGTCGACAATCACCACCTGCTTTGACGATATCTCATCAGATGGAACGTCGTCAGGGGGCGAATCCGTTGCCGCCGTCAATGCTGCGGCGAGAGCGTGTTGGTCCCCATCACCGGTATCGTCCGTTTGATGATGGTCACCACCCTCGCCGCCCTGTGATGCATGTTCGTCCTGAGTCTGGTCGACGGTCGCAGCGCCAGCGGCATCGAATGCGATGCGCTGCTCGAGCTCCATCAGCATCGAACTCAGTCTGTCCTGTTTGCCTTTTTTCGACTCAGTCTTTTTTTTCTTACCTGCCGCGGACGACTGATGCCGACGAGGAAAATGCTCGTTCATTCACATGTCTCCCGCTTCCAGACCCCAGACAGACCGCGCGGATGGGTGCCCGAGAAGACTCAGGCAACGGCTGTCGGATTAACGAGTTCCAAACTTGACGGTGCGTTCGTTAACAAAAAACTAATTTCGGCCGGCAAGCTTTAGCAAGTGAGAATGTATACATAAAACCCTGTGGGGTCGATGTCTTCCTGACTTTTGTCAAGAAAATCTGCATCCTCAACGGGAGGGCAATTTTTGCCTGCAAGTATGAAGACCGACGATTTAAGGTCCTGTTAACCATATCCGTCAATCATTTAACGGCCCTTAGGTTTCCGACACAACGTTTCTTCTGGTTGAAACGTTGGAGCCGTGCGTTCCCTGGTATTGCTTCTCGCAAGGGTTTCGTAGTGATGACATACGAGGTGACGCGGTGAAGTTTCCATTTATCTGGACTGTGCCTGTTGTCCTGCTTGCTGCCGGCTGTACGGTGCGGACAGAACCCCTTACGCCAGAGGCAAACGCTGTTTTCGGGCATGAGAAGCTTGTTAGGGCAACGGCAAATCAGGAACCCATTACCGGTTCGATCGATCTTTATGATGCGATGGCGAGGGCGTTGAAATACAACCTCGACACCAAGGTGGAGATCATGCAGGCCGCGCTGAAAACGCGCGAGGCTGATCTTGTCAGCTACAGTGCGCTGCCTAAAGTGGTGGCGGGTGCAGGTTATGCAGGACGTGACCAAGCGGATCCGTCGACACCCTCGACGCGTGACGACAGTATCAGAACAGCAGATCTGACATTCTCATGGAATATCCTTGATTTCGGATTGTCTTATGTTCGAGCCAAGCAGGCCGCTGATCAGGCTCTCATACAGGAGGAGATGAAACGACGTATCGTCAACAAGGTCATCGAAGATGTGCGTACCGCCTACTGGCGGGCGGTAAGCTATCAACGTCTGGTTGGTCGAATGCGGGCGCTTGAAGGCCGCGTGGCGCGGGCGTTGCGCGACACCCGTGGTCTGTCATCAAGTGGCGAGAGTTCACCGCTGGTGGCGCTGACCTACGAGCGCGAGCTGATCGAAGTGAAACGCGAAGTCGAGATGCTGGAGGGCGAATTGAAGGTTGCCAAGAGCCAGCTTGCAGCGCTGATGAACGTGACGCCCGGAACGGAATTCACACTTACGGTGCCAAAACGCGCTTCGACCCGTCTGACGGTGCCGGACAATATGCCGGAAATGTTCCGTATCGCGGTGGAGAACCGACCGGAGATGCGTGAAGTTGCGTACCGCACGAGGATCAACGAGAAGGAAGTCAATGCTGCCCTTCTGGAAATCCTGCCAGGCTTCAACGTCTATGCTGGAGCAAACTACGATTCCAACGAATTCATTGCCACGAATGACTGGCTGTCATGGGGCGCCAAGGTCAGCTTCAATGCGATGAAGCTTGCCAGCATGCCGGCGGTCAACAAGAAGATCGAGGCGGAGAAAGAGGTTCTGGACGCGCGCGCATTGTCGGTTGCTATGGCGATCATGACGCAGGTTCACATCAGCCGCACGCGCTATGCCCACCTCAACAAATCTTATGGCACGGCGGTAGCGCTCTCCAACGTCTCTCACCGCATCCTCAAGCAGGTACGCGATGAAACCAACGCCCAGAAGACCAGCGAGCAGATCCTCATCCGTGAGGAAATGAACGCACTTCTTGCCGATGCCAAGCTCGATATGGCCTATGCCGATCTGCAGAATGCCTACGCCAACATCTATGCCTCCCTTGGCGTAGACCCGTTCCCGGCCGGGCTGTCTACAAGTTCGAGCATAAACCAGATGGCATTGCAACTCAGGACAATGTGGACCGATACCGGTGGTCCCGCAAAGATAGAGGTGGCCACCGCCAAATAGCGGGCACCGCTGACGGCGTGAGGGAGGTACGACGTGCAGACATGGAATGTATTGGGTCTTGTTCTTGCAATCGCGACTGTAACGCCAGGTGGTCATCCTGCTTATGCGCAGGATGACGGCACGGCGTCGCGAGGTATCGTCAAAGCCGTCAATCAGGCAATGATTGGCACGGACCTCAGCCTTCCGATCGTTTCTCTGCCGTTTCGCGAGGGCCAGGATTTCTCCAAAGGTGATGTTCTGGCCGCCTTCGATTGCCGCGACCTCGAAGCGCAGGTGAAATCGGCGGAAGCCGTGCTTCGGGCCGAAACAATCACGCATGAAAACAATATGCGTCTCGCACGTTCAAAGGCCGTCGGCTCCTACGAGGTCGATTTGTCCAAGGCAAAGACAGACCAGGCGGCGGCGGAACTGGAAGCCTTTCGAAGCAAGATGGCACGCTGTGTCATCAGGGCCCCCTACGATGGTCGCGTGGCTTTCATGCGCGCAAATGAGCACGAAATACCGGAGCAAAATCAACCGCTTATGCAGGTCGTCAGCACTGGAGATCTCGAGATTGAAACGCTTCTGCCCTCTCCCTGGCTACGATGGCTGAAACCTGGAGCGCCGTTCACCATCGCGATCGATGAGACCGGCGAACAGAAAAAGGCGGAAGTTGCCCGGATCGCTGCAACCGTTGACCCTGTCAGTCAGACGGTCAAGGTAACGGGGCGGTTTTCCGGCGATACAAAAGGAATTTTGCCGGGAATGAGCGGGGCGACAAAATTCAACCCCGTGCCCGGGGAGTAACGGATGGAACGAGAGATCAAGGCGACGGCTGCTTCATCCCAACGCATCACGACAGATGCGGGACAGGCCGCGTCCAGGGCATACGAACTGCTTTTGCGTATTGAAGCGGAAGCACGGCATGTGGAAACCGTTGGCGAGTTGGCGTTTCTGATTGCCAACGAAACAATCCACATTGCCAAGTGCCGCCAGGTTTTTGTTCTGGCCGGATCTGAAAAGAACCTTGCGGTCAAGGCAGCGACGTCAGTGAGCGGCATTGATCGCAACTCGCCTCGTATCCGCTGGATTGAGGCCATCGTGAGCAATCTTCGCAACGACAGAGGTCTCAAGGACGTTTGTGATTTTGCGCTTCCGGCGTTCTGCCCGTTGAATGATGAGGAGCATAAAACCTATCCCAGCCGTTTCATGGCCTGGTTGCCGTTTCAGCTTCGCGACGGCACGGTGTTCGGCGGCATGCTGATCGCCCGCGAAGTCCCCTGGAACGAGCCGGAGCTGACCATTCCACGACGGCTGGCTGCAACCTATTCGCACGCCTGGGCAGCGCTTTCCGGCAAACGTCGCCTGAAACGTCGGGTCAGGATGAAACCGTTACTCGGTGCGGCGCTGATTGCTGCTATCGCTCTCGGTTTCTACCCCGTTCCGCTCACCGTTTTAGCGCCGGTTGAAGTGGCGCCTATTTCCCCTCGCATCATTGCGGCGCCAATGGATGGTGTGATTGAGAGCATCATCGTCAATCCCAATCAGATGGTTCGGCAAGGCGAACCGCTTCTGAAAATGTCTGACGTCATGCTGCGCAACGAACTCGCTGTGGCAGAGCAGGACGTGCGTGTCGCCGAGGCGAAGCTGATGCAGGTCACACAAGGCGCGGTTTCCGATCCGAAACTGCGGGCAGATCTTGCTATTACCCGAAGCGAGCTAACGGTTGCCGCCGCAAAACGAAACTATGCCGGCGATATGCTGGAGCGTTCGGACGTGCGGGCGCCATCGGATGGGATTGCAATCTACACCGACCGGCGCGACTGGATCGGGCGTCCGGTCACAACGGGCGAACGCATCATGGAAGTGGCAGACCCGACGCGCATGCAGCTACGGATTGATGTGCCGGTTGCAGACGCGATTGCGGTTTCGAAAGGAGCGAAGGTCCGTGCCTTTCTCGATTCAGATCCGTTGAAACCGGCCAAGGCTACAGTTGAGGCCGTCTCTTTTGAGGCTCGCATGGTGGAAGGTGACGTGCTGGCCTATCGCATCTATGCCGCCCTGGATGGTGACAAGCCCGGTATGCGGCTTGGTATTCGTGGAACCGCGCAGATCAGTGGCGATAAGGTGGCGCTGGCCTACTACCTGTTCCGGAAACCAATCTCCGTTATTCGCCAACGGTTCGGCTTATGATTACCGCTCAGCCCACCGATGCGCCGCTGCCGATCCTGCGTGAGGATCTACAGATCGTCAGGGTGGGGGCAAGTTATTCCGGGGCACCCGCCTGGGTGATCTTCGATCCAATCCGGAACCGCTTTTTCCGGATCACGTATGAGATGTTCGAGGTGCTGCGGTTCTGGAATATGAGCCGTACAGTCGGAACTCTGCTCAAGACCGTGAATGCCCGCTTTATCGAGCGGATGTCGGAAGACGATATCGGGACGATCGTGCGTATGCTGGAGCACAATCTGCTGCTGGTTCAGCCGACCCGGGGCGGGTGGAGGGCTTTGCACCAGAAGGCGCAGCCACGACATTCGATATTCATGCGCCTCATTCACAACTATCTGTTTTTCAAGATACCGCTCGTCAGGCCTGAGCGGTTTATCCGCGCGACATGGCCGTATATCGGGTTCCTCTTCAGTCGTGCATTCTGGTGTGTGTCTGCTTTCGCGGGATTGATTGGTCTTTATCTCGTATCTCGCCAATGGGATGCTTTCGTCGGCACGTTCCCCTTCGTGTTTTCGCTTGAAGGTGCCGTAATCTCCATCCTTTCGGTGATCTTCATCAAATGCCTGCATGAACTGGGGCATGCCTATGTGGCACATCGTTTCGGTTGCCGCATTCCGACCATGGGCGTTGCATTCATGGTGATGGTGCCACTGCTTTACACGGATGTCAGCGATGCGTGGAAACTGAAGTCACGGTGGCAGAGGTTGAGAATCGATTCCGCCGGTATGCTGGTAGAATTGACGGTGGCGGCCTACGCACTGCTTGGATGGGTGTTCGTACCGGATGGGCCTTTGCGCAGCGCACTTTTCGTGTTGGCAGCGACGGGTGTCGTTTTGAGCCTGCTGGTCAATCTCAACCCGTTCATGCGCTTCGATGGCTATTACATTCTGGCGGATTTGCTTGGCGTGGAAAACCTGCAGCCGCGGAGCTTCCGGCATATGCGGTGGCGCCTGCGGGACTTCCTGTTCAAGCCTGGCCACCCGGCACCTGAAGTCTTTCCGCCCGCGCTTGATGTCACGCTGACCCTTTATGCGATCGCGACGGCGATCTACCGGCTGGCCCTTTATCTCGGCATTGCGGTTCTGGTCTATCACTTCACCATCAAGCTTGTCGGCATTTTGCTTTTCGTCGTCGAGATCGGTTTCTTCATCATTCGCCCCGTTTTCATGGAAATGAAGGAGTGGTGGGCCATGCGCAGTGACATTTTTCGTAGCCGTCGAACTTACGTGACGGTTACAATCCTCGGATTATTGGTGGCGCTGGCCTTTTTACCGCTTTCCACCCGTGTCACCGCACCTTCCGTCATCTATCCGCAGGAGTTCCTGCGGCTCTATCCTCAGGAACCGGGACGGATTGAAAGGCTTGATGTTTCTATTGGACAGGCGGTGAAAGCAGGAGATGTCCTGTTTGTCATCGATGCGCCGCAGATCAGTGAAGAATTGAAGATTGCCGAGGTCGAAATTGAGCTTGCGCGTTCCCGTTTGGCGCGAGTTGCCGCCAACGCTGACGATCTTGCGCAGCGCAGCGTTATTGAGAGCGAACTTGGCAGCTCGCTGGCCCGAAAGCGCGGACTTGAAGAACGCCGAACGGCTCTCGTCGTCAGGGCACCGTTCGACGGGATGATTACAGACGTCAATCCGGAAATTTTGCCCGAACAATGGGTTGGCCGTGCGGAGCAGATCGCCTTTCTTTCCTCCGGCCAAGGCTCAGTGGCTCGCGGATATGTCGCCGGAAACGACAGTGCGCGACTGTCGCCCAATGCGGCTGGCTGGTTTGTGCCGGATGACGTATCTCAGCCGAAACTGCCCGTAACACTGGCGACCATTGCTGAAGCCGGGGCAAGGGAAATCGAGGTTCCGCAACTCTCTTCACAGCACCACGGCGCTATCGCTGTCCATGTTGCGTCAGAAGGAAAGAGACAACGCCTGGTGCCAGTCTCAGCGCAATATGCCGTTGTTGCCACAATTGATGGTGACATCTTCGTACCGCCACGCTCGGTTCAGGGCGTCATGCTGCTTCATGGCGAAGGTGTCAGTTTTGCAGAGCGCATGTGGCGGCGTGTCTTGATGGTTCTTTTCCGTGAAGCAGGCTTCTGATAGTCTTTCTATCCTGACAGGTGTTTCATCACGCCAACGCGTCTTTCGGGAAATTTGCGGCCAAAGCATCGATGAATTTGCGCACAGCGGGTGGAAGGCCACGTCGGGTCGTAAAGACGAGGTGAACAAGTCCCGTCATCCCGCGCCATGCGGGCAGCACCCGAACGAGCTTGCCCTCGTCGAGGGCCTGTCGGCATGTGTGATCAGGTAGCAGAGCTACACCCAGCCCCGCTATCGCCGCTGCCCTGACCGCATTGAAGTCCGTACAGCCGATACGTGGTTCATGGCGAAGTGTATCTGTGCGGCCATCGTCAGTCTCCAGAAACCAGTTAACTTCGGCCTGATCATCGGTCGTTGAGAGTGTCGCCTGACCTGCAAGCTGCTTTATATCGCCAATGCGGCTCGCCATCTGCGGACTTGCGACAAGAATGCGGATCGAGTTTCCGAGCGATCGCATCGTCAGGGATGCGTCGCTGTCGAGCGAGGTACGGACACGCAGTGCCACATCGATCCGTTCTTCGATCAAATCGACAGGGCGGTCGATGGCGACCAGTTGTAGGCGTACTTTTGGGTACTGCACCAGAAACTGGTTCACAAGATCGGAAATAGGCTCGACCAAGCCGGTCGGACAACTCATGCGAATCAGGCCATGCGGCTCTGATTTCGCTTCTGCAGCCAATATTTCCGCACGTTCTGCCTCCGCCAGCATCGCTTTGCATCGCGCATAAACGGACTGCCCGACGTCGGTTACGCGAAAACGACGACTGGATCGTTCAATCAGACGGACCCCGAGACGCGCTTCCAACCCCGCGACCCGCCGGCTCAACTTCGACTTTGGTTCGTTGAGGGCTCTGCCTGCAGCCGCGAAGCCGCCATGGTTCACCACTTCGGCGAAATAAACGAGGTCGTTCAGATCAGTCCGCATTATCGTTCTACATATGGAACGCTGAGTCGTAAAAATGCCGTCTATTTGAGCCAGCGTTCTGCTGCCATGTTCTCTCCAACGGCAACGGGGCCGTCAAGAAGGAACAAGACAATGAGCAAGAAATTTGAAAACAAGGTCGTGGTCGTGACAGGCGGCACGAGCGGTATCGGTCTCTCAACCGCAAAAGCCTTCGTAGAGGAAGGGGCGTCAGTTTTTATCACGGGTCGTCGCAAGGATGCGCTTGATGCCGCTGTAAAGGCAATTGGCGGTCGCGTGATCGGTGTGCAGGCTGACATGAGCAAGTTGGCAGATATCGATCGGCTTTATGATGCAATCCAGCAGAAGCACTCGCACATCGATGTTGTGTTCGCCAACGCCGGCGGTGGCGAGATGGCAGCGCTTGGTGCAATCACCGAAGAGCATTACCAGAAGACATTCGATACCAACGTCAAGGGGACGTTGTTCACGGTTCAAAAGGCGCTACCGCTGTTGCGGGATGGTGCCTCGATCATTCTGACGTCTTCCACGACGAGCATCTCCGGCACACCGGCCTTCAGCGTCTATTCTGCAACAAAGGCTGCCGTCCGTAATTTCGCCCGCAACTGGATACTCGATCTGAAAGATCGCCACATTCGCGTCAACGCCGTCAGCCCGGGAGTAACGGACACGGCTGGTCTCAACGAATTGTTCGGTAACGGTGAAAGCGCCGAGAACACAAAGAATTACCTCGCAAGCCTCATTCCTGCAGGTCGGGTCGGCCAACCGGACGAAATCGCCAAGGCAGTCCTCTTCCTGGCATCGGATGATGCGTCCTTCGTCAACGGTGTGGAGCTGTTTGTCGACGGTGGCCAAGTCCAGATTTGACGCTCTGTCTCCAAGGAGAACCACAATGGCAGACATCGCTGCACTGCTGGAACGGAATCTTCAGGAGCTTTTTGGGGAGGGCGATGACGCCCTCCGCCAGAAAGTTGCCGACGAGATCCTTCACGAGGATGCGGTCTTTATCGAGCCGCATGGGATTTATCACGGTCGCAATGAGATCGTACGAATCGCCGGTGTCATTCGCGCCGCGCATCCGACATTCCGATATCAGACACTATCCGCCGCAGAGGTTCTGCATGAACAGGCGGGTCGGGTGAGATGGGTTGCGGGAGAACCGGGTGAAAAGCCCTCTTATGCCGGCACGGATTTCATCGTCGCTCGTAACGGAAGAATCGCCGCGATTTATCTCTTCTTCGACGGCCCTCCTGATCCAACCGGCGCACCAATCCCGGGCTGATCCCGTCAGACAGCAGGAATGACGTCGGCGTGTTGGCGTGATAGAGGTCTCCTACGATGCGACAGGAAATGCTAGGCGTGCCAACACAGTTCGATATGTTTTCAGATGACCAGATACCGGTGCGGGGAAAGCCTGCCGCCGAGGGCAGGGTAAAAAAAACAACCGCCGCCGCAGTCATGGACGAGGGTGATATGGTTGCGCACCTGGCCGCAACCGGCCGGTACCGCATCCTGAAGAAACTCGAACCCCGGCAGACTGCTGCCAATGCCCGTTCCGAGTTTCCTCTGAAGGGCGTGATCCTGGACACGGAGACGACCGGCCTCAGCCACCGTAAAAACGAGATTATCGAGATCGGGCTGATCGCTTTCACTTTCGACGAACACGGTGCAGTCGGCGATGTCACGGGTATCTACGGCGGATTGCAGCAGCCGAGCATCTCCATTCCCGCCGAAATCACGAAGTTGACTGGTATCACCGATGAAATGGTTGCGGGCGAAGTTATAGACTTGCAGGCGGTGCAGTCATTGATTGATCCCGCAGATTTGATCATTGCTCACAACGCCGGTTTCGACCGTCCGTTCTGCGAGGCGTTCTCGCCGATCTTCGCCAACAAGGCCTGGGCTTGCTCGAATGCAG